>DDPE01000066.1 GCA_002342035.1 Asticcacaulis sp. UBA2476 | reverse complement strand
TTGCGGGGCTGCGGGCTGGGTGTCTGACCGGCGCGGCTATCGCTATGAGGCCTGCGATCCGCAGACCGGCAGGCCGTGGCCTGAGATGCCGGACGGGTTTCGTGACCTGGCGGTTGAGGCGGCACGTCTGGCCGGGTTTGAGGATTTCACACCGGATGCCTGCCTGATCAATCTCTATGAGCCGGGGGCGCGCATGTCCCTGCATCAGGACCGCGATGAAACCGATCTCAGCCAGCCGATCGTTTCGGTATCTCTGGGCCTTGAGGCGGTCTTTCTGTGGGGCGGTGTGGCGCGGACTGATCCGACACAAAAGATCATCTTGCGGCATGGCGATGTGGTGGCGTTCGGTGGGGCTTCGCGGCTCAGGTTTCATGGCATCGCCCCGCTGAAACCGGGGCATTATCCGGGTGTTGGCGCGCGACGGTACAACCTGACCTTTCGGCGGGCTATTTGAGAATACCGGCCCCGACGCCGTAAATGGCGGCGGCCACCCGGTCGGTGACATTCAGCTTGGCATAGATCCGGCGCATGTGGGTGTCGATGGTGTGGGTCGATACCTCAAGGATGTTGGCGATAACGCTGTTGGACTTTCCTCGCGCCACCCAACTAAGGATTTCGACTTCGCGTGGCGACAGATCAGCCTGCTTTGACTGGCTTTGCAGGATCAGGTCGCAGTAGCGTAAGTGCGCCCCCTGAAAGATGATCTGTAATTCCTGACGTAAAACCGGTGGGACGGCCATTTTGATTTCAGGTAGTCCGACCGAACACAGGGCCCGCCGCCCCATCGGCCCATAAAGCGGAAACGCCAGCCCGTCACCCACATTATAAGCCAGATAATTCGTCACATACTTACGGATTTCCGGTGATGTCGTGGTATCGCGCAGGTCTTCGTTCATAATGTCAGACCAGCAGAATGGGGTGATGGCGGTGCGCGCATACTCCATAACCGGCGAGATGCTGATGTAATCATTTTCTATGAAGTGCGCGACCCAGTCCTGCGCGAAGCCTTCGGAGGCAATCAGGGGCTTTTCCTGATCAAGCGCGCCCAGCGGGGGGATATGCATGTAGGTCAGGCTGGTGAAGCCCTTGTGGGCGCGAAACTGATTGAGTAGCGCCCATATGTCATCGAAATTTTCGGCACGGTGAATCCGGTCCAGATAGTCCTGAAGACCCAGTTCATCACTCTTTGTTGCCCGGCCCATGACTCCCGCCCCATGTTTCGGTCACGCGCTATCGGGATTCGATTGGCGTCGAACCCTGTCTAGCCCATGCGGGCGGCGGACACCACATCAAAACAAGACGGTCCCTTTCAAGACAGCGTTATCAGTGGTGGAATGTATTCGGCTCCGGTTATCCGGCCAAGTTACCCGGCCAGAGCCAGACCGTCCGTGTGGCCAAACAGCATGTCGGGGATAAGCCGGCACAGGGCGTTGGCGCTTAACGGACGGTGAAGGAAATGATCGCAGCCAGCATCAAACAGGCGCTGGATGATCTGACGCGACGGATCGGTGGTGGTTACAAGCGCCCTCGGTTTGACCTCAAGGCCGCTCATCCAGTCGAGCAGTCCAAGAGCATTGATCCGCGACGGCTGATGGTCGATCAGCACGGCACCATACGATTCGCCAGCCAGTAAGGCCTTGGCTTCGGTTTCGGAGCGGGCAATATCGAAATCCGCCCCAAGGGCTGTCATCATATAGCGCACGAACACCAGATTGGCGTCGCAGTCATCAATGATCAGCAGTCGTGGAAGAAGGGCAGTGGTCACAGCCGTAATCCTTATGGGAAACAAAAGGTACGCTTGAACTGATCGTGAGGCATTCCAGAAAAATTAGCGGTTTTTATGGAAAGCCTTCACGCGATAAACAACATCCGTTGCACGGGGCCATGTACTCAGGGGGGGAGCGGTACATTGACCCCGCACAGGAACAAAGAAAAACGCCCTTTGCTCCATCAGAGACGCGCACTCATAACGTCTCAAACCGGATGTTCGCTTTATGAGGGAATTATCCGTGGACGTCATGTCACGTAGTTACGGGACAGGGAATTGTTAAAGCATTTTTAACCGGTTACGCGGGCTGTGGTATGATGTTAAATATATCGCGCGTGTGAATGTATACGGTATATCCCAGATAAGGTTTTGTTTTTATGAGTATCTTGCCCTCAAGGTATGTGCTCGCTATTTTGGCCAATCACTGGGTAAACTATGGTTTGTCCTTTATCGGAGACAGGTATGACCACTCACAACGCCGCACCGTGTGTTATCGAAATGAAGGTGCGTGATTCGGAATGTGACGCCCAAGGGGTGGTCAATAACGCCAATTATCTGGTCTATTGCGAACATGCCCGTCATGAATTTCTGGAGGCGCACGGGGTGCATTTCAAGGATCTGGTGGCGCGTAATATCTTCCTGATGGTGGCGCACATGGATCTGACGTTTCTGTCGCCACTCACCGGCGGAGAGCGGTTTGAGGTAGCCTCAACCGTTCAGCGCCACGGCCCGCGGGCACGGTTTGAACATGTCATCACGCGCTTGCCGGAACGGACCGTGTGTCTCAAAGCCCATGTCGATGTTATCTGTAAGATCGATGGCAAGCTTACGCGCGGAACATTTTTTGAGGCGTTTGGCTGAGCGATGTTGAGGCGGGGTGGGCCCACAGCGACAGGTAGGACGCAATCGAAGCCTGCGGCATGGGCCGCCCGATCAGGAAACCTTGGGCCTCGTCGCAGCCATTGCTACGCAAAATCTCAAGCTGGCTCTCGGTTTCGACCCCTTCGG
>DDPE01000082.1 GCA_002342035.1 Asticcacaulis sp. UBA2476 | reverse complement strand
ACATCGCCAATGGCGTGGCCGAGGCGGCGTTTGTGGCCTTTCTGACGCGGTTGTGCGTGCGGGAGTTTTCGCTGACGCACTATGCCCTGCTCTATTCGATTGCCGATTTCAGCGGCAAACTGCTCAAAGGCTTTGCCGGTCAGATCGTCGATGGCCTGACGCCGGATCTGGGCCTGTTCGGGGCCTATCAGGCGTTTTTCATTGGGACGGCCTTGATGGGCATACCGGCCATGCTGTGTTGTTTGATTTTATCTCAACAAAGCTTAGGCAAATCAGTTCCCTGATAGCCCCCTCCGTCGGCTACGCCGCCACCCGCTCCGGCGGCCCGGTCCCCCGCTTCGCAAGGGATGAGGAAAGTTCACCAGCATCACCACCTGCTCCAAGTTCCGGGTTAAGGGCCTGTGGCCCTTACATTTGGTCGGGGGCGGTTAGGCCCATTAAATCAAGGCCTTTTTCGAGTTGCTTGAGCGTTAGCTCGACCAGCGCCAGACGCGAAGATTTGACGGCATCGTCTTCGGCAATCAGCACCGGACAGGCGGCGTAGAACTTGGAAAAGGTCTGGGCCAGACGATAGACATGATCGGCCAGAATATTAGGGGCGCGCTTGAGGTAGCTTTCCTTGAGGGCTACATCAAACCCATCCAGCAACAGCACCAGTTCGCGCTCGGCAGGTTCGGTGACGGTCACCACACCGGCGCTGACACCCTGATCGGCGGCTTTGCGCAGGATCGATTTCATGCGCACGGCCTGATACAAAAGGTACGGGCCGGTCTTACCTTCAAAGCTCATAAAGCGATCAAGATCAAAGATATAGTTGGTCAGGCGGTGATTGGACAGTTCCGCGAATTTGAGCGCGGCGATGGCAACCTTATGGGCGGTATCGGCGAAATCCTCGGTGCTTAAGTCCTTACCCAGACCGGCCTCATCCAGACGGATTTTCGCTTTCTCAAGCGCGCTGTCGATCAGGTCATAAAGCTTTAGCACCCCACCTTCGCGGGTCTTGAACGGCTTGCCATCCGGCCCGTTGACTGTGCCATTGGCGGCGTGCTCCAACTGGCCCTCAATCGCATAACCGGCCAGATAAGCCGCGCGGAAGACCTGCACAAAGTGAGTCGCCTGGCGCTGATCGACGCAGTAAAGCACCAGATCCGGCGCAAACTCGACTGTGCGCTGTTTAATCGTCGCAAGGTCGGTCGTGCCGTACATGGCCGAGCCTTCGGAGGAGACCACCAGCATCGGGGGGATTTCGGATTTGTCGTCTTCGCGGGCGACCCGGATGATCTGCGCCCCCTGATCCGGCACCACAAGGCCCCTGGCCGTCAGCTCCTCAACCATCGGCGCCACATAAGGGTCGGCATCGGATTCGCCGTACCACAGGTCAAATTCGACGCCCAAGGCACCATAATCGCGGATCAAAGCTTCGCGGCTAACGGTGACAAAATGCTGCCACAGGGCACGGTAACCCTTACGGCCATCCTGAAGCTCCTTGGTCGCTTTACGGGCCCGGTCGCGATAGTCCGGGTCTTCCTTGCCCTTACCCGACGCCAGCGGATAGAGCCGTTCCAGATCAGCCAGGGTCACCGGCGACTGCGCGGGGTATTCCCCCGTAAATTCCTCATCGAAATAGGGCAAATCAGGCTGTTCATCGGACACCGCCGTGATCAGTAGGCCCATCTGATAGCCCCAGTCACCGAAGTGGGCATCGCCAATGACCTCATCACCCATGAAGCGGAAGATGCGTTTCAGGCTTTCGCCGATCACCGCCGTGCGCAAATGGCCGACGTGCATGGGCTTGGCGACATTGGGACCGCCGTAGTCGATGATGACCTTGCGGCGGGTATCGACAGTCGATGCCCCCAGCCGGACGTCTTCACGCAAAGCATTGGCGCGGTCGCTCAAGGCCTTGTCAGAAATCACAAAATTCAGAAATCCAGGACCAGCGATTTCCAGTGATTTGATGTGGGCATCACCCGTCAAATGCCCCGTGATCCGGCCCGCTACGTCGCGGGGATTGGCCTTGGCGGCCTTGGCCACGGCCAGCGCGCCATTACACTGAAAATCGGCCAGATCAGGCCGGTCGGAAACATTGACCTGCCCAAAGCGCGCCTCAAACCCTTCACGCACAAACGCGCCGGCGGTTAAATCCCCCAGAACGGTTTTGAAATCGTGCGCGCCCTTAAAGGCTTCGGGTTTCAGCTCAGTCATCGTCATACCTATAAACAATAAGCGCCTCCGTTACCGGAAGCGCTTATAAAAGTCATCATCAAATAGAGTGTGATTACTGCGCCGAAGTCACATAGCGGAAACGCTTGCCCTCACGGTTGAACTCGGCCATTTCCGGCGTCACGTCAAAGCCCACCAGAACTTCAAAGTTCGAGCCTGCCACGGTCGCGGCGGCGCGCGGAATGACGATATTTTCAAGCTTGGTGGCCACATCAACGCGGCTCTGGCCATCGGCAAAGGTGACAGGCAGATCAAAATATTCCTTGGCCAGCACGGCCTGATCCTTATCGGTCACCGCCACCCAGTAGCGGTAATTATTGCGGTTGCCTTCGGCGGCCGGACCACGGCCCAGCGAAAACCCGACCATCATTTCAAGCTCAATCGGCTCACCGCCCCTGTAGGCGCAGTCGGAAACGACACCGTTGATCTCGCCGGTCCATTTGGCAGAGGCGGTTGACACCTTGCCGCCTTCAAAATCCTGATAGCGGGCGGCGTCATACAGCACCTTGACGAACGGGCATGGGCCGTCAGCGCGGCGCTTATCGAGGCGCAGGTCGCGGCCTTCCCATTCTTCCTTGTCTTTTTCCTTATCGGCGGCGGATTTTTCGGTGTTTTCACGGCCCGAATCGCGGTCGCCGCGGCGCGATTGTGCAAAGCTGTCGGTCGGCACAGCGCTCAATGCCACGGCCGCCAAAGCCATACCGGCTAATAATTGACGCAAAGGAATAGACGAAATCAGCGACATATGGCGTGTGCGCCCCTTAATAATGATCTGGCCCCTGGTGTCCTGAATCTGAAATTCGCCTCATGGCTATATCAACCTTAAGCGAATTTCAGATTCAACAGGACACCAGAATTAACTAACTCTAGTATCGTTTTGAATTCTAAGTTCGCTTTGTAGCTGACATCGAAATGGGGCGAACTTCGAATTCACGATACTAGGCATAGCCAAGCCCGGTTACGTTGTATAGAGGTTTTTAGAGCGGGATAAAGGCCAAATCACGGCGGATATGTTTGCAGGCCGCCATAGCCAAAGCCCACAGAAGCCCTTATGTTGAGCCCATGTCGAACCTTGCTGCCTCCAAATCGCCCCTGAAAGTTTATCTGGCCACACCGCGCGGCTTTTGCGCTGGCGTTGATCGCGCCATTCAGATCGTGGAGCGCGCCATCGAACTTTATGGTGCCCCCGTCTATGTGCGCCACGAAATCGTGCACAATAAGCATGTGGTTGATCGCCTGAAAGCGCTGGGGGCCGTGTTCGTCAAAGAGCTGGATCAGTGCCCGACCGACCGGCCTGTGGTCTTTTCTGCCCATGGTGTCCCAAAATCCGTGCCCGCCGCCGCCCAGAACCGGCAGATGTTCTTTCTGGACGCCACCTGCCCGCTGGTGTCCAAAGTCCACGTTGAGGCCGAGCGCCACCACCGCGAAGGCCGCGAAATCATCCTGATCGGTCACGCCGGTCACCCCGAAGTCGTCGGCACCATGGGCCAGCTTCCGGACGGCGTGGTAAGATTAATTGAAACCGCCGATGAGGCCCGCGTTTTTGAGCCGGTTGATCCCAAAAATTTGGCCTTCGTCACCCAGACGACTTTGTCGGTCGATGATACCTCTGAGATCGTCGGCATCCTGAAAAGCCGGTTTCCCAATATCTCAATGCCTTACAAAGAAGACATCTGCTACGCCAC
>DDPE01000043.1 GCA_002342035.1 Asticcacaulis sp. UBA2476 | reverse complement strand
CCGCCCCCGGACCGCGCTGCCTGATCCTGCTGACACCTGAGCAGCGCGCTGAGATCCCACAATGGCGGGAACTGGGCTGGGCGGGTTACCTCATTAAACCTCTGCGCCGGAAATCGCTTAAAGAACAGATTGAGGCCCTGCACAGCCAAAACCCCAATCGTGCCACCGCACGGCCCGCCAATGATGACGATGAACGCATAACAGGCACAGACGAGGTAAAAATTAGCGGTGAACCGCATGTGCTTCTGGTCGAAGACAACCCTGTCAACGCGTTGCTGGCGAAGATCCTGCTGCAACGGGAGGGCTGTCTGGTCGAGCGGGTTTGCTCCGGTGAAGACGCCATTGCCATCCTGCCGGAACGTAATTTCGATATTGTGTTTATGGATCTGGGCTTACCCGGCATTGATGGACTGGGCGCCACCCGCCAGATCAGGGCCATGAACATTACCACCCCGGTCGTAGCCCTTACCGCCAATGCCTATGACGAAGACCGGCGCGCCTGTCTTCAGGCCGGCATGAACGACTTTTTGACCAAGCCGATCGAGATAAATGCCCTGCGTCAGATGCTGGTGACCTGGACACCCAAAACCGCGCAAACTTAAGGCTTTATCCCCGTCCGGTTTCGCGTTACCAAATTGGCTAAGGCGTGATTTGATCGACGGGATTTCATAGCGTTCATGACTGATAAAACCAGTACGGCCCCTAAAAAGAATTTCAAGGATGTTCTGAAAATCTTTTTTCAGCGCCGCACTCTGGTGATGATAGGCTTAGGGTTCGCGTCGGGCCTGCCGCTGTCGCTGATCTTTGATACCCTGTCGATATGGCTGCGCAGCGTAGATTTATCGCTGACCGCCATTAGCTATTTCTCGCTGGTGACCTTTGTCTACAGTTTGAAATTCGTCTGGGCGCCGGTCCTTGACCGCATCAGCATCCCCGGCCTGACCTACCTGATGGGCCATCGCCGCGGCTGGATATTGCTTAGTCAGGTCGTGATCATGTTCGGGCTGTGGGCCATATCGACGCTCAATCCGCAAACCCAGCTTCCGCTTATGGCATTGGTAGCCATCCTGATCGGGTTTGCCGGTGCGACACAGGACGTCGTTATCGACGCCTGGCGGATCGAAACGGCGGGCGATTCCACTGACAATCAGGCGGTGCTGGCCACCGCCACCGCTTGGGGGGCGCGCATCGCCCCGTTCGTGTCCGGTATTGTCCCGCTGCTGCTGGCCGACACCTTGGGCTGGGGCTTTGCCTATGCGCTGATGGCAGCCCTTATGGGGATCGGCGTTCTAGCCGTGCTGTTTGCGCCCAAGGAAGCCGAACATAAGGTGCGGCCCATCGACTATGGCGACGCCGAAGCCAAGCCGGCATTGGAAGCGCTGGAGTGGGCAGGCCGGTTGTTGCTGATGTTGATCGCCATCTGCCTTTTGGGCGCGGGCCTTACCGCCAATGTCGACCTGTTCAAAGGCCTGTTCCCCAGTGAGCCGACCTTTGATGCCGTCAAAACCGTCTGGACCGCCCGTGAAACCGGCATATTTTTGCAATTACCCGCCGTGCTTTCCGGGCTAGGGCTGCTAGTCATGGCGTGCCTGCCGCTGCCCGGCACACCGACACGTCCCGGAGCCTATCTGCGCCAGACCTTTGTGGTGCCGATCGTGGCGTTTTTTGAACGCTACGAAAATATCGCCTGGCTGATCCTAGCCATGATCTGCATCTACCGCGTTTCGGATTTCGTGCTCAACGTCAACGGCGCGTTTTATGTCGATCTGGGCTTTGATCTGCCGGTTATCGCTGAGGTGCGCAAAATTTTCGGGGTCATCATGACCATGGCCGGTGTGGCGCTGGGCGGGATTGTCATGACACGTTTCGGTATCAAGTTTTCGCTGATTTTCGGTGCCATCGTGGGGTCGTTGTCCAACCTTGCCTATGCGTGGCTGGCGACCAAAGGCAATGACGTGATGGCGTTTTCAATCGCGCTCGGTATCGACAATGCCTCCGGCGGGGTCGCGGGCACGGTGCTGATCGCCTATATGTCGTCACTGATTTCCAAGGGCTATGCGGCGCAGCAATATGCGCTGTTTACCTCGCTCTATGCCTTGCCGGGCAAGCTTTTGGCATCGCAATCGGGTAAAATCGTCGAAGAGTCGGCCAAGGCTTCAGACGGGCAATCGTGGGTCAGTGGGGTTTTTACCAACACGCCCGCCATCGCCTATGCCAAACCGGCAGAAACGCTTGGCGTATCGCCTCATGCTCTGGGGGCAGGCTATATGCTGTTTTTCACCTACACAGCCCTGATCGGGGTGGTGGCGATCATATTGGCCGTGTGGGTAATCCGCGCCTACGATCCGGACATGAAAAAACCGGCTGAGGATACTCAGCCGGTTTGATCTCTTTTGCTTTAGGGCTCTACCCGCCGATATCGGCGCGCACATCATAGGCGGCAAAGGTCGCCATGGTCAGGATTTTCGACACCGAATCCGATAACTGACAGATTTGCACGGGCTTTGACAGACCGAGCAGCAACGGGCCGACCACGGTTGCCCCACCCAGAGCCTCAATCAGCTTAGTGCCGATAGAGGCCGACTGAATGGCCGGCATGATCAGCACATTGGCCGGGGCCGTCAGACGCTGGAACGGATAGTTGGCCCAGGTGTCAGGATTAAGCGCCACGTCAGGCGGCATATCGCCTTCGAACTCAAAATCGACGCCGCGTTTTTCGAGCAGTTCCACGGCGCGCGCGACGCGCTCCCCGCGCTCACCGGCGGGGTTGCCAAAGGTGGTGTAGCTCATGAACGCGACGCGAGGGGTATGGCCCATGCGGCGCACGGCCATAGCGGCTTCAATCGCGATATCGCCAAGCTCTTCCGGGGTCGGCAATTCCGCCACGGTCGTGTCAGCGATAAACACCGTCTTGCCCTTAGCGAGGATGATCGACATGCCCATGACACGACCGCCCGGCGCCGGATCGACCACGCGCAGCACGTCCTCAAAGGCCTGATCGAACGAACGGGTCAGGCCCGTCACCATACCGTCGGCATGACCGGAAATCAGCATGGCGGCCGCAAACGAGTTACGGTCGAGGTTGATCAGACGCTCCACATCGCGCTTTAAGTAGCCCTTGCGTTGCAGGCGGGAATACAAAAGCTGCGCATAAGCGTCGCGCCGGTCTGTCAGACGGGCATTGATGATTTCAATGTTCTCTTCATCCGGATTGAGACCCGCTTTGCGCATGCTCTCATGGACCAGACTTTCACGTCCGCACAGGATGGGCGTGCCAAGCCCTTGCGCCTTAAAGGCATGGGCGGCGCGGATGACGCGAATGTCTTCGCCTTCGGCAAACACGATGCGCTTAGAGGGGCGCGACCGCACCGAGGCCGTGATGTTTTGCAGGAAACCCGCCGACGGATCAAGACGCTGGGCCAGTTCCTTGCGGTAGGCTTCCATATCCTCGATCGGCTTGCGCGCCACGCCGGTGTCCATGGCGGCCTGAGCGACAAACGGCGGCACGTACCAGATCAGGCGCGGGTCAAACGGCGACGGAATGATGTAGTCGCGCCCGAATTTCAGGTGACGGCCCTGATAGGCGGCGGCCACTTCGTCCGGCACATCTTCGCGCGCCAGTTGGGCCAGGGCCTGGGCACAGGCGATCTTCATCTCATGGTTCACCCGGCGGGCACGAACATCCAGCGCCCCGCGGAAAATGTAGGGAAAGCCCAGGACGTTATTGACCTGATTGGGATAATCCGAACGGCCCGTCGCAACAATGGCGTCGGATCTGACCTTGGCCACATCTTCGGGGGTGATTTCAGGATCGGGGTTGGCCATGGCGAAGATGATCGGCTGAGGCGCCATAGTCGCGACCATTTCCGGCGTCAGCACGCCCTTGGCCGACAGACCTAAGAACACATCGGCCCCGACCAGAGCTTCGGCCAGAGTCCGCTTAGGCGTATCGGTGGCGTGGACCGACTTCCACTGATCCATATCGATGGTGCGGCCCTTAAAGACCACGCCGTGAATATCGACGACCGTGGTGTTCTCAGGCTTCACGCCCATGGCTTTGATCAGGCCGAGCGATGACAGGCCCGCCGCCCCGGCACCACACAGCACGACCTTGACGTCTTCAAAGCGTTTGCCGGTGACCTCAAGCGCGTTGATCAAACCGGCGGCGGCGATAATGGCCGTACCGTGCTGATCATCGTGGAACACCGGAATATCCGCCATGTCCTGCAAAGCGGATTCGATGATGAAACATTCCGGCGACTTGATGTCTTCAAGATTGATGCCGCCGAACGCTGGCGTGATGTTTTTCACCACGGTGATGAATTCATCCGGGTCCTGCGTCGTCACTTCGATGTCAAAGCTGTCGATATCGGCAAAGCGCTTAAACAGCACCGACTTGCCTTCCATGACCGGCTTTGAGGCCAGCGCCCCCAGATTGCCCAGCCCCAGAATTGCCGTGCCGTTCGATATCACTGCCACCATGTTCCCTTTGGCGGTATAGTCGTAGGCGAGGTCCGGGTTTTCGGCAATTTTGCGCACCGGTACGGCCACGCCCGGCGAATAGGCCAGCGCCAGATCGCGCTGCGTCGCCATGGGCTTGGTGGCCATCAGGGCAATCTTGCCCGGTTGCGGAAATTGGTGAAGGTTTAGCGCTTCTTCATCACTGAAGGTTTGTTTTTCAATTGGCATGAGATACTCAATTCGGCCTTTTATATTATAAATTCCCGGTGATTTTTATTTTACGGGCTTTATATCAACACCTTAACGACAAAGGCGACTAAAATTTGTGCGCACAAAACTTCACTTAAAATATGCGTTTGTTTCGCAGGCGCCGCACACTTACCCTTACGTCAACTAAGGCTTTGAAAAATGACTGTGTAATGTACCGCATAATAGCTAGGCACAAAGGTTAACAGTGTTTAAGTTATGGACATGAATGCTTCGTTTTCGACCCCCGACATAACCCCTGATGAGTTGGCGGCGCGCTTAGAAGGCGCCACGCCCGTTATCGCCCAATATATTGAGACCAAGGCGTCTCAACCTGATGCGCTGCTGTTTTTTCGCATGGGCGATTTCTATGAGGTGTTCTTTGATGATGCCGTAAAAGCCGCCGCCGCATTAGGGCTGGCGCTGACCAAACGCGGCAAATATCAGGGCGAAGACATACCCATGGCCGGGGTGCCCGCCCATGCTGCCGAAGCCTATATCGCCAAGTTAATCCGCGCCGGATTCAGGGTCGCCGTATGTGATCAGCTCGAAGACCCGGCTGAGGCCAAAAAACGCGGCTCAAAATCGGTCGTCAAACGCGGGATTGTGCGCATCGTCACCCCCGGCACCCTGACCGAAGACAGTTTGCTGGAGGCGGGTGGCGCTAACCGGCTGGTGGCCATATCTGCGCGGGCCGGGGTCATGGCGCTGGCCTGCGTGGAACTGTCGACCGGCGACGTCGAATGTCTTGAGGTCACGCCGGAAAGTCTGGGGTCGCACCTGTCGGCGCTCAGGCCATCTGAGACTCTGGTGGCCGACCGCCTGCTGGGCGATGAGGCCGTTTACGGTCTGGTCAAGGTCTTGGGCGGCGTCATTCAGCCCCAGCCCGGCGCTTTGTCCGATCCGGCGGCAGGGCTTACCCGCCTGAAACGACTATACGGCGTTGAAACCCTGGATGGTTTTGGCGCGTTCAGTCCGGCGGAAGTCTCGGCGCTTGGCCTAATCGCCGCCTATATCGATGTCACTCAGGCCGGTAAGCTGCCGGTGCTCAAAGCCCCGCGCAGGCTGGGGGCCCAGACCTTTCTGGCCATTGATCCGTCAACGCGGGCGTCGCTGGAGATCGACCGGGCCCAGCGCGGGGGCCGCGAAGGTTCATTAATTGCCGCCATCGACCGCACCATGACGTCGGGCGGGTCGCGCCTGTTGTCAGCACGACTGGCACGGCCGCTGATCGACCCGCTTGCGATCAACGCCCGCCTTGATGCCGTCGAATGGCTGATCGAACGCAGAGGCCTTCGTCAGGAGGTCCGCAATACCCTGCGTGGTCTGCCGGATATGGCGCGCGCCCTGTCGCGGTTAGGCCTTGGGCGCGGCGGCCCGCGTGACCTTAAGGTCATCAAGGATTGCCTCAGCCATGCGAGCGGGCTGATCAATCTGTTGCAATCGGCGGACCGCGATAGCTCGGCGCTCGATACCCATCCGGCTGAGATCATGGCCCAGATTACGTCGCTGACCGCCTCCGAAGCCGTGGAGGCACTGAACTACCGCTTAGGTCAGGCGCTGGTCGATGAGCCGCCGCTTATGGCGCGCGACGGCGGCTTTATCCGTCCGAACTATAACGCCAATCTCAACGCGGCGATCAATTTAAGAAACGACAGCCGTCAGGTCATTTTGCAACTGGAAGCCCAACTTCAGGGCGAGACCAGCCTGCCGCTCAAGATCAAATATAATGGCGTGCTGGGCTACTTTATCGAACTGTCGGCGAAACAGGCCGAAGGTATTGCCGCCCTCCCCAATGCCGCGCACTTTATCCATCGCCAGACCCTGGCCAATCAGGTGCGCTATTCGACCACCGAACTGATTGATCTCGATAGCCGGATTCAGCGCGCCGCCTCCGATGCCCTAACGCTGGAGCTAGCCATTTTCGAGGATCTGCGCGAAGAGGTGCGTCATCTGACCCACGAATTGCAACAGATGTTCGACGCGGTCTGTGCGCTCGATGTCGCCTGTGCCGCCGCCGAATGGGCCGAGGATCATGAGGCCACCCGTCCGGTCATTTTCGATGGCCTGTTGTTTGAGGCCAAGGGCGCGAAACATCCCGTCGTGGTTCAGGCACTGCGCGCTGAGGGCAAGCCGTTTACCCCCAATGACTGCTGCCTGGATGCGTCGGGGCAAGCGGGTGCGCGGCTTTCGCTGGTCACTGGGCCGAACATGGCCGGTAAATCGACCTTCCTGCGCCAGAACGCCATCCTGATTATCATGGCGCAGTCAGGTCTTTATGTGCCCGCCGCATCGCTTAAGCTGGGGGTCGTTGACCGGCTGTTTTCACGCGTCGGCGCCGGGGATGATCTGGCGCAGGGGCGTTCGACCTTCATGATGGAAATGGTTGAAACGGCGGCGATCCTCAGTCAGGCGACGGATCGATCATTCGTTATTCTGGATGAAATCGGGCGCGGCACGGCCACCTTTGACGGGCTGGCGATTGCCTGGGCCTCCGCCGAAAACCTGCATGAAACGATTAAATGCCGCGCCCTGTTCGCCACACATTATCACGAAATGTCAAAGCTGGAGCAACTGCTGTCGGCGTGTGAGAATATCTCCCTGACCGCCAAAGAACATAACGGCGATCTGATCTTCCTGCACGAAGCTAAAAAAGGGGCGGCGGATCGCTCTTACGGCGTGCAGGTCGCCAAATTGGCTGGTATGCCGCCCCGTGTCGTCGCCCGCGCCCGCGATATCTTGGAGCGATTAGAGTCAGAAAACGCCACCCGGCTTAAGCTGGATGATCTGCCGTTGTTTGCCAGCCTCCAACCGGAGCCGGTCAAAAATGTTGCGCCGCAACAACAATCCGAAGCCGAAAAAGCGCTGTTAGCCCTAAACCCTGATGATTTAAGCCCCAGAGAAGCCTTAGAGGTCATCTATCGTTTACGGAATCTGGTTAAGATCGATGCTTGATCGCCTCATCCTTTCTCTTGCTTCGGTGTTGCCAAACATCCCTGGCATAACCACCTGTAGTTCATGTTGACCCATACCCACCCGCATCCTTACCAGTTCCGCATCAACGGACAGCTCCTGCGTCAAAAACTGACGCAGGCCTATGAGGAGTCAACGGGCGATGTCTATGATCTCAGACGGCGGGCGATTGCGATCCTGAAAGACGCGTGGGATCAGGGCCGCGAAAGCATTCTGGCCAATATCGACCATGAAAAAGGCGGGCTGTCGACCGCGCGTGCCGTGTCAAAATGTGCCGATGAAATCATCAGCGCGCTGTGGGACTTTACCCTGACCCACGTCTACCGCGCCCGCAATCCGACCGAGGGTGAGCGGCTGTCGCTGGTCGCCGTGGGTGGTTATGGCCGCGGGGAGCTTGCCCCCTATTCCGACATCGATCTTCTGTTTCTGCGGGCATGGCGCGAAACGCCGCACTCAGAAAGCGTGATTGAGTTCATCCTCTATAGTCTGTGGGATCTGGGCTTCAAGGTCGGCCATGCCTCGCGCACGGTCGATGAGACGCTGAAATATGCCCGGGATGATCACACGATCCTGACCGCCGTGCTGGAATTCCGGCCGATCGCCGGTGATCTTGATCTGGTGCAAAACCTTAAGGACAAGCTGGCGTCAGATGTCATCCGCAACGGCGCCTATGCTTTTATTGCCGCCAAGCTCGATGAACGCGACACCCGCCACGCCAAGCTTGGCGACGCCCGCTATGTGGTTGAGCCCAATGTCAAAGAGGGCAAGGGGGGTCTGCGTGATCTGCATACCCTGTTCTGGCTCGCCAAGTTCTTAGCGGGCACCACGCCGTCGCCGGTCAATAAGGGCTGGTTCGCGCTGGAAACCATCCTGACCGACAAAGAACGCACCACATTCCTCGCGGCCTTTGAGTTTCTGTGGAAGGTGCGCATCCTGCTGCACATCATTTCCGGACGGGGCGATGACCGGCTGGGGTTCGATGTTCAACCCGAAATCGCTCAGCGCATGGGCTATATCGACAAAAATGGCGAACCCGCCGTTGAGCGTTTCATGCGCCGCTATTTTGTGGTCACCAAGGAAGTCGGTGCCCTGACCCGCATTTTCTGCACCAAGCTTGAGGCCCAGCAGACCAAGCCTTTGCGCAAACTCAGCTACATGATCCAGTCGTCGATCATGTCGCTAGCCAAGCCCGACCATCCGGGCTTTATCATCGACGCGGGCCGCTTAAGCGTGCAATCACCGGACATCTTTATCAAGTCGCCCGAAGCGATGTTTTCGCTGTTCAAGATGGCCGACCGGCTGGAGCTTGACCTGCATCCCGATGCCTTTACCGCCATCAACCGCAATTTGAAGCTGATCAATCCGGCGCTGCGGCGCGACCCCAAGTCGGCCAAGCTGTTTCTTGATATCTTAGTGCGTGGCAAAAACCCGTACCGCACCTTATCCCTGATGACCGAAACCGGATTACTGGGCCGCTATATCCCTGAGTTCGGCCATATCGTCGCCCAGACCCAGTTCAATATGTATCACGCCTATACGGTCGATGATCATACCCTGCGCGCCATCGGCATCATCCGCGATATCGAAACCGGCCGCTATACCGAAGATCACCCGCTATCGTCATCCATCCTGCCCCATCTGGCGGACAAAGAGACGCTATATCTGGCCATGTTGCTGCATGACGTCGGTAAGGGCGGCGAAGACGGTCAGGAAATCGGCGGCGAACGCGCCGCGCGTAAGGCCTGTGAGCGTCTGGGCCTCAAGGACTGGCAGATCGATCAGGTGGCGTGGCTGGTGCGTAATCATCTGGTGCTGTCAGATTTTGCGCAAAAACGTGATGTGTCCGACCCTGAAACCATTGCCGCTTTCGCGCGCATAGTCGAAACGCCTGAGCGCCTGCGGTTGCTGCTGGTGCTTACCGTGGCCGATATTCGTGCTGTCGGGCCGGGTGTATGGAACGGCTGGAAAGGCCAGTTGATGCGCGATCTGCTGCACGCGACTGAGGCCGTCTTCCGCGGGGGTCGTGAAGCCGATGCCGCTGGCTTTGCCCGTGAGAATATCCGCGAGCGCTCTGAGGCCGCTCGCACCCATCTGATTGCCCAAAAGCCGGATATCCGCGACTGGCTGGCCACAATGGAGGATTCCTATGTGGTGGCGTTTAGCGAAAGCGAAGTGCTGGATCACGCCGTACTGGCGCGCTCGGCCGAGGCCGGTCATCCCTCGGCTCTGGCCTATGTTGACCCCAAGCGCAACGCTACGGCTTTGTCTGTGGCCGCCAAGGACCGGCCCGGATTGTTTGCCGACCTGTCACGGGCACTGGCGAATTTAGGGGCCAATGTCGTCGGCGCGCAGGTGTTCACCTCAAAAAGCGGGCTGGCGCTCGATATTTTCTACGTTCAGGATATTCAGGGCCTGCCCTATGGCCACGATACCGAACGTAACCTGAAACTGGCCCAGAGCGCGCTTGAAAAGGCGGCGGTGGGCGGAGCCAAACCGCTGGAGATGGGCCGTAAGCCGCTGGCGGCGCGCATGGCCGCGTTTGCCATTGCGCCGACGGTGGTATTTGACGACGATAGCTGCAATCACGCCACCATTATCGAAGTGTCCGGACGCGACCGCTCCGGGCTGCTGGCGGATATCGTCGATGCCTTAAGTCAGGCCAAGCTCAATATCGCGTCGGCCCATATCGATTGTTACGGGGAGCGCGCCGTCGATGCGTTCTACGTCAATCCGGCTAATGACGATCATGCGCATCTGAACAAGAGCCAAAAATCCCTGCTTAAAAAAGAGCTGCTGAAAGTGCTTGATCCGGAACTGAAACAGACCGGCAAGGTGTTGGCCAAGGCGCGGGCGTCACTGGCGCGTTAGAGCAACCGCGTGTACTCTTCCGGCACCTCAATGCCATAGAGATAGCCACCGTACATGGCCATCAGCAGATAAGTCACATAACCGCCGATACCGACCACCAGTAACAGCATGATCCAGGCAGCGGGCCGGTTCTTTTTCTTGAAGATATCAAAGGCGATGCAGCCCATATGGGTAAACAGCGCCATAATCGCCAACCCATAAAAGCCGTACGCCAGATACTGCCACGGCCAGACCTGAAACTGAGCGGCGATGAAATAGGCATTGGTATCCAGATTGAACACATAGCGCGCCACCCCGATCATGGCGACATGGACAACCATAAAGACGGCCATGTAGATGCCGGACGCCGCCTGTAGCTGATGGATGATGTCCTTGCGCTCCGTCCAGATGTCGCGGCACAGAGCGTAGCCGGTGATGATCTGTAAGGTCAGGGCCAGAAACAGGCCCATCTCGACCACCGGATGGCGGTAAACCAGACGCACAGCGTCCATGAACTGAAGGGCGGCGTCCATGCCCATCAATCCCACCAGATGATTTGTCAGATGTAAAATAAGGAAAGCAAAGACGACTGCCCCCGAAGTCTTATGCAGGCTTTCCATCTGTACGCTGCGGGCCCCCGCCCCTCGAAACCGTGCCTCATTTAAGTCTCATTTTCAGGCGGCTGAAAAGGGGTTTTTTCAAAAAACTTATCTAAATCTGATTTTTGTTGCATTCGTGCCGAACTTTAGCGCGACAGGCGAGTTTTACGGCCTGCATTATGTGCTTACCGTGGCTTTCTGACAAAATCGAAAAAGACCGGCGCGCAATCGCCCAGTTTTTTTTCCTCATAGCGCGTGGTAACATGATCAGCCGGCGGTGTATTCCACGCGGCCTGACCTTCGGCGGGCCAAACGAAATCCGGACTTTTCAAAAACCGCTCCAGCGTCCAATCGGCATAGTCGGCCCAGTCGGTCGCAAAGCGCACCCGCCCGCCATCTTTGAGTATGCGGGCAAAGGCCGCGATCGTTTCAGGTTGGATAAAACGGCGCTTATGGTGGCGCGCCTTGGGCCACGGATCGGGGAACATGATGAAAATGCGCTCGATAAATCCATCAGGCAATTGATCAATCAGCGGACGCACATCCCCGGCCAGCAAACGCACATTGTTAAGTCCCGCCTCATCGATATGGCGCAGGGCCGAACCGACACCATTCAAAAACGGCTCCCCGCCCATGATCAGGACGTGCGGATGACGACCGGCCTGGGCGGCCATATGCTCGCCGCCACCGAAACCGATTTCAAGCCAGACTTCGGCAGCATTGGCATATTCGATGCGGGGATCCGCCACGATCCTTGCCACCCGCGCCTCATCCAGCACGATTTGCGGCAGGAGGCTATCGAACAGGCTGGCCTGACGCGGCTTTAGAGTGCGCGCCTTGATGCGTCCGAATGAGCGCATTGGCCCCCAGGTTGGGGTATCTTGAGGTTTAGTTTCGTCGGTCATGGCGGGCTTTTAGGCACTATTTTAAAGAAACTCTAGGGGGCACGCCCCCTAGACCCCAAAACTTTCACTTATGCCTCGACTAAAATGACGCGCGCAAGGCTTCGACCAGATCGGTTTTTTCCCATGAGAACCCGCCGTCATTATCCGGCGTGCGGCCAAAGTGTCCATAGGCGGTCGTGCGCTCATAGATCGGCTTGTTCAGGCCCAGATGGGTGCGGATCGCGCGCGGCGTCAGGCCCCCGATCAGTTCCGGCAACAGCTTCTCCAGCGCCTCAGCATCGACTTCGCCGGTGCCGTGGGTATCGACATAAAACGACAGCGGCTTTGACACTCCGATCGCATAGGACACCTGAAGGGTGCATTTTTTCGCCAGACCGGCCGCCACGACATTCTTGGCCAGATACCGCAAGGCATAGGCGGCCGAGCGGTCAACCTTGGTCGGGTCCTTACCCGAAAAAGCGCCGCCGCCGTGAGGGGCCGCGCCACCGTAGGTATCGACAATGATCTTACGGCCCGTCAAGCCGGCATCGCCATCCGGCCCACCGATGACGAAATTGCCGGTCGGATTGACCAACCATTCAGTCTCATCGGTCACCATGCCTTCGGGCAGGACTTCGAGCGCCAGGGGCTTGATGATCGCCTCGACATCTGCTGGCGTCAGGCCATCATGGTGTTGGTGTGACACCAGAATTTTCAGGATACGGCTCGGCACACCGTTTTCATAGAGCACTGTGACCTGAGACTTGGCGTCAGGCTCCAGAGACTTTGCCTCACCGCTATGGCGGGCCTGCGCCAGACGATGTAGGATATTGTGCGACCATTGCAGCGGTGCGGGGGTTAGCTCGTCCGTTTCATCGGTGGCGTAGCCGAACATAATGCCCTGATCGCCAGCCCCTTCGTCCTTTTCGTCACCGGCATCTACGCCCATAGCGATATCGGCAGACTGAGCATGGAGGTGGCAGGCATAATCAGCCGCCGCCCAGTGAAACCCTTTTTGGGCATAACCGATGTCCTTGACGGCGTGGCGCACCTTGTGCTCCAGCCCGCCAATAATGTCCTCGATCAGTTCGTCATCAGCGCGCACTTCACCGGCCAAAATAATGCGGTTGGTCGTGACCATGGTCTCACAGGCCACGCGCGCTTCGGGGTCTCGTCCTAAGAAGGCATCGACCACTACATCGGAAATGCGGTCGGCCACCTTATCCGGATGGCCTTCGGAAACGCTTTCGGATGTAAAGATATAGGAAGGACGCATGGTAAGGCTCCGCCGTGAACTAATGCTATAACCATATAAAGATATGTTTATATGACTTCAAGGCCTATCGTCACGCAAATAAGCCCCGCCGGTTAGCAGGGCTTATTTATCAGGGTTTAAAAAATCAAACCCGCTTTTAAGCGCCTTCGTCTTCCGCCAGCGTGCGCACCAGTTCAAGAATGCGACGGCGCTGCTTGGTGTTCTTGATCCGAGGGAAGGCTTCGGCCAATTCGATGCCTTCGGTCGTCATCAGGAACCCATGCACGAATTGCTCAGATTCGGACTCTGAGAAACCCTCAACCGCCTCTGACTGACCATAGCCGTCGAAAAAATAAGCGACCGGGGCTTTCAGGGCTTTGGAAATTTCATAGAGCTTCGAAGCGCTGATGCGGTTCGACCCGCGTTCATATTTTTGCACCTGTTGAAAGGTAAGTTCTATGGTCTCCGCAAGCCCTTCCTGAGACATGCCCAGAAATTTACGACGCATACGAACACGCGCTCCGACGTGCAAATCGACCGGGTTCGGACCACGGTCTGCTTTTGATTTATCGTTCAATTTTGCCTCTGTAAAAAATACTATGCCTGTCCACAAGGCTAGGCCATCCAGATTAACTAGACAAAACGGCTTATATGTGGAGCAAGTCCGACCGCTATCGTCTAACTGGTTTTTTTGACCGACCTTAACAAAGTATTATACGGCAGAAGAATCAAGCTAAAAATTGAAATAAAGATGACATAAATGACATAGAAATTTCCATATATGGTAAGTTTTACCACTTTTGGTATCATTACATCAATGTAACCCTTATGGCCTACCCCAAGTTTAGTTGAAGGTATTACACGACCCAGTGGATCAACAACCACAGATATTCCCGTAGGCGTTGATCTTACCATAGGTAAACCTTGCTCTATAGCCCGATAGGCTGAAAGATTTAAATGCTGAACCGGGCCACTTGTTGGGCCAAACCAGGCGTCATTTGAAATATTAACAATCCATTGCGGCCGTATATCTGGTTTTCCAAAGTTGTAATTACTTTGATCAAGCGCGGGGAACAGCCCCTCATAACAAATAAGCGGCAAAAAAGATTGTATACCATCTACAGTCATCGCTTTTGTTCTGTCACCGGGCGTAAAACCGTCGCCAATATTGACCAGATTTTTCACACCAATCTTAGTCAGCAGGTTTTCGAACGGCAAAAATTCTCCGAACGGGACTAATTTAAATTTATCGTATGCCGCCACAATGCGCGTTTCATGCGCTTTTTGCTGAATAACCAGCATGGTATTGCGCCAGACCATGTTGCCGCCCTTATCCAGATCAGAGCGATAGACCCCCATCATCAGGGTCTGATCCGGCTCCAGCAGCCGCGCAAACACCTCTGATGTCCATGAACTGGCTGAGAATAATTCTTCTGCCGACGCCGGTAATGCGCCTTCGGGCCAGATCACAATATCAGGGCGTCGCCCGTAATCAGCCCCCTGCACCGACCATTTGGCATATTTGGGTTTGGCTTTGGTCATGGCCACATAGTCGCGGACAATGCGTGAAAACTCACTTTCCGTCCATTTGGCTTCCTGCCCGATATTGGTCTGCACCAGACGCACCGAAGTATCGGACGGTGTGATCTGCGTACTGATCAAACGATACTGGCCAAAGGCAAAACAGACCGATAAAGCCCCGGCTGCGACCATGACCGGCCGATAGCCCTTAAGGCCCTGCGTCGGTTTGATAATGGCGATGCTGGCAAAAGCCATGACGGTGATCAGGCTTAAACCATACACTCCGACCACAGCCGCCATCTGCGACATGGCCGAGCCCGCCATCCAGCTTGCCCCTGCCGGATTCCATGGAAAGCCGGTAAATATCCAGCCGCGGATCATCTCAAACCCGCAGAACCAGACCGCAAAACACAACAGGCTTTTCACGCCGGACTTGGGCGCGAACTGCGCATAAACGACGCCGAACAGACCCCAGAAAAAAGCAATCATGGCCGGCAGGATCATGACCGCGAACGGGGCCATCCAGCCAAAGGTTTCGGCATCGACCAGAAACGCTTCGGCCACCCAGAAACAACTGATCAGGAAGTAGACAAACCCGGCCCAGAACCCGACCGCAAACGCACGCCTGAGCGGTTTCGGCCCCAGATCGCCATTGAGCACATAGAGCAACAGCCCGTACCCAAACAGACCCGGCAAAAATCCAAACGGCGGATGAGCCAGCGCCGCCAGCGCTCCGGCAAGCGTCGCCAGCCGTTTTGGCCCAACATAGCGCCTATAGGGCGAAAGCTTTTGGCCGAACGCCGCCATCCGTGCCCGGATATCCGCTGAAGTCATAGTGCTGGCGCCCTTATTCGTCTTTATCGGTGTCTTCGGACAATTGCGCCTCAGTCAGCGGATGCAGACGCAGGCGCTTGATGCGGCGGGTATCAGCATCCATGACTTCGATATCAAAGCCCGCAGATTTATGGCGCACGACCTCACCCCGGCGCGGCACCCGCCCCGCCAGAACGGCGACCAGCCCGCCCAGAGTATCGACCTCTTCTTCGGTATCTTCAGGATAAAGCGTAAGGTTCAGCCGTTCCTCAAGGGTTTTAAGCTCGACCCGGCCATCGGCCTCGATCACGCCCGCGCCATGTTCAATAATATCGAGCGCCGCGTCATCATCATATTCATCGTCAATGTCACCGACCACGGCTTCGATCAGGTCTTCCATGGTCACCAGACCATCTGTGCCGCCGAACTCATCGATAACCATGGCCATGTGGGTACGCTCGGCCTGCATCCGCAACAGCAGTTCATGGGCCTTCATCGACACCGGCACATAGAGCACATCCCGTCTCAGGCGGTGCAGGATTGGCTCGGCCCAGTTCGGCCCTGATCCATCGACATTTTCCGGTGACAAGACCTTCAATAGATCCTTGATGTGCAGAACCCCGATCGGATCATCCAGAGTTTCGCGAAAGATCGGCAGGCGCGAATGTTCGCTCTCAATGCAGATCCTGACCACGTCCGCCAGAGTACAGGACACATCAGCCGCCACAATATCCGCCCGCGGCGTCATGACATCCGCGACACGCAGGGTCTGAAATTCACGGGCATGATTGATGAGGTCGGCGGCGACATCCTTAGCCGGACTGAGGGGGTCCGCATCGGCGTCCTCAACGGCGGGTTTGCCCCAGCCAAACAGGGACAGGATGGATTTTTTTGAAGATGTCTGTGGCGATGGACTCGCCGGGTCGTCGGAGCTGGGCATGATGTTAGGCCGTAAACTCATAAATTTCATGATATTGGCGACTGAAATGGCTAAATAATACTAGGAAATAGACACAGATCAGGGCCATCCCCTGTTCAAGTCTATTTCCGACGCAGTATGACGCCATTTCGTCGTCCGCCCGTGAAAACACGGTTTTGTTTTCACAAAACCTAATGGGATGCGGACCGTTTGCACGGACTACGGTGTCGTAAAATTTTGAAAATGTAAGCATTTTCAGCAATTTTTCTCCTGGTATCCGCACAAACGGCCTCACACCAATATTATGAAATTTATGAGTTTACGGCCTAAGGATATCAGGTCTCATCTGTCAAATAGGGATCGGCAATATTCAGGCTTTTGAGGACGTCGCGCTCAAGGTCTTCCATCTCCTGCGCTTCGGCCTCAACCATATGATCATAGCCTAATAGATGCAGCGCGCCGTGTATACTGAGATGTGTGACATGGTTGGCCAGAGTCTTATTCTGTTCCTTAGCCTCACGCACGCAGGTCTCAAGCCCCAGCGCCATGTCCCCCAGATGGGCGATGTCGGTAACGCCCGCGATCTTAGGCGCCGGAAACGACAGCACATTGGTCGGAGCGTTCTTCTGGCGGTATTGTTTGTTGAGATCTTTCATCTCGGCATCGTCGGTCAGCAACACGACAATGTCCGCCTGTTGGCTGGTTTCCAGATGGGCAAAGGTCGCTTCAATCGCGGTTTGAATAAGCTGTGGCGCATCAGGCAGCACGTCGAGCCAGTCGTCATGCTCAACCTCAATGTCTACCAAAACCGGACTTTCCATCAGGATTCCTTAAATTCGTTATCATAGGCGCGCACGATTCGCGCCACCAGTTCGTGACGCACCACGTCATCGGCGGTCAAGCGCGACACGCCCACACCCTCCAGCCGCCCGAGCAAACTGACCGCGTGGGCAAGGCCGGATTCACGCGCATTGGGCAGATCGACCTGCGACGGATCGCCGGTCACCACCATCTTTGAGCCTTCACCCAAACGGGTCAGCACCATCTTCATCTGCTGCTTGGTGGTATTCTGGGCCTCGTCGATAATGACATAGGCGTTCGACAGGGTTCTGCCGCGCATATAGGCCAGAGGCGCGACCTCAATCTCATTGCGTTCACGGCGCTTGCGCAAACCGTCCGCCCCCAGAATATCGTCCAGCGCCTGCCAGATCGGCATCATATAGGGATCGACCTTTTCATTCAGGTCACCGGGCAGGAAGCCCAGTTTTTCACCGGCCTCAACAGCAGGACGCGCGATCACCAGCCGATCGACCGCGCCCTTCATCAACAACTGCGTGCCATGCGCCACCGCCAGAAAGGTCTTACCCGATCCGGCAGGGCCAAGGCCAAACACTAGCGATTTGGTCAAAAGCTGCTGAAAGTAACCGGCCTGCCCTTCGGTCTTGGGCACGACCGCCCCTTTGCGGCCCATGACGACGACATGAGAGTTTGAGTGATGATCGGCCCAGGCGGGGGTCTTACCCATCGGATTCTGGATCAGTAACCGCACATCGGCTTCTGAGATATCAAGGCCCTTATCAAAGCGTTTTTTGAGCGCGCCAAATATCGCCTTGGTCTTCTGACGGCCCGCCACATCGCCAGTGACGCTTAAGCCCCCGCCCGGTGTTTCGACCAGTACATTATAGGCCGCTTCGATCAGCGCCAGATAACGCTCATTCGGCCCGGTCAGGGCCAGAACCCCGTCTTCGCTCAGTTCGATAAAATCGTCGGTTACGGTGCTCAAGCCATTTGCCTTACAAGTTCGCCCTGCAAACTGTTGTTACCCAGCGATATGATTTTGACCGGCACGATCTGTCCGATCAGGTGGGCAGCGTCTTCGGCAAAGACCGAATGCAGCCACGGCGAGCGGCCAATGCCCTGCTCATTATGGCGGCCGCGCTTATCAAACAACACGTCGATAGTGCGCCCGACCAGCCCCGCCTTAAAGGCCTGCTGCTGCTCGATGATCAGGGCTTGCAGCGCTTTCAGGCGCTCATCAGCAACCTTGTCATCAACCTGACCCGGCATGGCCGCCGCCGGCGTACCCGGACGCTTTGAGTATTTAAACGAGAACGCGGAAGCGTATTCGACCTGACGGATCAGGTCCATCGTGTCCTCGAAATCCTTATCGGTCTCACCGGGGAAACCGACGATGAAATCACCGGACATGGCGATATCAGGATTGGCCGCCTTGATGCGCGCAATCAGCTCGATATAGCTTTCGCGAGTATGTTTGCGGTTCATGGCGCGCAGAATCTTGTTTGAGCCCGACTGCACCGGCAGATGCAAGTACGGCATCAATTGCGGGATATCGGCATGGGCGCGGATCAGGTCATCGCCCATATCATTGGGGTGACTGGTGGTATAGCGAATGCGGTCAAGGCCGTTAATCCCGGCCAAAGCCTCAATCAGGCGCGACAGGGTCGATTCCGTACCAGCCGCGTCAGCCCCGTTAAAGGCATTGACGTTCTGGCCCAAAAGCGTGACTTCGCGCACGCCCTTATCGGCCAGACGGCGGGCTTCATCCATAATCTGCGCCACCGGACGCGACCATTCCGCGCCGCGCGTATAGGGCACCACGCAAAAGGTACAGAACTTGTCGCAGCCTTCCTGCACGGTAAGGAATGCGGTAGGTCCGGAAACCTCGCGCTCAACCGGCAGCTTATCGAACTTTTCATCGGCGGCAAAATCAGCCATCAGGCGCTCACCGCGGGCGCGGGTGGTACGGGCAATCAGTTCCGGCAACTGATGATAGGCCTGCGGGCCAACCACCAGATCAACCGCCGGGGCCCGGTTCATGATCTCCGCCCCTTCGGCCTGAGCGACACACCCGGCCACTGCAATGGTCATGCGACCGCCGCCACGGGCCTCTTTGTCTTCGCGCATTTCCTTGAGCCGGCCAATTTCGGAATAGACCTTTTCAGCGGCCTTCTCACGGATATGGCAGGTGTTTAGCAGCACCAGATCAGCATCTTCGGGTGCATCGGACATGACATAACCGAGCGGGCGCAGGACATCGGCCATGCGTTCACTGTCATAGACGTTCATCTGACAGCCATAGGTTTTGATATGCAGGCGCTTTTGGCCCGTCGTTTGAACAGCGGACGGTTCGGGAGATGCGGTTTCACTCATGCCGGTGCTTATGAGCGTTTAAGCCCTTTTTTTCAAGAGAGAAGACAGGATTTTATCCACAAGGCTGCGCCGGATATCGCGCGCCACCCATTGATCAATACTGATTGTTACTGATCGTTTTATATGATAATTGGAGAAAAACTATAAAACCGAGGAAACATCCATGCGGAAATCCGGGTTCTGGTCCGGACTCGCTCTGGCAATAGGGCTCTGCGCTGCCACAGCTCAATCCGAAAGCCTCTATGATGGCTTTACCACACCCGCTGACGAAGCGCGTCCCATGGTGCGCTGGTGGTGGTTTGGGCCAAACGTCGATGACGCCGAACTGGTGCGCGAAATCAAGGCCATGAAGCAGGGCGGTTTTGGCGGGTTTGAGCTGGCCGCACTCTATCCCCTGACGGTGGAGGGCAATGCGCCCTATCTGTCCGACCGCCATATAGAAGCGGTGCGGCTGGCCAATGAAACCGCGCGCACTGAAGGCTTAAGGGTCGATATCACGCTCGGTTCCGGCTGGCCGTTTGGCGGGCCCCACATCACCCCGGAACTGGCGTCATCACGGGTAAAACTTATCAAGCTACCCCTGCCCGCTCGCACGACCTCTGTGTCCCTGCCTGACCTCAACCCCGGTGAGCGGATCGTCGCCAGCTTTATCGGTACGGATGCGCAAACCGCCGAACTGGTCGAACCCGCCACTAAGGATGTCGCCGTCTGCGCCACCCCTGATGGGCGCACGGTGTTTATCGTCCTGCAAACCCCGACCGGACAGCAGGTCAAGCGCGCCTCGGTCGGTGCTGAAGGCTATGTCCTCGACCACATGAACCCCGCCGCCGTGAACGCCCATCTGAGCACCGTCGGCGACCGGCTGATGACAGCGTTCAGCGATGCCCCGCCCTATGCCGTTTTCAGCGACAGCCTTGAGGCTTACGGCACCGACTGGACCGGCGATATGCTTAGTGAGTTTCACAAACGCCGGGGTTATGACCTTAAGCCCCACCTGCTCAAATGGTTTGAAGACGCCCCCGACAGTGTCGCCATCCGCCGCGACTGGGGTCTGACCCTGGCAGAACTGGTGGAAGAACGCTATCTCACGCCGGTCAATGACTGGGCCAAAACCAAAGGCACGCGCTTTCGCTCCCAGACCTATGGCCACCCGCCGGTCAGGCTGTCGTCGGTGCGTCTGACCGATCTGGCCGAAGGCGAAGGGGCGGACTGGCGCATATTTTCGCGGCTGCGCTGGATCAGTTCGGCCAATCATCTTTATGGCAAACCGGTGACTTCCGCAGAGGCGTGGACCTGGCTGCATCAGGGGGCGTTTCAGGCCGCCCCGCTCGACATCAAGGCCGAAGCCGATACGCTTATGCTGCAAGGGGCCAATCACTTCATTGCCCACGGCTGGCCCTATTCGCCACCGGAAGCGGGCGAACCGGGCTGGGCCATGTATGCCGCCGCCGTGTTCAATGACCATAATCCGTGGTGGATCGTCATGCCAGACATCACTCTCTACCTCCAGCGCATGAGTTGGCTGTTGCGCCAAGGTGAGCCGGTGGCCGATGTTGCCATTTATCTGCCGCAGGACGATGCTCTGGCCGCCTCAAAACCCGGCAGTGTTTCTGTGGACGGGCAGTTGACACGCCACATAACCCGAACCCTTACCGCGCAAATTCTCGATGGGGGATTCAGCTTTGACTATGTCGATGATCAGGCCCTGTCAGCGCCCGGCTTTCGTCATAAGGTGCTGATCCTGCCCAAGGTTACGTCGATCAACCCGCAAACCTTTAAACAGATCGAAGCCTTTGAAAAGGCAGGCGGTATCGTGATCGCTGTTGATCAGGCTCCCACCGGTGCCCGCGTGTTTAACACGATCCCTGAATCAGACTTAAGCGCAAAACTGGTAACCCTCACCACGCCGGACGTCATCGGACTCACGCCTGAGGTCGGGTTTGTGCACCGTAAATTAAACGACACCGATCTCTATTTCGTGGCCAATACCGGCAACACGGCCGTGACCCTGCCGCTTAAGTTTCGCGCCGGATCGTCCGGTCAGTGGTGGAACCCCATTGACGGCACCGCCCTCATCTGGGGCGGCGAACCGGTGACACTGGCCCCTTATGAATCGCGGCTGTTCGTCTTTGGCGCGGCCGATAAGGTGGGGCCTGCAAAGAGAACGCCCCCTCAGCGCCGCCCTCTGGACCGTGGCTGGAGCATTGCCTTCGGGGATCTACCCGCCAAGCCTTTAGCGACCTTCGGATCATGGACTGATGACCCCGCCAAGGCGCATTATTCGGGCATCGTGACCTACAGCCGCACGGTTAAACTCACCCCTGCCGATCTGGCGGCGGGACTGACGCGCTTAAGTTTCGGCGAAGGCACGCCGGAATCCATTCCCTCTGACCGCCGCACCGGCAGTCAGGCGTGGCTGTCTGCGCCGGTGCGAGATGCTGCCGAAGTTTTCGTCAATGGCAAACGGGCCGGGGCCGTGTGGACATCACCGTTTTACATCGACCTGAAGCCCTACCTCACGGCCGGTGACAACCGCATTGAAATCCGCATTGCCAATACCGCCATCAACGCTTTGTCGGCACGGCCACCCGCCGACTACCGCGCCCTTACCGCCAAATATGGTGAGCGCTTCACCCCGCAAAATATGAACAACCTCAAACCCTTGCCCTCCGGCCTGATGCAGGTGCCGGTGCTGGAGATCGCGCCATGATGAAGCCGCCCCTTTCTCGCCGTTCCGTGTTGTATGCCGGGTTTGCCGTCCCGCTGCTGGGGGCCTGTGCCGGTTGGTCGCGCGGCTTGTCGCTCAAACAGGTTTCAGTCACCGCCCCGTTTGATATGCCCTCAATCACGGTTCCCGATTTTACGGATGCGCCGCGTTTTGTGATCAGCGATTTTGGTGCCTCGCAGGGAACGTCTTTGGGGGATCAGACCGCCACAAGTGCCGCCATATCTAAGGCCATAGATGCCGCCCATGCGGCAGGTTCTGGCACCGTTATCATCCCCCAAGGCATATGGCCGACCGGGCCGATCCATTTCAAAAGCCATGTCAATCTGCACTTGGCCAAAGGGGCGGTTCTGCTGTTTTCCGAAAAGCCCTCTGACTATTTGCCGGCTGTGCAAACCTCATGGGAGGGCATTGAGTGTTTCAACTATTCGCCGCTAGTCTATGCTTTTGAGTGCGAAAATGTCGCCATTACCGGTGAGGGCACGCTCAAGGCCAAGCTGGATATCTGGCAGGTGTGGTATAAGCGCCCCAAACCGCACATGGACGCGCTGGTGGCCCTCTACAACATGGCCTATCAAAACGTGCCGGTGGCTGAGCGCAACATGGCGGTCGGCGACAATAATCTGAGGCCGCATTTCGTGCAGTTCAACCGCTGCCGCAACGTCCTGATCGAAGACATTTTCATTGAGAACAGCCCGTTCTGGACGATCCATCCGCTGCTGTGCCGCGATGTTGTTATCCGCCGCGTCAAGGTCCGCGCCCACGGCCATAACAACGACGGTGTCGACCCGGAAATGAGCCAGAACGTGCTGATCGAAGACTGCGTGTTTGATCAGGGTGACGACGCCATTTCCGTAAAATCGGGTCGCGATATGGATGCCTGGCGGCTGAATACGCCGGCCAGAAACATCGTCATGCGCAACTGTCAGATTAAAAACGGCCATCAGCTTATGGCCATCGGCAGCGAGCTATCCGGCGGGATCGAAAACATCCTGGTCGATAACTGCCACTTTGTTGGCGATGGCAAGGGTGCCGACGGTCACGCAGTGCCGATCAATAACCTGCTGTTCGTCAAGACCAATGAGCGTCGCGGCGGTTTTGTGAAGAACATCCACATGTCGAACGTCAGCGCTACCAAAATCGCCGGCAGCGTCTTAGCGGTTGAAACCGATGTACTCTATCAGTGGAAGACCCTTCTGCCGACCTATGTGCGAAAGCTGACCCCGATCGAGGGGCTGCATGTGTCAAACATCGCCGTGGGTGAAGCCAAGAACCTGTGCGCCATCTCCGCTGAGGCCGAAATGCCGGTGAAAAACGTCAGCCTGCGGGGTGTGGCAGCGCAGACCTTAATGGGCGCGCCGGTCGTGACAAAACATGTCGAAGGCTTTGTGAACGAGACTTAGGCCTTGGTGTCTTCGTCGAGCGGTACGCCATAAAGCTCCAGCTTATGGCCGACCAGCTTAAAGCCCAGCTTTTGCGCCAGCGCTTCTTTGAGGGTTTCGATTTCCTGATCGAAAAACTCGATGACCTGACCGGTCTTGATGTTGATCAGGTGATCGTGGTGGTCGTCGCCAGCCTGTTCATAGCGTGAGCGGCCATCACCGAAATCGTGACGTTCGACCACACCGGCTTCTTCAAACAGGCGCACGGTGCGATATACGGTCGCCAGCGAGATGTGCGGGTCAAGGGCGGCAGCACGGCGATACAGTTCCTCAACGTCGGGATGATCGGTCGCCTGAGACAGGACGCGCGCGACGATGCGGCGCTGATCGGTCATGCGCATGCCTTTTTCAATGCACTGCTTTTCGATACGATCCATGAGGACAACGCTCCCGTATTTAGCTTTATTCGACGCGGTTTAGGCGCGGTAAAGACAGGTTTAAGGATTGATGACCGCAAGCGCAAGACAGAATGTCGCAGCGGTACGCCAATTTCAGCCGCGGCACAGATCAAGCCGCAACACATCCCCATCGACCGGCGGGCCGATGCGACGGCTATAGTAGGATTTACGCTTACCCACCCGCTCAAAGCCGAGCTTTTTATAAAGCGCCAGTGCTGCCGGATTATCGACCGCGACCTCCAGGAAAATACTCTCGCATCCGCGACCTTTCAGGTCATCGATAACGGCAGTCAACAAGGCGGTGGCCAGACCCCGATTGTGTGCATCGCTACGGGTCGCGAGAGTTAATATTTCTGCCTCTTGGGAAATAAATGACAAAAAGACAAATGATTGAATTTCATCATTTATTTTTAACCATTTAGCCAAGGTCGTATTTTTGGCTAATAATTCTATAAATTCAGAATTTTTCCAGCCAAAATCGAAATTTTGTTCGTGAATTATAGAAATATCAGGCGTATATTGACCAATATCCTCAATAATCATGCCGGTGGACGCTCCGTATCAAAGCGGACAATCCGTTTGTCGGACACCTTGGCATCGGGCTCACGGATATAGACCGGTTTAACGTCTGAACGGTCAAAATCATCAAAACCCAGACGTGCCATGGCCCCGATGGACGGACAAATCTGCGGTATGACCAAAGCCTGCGGCCAGTATGACCGGACATGGTCGCAAGCGTTGCCAGTCAAAACCGCCACGTCCGGCAAGGTGTTCGCATAGGCACTTAAGCCCTCATTGTCATTAATATTCAATGAGATAGGTGACGTGATGGCGGCCATACCTTCAAAGGCCTGCACATAGACCTGCCCGCGCCCGGCCTCGATCACCACCAGACGCCGCGTGTCCGTAAGCCCCTCAAACGCGGCCATCGCCTCTAAGGTTGAAAACCCGCGTAAAGTAACACCGGCCCCTTCGGCCAGCCCTTTGGCGAATGACAAACCGACCCGAAGCCCGGTAAATGACCCCGGCCCCAGGGTCACGCAGACCCGGTCAAGCGCTTTTGGATTAATTCTTGTTTTATGGAAACAATTCCAGATTTGCGGCCCGATATGCTCCTGATGACCGCGGCTCATCAGCGCGGTATCATCATAAAGGCACATGAGACCATTCGGGCCGTTTTCATAGAGCCCGACCGTGCAGGCACCGACCGACGTATCGACAACCAGCCCCAGCACTTAAAGCACCGACTCCACATGCTTTACTTCGGGGACATAGTGCTTCATCAGCGATTCAACACCCTGTTTCAGGGTCGCCGACGAGGACGGGCAACCCGAACAGGCCCCGCGCATGTGCAGCCATAACGTCCCGCTATCTTCATCAAAGCGATCAAACTCGATATCGCCGCCGTCCTGAGCCACCGCCGGACGCACCCGCGTATCGAGCAGTTCCTTGATCTCGGCCACGATCTGCCCCAGTTCGCCCTCATAGACGACCGCGTCTTTTTCGGCCTCGGCCTCATTCAAAATCGGCTTGCCGGAGCTATAGAAATCCATGATCGCGGCCAGAATCGGTGCCTTGATTTGCGCCCAGATCAGACCCGATTCCGGGTCGCGGCGCACGGTCAGAAAATCATGACCAAAATAGACGCCCGATACGCCATCGATCTGAAACAGCGCCAGAGCCAGCGGTGATTTTTCCGCCTCGGTCTCGGTGCGCAGATCAAGTGAGCCGCCGCTTAAAACCTCACGGCCGGGGATGAACTTGATGACGTCGGGATTGGGCGTGGCTTCGGTTTGGATAAACATGGGCAGTTCCTATGATTAACCGGTAGATGGCCCTAAAGCGCCCAAAAAACAAGCCCCATCAGACCAGATGGAGAATCGCCGCCTCATCCAGATCGCCCGGCACGATGGTGATGGGGATTGGCCGCCCTCCGCCGAGACTGGCCACGCCATCGCGCATAAGGCTGGAAATCAGCGGCCCCGGATCACGGCCCGAAGCCGACGCCAGCACCAGAATTTTCAACCCCCGATCCTCAGAGATCAGGGCCTTGATGGCATCACGCACGGCCCCGATCTTGATAATGATTTCCGCCGGATGGCCCGATTTGACGGCGGCAATATCGGCCAGTTTGGACAGCAGGGATTCAGCCTCGGCCCGTTGCTCACGCTCGATCTCATCGCGCACCCCGGCCCATTGGGTGTAGTCGGTTTCCGGCAGAACCCGCAGCAAGGTCACCACCCCTTTCGTCGCTTTCGCGCGCCCGCAGGCATAGGTGAGCGCTGCCTGAAACTCAGGGGAATCGTCGGCAATAATCAAAAATTTGCGCACGAAGGGGCCCTATAACCTGTTGATCCATTCCCTGAGCACCGCATTAACGATGGTCAGTTTCGCAAAACTCCAGGATGCAGCGGCCCCCTGAGTGGATTGCTCGATATCTTCTATCATCTGACGGGCCGGATCAATAAGCGCTTTGTGCGCCTCGGCCCAGTCGGCCAGTTGCGCCGTCGGATCGGTAAGCTCTGATCCGCTGGCCAAAATCGCCGCCACAACGCTTTTGTGCTCCGCCAGCAGATCTTCGGTCAGCCGGCGCAGAGCCATACGGTCCCACGGATCAGCGCTGAACAGCTCATTCGCACCCGCCCGCAGGCGATCAAAGCCGAACCGCTCACCGGCCAGATAATAGAGCCGCGCCACGGCCTTAAGGTCAAAACCGTACCTGACCGACAGGTCGATAATATCCGTAGCACTGGTGAACGAGCGCAGATAGGCGATGCGGCCCGCCAGGGTTTCGTCCGCACCCGCCGCTGTCAGGCGCTCAAGCCGGCGCGCGACATTGCCGCTATCGTAAAGACTGATCAGATCAGGCCCGTGAGCCAGCAGTTCGGTGACACCGGCCTGATAATTTGAGACCAGCTCATCAACCGCCTTGCCTTCCGTGCCGAACCGACGCGCCAGCCAGTAGGTTTGCCTGCGCAGGAACAAAGCGATTTCCTGATAGAGCGCGGTCTGGGCCGACGCCGGAACGATATTATCCAGCGCCGAGACCTGATCCCACAGGGCATTAAGGCCAAACAGCCGCCGCCCCGCCTCAAACGCCAGCACCAACACGCGCGCATCGACACCGGCGGATTTCATCAGCCGGGCCGGGAAGCTGGCACCCGTCATATTGACGATATCGTTAGCCAGAACCGTACTGATGATTTCCCGCTTCAGGCGGTGACCGTTGATCTCAGTGACATAGCCATGCAGGGCATCGGGGAAATAATCGATCAGCATCCGCTCAAAGGCCACATCATCAGGCGCCGATGAGGCCACAATATCGTCGAACAGTACGATCTTGGCATAGGCCGTGGTGACCGCCAGTTCCGGCCGGAACAGACCTTGGTTCTGGCTTTTGCGGGCTTCGAGCACGGCATTTGACGGCAGCCCCTCAACCTTGCGATCCAGCTTCCCGCGTTTTTCCAGCCCCGACAGGAACATCTGAGCCGCGCCATTATCGGCAAAGGCGCTGGCTTCCTGCAGGGTCAGGGCCAAGGTCTGACGGTAATTATGTTGCAGCACATGACTTGCCACATCATCGGTCATGGAAGCCAGCAGCGCATCGCGTTCCGGCATGGTCATCCGTCCACCCGTGACCAGTGACCCCAGCAAGATCTTGATATTGACCTCGTGGTCGGAACAATCGACCCCGGCGGAATTATCAATGGCGTCGGTATTGAGCCGCACGCCATTTTGCGCCGCCGCGATCCGTCCGGCTTGGGTCATGCCAAGGTTAGCGCCTTCGCCAATGACGTGGGCGCGCACTTCGGTTGCGTCAATACGAATGGCGTCATTGGCCTTGTCGCCGACCTCAAGGTGGCTCTGGGCCGGGGCTTTGACATAGGTGCCGATGCCACCGAAATAGAGCAGTTCCGCCTCGGCCTTAAGGATGGACTGCATCAGATCGAACGGCGAGACCGCATCGGCCTCGATCCCCAGCAGGGCCTTGATTTCCGGCGTCAGATCGATCGATTTCAGGCCGCGAGAAAACACGCCGCCGCCCGCTGAGATCAGGGATTTATCATAGTCCTGCCAGCTTGAACGCGGCAGGGCAAACAGGCGCTCGCGCTCGGCAAACGAAACCGCCGCATCCGGGTTGGGATCAATGAAAATATCGCGGTGATCGAAGGCCGCGACCAGCTTTGTCTGGCGCGAAAGCAACAGGCCATTGCCGAACACATCGCCCGACATGTCGCCCACACCCACGACCGTGAACGGTTCAGACTGAATGTCTTTGCCTAATTCGCGGAAGTGGCGCTTAACCGCCTCCCACGCTCCGCGCGCGGTAATGCCCATCGCCTTGTGGTCATAGCCCACACTGCCGCCCGAGGCAAAGGCATCGCCCAGCCAGAAGCCGTAATCGGCCGAGACGCCATTGGCGATATCCGAGAACGTCGCCGTGCCTTTGTCGGCGGCGACCACCAGATAGGGGTCGGGCTCATCCCACATAACGACCGAGGCCGGGTGCACGATCTCACCCTTGGGGCCGATATTATCGGTCAGGTCCAGAAGACCGGACAGGAAGGTCTTATAGGCGCGAATGGCCTCATTGCGGATGGCGTCGGGGGTGCCGCCCTTGGGCAGGGATTTGGGGAAGAACCCGCCTTTTGAGCCGACCGGGACAATGACGGCGTTCTTGACCTGCTGCGCCTTGACGAGGCCTAAGACCTCGGTGCGGAAATCATCCTTGCGGTCAGACCAGCGCAGGCCCCCGCGTGCCACCGGCCCAAAGCGCAAGTGTACGCCGTTGACATCAGGCGACCAGACAAAGATTTCGCGGAACGGCTTGGGGTCGGGCAGGTCGATCAGATCACGGCTTTTGACCTTGAACGAGATATAGGTTTTCGGCTGACCATCGGCACCCGGTTGATAATAGTTGGTGCGTACCATCGCCCCGATCAGGCTCGACAGTCTGCGTAAGACCCGGTCCTGTTCGTAGTTGGATACGGTTTGCAGCAGGGTGTCGATGCGCGTTCTGGCCGTTTCAACCTCGGTTGTGCGGGCCGTAATATCCCCACCGGCAGGATCAAACTTCAGCTCGAAATAGCGCCACAGGGCTTCGGTCACGTCACGGTTTTCGCGCAGCGCCTGCTGCTGTACCGAGGGCGATGGATCTAGGCCCGACTGCTGACGGTAGAGGCACAAGGCCCGCAGCAAGGCGGTCTGACGCCAATCCGCCCCCGTCACCAGCAGGGCGTTAAAGCCGTCGTTTTCGGTCAGCCCCTGCCACAGGGCAAGTGCGCCCGCCTCAAAGCGCTGCTTGAAGGCAGCGAAATCCGTGATCTTTGTCGGCGAATGGACGATGAATTCGTGCACCCAGAAATAGGTCTTGCCGTCCGGCCCGTCGACAATGACTTCACTGCCGTCTTCTTCGAGGGTTTTCAGGCCCATATTGTCAAGGATCGGCAGAATATCCGACAGGGCAATGGCCGTGCGGGCGCGCTGATAAAGCTTAAAGGCAAACTGGGTTTCCGAATCCTCCAGCCGCTGATAGGCGCGCAGATTGAGCGGCGATGAGGCTTCCAGCCGCGACAGATACCAGATGTCCCGGACGGCCTCATAGGGGTCATAGCGCTCCTGATAGCCGCTCGGTAAAGCGCGCGCCCAGGCATGCCAGCGGATATCGCCCGGAAAGGCGTCCAGCCCCAATATGGTTTGGGGATCACCGTCGTGAACCAGAGCCTCGACCTTTTGCGGCCACGCCCGCGTCAGGTTTTCGATATCGGTTTCAAGGTCCGAAACGGAAGGATCGAAATGATCGCCCGGCGTCACCCCGATAATGTAGTGCAGGCACGACAGCAGTGAATCACTGACATACGGATAAACCGCCGACACGCGGCCCATAAAGGCGTCAGCCAGACGCGTCCCGATTTTTTGGTGCAGGACGACCTGATAAAGCTCACGCGGGATATAGACCAGCACGGAGATAAAGCGGTCAAACGGATCGGGACGGGTAAATATCCGCACCCGCGGCCGGTCCGACAGGTGCAATATACCGCGCGAAATGCGCAGCAAATCGGCCGCTTCCATTTGGAACAGCTCGTCGCGCGGATAGGTCTCAATAATGTTTTTCAGGCGCTTATCGGCATAGCCGCCGTTATTGAAGCCAATGACCTTGGATTGGGTCAGGACATAGTCGGCCTTTTTGCGGATCAGCGGCACTTCGAATGCTGGGCGATCGTAAGCCTCAGAGGTGAACAGGCCGACAAAGCGCACCTCACCGGACGGCTTGCCATCCTCGCCATACCGCTTGATGCCGATATAGTCCATGTAGACCCGGCGGTGGACGCGGGATTTGAGATTGGCCTTGGCCACCGTCACCGGCTCAGAATTTTCAAGCTGATTGAGGATTTGCGCGCTGAGGACTGCCGGCTCCGATGAGCGGCGCAGGATCGGACGGTCGGCATCACGCAATATGCCAAAGCCTTCCTGCAACAGGTTTAGCGGCCCCTCCTGCGTATATCCGCCATCGGCGTCACGCGGATAGACATAGCCCTTGGCGCCCAGGAAAACGAAATGGTTGTTTTGCACCCAGCGCAGGAAGGCCAGGTTTTCATCCAGAATGGCCGGGTCGATTTTAGCGTTTAAGCCCTCCAGCGCCTCGATCTCATGGGCCAGAAGCTTAAGCATACGCGGGAAATCCAGCACCGCCAGCCGCAGATCATTCAGGGTCTTATCGACCCCCTCCAGAATCCGCCCATGAACCTCCGTCGGCTGGCGCTCGACAAACACCATGATCATCGATTCTTTAGCAGATCCACCCTCAACCCGGCGACCCGTATCGTCGCGGTCAACCGCCACGACCGGATGGAACATGGAGCGGATCGACACGCCCTGATCGATCAGTTCGCCCATCAGGCTTTCGACGATGAAGGGGGCATCCGACTGAATCACACTTAAGATATCATAGCCGCCCGCCGCCGTAAGCCGGGTCAACACCTGATTGCCGCCTTCGCGGACATCGCCCATGGCCCAGAATTCGGCCAGATGGTGCGCCAGATCGGCGGGGGCGAGATCGGACAATTCTTCCGGATCGTAGTCTTCGATGATCTGGTGGACAAAGGCACTTTGCGCCGGGTTAAGCTGCTCAGGCGACACGCCGAGGGCCGCAGCAAAGGCCGCGATCAGCGCCTGTCCTGCCCTTCCCTCATCCTGCCTGGCCTCTTCCTGTCCGGTGGTTGCGGGGCGGCGGAGGGCATTGTCGTCCATAATCGGTCTGCCTTAAGTCAAATCAGAGGGCGTTTGGCGCGGGATGATGATCCACATTCCTTAACAAAACAATCCCCTGAGACCGTGCGCCGTTCACATCTACTTCACCGGCTCGACTATCGGCTGGCTTGCCTGTTCGGCCCCGACGCCCAGATGATTCAGGATATCTGAGATGCGCGCCGTCACGAACCGGATCGAAGAATCAGCGACACCATAAGGGATCATGATCCACTCACCCGCCCGCATGCCGCCGCAGGTATAGACCACGTTCGGCACATAGCCTTCGCGGGTTTCCTCATCCGGCGACAACAAAGGCACGGTTGAGCGCGCAATGACCTTGCGCGGGTCTTCCTTATCCAGCAGGGCCGCCGCCAGCGAATAGCGCCGCATGGCCCCGACGCCGTGGGTCAGCAACAGCCAGCCTTCGTCCAGCTCGATCGGTGAGCCGCAATTGCCCATCTGCACCAGCTCCCACGGATAGACCGGCTCAATGAAACGGTCGCCATAGTTCCAGACCGTCAGGTCATCGCTCTCCAGGAAATACAGGCTTTCATGGTCAAGTCGTCCAATCGCGGCGTAACGGCCATTAATCTTACGCGGGAACAGCGCCAGCCCCTTATGGCGGGAGGCCTCACCACGGAACGGTGACAGGCGGAAGGTCATGAAATCATCGGTTTCAAACAGCTCACAGCCAATCTCACGCCCGGAATAGGCGGTATAGCTGCCGATATAGGTCGAGCGGCCGTTCTCATCTTGAAAATGTACCATGCGCAGATCCTCAAGCCCGTTGGCCTGAGCGCGGGTGATCGGGAAAATCACGGTCGAGGAAATATTACAAGCAGCATGACGACGCAGCTCCACCGGCCCGTCCGCGCCAAAATCCCTGGCCGGAGAGGCGGCGACCACAAAATCGCTTTCGTCCTTAAGCTCAATATTGCCCTCAGCGCTCAGCACACCTTCACGGAAGGAGATGGTCGAAATATGCCCTTCGCCCACCGTCCGCAGCGACATAATAAAGCGCACATGACCTTCCGCCATGCCCGACTGATCCGGATGCGGCACGACCGACGGGTTCATAACCGCGGCGGCCTCAAAACTGTATTCGTGGGAAAAATAGGCCCCGATCAGCGCCCGGTGATCGTCATCCAGATTGTCCATGCCGCCGATCAGTTGCTGAATCTGATTGAAGCGGTCGATGAAGATTTCACGGGTTTGCCAGTGGCGGCCCTGAAAGTCGCGGTTCACATTGGCCAGTTCGGCCTGACATTGTTCCCGCGTCAGGCTGACCAGTTGATTGCAGATCCGGTGGGCACGCGATGCGCTGCCCTGCGCCGACCCGGTCGGCTGCACCGAGATCGAGAACGGCCGCAAGACGACGCGCTCAGGATTGGCGGTCAGCACGATCGGGCTGTGGTTAAGATTGGTCATTGGTTGTCCCCGTACTGCGTTGCTCAAAGGTTGGCCATCATGGCGGTCCAGCTCAGGTGATAGGCCAAAAGCGATTCCGCGCCCTGATTCTGGTTGCATCCCTCCGGCGTCAGGCCGTCAAAGCAGCCACCATCAGCCGTAATCAGCGACAGGCCGTGATCGTTTTCACCATGGAACCACGCAAACGCCCGAAACGCTTCGTCCTTCCAGCGCGCATCCTGCGTCACTCGCCACGCTGTCAGGCAGGCATTGAGGGTCGCCTGCACCTCCAGCGACTGCTGATCAAATAGCGCCACGGTCTGGCCGCCCTGATCAAAGCGCGAGGTAGGCACCGGCCGGAAATGACCGCCTTTGCTGCAGGTCTGCTGCGCCATCAGCCACGACAGAGTATCCGCCCCGTCATCAATCAGGCTTTGATCGCTTAAGGTTTCTCCGGCCAGAATGAGCCCCTCCGGCAGGCGGGCATTATCATAGCTTAAGCTCGGCTCAAACCACGCATGGCCGCCGTCACTATGGTCGCTCAGACCATTGCGCAACAACCGGGTCAGCTCAAAGATACGGGCGCGGATATCAGCCTCATCCCCGACATGGCCCAGTGCCCGCGACAGCACCCGGATCAGTATGGCGCGCGACCGCTGCGACGTCCAGTTCTCGCTCTGCGGGATAACGCGCTGCGCCAGTTCCTTGGCCCATAGCCTGAGATCATCAGGCAGGTTTGAGCGAACCGTGTCGATCAGGGACTCCAGCGTGCGCGCACAACAATCGTCCGATCCGCCGTCATCCAGCCAGTGGCGGCCATAGTCCATGAAGTTGCGGAACCGCTCACCCGTCCAGGCGTGATTGACAAAGGCGGCGTAGGTATAGGCCAGCCGGTCACGGGTCGCACTTTCCTCGACCCACCCCGATTGCAGGGCGATCAGTGACAAAGCGCGGCAGTTGTCATCGGTGCAATAGCCATGGTTGCGATCGGCCAGCCGGAACTTGCCGTGCTGAAAAATACCGCAGTCATCGCTCATGCGCTCAATGGCTTCCCACGACGGCGGATGGGTCAGGTAGTCGCGGGGGCGCTCAGGCTTTATTGGCCGCCCCGCGATGTTTCCGGCCGCGATCTTTCCGGTATCTATATCGGCGGCGGCGCGGTTGACATAAGAGTCCGCAACCGCACTCCAGCGCGACGGGCGGGCATAGTCATAGGCGCGCTGAGACATGGCGGCGCGATGTTCGTCCGAGGTCAGAAGGTTTGAGATTTCGCGCGCAAAGGCCGCGCTATCTTCAAACGGGCAGATGATCCCGACCCCGTCCGCCAGCGCCTCTGCGGCATGCCAGTACGGCGTCGACACCACCGGGCGGCCCAGCGCCAGCGCGTAACTCAAAGTTCCCGACGTGATCTGGGTTTCGGTCAGGTACGGCGTTACATAGATATCAGTCGCCTGAAGGATATCGATCAGTTCGGCATCGTCCATAAATCGGTTCACAAAGACGATGTGGTCTTCGACGCCTAACTGCCGCGCCATATCCATCAGGCCCTCACGGTAAGCTTCGCCCTGAGACGCCACCAGATGCGGATGGGTGGCGCCGACGATCAGGTAGCTAAGGTCCGGCGTGCTATCGAGAATATCCGGCAAGGCCCTGATGATAGTCTCAATGCCTTTGTTGGGCGACAAAAGGCCAAAGGTCATCAGGGTTTTTTGTCCACCCACACCGAACACTTCTTTAAATCGGTCAGTATCCCCCAGGGGGCGCGAGGGCGCGCCGTGCGGGACCACAAGGATCTGGGCATCGGGCACCTTATAGACCTCGCGCAGGATTTTCGCCCCTCGCTCGGCCATGGTGATCAGGGTCGATGATACGCGGATCAGCGCCGCCATGACGCGCTTTTGGTCGTCATTGGGCGTTTCCAGCAGCGTATGCAGGGTGGTCACCACCGGCATATTCAGGCGCTCAAGACATTCGATCAGATACTCTCCGGCCGGGCCGCCGAAAATGCCAAACTCATGCTGCACGAACATCACATCGATACCGTCCGCATTAAGGCTTGCGGCCAGACGGCGATAGGCATCAGGGTCGTTCTGAGCAATCTGGTCGGTGACCACATCCGGATAGTCATAGGCGCCGTTCGGATCATTCATGGCAACCACCCGCCAGCCCGCCTTGGGCAAGGCGCGCGACAGGCAGGCATACATATCGCGGGTAAAGGTCGCCAGCCCGCACATACGCGGCGGAAAATTACCCATAATGGCGGCGCGACGGATTTTAGGGGCAGACTGCGCCCGTTGGCTGGATTGCGGTGCCACCACCGCCACGTCAGCTAATTCAAAGGTCATATCCGATGACCCCACTCCTACAGTCTGTTCTTGCAGCATGATCCGACCTCAAATATGAAATGAACGCGCACCTCCGCCGGCTGACAAACCGGGTTTGTCAGGTAAAATTCCAGTATCTTGAAGTAGGGTCCGGCGTAAATACGCCGCCTTTTACCGCAAACAACTTAGTAACGGTGGCTGGCACAAATTGTACGTTTAATACCTGTGCTATTTCCCATAAGAAAGCCATGGTAATTATAAAAATCAACCATCAGGAACGCATTAAGACCTTAAAACACCGTCCGTTCACGATGTTTTGAGCCGGCAGGGCCGCGGCCCTGCACCCGGAACCTGGCGCAGACGGACAGGTCGGTGCCTTTTCTCCTCCCCTGTTTACG
>DDPE01000006.1 GCA_002342035.1 Asticcacaulis sp. UBA2476 | reverse complement strand
CTTATCGAAACGGCCAGAGAAGTCACCTGGCTGATAAGTAGCCAGCGGCGACGACGAGGTCGAAGCGATGCTGACTTTATCCAGCTTATGATAACGGTAGGTCAGGTCCAGGTCCAGCTTTTCGGACAGAGCCCAGACGAAGCCGGTCAGGAACTGGTAGGAAGCGACCGTGTCATCACCAGAGATGGACAGGGTCTGGCTGGCATTCGAGAACTTGCCTTGAATGTCGACGTCAACCTTGGTCAGACCAGCACCGATACCGACGAACGGATGGAAGCTGGATTCTGGCAGGAAGTCATAGATCAGGTTAGCCATGACCGAAGTTTGATCGATCGAACCGTCCGGCGAACCGCAGGTGGTGGCGGTTTGCGTTGAGGCACAAAGTGACTGAGCCGTAAGAGTGCGCGGGAAACCACGAGCTGCGGTCACGTCGCCGGGGCGATAGCCGCCTTCGAGTTCAACGCGCCAGTTCGGGCTGTAACGGTAGCCGAGACGGGCAAAACCAGCCCAGTCGTCATCCGTCGAAACGTCGAAGATGTAAGGACCGCCGTCAGGGGCCGTACCTTGCGAACGGGCACCCCATTCGTCCTTCCAGTTATAACCGAGGTCGACGGCGCCGTACCATCCCTTGATTTCTTCAGCGACGGCACCAGAGGCCAACGCTAAAGAGGCGAGTGCAGCACTCGCCAGCAGTTTCAATTTCATAATTAGAGCCCTCTCTTGGCTTTTTCCAACAAACAGCCGACGCATTCGGCTGAAAGCTTTAATCATTACAAGCGCCTTTAATAACTTCACGAGTGGGGTTTGACTAGCCGTCAAATTGAATTTAGCCCCATATTCAGCAGTTTCAGGTGCGATTAGGCGAACCTGACACCTTAAAGACACGCTTATTTCTATAAAATCAGAGGATGTAAAATTTCAATTCGGGATAACCCCTAGTCAACAGTCTGAAAATACCGCACAAAAAAGCTTGCACAAACTTTCATCAGCCATTAGAGACACCCGCTCTGACGGCCACAGGCTTTACAGCCCCTACTCAGACCTCTGCGGAGAGGTGGCAGAGTGGTCGAATGTACCGCACTCGAAATGCGGCGTAGGTGGAAGCCTACCGTGGGTTCGAATCCCACCCTCTCCGCCACTCCCTTTATCAAATCCCTGATATCATTAAGGTCTTACTAGACCTTAAACCATGCGGAACCGGCTCAAAGCGCTACTGTTCCACAATGGTGTTCCACAACCTTGCTCCACACTCTTGGAGCATCGCGGATACCAAGTCGGCGTTTTTAACGCCTGAGTCGGGTTTGGCCGGATGACCGGCAGCAATTCTTCCCACCTATCAAGACGAAACGGCATGTATTATGTCCGTGTCCGCGTGCCTAATTCGCTTCGGGAGCGGCTTGGCTTGTCAGAAGTGAGGCGATCATTAGGATCGTTCACACTTAAGACAGCTAGGCCCCTCGCACTAAGGTACGCGGCGCGCCTTTTTGAGGTGTTCGACATGGTAAATGAGAATGGGCTAACTAAAATTCAAGCCCGTGAATTAATAAAAAAATGTTTCTCTGATCTCGCCGCCGATGTTGATCATGGTTTTGTGGCCAAGACTACGGCTGGTTCGTCGGGCGTTGCCGAAATTGACCATGTATCGCGCGACATTTTAGGCGGTCGGAATAGCAGATGGCAGGCTACATTGGGCTAAATGCAACCAGGTATACAATATGATTCTGGTTTCTCGCGTGGACACGGCATCGGTAGCAACTATATCAAAATTGGGGCGCGCGATGTTATGGAAGTCTTGGCTGGGCGTAAGACGCTCCGTGACTTCAATGAAATGCATGGCTGGAATGAAACTCCGGATAAACCAGAACAAGGGAAAATGCGAAATCCATTTGAGATATTTCTAAGCGAGGGTCGACTGCCGACTGACATTGAACTGGAACGCTCCGGTGAAAATAGTGGAGACGACTGGATCACCTTGCACTTTGACGGCCCGGACGCCGCCATCACCCCCTTCAGGTAGATGCCGCCAGAATTGCCCATAGCTTACCTAACTTCCCTGAGTGCTTTCTGAAATCTCGTCATTTACCCCACGCAACTCGCCCATGCGGTGTTCGGCCCTTTTTACCGCCATCTGTACGTGGATTTTGTTTATGAGCCCGTTGGGGGTGGTGATTTGCTCTGGCGAAATATTGGGGCCCCAAATCAGAGCTCTTGAAGTGGAGCATACGATCAATTCCGCAATATGATAAACGCTCCGAGGTATTTATACCCTTCCCCTGACCAGTCATTGGTCTAAACTCATGATGGGACAGACGTTTCTGAGGCCCTACTGCTTAGCAAAGGAGAGCCAATATGTGGCCAGAAGACCTGTTCGAATACATCCTCGCCAATCTTGCAGACGAGATTATCACCACCGACATTGAGATTGCCCAGCCTATGCCCTGCGACCGTTGGGTGGCGCGGTCAGCTTTGCAAAAAGCCATTCGACGGGGAGAAACAGAGATTGCCCTGTCAGCCTTGGCATCATTGCTCAATCAAGACCCTGCCACGATCTGGCGGCACTTGGGTATCATAGCCATTGAAGACTTAGGCGTAGCCTGAATTGATACCGTATCGCGGGTCATCACAGCCGGTCGGAACCGCAAGTGGCGCACGAAGATGGGCGGAGAATGGCGGGTCGCTTCATTCCTTGTGAAGCAGATGGCCGAAGACCTGAAATGTCAAGCGGCTTGCGACCTGCTTATGACCGCCCTGAATAACCCAGCCTATGAATTGCTGAGGGTTGATATGCTGGAAGCCGAGTGCAGGGATTTGGTCAAAGCGCTATCAGATCAAGAAACCCTCATCGAACATAGAGCGGTCGCGGCCGTGGCGCTGGGTGGGGGCTTGGCAGAAGAGCAGCACTGCAGGTTCCCGGATGCGGTTTTCGGGATGTTGGGCCTGATGAGCAAAGATAGCCATGTGATTGTTACGGCGCAGGCCGGTTGGAAACTCACCCGCAATCCAATGGCGATGCTTCTGCCCTTAGTCTGGGAGCAATTTATCTCCGGGCCGGAAGCTATCGAAACCACCGATGTATTGCCGCCAGTTCAATTGGTCGCGGGGATACCAACCTATGCCGTTGATCAGTTTACGCGAATAGGCGGGCAGGTTGCCCGGAGTATTATTGATCATCATCCAGCGCTTCGGCAGATAATGAAATCGGCAGGCATTCATCCGGCCAAAATGGCGCGGGTCGTCGGGGATTTGATGTTCATACTCGAAGGCGGATTGATCAAGCGCAGGGCGGGATGGGAACTAGCTGATAAGTTAAGCCAGCCGCATAGGCCGTTGCCGGGCGTGTTCCTGCTGGGTGAGCATCTTGAAACCGTAATCGCGTACATGACCGCCCACGCGGCGCACATCAACGATCTACGACAGACTCATCTTTCTTCGTACCATCAAGATAGGTACGCCCAGCAGGCTCATAGGCCGACTAATGTACGCTAACTTCGACTACCTCTATCTTCTAAGGAGTTAAATTTAGAAAGATTGATACCGTTGGATAGCTTAGATTTCCATCTTGCCGCTTCCGTAGCGCTTCCGTGGTCGATATTCACTAGTTTCCAAAATCGCCGCAAATCCTTAAGGATTATGGCGCACCCGACAGGATTCGAACCTGTGACCTTTGCCTTCGGAGGGCAACACTCTATCCAGCTGAGCT
>DDPE01000012.1 GCA_002342035.1 Asticcacaulis sp. UBA2476 | reverse complement strand
TGATGCCGTCGATCTGATTGATGCCGGCCTTAACGACCGCATCGATGCTGCTGCCCAGGCGGGCCAGATCGTCAACCTTAACCGTCACGCGGTTCGACGCCTGATAGCCGCGCAATACGGCAGGCGCGTTTTGCGGATAGTCGTACTGGGCGTTGAGGTTGAGGTTCGAGGTCTGGATGTTCTTGTCGGCAATGCCGAGTTTTTTCAGCGCGGCAAAGACAGCATTCATGCGGTCACGGTTGAGCTTCATGGCCTCTTCGGCGGTCTTGGCCTCGGTCATGACGCCAAAGTTGATCGACGCGGTGTCCGGCGTGGCCTTGACTTCGCCCTGAGCGCTGAGGTTGAGCGTGGTCGGTTTTGGCATCATGTGGGCTGCGTGTGAGGATTGCATGTCCTGAGCGGCGGCGGGCAGGGCAGCGGAGCTTGCTATAAGCACCGCGACGGCGGAAAGCATGGTTATGGTGGGTTTAGTCATAGTGGTTTGGTCCTGAAAAGCGTCAAAAAAGTCCCTTATTCCCGATGGTGATCACAAACCACAATTACGGCGCGATTAAGTCTGGGGCGTGACGGGACAAAGACGGTCCACACCTGTGATATTTATGCGGATGGGTGAGGTGGCGGCACCTGTTGAAATTCTAAATCAGGCCTTTAAATTGCGGACGCGGCATGTTAGGCAAGCCGTCCTTTTGGCGCACCGCGCCTTTAAGGCCTTTTGAAGCGCCCGGCCGTAACGGCTGTGTTTATGCGTTTTCGGGGGCGAGTAGCTCAATGGTTAGAGCCGACCGCTCATAACGGTCTGGTTGGGGGTTCGAGTCCCTCCTCGCCTACCAAATTCATAAGTAAATTCAATAGCTTATTTTTGTGTGGCGCATGGTCATGTAAATTGCGCGCGAAGGGAAATATGCCAATTCAATTAAATGAAAACTCCATCAGTTTCTGGCCTCAATTATCGATTGAGCAGTTTGCAGAATGTTTAGAGAGATGGAACGAAGTTAACGGCGAGAATGCGCTTAATGCAGATAATGCAATGGCTTCCATGGTCACAAATGATTTTGCATATGATTATGTCTACAGTTTTGTTAAATCAGTCTGCAAATTTGGAGGGTATGCTGGAATTGCGACCAGAGTAATTAATAATAATGATCCGGAAACATTAGTCAGAAAAATTAAAAGTGCATACGAATCGGCGATAGTTGGTAATGCCGAAATTTCTTTAAGTCATATCAATGAATTACATAGTTTAAGGACGGTGTCTTTTGCTTCTAAACATCTCAGGTTTTTCGCCCCGGAGAACTGCGTTGTGCTTGATAGCGTAATTGCAGGGCGTTGCGGTTATCCATTGAACTCGGTTGGTTACTTGAAATTCTTAAGTGCATGCCATAAATTAAAATCACATTTAAACGAGAGTGCGATACGTTGTCCCTCTAATCTCGGTGTATGGCGTGTCTGCGATGTTGAAGCTGCAATTTTTTGGTATTTGAGACCTCCTCGGTAGATCAGCATATTTGATTTCTTACTTTTGATGGTGTTGATCATAATCGCCAGCCCCACGATCCCCAACCTAAACTCCCTTTATGGACACCTCCGCGCCGTTAATTGCCGATGATCTGAAAACTCTGATGAAGGCGCAGGGGCTGCGTTATGTCAGCGACGCCAAACCCGGTTTTACGCGGCGAAAGCGCGGCAAGTCTTTCGTGTTTTTTGACACCGAAGGCGAGCGCATCCGCGCCGAAGAGACCATCGCCCGCATCCGCAAGCTGGCCATTCCGCCCGCCTACAGCAAAGTGTGGATCTGCCCCCATGCCAATGGCCATATTCAGGCGACTGGCTATGACGTGCGCGGTCGCAAGCAATATCGTTATCATGCCGACTGGCGGGCCATGCGTGATGCCAATAAATTCAATCATATACTGGCGTTTGCTGAAGTTTTACCTGTCATTCGCGCGCAGGTGAAGGCCGATCTGTCGCGGCGCGGGCTTAACCTCGGAAAGGTGCTGGCCTGCGTGGTGTCGCTGCTGGAAAAGACGCTGATCCGGGTCGGTAACGACGAATATGCCCGCGCCAATCAATCCTACGGCCTGACGACGCTGAAAGACGAGCATGTCGATGTCACCGGTGCTACCATCCGCTTTCAATTCAAGGGGAAGTCGGGCAAGGCCTGGAACCTGAAACTCAGCGACCGGCGTTTGGCGCGGGTGATCAATGATTGCGCCGATATCGACGGGCAGGAACTGTTTAAGTACCGGCATGAGGATGGCACTATTCGCGATGTGGCCTCCGGCGACGTCAATCAATATCTGCGCGACATTACCGGCGGTGATTTTACGGCTAAGGATTTTCGCACCTGGACCGGCACGGTGCTGGCGGCCATGGCCTTGCAGGAATATGCCGAATATGACGGAGAGGTGCAGGCTAAGAAAAACGTCATTGCCGCCATTGATCGCGTGGCCAGAAGCCTCGGCAATACGCCCGCCATCTGCCGCAAATGCTATGTCCATCCGGAGGTGGTTAGCGCCTATATGGACGGCAGCCTGATCAAGCAAATCAACCGTGAAATCAACATAACCCTGGCGCGCAAATATGAGCACCTGACGCCGGAAGAAATTCTGGTTCTGGCGTTTTTGAAAAAGCGACTGGTTACGTGAGTTTGTGGCGGGCTTTTTTGATGGCGCGGTCCCAGATGTTTTGCGGCACGGCCGGGGCGGTTTCGGACAGGTCGGCCAGTTTGGCAATCAGGTCGCTTAAGCCCGCTTCGGTGCGCGATTTCAGTGTCACGATCTCAAGCTGGCGGCGCAGGCTGGTATAGGCATTGGCGGCATTAAGATGCTGCTGCGATCGCTCTGACCAGCGCAAAGACGCTTGCAGGATCGAGGTCACCGACACCAGTCCGCCAAGGATAAACAGAAGCAGGCTGACCGTGTCTTTGTTGGCCTCATAGCCATTCGGGACCACGATCGGCAGGGCCGCCAGTAGCGATACCACAAACCCGCCGATCAGGTTGAACAGCATCAGCGTGCGAGACAGGGATTCAAAAACCTGGGTCGCCTCCCAATGGGCGTGCTGGGCATGGCTGATGCGGGTTTGGGTCTCCCGCAGGATGCGCGCAAAATCCGCCTCAGTCCCCGTCGTTACGCTGTCCATGATTGATTGCCCCCCAGAGGTTCAGTATTAACCCACAGGTTCGGGGTGGGCAAGAGGGCGAAGCTGTCTTACAAACGGCGTGACCTGAAACCGTGAGTCATGGCATGTGGCAACCCAGCGAAATTTATCCCGACCCCTCCATTGAAATCCTCGATCCGCGTTTTGAACGTTATCGCCTGAGCTTAAGCGCGGTCGAAAAGCTTTATGACGGCACGCGCTGGGGTGAGGGGCCGGTGTGGTTTGGCGACGGGCGCTACCTGCTGTGGAGCGATATTCCTAATAACCGCATCCTGCGCTGGGACGAAGAAACGGGGGCGGTCAGCCCTTTTCGCACACCGTCCGACTATGCCAACGGCAATACCCGCGACCGGCAGGGGCGGTTGATTTCGTGCCAGCATGGCAGCCGCAGCGTCACGCGCACCGAGTATGACGGCACGATCACGACCCTGATCGACCGGTTCGAGGGTAAGTGGCTCAATTCGCCCAATGATGTGACGGTGAAATCTGACGATTCGATCTGGTTCACCGACCCGACCTTTGGGATCGGCGGCGATTATGAGGGACATCGCGCGACACCGGAACTGCCGACCCATGTGTACCGGCTCGATCCCGCCAACGGTGAGGCGGCGGTGGTGGCGGCTGATATTGATCATCCGAACGGCATTTGCTTTTCACCTGATGAAACAAGGCTCTATATAGCTGAATCTAATGCAAAACCTAAGCTTATCCGCGTCTATGATGTGGAGGCTGATGGCCGGACAGTGACGGGCGGGCGGGTGTTTACAGGTTGCGGTGAGGGCGCACCCGATGGCTTTCGCTGCGACGAAGACGGCAATCTGTGGTGCGGCTGGGGCGGGGGTGCGGGCCTGAACGGGGTGCGGGTGTTTGCACCTGATGGGGTGGCGATCGGCCATATCCACCTGCCCAACCGC
>DDPE01000014.1:3187-5903 GCA_002342035.1 Asticcacaulis sp. UBA2476 | reverse complement strand
CGATGCCAATGATCCGCTGAAGAACAATGTCACCATAGGTAAGACCGGCTCAGTCACGACGGGCAAGTTTGGCAAGGTTATGTTGTTTGGTCCAAAGGTCACCAATTTTGGCCAGATTAACATACAGGACGAAGGCCAGGTCATTATGGCCGCCGGTGAAAACGTCTGGCTGCAACCGGCCGGCAGCGGGATGCTGGCTGCGGGTAATGGCCGGCTCGATGCCTATGTGGGGGCTTTATATCCCTTGGGCAATTCGCTTGGGTTTACGTCTTGGGACAAACCGCCGCAAAGAGCGAACACCGAAGAATGGCGCGCCTTTTACTCTCTTCTTTTGGGCCGCAATGTCGCACTGAACGAAAACCTCAGCACCGCCGATCACACTAAGATTTGGTCCGGTGGCTATGTCTTTAACGGCACGCAATATGTTTATAATCCAAGCCTGATTGAGACCTATATTCATACTATTGAGGCTGAGCGCGCGCAAACCTATACCGCGCGCAACGAGGGCATAATCAGCTCCAAGCGTGGTGGCAGCGTGGTGATGCGCGGCCTGAATCTGGAGCAAATGGGGGCCATCGATATGACCTCCACAGCCCTGTTCCGTAGCGATATCAGCCTGTTCGCGTCGGTTTGGGATTGGCGTGGGGGACCTGGTACGGAATCTGACAATCGCGCCACCGCAGTCCCCGGCCACGGTACGGTCGTGTTCGGCAAGGGCAGCCTGACCCAGATCACGCCGGACCTCGATTCCACTGATGCCATTCCGGTTTCATCCGGGGCCCAAAGCGTTGGCCAGATCAAGATCAACGCCCGCAGCGTCCACATGCAGGAAGATTCGATCATTCACATGCCTAGCGGCAATATGAATGTTCTGCTCGATGCCGGGGCTCACATCTTTGATAACAACCTTGGCGCGGGGTCTAATCAGGGTAACGAAGACGGTACGCGCTTTTTGATGGAGCGCGGGGCGATCATTGATCTGTCGGGTTGGGAAACCACGCTTGAGATGGGCTACCATCAGGTAACGGGTAAGCTTTATGCTGCGCAACTGGCGGACTCGCCGCTGCAACGCGATGGCGCGCTGTATCGTCAGGAAATCTCCGTCGATCGCCGCTATGGCACCAATCTGGCCAACTGGCAGGGCCTTGATAATTTGTCACAAGGCACGCTGGGTCAGTTCCTGACCAATGGCGGCACGCTGAACATGGATATCGGCGATGACTTCATCATGAAGTCGGGTTCCGTGATCGACGTATCCGGCGGCGTAACGACCTATAAGGACGGCTATGTCTATACGACCTTATTGCGTCGTCTGGATGGCTCGATCATCGATATCCGCGAAGCTGACCCGGATGAGCTCTACATGGGGCTGGCCAATCAATGGACGGTTTACGATACCAAGTGGGGCAAGCAAACCACCTACAATATTCCGCTAATGACGGCGACCCAAGGGCGGTTCGAGACCAGCTACCAGCATGGTGGCAAAGGCGGTACGGTTGACATCATGGCCCCCGACAGCGTGTTGCAAGGCACACTGAAAGGTGAAACGGTCACGGGACGGTATCAACGTCAGGGCGGCACAATTCCTGTGGGCGGGGCGTTTATCCTTAATAATGCCGGGGAATCCGAAGGCGAATACGTCAGCAATAATATCCTGATCACGGCGCGCGAAACGGCACTTAATGCCAATTTCGGCTTTACTGATAAGCTGAGCGACACCTATGGCGAGCTGTTCGGAGTGGAATTTGATCGCGAAACCGATCGGATCAGCAGCGATAAGATACATAGTGACAACACCACTCTGGTGTCGGCAGACTTTTTCAACCGTTCCACTATGGGCAGCTATGCCCTTAATCAGGTCGGGGTTTACGGTGATCATATCGCCGTTCAGGTTGAAGAGGGTGTGAACCTGAACCTGAAAAACGGGGCCTCGTTTAGTCTGGCGGCAGACCAGCGTATAGAGTTTTTAGGCTCCATCCGCACCGAAGGCGGTGATGTATCCTTAAGCGGTATGTCTCTGACCCTGGGTGAAGCCACCAAGATCGACACGCGCGGGTCATGGTACAGTGATTACGAAATCGATCAGTATATAGCCCTTGATACCCTGCCGCGTATCCATGGTGGTGATATCACGCTGTCGGCCAATGGTGATCTTTTCAACAACGCTGACAATGTCGGGTTGACCCTGCCCGACACGGTCGTGCTGGACATGAGCGGCGGCGCGTGGGTAGAGCGCAGCGGTAAACTCAATGGTGGCAAGGGGGGGAATCTCACTATCAATGCCCTGTTGGCTGAGAAGGATGAACTGGATCTTAGCGGCTTGCCAAATGCGCGGGCTTACGGTCTGGGCGGCAATGGCGCGTTCAGCTTACGCTCCGGCGATGATATCATTATTGGCGCGGCGCTACCCGTTGCTGATGAGGAGGCAACCGGTCGGCCACCGCTTTTGTTTACACCGGATTTCTTTGAAAACAGCGGGTTCTCGGCGATCAATCTGATCGGTAAGTCGGTCAAACTGATGGACGGTGTGCAGGTTCACGCCACCAGTGCGTCACTTCAACTGAAAGAGCCGGCACCGCTTAGCGGTAAGCCGCCCGCATTCTGGGCACCGTCGGGTACCGATATCTATGATGTCGCCGAAGCCCGCTATCTGGCGCCTGAATTACGCAGTCCGTCCCTGCGTGGCGGCATGACCATCAACCTCAGCGCTCAGGGC
>DDPE01000014.1:0-3145 GCA_002342035.1 Asticcacaulis sp. UBA2476 | reverse complement strand
GGGCGGCAAGATTTCTCTGCGCGGTAATACAACCGTTGCCGGGACTATTCTGGCACCCGCCGGTGCGATTAGCCTGGCATCAGATACGGCAACAGGTAACTTTGTTCATGTCACGGACACCGGCAGTCTTCTGGCGCCGGGTGTGGCGCTGATCACCTCACGCAATGTCGTGGCAGGCCGTGAGCTGATTGGTGGTGAGATTTATGATGGCGGCAAGATCACGCTGACCGCCAATGAGATCAAGCTCGACAAAGGCTCAAAGCTGGATGTGTCAGGTACGTCAGCGACCTTCGATCTTCAGGACAGCAACCGCACAGGGGTGTATGTCCCGGTGACGCTCGCCTCCAATGGCGGTTCTGTCGAAATCGAGGGCCAACGTCTGGCGATCAATGACACGGCCTATAAGGCTAATGCCGGCGGCGCAGGTGCCCGCGGCGGCAGCCTGACGCTGAACTGGACCGTTCAGATGGGCGGCGGCGGCACGCCTGGCGGCTATACGCCGGCGCAGGTGCTTGAGCAACTGGAACAGTATGTCGAGTGGGGCTATGTCACCGACAAAGACTTTAATCCGATCACCAGCCTCTACGGCATCGATCTGAGCACGATTGCCTGGGAATATGTGGTCGGGCCGCTCGATTTCCCGCCAGGCTACATACTCAAGAACCGGGCTGAGGTCGTCGCCCTGTTTAATGCCTATGGTGCGGCCGCCGCCGGACCGGCGCCGATGCTGATCATTGGTGAGGCGTTCTCAAGTGGTGGCGGCAGCGGGCCGGATATTCCGAACGCACTGGTAGAACTGTTTACGCTGGCGGGCTATTCGCCACCGCCGCCGTCAACCGAAGCGCCGATCGTCACCACCTTGTCTCCGGATAAGATTGCGGCGGGTGGTTTCTCGGCCCTGACCATTAACGCCTCTCCGGGTGTTGTGTTTAACGGCGATGTCAACCTGGGCGGTAAAAAGCCTGACGGCTCCTATATCTTTGACACCCTCAACATCAACGCCAGCCAGATTGTCGGCAACACTGGCTCAACTGTGCGTCTTGAAGCCGGTGTCGTCGGTTTGGGACAGAACGAGACCATTCTGCCCACGTCGGGCTATGGATCGCTGCTGGGCATAGACCCTGCCGGTCAGGGCACGACCATTACCGTATCAGCGGGCACCCTGCTTCAGGTCGGCAATGCCAGCTTCCATGGCTTTGAGGATACCCGTCTGAATTCCGGTGGCGATATTCGTTTCGCAGGCATCAGGCTTGCGCCAAATCAGGCCCCTGCGGGATCTTTGTACTCGGCCGGAAAGCTGACGCTTAAGGCTGATCAGGTCTATGCCGGTACGGGCCGTATTTTCTCGGTAACCTCCGATACGGCTATTGAAATTCTGGCTCAGGATGACGGCGGGCTGATCAATGACAGCCCTTATGAAGCGGCCGCTAAACTCACCCTCAAAGCGCCGACCATCATTCAGGGCGGCACATTGCGCTCGCCCTTGGGCACCCTGACCCTTGAGGCCTATGATAATGGCACGCAAGGATCGGGCGACCTGATCTTTAAGGCGGGCAGCCTGACCTCGGTTTCCGGTGACGGCAAGTCGATCCCTTATGGCTATACGGCCAACGGCGATACCTGGACCGATCCGTTTACCGGTCTTGAACTGACCAACCTGCCGACCAAGGCGCTGAACCTGACCGCAGATAAAGTCGATCTTCAAGCCGGATCTGAGATTGATGTCTCCGGTGGCGGTGATCTGTTTGCCCGCGAATTCGTNNGACTGGCTGACCGGCTATCGCGACGTCGATTATAATTGGGTCACAGACCCCGGCAGTATCTATGCGGTCATCCCTGATTTTGAGGGCAATATCGCCCCGCTGGGTTTCGGCTCATCGCAGATCGGCGCGGGCGATAAGGTTTATCTGTCCGGCGGTTCCGGCCTTAAGGCCGGCTACTACACCCTGTTGCCGGCGGAATATGCGCTGATGCCCGGCGCGTACCGTGTCACGGCGCAGCATCGCTATAGCGACAGCTTCGTCGATGCCAGCCTGGGCACCAGCCGGTCGTTGACGGATGGTTCATCCGTTCAGGCAGGTTATGTGGTCTCAGGAGCTTCCGGGGCGCGTGACCAGCGCACCCAGGGCTTCCACGTTATGTCGGGCCAGACGATGCGCACGCGCTCATTCTATCGTGAGACGACCGCTAATACCTTCTTTGTGTCGGATGCGTTCCTCAAGAAAGCCCTGCGCACCAACCGTCCGGTCGGCGAAGTGCCGCGTATTCCGCTTGATGGCGGCTCGGTGGTCTTCAGAGTGGCCGAAAGCCTTGAGCTTAACGGCAAGCTGACCTCCGGTGCAGCCAGTGGCGGACGCGGCGGTTTCGCTGACATTGCGTCGTCAAAAGTTGTGGTGGCCGGGACGAATACCGACCTGTCGCAATATGACGGCTATCTGGTGCTCAAGAGCGAGCAGTTGTCGGCCTTTGGGGCGGACAGCCTCCTGATCGGCGGTACCCGTCAGCAAGGTGCGGTCAATATGGAGCTATCGGTATCGGGGACGGATATCGTCATCGATAATACCGGCTCTGTGCTGTTTGGCCCGGAACTGTTGTTTGCGTCTACCGGTAATATCGACGTCAAGGATGGCGCAAAGCTTGAAACGCGCGGCAAAATCAGTGGCGTGTCCGGCGATCTGCGGGTGCTGGCCAATATCGCGGCCCTCATTGACAACAACGGCACACCCACGGACCTCAATGACGACATAACCATTCATGGTGTGCTGGATCAGGGCACCGTGCTGCGCTTATCGTCCGGCGATCAGGTTGATATCCTGCGCGATACTGATGCGGTCAATGCCGCAAATGCGCTTCGCAACGATCCGGCAGCGCTCGCTCTGGTCAACAGTCAACGCGCCGATAGGGGCCTGGCACCGCTCGACCTTAGCCAGGGCCTGTTAAACATCGCTGATGGGGCCTCGCTCAAGAGCGGTCGCTCGGTGGCCCTCGATGCGACCAACAATACCCGTCTGGGCAGTCTGGTGACGCTTGAGACCCAGCAGCTTAGCGCCTCGGCCTCACGGGTCAGCATTGGGGCGGTACCTGCAGGCACCGAAGGGCTGATCTTTGCCGATGGTTCACTGGGCGCTCTGGCCAGAGCCGCCGA
>DDPE01000076.1 GCA_002342035.1 Asticcacaulis sp. UBA2476 | reverse complement strand
CATCGGCCTTAATCGGGGCCAGCGACTTTTCACGCGCGACCAGATCCTTCAGCGACAGGGCGGCACCTTGTGAGTGCAGATATTCGGTTGGATCGATGATGCCTTCTTTCAGGACTTCGGCATAAAGCCCTTGCGTCAGTTCGGCCATGCCAATGGCGGTGTCCTTGGCCACGCCGGGGTTCTTGGCGTAGGCGGCGTCGATGGCAGCAATCGCGGCTTTGATGTCGGCCTCAGAGCCGGTTTCCGCAGCTTTGCGCACAGCCGCAACATCGAGACCAGCGGCGGCCAGTTTCGGCTCCTGCGGATCGAGCGCTTCGGACAGCCCCTGACCGATAACGATAGCCGCACCTTCGGTGCCGTCAGCGGACTTGGCGACCTTTTGACCGACCAGCAAAAAGCCCTTGATGTGCTGCAAACGCAGGGTCAAACGGCTCGATTCCGGGATCGACGAATAGGCCAGAACCGCGCCGCCTTCACCGGATTCGCCACCGGCGACAACAGCGGTATTGGCCGCATCCGCACTGGCGGCGGCGTCTTCAGTCGTGGTGGCCGTGCCGTCCTTTGGCTTTTCACCGCAGGCGCTAAGCGCCCCAAGCATCATCAGGCCGCCGGCCGCGCCGGTCCACAGTTTAGGTTTGAACTCGATCATCTAAAATCACCCGAAATAAGTTGACGCCATATATCAATGTGGTGTGGTCTGTACCGCACCATGCGCGACTTTGCAAGTGGTTCGCAATATTAGTTTTTGGCTTACGACGTAAATTAAGGTCCGACATGCTGCTGATCAATCGCGTACTGGATGACGAAGACCTTAAGCGTGTGACGGCCCTGTTCGATGAGATGCGACTGACCGATGGCAAGCAAACCGCAGGGGCGGCAGCGCGCAAGGTCAAGTCGAACCAGCAGGCCGATTGGCGTGACCCCAAGGCGATTGCCCTGCGTGGGTTCCTGCGAAAAGCGATGGAGCGCCACCCTCTGTTTATGTCCTATGTCCGCCCGGCGAAGTGGTCGCGTCTGACCTTAAGCCGGTACGGGGTTGGCAATGCCTATGGGATGCACACGGATGACGCCATGATGAAGGATGAGACCGGCGGGCACCTGCGCACCGATTTGTCGTTTACCCTGTTTCTGTCGCCGAGAGACAGCTATGAGGGCGGGGCCTTGTCGCTCGAAAGCGTCGAAGGGGTGCGCGATGTGCGGCTTGCGGCCGGGGATATGATCGTCTACCGCACCGGCCTGCTGCATCAAGTAACGCCGGTGACTGAGGGCGAGCGCCGCGCTTGCGTCGGTTGGGTGCAGAGCCAGATCCGGCGCGACGATCAGCGCGAGGTGCTGTTTGACCTTGATCAGGTGCGCGCCAGCCTGCCCGAAAGCGCGCAAAAGCTGATGGTCGATAAGAGCGTGGGAAACCTACTTAGAATGTGGTCCGAAGTTTAAAAAATCGCTCGTCGTACCCCTCCGCCTCGCTATGGCTCGGCACCTCCCTATTAAATGGGGAGGAGGTAGGGTGTGCGCGACTTTTAATCTCCTCCCTACGTTTGCGTGGGGAGGTGGCGCGACGCTTTAGCGGCGTGACGGAGGGGTGCTTTTATTTCAAAATAGGCATCCACCGCTGATGGCTTAAGCACCGCCACACCCACTCGAACGGCCCATAGCGGAAGGCGCGCATCCATAGGTGGCTGAAGATAAGCTGACCCACCCAGATGGCGACGACAATTGGCACCAGACCCGCATTGCTGACCGTGCCATAAAGCCCAAGGCCCCAGCTTTCCGGGGCCCGGCCGCCGTAAAAGATCACCGTCATGATCAGCGATTGCAGCAGGTAATTGGTAAAGGCCATGCGTCCGGCATCGCGCACGGGCGACAGCAGCTTTAAACCGATATCGGTTTTCGCGATCAGGATCAGAGCCGACACATAGCCCAGACTGACGATGATCGACAGATATTCATTGATGACAGCATAAAGCCCCATGATCCGAACGGCGGGAAAGCCCTCAGTAATGATCACGGCGGCCTGCCAGCCGATCAGCGCAAGGCTGACCCCGGCAAGGGCGATGACCGCGGCATAGGTGGTACGGCGGCTCTCGCCCCTGAAAAAGCCGGATTTGAACAGGCCCAGGCCAATCATCATCAGCCCGATCGTCACCGGTAGGTAGAACAGGATTTCATTGACGATGCTTTGCGACCACATGGCGAAATTACCGCTCAGCGAACCGGCAAAGCCTGAACGCATCTGATCAATGATCGGGTTAAGCACATCCGGCATGGGCACGGACGGTTCAGGTATAACCCCGATGCCGTCATTAACGGCGGGCCACAGGATGATGCCATTACCGATCAGATAAAGCACGCTGCCCGCCACCAGCAGTGGCTTGGCCCCAAGGTTGCGCCAGCTAAAAAACACGAAACCGCACACGGCATAGAGCAGCAAAATATCGCCGTACCAGATCAGCGCGCCGTGGATCAGGCCAAAGATAACCATCCACCCCAACCTGCGCCCGATGACCCGCTGAGGCAGCGGCAGGTCGTCGGGGTCTGAGGCGCTGATCAGATAGAGGCTGACCCCGAACAGCATCGAAAAAATCGTGATGAACTTGCCGGTAAAAAAGACCTCATCGACCCACCACACGGCGATGTCGGCGGACGTCATGCCCAGCGGCGACAGGGCCGGGTTGACATAGACATGCATCGGCATGGCAAAGGCGACGGCATTAACAAACAATATGCCCAGAATGCTCAGGCCCCGCACGATATCCAGATAGACAATACGGCGGGCGGCAGCGTCAGGCATGGGGAACCGCGGTATCGGGCGGGGTACGTTTCAGGGCAATCTGTTGCAAGGCGATGGCTGCCGGAATGGCCAGCACCAGTTGCGCCACCACCATCAGCAGGCTGAACCCGGCAAACGGAATAAGGTTGTGCGATGTGGCGGGGACTTTATGGTGCATCAGAAACTGCCCGAACGCCAAAGCACTGCCCAACAGGCCAATCAGGCCTGCGCAGGTCAATCCCGATAGCGTGGCCTTAAGGCGCGATTTGGGCACCTTGAGCGACCACAGGGCCAGGGCTCCGACCATCCAGAAGAACCCAAGCCCGATCTGCCTCTGGGTTTCAACCACGGCATCGGCACCCTGTGGCGCCAGCAGCCGCGCGAAAAACCACACGCCGCCATGCAGCACCATCGCCCCGATCAGGCTGGTGACCATCCATGGAAAGACTGGCTGTCTAAGCTGAAGCACGCAGGGCTCTTGTCTTAACGGGTCGGGATCGGCTTTTCGCCGCGATAGTCGTAAAAGCCGCGTCCGGTTTTGCGCCCCAGCCAACCGGCTTCGACATACTTCACCAGCAGCGGGCAGGGCCGGTATTTGGAATCGGCCAGACCGTCATGCAGCATTTCCATGATCGCCAGCACGGTATCAAGCCCGATAAAATCGCCAAGCTCCAGCGGCCCCATCGGGTGATTAGCCCCCAGTTTCAGGGCCGTATCGATAGCTTCGACCGTGCCGACGCCTTCGTACAGGGTGTAGATCGCCTCATTGATCATCGGGATCAGGACGCGGTTGACGATAAAGGCCGGATAATCCTCACTATTGGCGGTGATCTTGCCCAGGGACTGCGCAAATTCGACGGCGGCCTGATAGGTTTCGGGATCGGTGGCGATACCGCGAATAATCTCGACCAGCTTCATCACCGGCACGGGGTTCATAAAGTGCAGGCCGATGAACTTGCCCGGACGATCGGACGCGGCGGCAAGGCGGGTGATCGAAATCGAAGACGTGTTGGAGGCCAGAATGGCGTCAGGTTTTAAGTGCTCACTGACCGATTTGAAGATGGCTTTTTTGATCTCTTCATTTTCGGTGGCGGCTTCGATCACCAGATCGCAGTCTTTCAGGTCATGGGCGGACGCTGCCGGTTGCAGGCGGCCCATGCTGGCCTTGGCGTCGTCCGGCGTGATGACCTCTTTTTCGATCAGGCGATTGAAGCCCTTATTGATCTTTTCAAGGGCAGCGTGAACGGCTTCGATCTTTTGGTCATGCAGCAGAACCGTGTAACCCGCCTGAGCGCAAACCTGAGCGATACCTGCCCCCATCTGACCCGCGCCGATAATGCCCACTGACTTGATATTCATCATCACCATTACACCTGCTACAAAACTAGATAGGTAAGAGTATAGGGCCTGACCGCACAATCAAGCCCAAAAGAAAATCCCTCAGAGTCAGCTTGAGGGCGGGCTCTGAGGGATTTGCAATTTTATAGATGCCTGTCCCTTAACCGAGGGCAGCCATCAGGGCCGGAACAGCGGTTTTATAGTCTTCGACCAGCCCGTAATCTGCGATCTGGAAGATCGGCGCTTCGGGGTCTTTGTTGATGGCGACGATGACCTTGGAATCCTTCATACCTGCCAGATGCTGAATGGCACCCGAAATGCCCACGGCGATATAGAGGGCCGGGGCCACGACCTTACCGGTCTGGCCGACCTGATAGTCGTTGGGCGCATAACCGGCATCAACTGCCGCCCGTGAGGCCCCTACGGCGGCCCCAAGTTTATCGGCCAAGGGCTCGATCACCGCATGGAATTCTTCGGCGGAACCGAGTGCCCGCCCGCCGGAGACCACGACCTTAGCGGCCCCAAGTTCGGGGCGATCGGAGGTGACTTTTTCTTCGCCGACAAAGCGTGTACCCGCGAAATCAGCCGGGACTGAGGCCGCTTCAACCGCCGCCGAACCGCCATCAGCGGCCACAGCCGTAAAGGTGGTCGGGCGCACGGTCAGAACGACCTTGGCGTCGGAGGTCTGTACCGTTTCCAGCGCATTACCCGCATAGATCGGGCGCACGAAGGTCTTGGCATCGATCACTTCGATAACATCGGAAATGATCGACACGTCCAGAAGGGCGGCAATACGCGGGGCGAAGTTCTTACCTGACGCGGAGGCCGGAATAGCGACGGCGTCATAACCGGCGGCCAGACCTGCGATCAGTGCCGCCACATCTTCGGCTATATCGGCGTTCAGGCCCGTGCTCTCAGAAGTCAGCACTTTGCGCACACCAGCAGCTTTGGCGGCCTGACCAGCGACGGTAGCGGAACCCGAGCCGTAAACCAGCACATCGATATCGGCCGACAGGGCCTTGGCCGCCGTCAGAACCTTAAGCGTGGAGTCGCGCAAATGTGTGCCGTCATGATCGGCAATAACTAAAACGGCCATATTACAGCACTCCCGCGGTTTTCAGATTGGCGACCAGAGCATTGGCGTCGGCGACCTTGATGCCGGCCGAACGCTTGGGCGGTTCGGTGACTTTCAGCACCTTAAGGCGCGGGGCGACATCGACGCCGTAATCAGCCACAGACTTGGTGTCGAGCGGCTTTTTCTTGGCCTTCATGATGTTGGGCAGGGAGGCGTAGCGCGGCTCATTGAGGCGCAAATCGGTGGTGATAACCGCGGGCAACTTGACGCCCAGGGTTTGCAGGCCGCCGTCCACTTCGCGGGTGACTTTGGCCTCGTCGCTGTCGATGACCACCTTTGAGGCAAAGGTCGCCTGCGGCCAGCCGAGCAGTGTCGACAACATCTGGCCGGTGGCGTTGTTGTCGCCGTCAATGGCCTGCTTGCCCATCAGGACGATGTTCGGGTTTTCCTCAGCAATCACGGCCTTAAGCAACTTAGCGATGCCAAGCGGTTCGATATCCTGATCGGTCTGGATCAACAGGCCGCGATCGGCGCCCATAGCCAGAGCCGTGCGCAGAATGGCTTCGCACTGCGCGACGCCAATAGATACGGCGACGATTTCGGTGGCTATGCCCGCTTCTTTAAGGCGCACAGCCTCTTCGACGGCGATTTCGTCAAACGGGTTCATCGACATCTTGACATTGGCCAGATCGACGCCGGTCTGATCGGCCTTGACGCGTACCTTGACGTTGTAATCTATGACCCGCTTAACGGGGACCAGAATTTTCATCAGTCTCTCACCTTAAGACATGAAGCCTTTGCGGTGGCCGTAAAATTGACATACCGCAGCGGCAATAGGCTTATTGTTTCAAACGTATCTTAAGAGTCTAAACCCTCAAGATTTGGCCGAGATAAGTGACGAGCCTGCTTGCCAAAGTCAATCAAAGAGATGCATAACAACCGGAAATTCAGGGCATTTCACAGTAATTTGCAGTGCCCTAAAGTCAATTTGCACCGGCTTTGACGCTATTAGCACCGCCGTTTTATTGGGGAACCCCTCATGAGCCTCATCATGCGCGTCAAGATTGCCGCCCTGATCGTTTTCGTATTCGCCACCGGCGGTGTATGGGTCTACACGGCCTTGTATGAGATGCCGCGCAAAAAATGCGAAGCGGCGGGGGCCTGGTGGTCGAACCAGTACCGTATCTGCCGCGCGCCAGTCTATCTGCCGACGATTACCGGCAGAGCGGCGGGTGAGGGCCGGGAGATTCACTGGCCAACCGAACAGGCCCCGACGACTGCCAATACGGCACCGGGCGCTAAAGCACCGGAAGTGAAAGCCCCTGACGTTAAGGCAGACGCACCGGCTTCCTGATTAAGTTGACGGCACCCAAAGGACATCATCCGCGCCCTTATTGTTGGCGTAGCGGGCCAGCACGAACAGCAGATCCGACAGCCGGTTGAAATATTTCAGCGCTTCGGGATTTACGACTTCATCCGGCGTATGCATCAGCGCCACCAGATCGCTTTCGGCACGGCGGGCTATGGTGCGCGCCAGATGCAGGTGCGCACTCAAAGGATTTCCAGCGGGCAGGATAAACGAATTTAGCGGCGACAGTTCGGCGTTATAGCGGTCAATGTCGGCCTCAAGTGCAGTGACCTGAGCGGCCTTGATGCGGATCGGCGTCCATGATTTCGGCTGGCCGTCTTCGGGCACCGCCAGATCGGCCCCCAGATCGAACAGGTCGTTCTGAACCTGCGCCAGAAGCGGATCGAAACCTTCAAACCCCGCGACATAAAGCCGTGCCACGCCGATCATCGAATTGGCTTCGTCAATGCTGCCAAAGGCGCGGATGCGGGCATCGCTTTTCAGGCGGCGCGCCCCGTCTGCCAGACCCGTGTCGCCACTATCGCCGGTGCGGGTATAAATCTTGTTGAGTTTAACCACTGTGCGTCGTCCGCCACCACAGTAATACACACAGCAACACGATCGCCACCGCTTGCAGCAGCACGCGCAGACGCATCAGCTTATTGGACCAGCGCTCACGGAACGTGCCGCCCTTGGCCAGGCTGAAAATGCCCAGCCCCAGAACCACGAGTACGCCCAGCATGGCGATCAGTGCCAGATTGGTAAGAAATGTATTCATCATATATCCATTTAACCGGAAATATACGCTTGCAGGTCATATCCGGTTTTATAAAACGTCTTTCTGTGCATAAGTGCACACTTCTCAGGCGTAAAGCCATGAACTCGACATAAATGTTAGTTTATATCGTTTGCAGGTGCGAATAACTTGCGACAGATAATCCGGGTCTAAACGTATATCATATGTGATGCGGATGCCCGCCTGATTTTTGCCTATTGGATAGAGCCTCTTTAATCCCTATATAAGGGCTGGGAGCGAAATTCAGGGCAGGTTTACCTAGGGTAAGCTCTGCCTTTATTTTTTAAGAATTATCTGAGTGCGAGTAAGCGTATGTACAAGGCCTATGAGTTAAAAGAAAAGTTGGTGCGTGAGGAGAGAACTGTGCCGTTAGGTGCCAGAGCCAGATCCAAGGAACTGAACCGGCAAAAGATTCTGGCCTCGGCCAAGGCTTTGTTCAAGGATCGCGGCTTCGAAGCGGCGACTCTGCGCGATATCGCCAAGGAGGCCGGGCTGTCCACGGGCGCGCTGTTTGCCAATTTCAGCGACAAGAACGAAATTTTTATCAAGGTCGTCGAAGCCGAATCCGCCGTGGTGCTGGAACGCATGATCGATGCCCATGATCCGACCCTGCCGCTGACCGAGCGTCTGCTTAAGCAACTGAAATGCACCTATGAAGCCGCCCACACCGACATGCAGTTGGTGTTGTCGGCCTTTGTGATGAACTGGGCGCGGCGCGATCCGGCGTTTAATGAAATCGACCGCCTCAGCGATCTGGTGCGTCAGACCATGCTGGCCAGCCTCAGCTATGCGCGTGAGCACAACGAACTGCCGGCGGGCAGCCCGATCGAATGTGCCTCTGAGATTCTGGAAGACCTGTGCTTTTCCAACCTGCGCCGGGGCTTCCACGGTGATATGGGGCTCAATGAACTGATTGAGCGCTTAAAACAGCAGATTACTCTGGTGGTTTCAGGCCTGAAATCTGTCGCGGCATAAATAAAAAAAGGCGGTCATATTTGACCGCCTTTTCAGTTTTACAGTCCTGAAGCCTAAAACTTTTGCGTCAGGGTCAGCACCAGACGATCGCCAAAGCGCTTACCGTATTCATGCTTGTCGGTGTCATAGTAGCGCAGATCAAGGCCGGTTGCCTTGGTCACCGCATAGTTCGCCCCCAGATTATAACCGGTGTAGTCGCGCTCAGGGCTGAGGCGGCGAATGCCAACGCCGCCGGACACGGCCCATTTGGCGTTCAGCTTTTGCGACACACTTAAGTCATGCCACCAGGCGTCTTCGGTAGCACCCGATGAATCCGGCGAATAGATCGCGGTATATTTCACTGTTGTCGACTTATTGAAGGTGCGGCTGATGTCGCTCTGCCACTCATAAAAGTCATCGTCCGTACCCGGACGGGCATTGTTGTTGGTCTTGTACAACAATTGCAGGCTGGCCTTGAAGCCGGCGATGTCGCCCTTGGCCCCGGCAAACCACTGGGTTTGATCATCCGTGCCATCCGAGCCCTTGACGTTCTTTAGGCGTATGCCCGCAAAGAATGGCTTGTAAGTGGCGGTCACCGCACCGACGACCTGAGCATTGCCTTCAGTTTCGGATATGCCTTTGGTGATACCTTCGCTGCCGACCTTGATTTCACCGCCAAGGTCGAATGGCCCGACTTCGGTGGCGTTGGCCGCCGTGGCCGTAAGGCCAAACGCGGCCGCGAGGAGAAGTAAAGCTTTACACATGGGTTGTCCCTTAGATTGTACGCGTACTAAAATCCGCTATGGCGGTGGTGAATTCCCCCTTCAACCGCGCGACCAGTTCGGCCACGGGCAGAATGTCGTGAATAGAGCCGACCCCCTGACCGGCGGACCAGACGGTCTTCCAGGCCTTGGCCTCTGAGTTGAGCTCGTGGGCCATGTCGATGGTATGGTGCGGGTCTTTGGCGGCGGCCGGATCAAGCCCGTTGGCGATCAGTGACGGCGTGAGAAAATTGGCATTGATGCCAGAAATGGCATCGGTATAGGTGATGTCTTTGGCTGACGTATCGACCAGCATGTCTTTGTAGGCGGCGTCAGCGCGGGCCTCAGTGGTGGCGATAAAGCGCGTGCCCATATAGGCCAGGTCTGCCCCGGCCATCAGGGAGGCTGCGACATCGCGGCCCGTTGAGATAGCGCCCGACAGGATGATAGTGCCGCTGAAAAAGCTTTTGATCTCATTGATCAATGCGAACGGATGCTGATTGCCAGCATGACCACCAGCGCCTGCGGCCACCAGGATCAGGCCATCGACCCCGGCCTCAGCCGCTTTCTTGGCGTGGCGGGCATTGATGATATCGTGAAACACCACCCCGCCATATGAATGGACGGCATCGACCACGTCCTTGACCGCCCCCAGTGAGGTGATGACCAGCGGCACCTTATGATCGACCGTGATCTGAAGATCAGCCATCAGGCGGGTGTTGGTGTTGTGAACGATCAGGTTGACGCCAAAGGCGGCATCATCAGGCATCAGTGCGGATTTGATCTCGGTCAACCACTGCGCATAGGCTTCGGAGGTGCGTTGATTAAGCGCCGGAAACGTGCCGATCATGCCGGATTTACAGGTGGCAATGACCAGTTCAGGGCCCGACACCAGAAACATCGGTGCGGCTATGGCAGGGAAACTCAGGCCTTTTTTCAGACTGGCAGACAGCGGCATCAGGTTACAGCTTTCGCTTTATTCAGTGTAGGGACAATAATCCAAAGGGGTTTCAATAGGTTTAAATTAGGGTTTCGCAAGGGTTAATTTCGCGCCGCAGGCGATAGGGTCTTAAGGCCGCTGCGTCATCGCGTGGTGATTTCGCTTCATTTTTGACCGCTGTGGTATTACAGACGCACACCATGAGCCATTACACAGACAACCTTACCCAACTGGGCGCTGATGCCCGTCCGGTCGATGATCCGAAAGATGCCGTGCTTGAGCGCGTGCCCAATCCGCATCCCGATGTCGATTATGTCGCCCGCTTTACCGCGCCGGAATTCACATCCCTGTGTCCGGTGACGGGCCAGCCGGACTTTGCGCATATTGTCATCGACTATGTGCCGGGCGAGTGGCTGGTGGAATCAAAGTCGCTCAAGCTGTTTCTGACCTCGTTCCGTAATCACGGTGGCTTCCACGAAGACTGCACCATCTATATCGCCAAGCGCCTGAAAGAGCTGCTTGATCCGCGTTGGCTGCGCATCGCCGGGTATTGGTATCCGCGCGGCGGCATCCCGATCGATGTCTTCTGGCAAACGTCCGAAGCCCCCAAGGGCGTCTGGGTGCCGGAGACGGGGGTCCAGAGCTACAGAGGCAGAGGTTAACAAGGGCCGCAGGCCCTTGACCCGTTAGTTTTTAGCCGTGCCTACAAACTCTATTTAGTCGATGTCGTCAGGGTTGAAGTCGCCAATCGGAGGCAACTTGGTTCCACACCAAGGGCAAAAAGATATTTCGATTACGCTGCCACCTCCGTCATGCACGATTAACCCATACCCTCCACGTACCTCGGCCATAAGCGCGTCGGGACATTCATAGCGATTTGGATGAAGGTCGCAAACCTGCTCAAAATCGTCAGCTATGCGCTCGCAGCAATATTTGGTCATGTGCTCGTTTGTACCTTTGATTTCCGGGTGCAGGGTCTAAGACCCTGCCCACCAACTGATGCGCTCGGCGTAGTTGGGGCGGTCGCGCTCCAGCGGGGCCTCGGATGGGGTGCCGAGGAAGATAAAGCCCGCCACCTCTTCGCCGTCCTTCAGGACCAGGATGTCTTTGGCCTCGGCATCATAAGAATACCAGTCGGTGATCCAGTTGGCCCCATACCCCAAGGCGCCCGCCGCGATCAGGAGGTTCTGGCAGATGGCGGCGGCCGACAGTTGCTGCTCCCACAACGGAATTTTGTGCGGCTGAATGGGGGAGGAAATCACCAGCAGGGCTTCCGGCGGGGTGGACAGTTTCAACAAGGCACCCGCCGCCTGCCGGTCGCCGCGGCTATCTGCGAGGGCTTTTAATTTATCGACCAGATGGCCTTTGGATTCGGGCGTAAAGCGTACAATCCGCCACGGCCCGATCTTGCCGTGGTCGGGCACACGCAGGCCGATGCTGATCAGAAGCTCGATCTCATCTTCTGATGGGGCGGGTAAGCCCAGGGTCGGGGCCGGGGCTGACCTGCGACGCAGCAGGAGTTCCAGAGTTTCCCTTGATTTCATGAGCGGCAACGGCGTGCCAAATTCTATGGGACTTAAATCGAAATCAGGTAAACTCATGGAATTGTCTCTTTAAAATCAAATTGTAACCGACCATAACTATATTATAGCGCGTCACGAAAATTGCGAGTCTTTCTCATGAAAAATAGTAACCTGCCGCCGTGGGATAGTCTTGAAGCTGCTGCGGCGCGTCCCGACTGGCAAATCCTGACGCAAAAGATCGAATTTGAAAATCCGTGGATGCGGGTTGAAAGCTATGATGTCATCGCCCCCACAGGCAATCCGGCCCATTACGGTATAACCCGATTTAAAAACCGGGCGGTGGCAGTGGTGCCTTTGTTTGACGATGCTACGGTCGTGATCGTGGGCCAGCAACGGTTTGCGCTCAATACCTATAGCTGGGAACTGCCCGAAGGCGGGGTGCCGGACGGCGAAGACCCGCTGGAAGGGGCCAAACGCGAGCTGGCCGAAGAGGCCGGATTAAAGGCCGAACACTGGCGCGAAATCATCCAGATGGATGTGTCCAACTCCATTACCGACGAAGTGGCGACTGGCTATCTGGCGACCGGCCTTTCGCCCACAAAAGGCGCGTTGGATGAGACCGAAAGCCTTGAAATCAGGCGCGTCCCCTTCAAAGACCTGTTAAAGGCTGTTATAAGCGGGCAGGTCAGGGACTCCCAGACGGTTGTGTGCGCGTTGCGGATACACCATATGGCAACTACGGGTGACTTACCGCCGCACCTGATTAACGCGATCTTGGGATAAGGGATGTATCCCTGTCCCACCGGAGGCAAAGATATGGCCAATAAGTTTGATGTCATTTCGCGTCACGATACGCCGATTTGGCATACGCTGCGGAACGAAGCTCTGGAGGCGGCCAAGGCTGAGCCCGCTTTGGCGTCCATGCTGCATTCGACCATATTGTCCCATGATGGCTTAAACTGCGCCCTGTCGTTCCATATCGCGCGCAAACTCAATGACGCGGGCTTTGGCGAAATGACCCTGCGGGAGATCATCGACGATTACTACGCCAAGGACACTGCCTTGATCGAGGCGGCCGAACGCGACCTGCAGGCCGTCTATGAGCGCGACCCCGCCGCCAAGGGCTATTTGCAGGCATTTATGTTCTTCAAGGGCTTCATCTCGATCCAGATTTACCGCATCGCCAACCGGCTGTGGCGGGACGGGCGCTTTACCATGGCCCACCACTTCCAAAGCCGTGTGTCGGAACTGTTCCAGATCGATATTCACCCGGCGGCCACCATGGGTAAGGGCATCTTCATGGACCACGGCACCGGCATTGTGATCGGTGAAACGGCGGTGGTCGGGGATGATGTCTCCATGCTGCACGGCGTGACCCTGGGTGGCACCGGTGCTCACACCGGCGACCGTCACCCCAAGATTGGCAATGGCGTTCTGCTGGGGGCCGGGGCCAAGGTGCTGGGCAACATTAAAATTGGCGACCATGCCAAGATTGCCGCCGGTTCTGTGGTGCTTAAGCCCGTGCCGGAACACTGCACGGCGGCGGGCGTGCCGGCCAAGCTGATCAACTGCAAGACCTGCTCTGATCCGGCCCGCAGCATGGATCAGATGATCTCCGATGTCGTTTATGACTACGTCATTTAATCCCAGAAATCTGCGGGCGGCACAGCTTTCGGTTTGCGCTGAAGTGGTCGTCGCTATAGACGTCTAACGCAAAGTTTATCCCCGCTTGCCGGGATTCATGCTTTGATGCCTCACCAATCACGTAGAGACTTAAAACGATGAACGCTTCGGATATCACCAAGGTCCAGGACTACCTCACCAAAACCTTCGGCACCAAGGGCCTTGAAGTCAAAGCCCGTAAGCAAAAGGATTCGTCGGAAGTCTATATCGGTGAAGAGTTCATCGGCGTGGTCTATGTCGACGAAGACGAAGAGGGCTCGTATATCTTCGAAATGGCCATCCTCAAGGAAGACCTGTAAAATTCTGCCTTTTGGCGCGCAACGTCGTTGTTCGGGTTTTTGCGGTGCCCGTGTACATTAAGTACACTATCACTCCGCAAAACCCGAACGCCTAGTATCGCATCCAAAATTCAGATTTTACGCGGCGGTGTTAAAGAAGGGCTATCAACTCGTCCACTTAAGCGTGGCGGGTTTGACAGGGTTTACAAACGCCCGCTTATCGGCCCGCGATTGGACCCATTCCCGCTTTAGCTGTTGATACCATTTGGCCTGAGTGTCGGCATCGTCGATCCACAGTAAACTTGGGTCGTACTTCAGGCCCTCATTCTGCAAATTGACCATATCGCCATCCTGCTTGAGAAAGGCCTTCGCGCCCAGCCGAAAAAACGGTGTGATGGCGCGGAAAATGCTGTGATCCGACCAGAAAATCTGCGTGATGCGCGTGGTTTTGGCATCGATCGGCGTAAGGCAGGTAAGCCCCAAAATCTGACGCTCACCAATCACAATATGCTCATAGCGCACGCCGGGGAGGCGAAACGTGATCTCGGTCGCAGGCGCACCGCCCAAAATCCGATAGGCGCGGGAGTTCTTCGACGGGGCATGGCGCACCATCGCAAAGCCGTATTCGGTCGGTGCAAACGCCTTTGATTTTTCAAGCTGTTTCTTGGATGACCGCCACCACCATTGCTGATGGACATAGGGGCCGTGGGCGGGGTCCATAAGACCTACAACCGCATGGTCGATGTGGCTGTCGAAATCCATGCGCTCCACGATAATAGGCTTTCCACCGACCACACCGGGCAGGATGGGCGGCGCGTGGTCTGGCTCGGCCGGACGGCGCGGGTCGGAGGTCACATAGACCCAGACCAGCCCCTGCTGTTCGGTGACGGCATAGTTGCGCACGCGGATTTTCGACGCGTCCATCGTCTGATCTGAGGTCAGGGACGGTATCTTGGTGCAGGTGCCCGCCGTATCAAACGTCCAGCCATGATAAGGGCATTGCACAATGCAGACGCCGCGCTCATCCTTCATCATCTGACCGGCGGACAAAGGGGCGGCGCGGTGCGGGCAGATGTCGCGCATGGCGTAAACTTCGCCGTTCAGGTCACGCCCAAGCAACACCGGCTCATCCAGCAGCACATAGCGTTGTAGTTTGCCGGAAACAAGTTCCGATGACAGGGCCGCGAAGTACCAGCAGTCTTTCAGAAAACCCTGACCAAATACCATTCGCTCACGCGGCGTAATCGCAGGTGACGATATTTCAGAAGGTGCGGCTTGATCGGGCATGAAGGCTACAGATTTAAGTCAAGGGGCAATACGTCGCCCACTATAGCAGCCCTCAATCGTGCGCCCAAAGTCTTTTATGGATTTCCGCCCCTGCGGCGCGTTGCCACGCTATTCAGTATCAGGGGCGGGGCTTTACTATTTCGGGCAGGTTTTCTTGCACTGAAGCCAGGATTTCAGGCACTTATCCGAATTTTTATCGGTTTTCTGACAGGTATTGTAGGTATTGTCGCAACTACGCTTACACTGAATGGCATTCTGAGCCTGAACCGCCCCTGCCGATAATAGAGAAACGACCGCAACGGCCGCCAAGACCTTACGCACGCACTTCATCGGTTTTGCCTCCCTTAAGGCTGTCCGTCCTTGGTTTTTAGTGGACGTTAACGTAAAGGAGTGTAGCGCAAATTTGGATTTCGACTACTAAAATTTAACCGCTATTAAGAATTTAACCCGCTACAGGCGAATGGCTGTAGCGGGTTACTGTAATCGCTGGCTTTTTTATTACGGCTTGATTACTAAATCAGGGAACCGCGGGTGTCGCCTCATAGGCCTGAATGATTTTTAAAACGGCAATCTGCATGTCAATTTCAGCGCGTTTATCGATGCCGCCGTCATCAGTCATCCGGACTTTGGTCAGCTTTTTTTGCGCTTCATTGCTAAGGTCTGCGGTAAGTTGCTGGATTTCCTCGCGCTTGAGGTACAGCGCGTGCTGACGCGCCCCCAGATTAAGCACCTTATCCCCTAGTTCTGCGGCAGCAAGGGCGGCAATCGTGGCGATGCGGTACTTATCATTCTCAGATAATGAATTGATATCTATGTAGTTATTGACCTCAAGAATAATGAGGCGCATGTGAACATTGTTGATGAAATGACGCGTGATTTCATCGGTGCCATCGACCTCGAACAGTTTGCGCATCAAATCGACGCGTTCCAGAAAGGCCGGGTCTTCGGCGGGGGTAGCGGCCTGCTGGCCCTCGTCGCTTGCACTGCCCGTAAGCGGCACCAACGGCTGGGCCCTAAGCTCAGTGTCGCGCGTGGCCTTATCGAGAATGGCCTGAAGGGTTTGGGCGTCGATCTGAGGCTGGGTTTGCGCCATCGCCTGCTGGCGAATCGGGTCGAGAATCAGCCGGGGCAGGGTATTGGGCGTATCAATGGGCCCTGCGGCAGCCATGGAGGCTGTTGCCGCAACCACACTTGAGACTATGACGTGCACAATACTGAACCGATACAAAACCAACCCCCACACTTGCCCGTTTTGGGCGTCCCCATAATCTTTAGTTTTAACTCTGGACCTGCTCATTGAAGGTCTTGATGATCTTAACGACGGCATCGACCATATAGGTCTGAATCTGCTGGGCACTGGCTTCGGGCGCCATGAACTTGCCCGCATTATAGCGCATGCCCGCATCTGAGCCGTTGGCCTTGATCAGCAGGCCGATTTCCTCTTCGGAAAATGCCTTGGCCTGAGCGCTCGCCACGGCGTCAATCAGTTCAGCCTCGGTCTGGCGCAGGATGGTGTTGGATATCTGATCCAGTCGCTGCTCCTGGGCCGGGGTCAGGTTCTTTGACTGATTGCGGTCGATGATGACCACGCGAACCGCCGCCTTGGTATTGAGCATGATGGTGCGGATATTGCGCGACGTCCCGTTTAGCTCCATTAGCTGGCGATACAGGCCGGTTTTGCGGTCTTCGGCGCGGGCCACCGCTGTATCATTGACCTGAGCCAGAGCGTCCTGAGCCAGATCGGTGATGACGGCCGGGGCATGGACGGGGCGGTCGTCAACCACGACCTGAGCTTGAGCAGCCCCGGCCATTAACATCGCACCCGCTGATACCGCGGCTAATCTGTGAAGTCCCACACCCATCATCATCAACCCCCAATTCAGGGTTAATGATAGTTAATAGGTTCAGTTGTGGCAATGGCTGAATTAAGGGTGCTGATTTAGTCAGCTAGGTGTGGCTTAGATGCCCCCAAATAATTTCAGGCGCGGATGGCTCCACGCCTGAAACTTACAATAACAATCCATCGGAAAGTACACTGAGCGACAGCGAAGGACTTTTCGATGAGGTCAGACCAGCGCCCCGTGGCAGTGCTTGAACTTCTTACCCGACCCGCACGGGCAGTTGCCATTGCGTGACGTGTTTTCCCAACCTGCCGGCAGGGCTGAGTTCGGCAAGGCCGCGCGCTGTTCCGGCGTCAGGCTAGACGGATCAGCACCCGCTTCGTTATGGCCGGTCAGCGGATCAAGGTGGATTTCCTCAAACTGCAACGGATCGAACGCGGCCGGTTGCGGGGCGGGCTCTTCAAAGCGGATCTCCAGCGTCATCAGCCAGCGCGTCGTATTGTGGCGCAGATTGATCAGCAGGGTTTCAAACAGGGTGAAGGCTTCGGTCTTATATTCATTGAGCGGATCACGCTGGCCATAGCCGCGCAGACCGATAACGGCGCGCAGGTGGTCAAGGTGCATCAGGTGCTCGCGCCACTGCATGTCGATCATTTGCAGCAGGAAGTTTTTCTCCAGCGCCTTCATCTGGTCATTGCCGAGCATTTCAAGCCGCTTGGCCATTTTTTCAGCGGCCAGATTCTGGATGCGCTCCTCGATCTCTTCGTTGGCGATGCCTTCTTCGCGCGCCCAGTCCTCAATCGGCAGGTCAAGGCCGAGCAAGGCGACGCAGCGCTCTTTCAGGCCCTCAACATCCCACTGTTCGGCATAGGCCTTGGGCGGCAGGTGGCGCTCAACCAGATCAGAAATCGTGTCGACACGCATTTCCGCGATCAGTTCGGACAGGTCCTCGGAATCCATAAATTCCTGACGCTGTTCAAACACGGCCTTACGCTGGTCGTTGACCACATCGTCGTATTTCAGCAGGTTTTTGCGGATTTCGTAGTTGCGCTGCTCAACGCGCTTTTGGGCGGTGGCGATGGCCGAATTGAGCAGTTTGTGGGTGATGGCTTCGCCGTCTTCGACGCCGAGCGTCTTCATCATAGCGTTGAGGCGGTCACCGGCAAAGATGCGCATCAGGTCGTCTTCGCAACTCAGGAAGAACTTTGAGCGGCCGGGGTCGCCCTGACGGCCGGTACGGCCACGAAGCTGATTGTCGATGCGCCGACTTTCGTGGCGTTCAGTGCCGAGCACGAACAGGCCACCGGCCTCAAGCGCCTTTTGCTTAAGGCCAGCCACGCTCAATTCAATCTCACCGCGCTTGGCCAGAATCTGTTCGGCTGAGGGGTCGCGGCCAGCAGCCGCTTCGTCTTCCAGCCACTTCTGGACTCTTAGATCGACATTGCCGCCCAACTGAATGTCGGTGCCGCGACCGGCCATGTTGGTGGCGATGGTCACCGTGCCGGGCACACCCGCGTCGGCGATGATATAGGCTTCATTTTCGTGGTGACGGGCGTTCAGCACGCTGTGCGGGATGCCCTTGCCGGTCTTATAGGTGATGTCATAGGCGTCATCGCCAAGCTTATTCAGTTCCTTGGCGTCCTTGCCTGCATATTCAGGCTTAACCGTGCGTGAAACTTCGGACTTGAAGCTATATTTTTTCAGGAACTCCGACAGCAGTTCGGACTTTTCAATTGACGCCGTACCAACCAGAATCGGCTGGCCGCGATTGTAGCAATAGGCGACCTGCGCGGCGATGGCGGTGAGCTTTTCGGCTTCGGTGCGGTAGACTTCATCGTCGTCATCGATACGCTTGATCGGACGGTTGGTGGGGACTTCCAGCACGTCCATCTTATAGATGTCACCAAATTCGGCGGCTTCGGTCGCGGCCGTGCCGGTCATACCGCTGAGCTTGGTGTACATGCGGAAATAGTTCTGGATGGTGACCGAAGCCAGGGTCTGGTTTTCCGGCTGAATCTCGACCTTTTCCTTGGCCTCAATCGCCTGATGCAGGCCTTCGGACAGGCGGCGGCCCGTCATCATACGGCCGGTAAATTCGTCGATCAGCACGACTTCGTGTTCGCCGCGGTCATTGGCCTTGACGATGTAATCTTTGTTGGCGGTATAGAGCGTGTTGGCGCGCAAGGCCTGATTGGCGTGGTGGACCAGCGATATATTGACCGGGTCATAGAGCCCTGCCGAATCCTCCGCCAGCAGACCACGGGCTTCAAGCACTTCTTCGAGGCGCTCCGAACCCAGCTCCGACAGCAGCACCTGACGCTGCTTTTCGTCCAGTTCAAAAGTTTCGGGATCGGTGATCATCTCGCGCATGATGCCGTCGAGGATCTTATAAAGCTCGGAGCGATCTTCGGTCGGGCCGGAGATAATCAGCGGCGTGCGTGCTTCGTCGATCAGGATGGAGTCGACTTCATCGACAATCGCAAAATTATGGCCGCGCTGAACTTTTTCGCGGGTATTATAGACCAGATTATCGCGCAGATAATCGAAACCAAATTCGTTGTTGGTGCCGTAGGTGATGTCGG
>DDPE01000080.1 GCA_002342035.1 Asticcacaulis sp. UBA2476 | reverse complement strand
CCGACGATCAGGCTGGCGGTCGAGACGATGCCGTCATTGGCCCCCAGCACCGCCGCCCTCAGCCAGCCAATGCGGGAGATGAAATGCAGTTCAAAGCGCGAATGTTTGTCAGTCATGATCCGGGTGCTGATAGCTTATCAGGTCATTTAAAAACGGCGCAGCATCGATGTCTTCGATAGTCGTGCGCGTCGGAAGGCTTGGCAGATCATCAACATAGGCCAGTTTGGCTTCAACGCCGAACTGAATTTCAGGCACAATCGTCGCAGGCTCATCAAAGGCGGCGATGGATACTGCCGCCCCGTCAGGCGCTTCGTAGGTCAGGGGTGTGCCGCACTTAGCACAAAATCCGCGCTGCACAAGGTTTGAGCTTTGAAAACGCGCCGGTTCAGCCTTGGTCCAGATCAGGGTCGCTTCGCGCACACTGACCAGTGGCGCAAAGAAATTGCCATAGGCTTTCTGGCACATCCGGCAATGACAGATCGAGGCGTGGCCCAACGCGCCTTCGACCCGGAACCTCACCGCCCCGCATTGGCATCCGCCGGTTCTTACCTCTGATACGTCCTCTGACATTTGCCCCCTCCGTCTGCATCGCTGCGCTCGCAGCCACCTCCCCCGCTTCGCAAGGGAGGAGGAAGGTTCCACTACCTTTACTGCACCGGCAGTAAAATCGTGAGATTTGAGCGGAGTAGCAGGAGCCTAGCGACGGAGGTATTTAAATACCTCTGAGCAACGGCGACGCCCTAATCCGCCAAAGACCGCGACTTTACGCTAAGGACATCTTTTTGAGAACTTTATACGCCTTGATTACGCGTTGCAGCTTGTCCTCGGCGGAGCGATCACCGCCGTTGTTGTCGGGGTGGCAGCGCTTCAGCATCTCAGTATAGCGCACCCTGATCTGCTCGGCCGTCGCACCGACATCGAGATCCAAGTCCGCAAAGGCCTGACGCTCGATCTTGCCATACTGACGCTGAGAGGGTTCGGCCTTGTTACGATCGGGGCTGGCACCGGCGCCAAAGACGCTGTGGGGGTCGTACATGCCATTGCCGATTTTCGCGCCCTTAGTGGCGAAGTTGGCGGCTTCACGGCTGACGCGGGAGGCGCGGAACTGCCAGGTCGGACGTCCGCCGGTGATGGTGGCCTCACGATGCTGCTTGGCTTCACCCTCAGACATACCGGAAAAGAAGTTCCAGTTTTTGTTGTATTCGCCCGCGTGCGCCTGACAGAAGTTATAGTATTCGTTCATCATTTCGCGCGATTTGGGCGCTTTGGCGGTCGATGCACGATGACACTCCGGCCATTCGCAGCGAATCTGGCCGGGTTTTAGGGACAGGACGTCGTCTTCGGGGCGCTTGCCCTGCACTTCGCCTTCTTTAGGCGGGCGGATGCGCATGTCCAGACCAAATTTGGGGGTATATTTGTAACCGTCGCTCATAGTATGAACTGTGATCCTGAAGCTTTAAAAAAACCGATCGAACATCCTAGCAGAAAGGTGTAGCGAAATCATGGGAATAGTCACTGAGCGGCTGAAATCCAAGCTGGAAACCGCCTTTAACCCGCAACGACTGGAGATTCATGATGATAGCGACAAACATAGTGGACACTCAGGCGCGCGTGAAGGGGGCGAAAGTCATTTTTCTGTGTTGATCGTATCTGACGCGTTCGAAGGCTTAAACCGCGTCGCGCGCCAGAGAAAGGTCAATGAGGCTTTGCGTGAGGAACTGGCGGGCCCCATTCACGCCCTGTCCATTCAGGCGAAAACCCCGGCTGAGGGTTAAAAGCAAAAAGGCACCGGGGGGAGCCGGTGCCTTTAGCGTTTCAAAATTAAGCCAAACCTAGTTCAGCTTGATCGCCTTGGAGAACAGACGGTCATCGGAGGCAACGAAGATGTCGCGGCCACCCAGATTGATCACGGCAACCTTGCCATCGGTGATCTTGACCGAACCATTGACGGTCTTGGTGTCGGAACCTTCGACATAGCTGTAGGTAAATTCAGAAGAAATCGCGCTGGCTTCGGCCACACATTCCTTAAGGCGGATGGTCTTGCGCGCCACATCGGTGGCGCTCATGCCGAGCTTTTCAGACACGGCCAGGGTCGTCAGGCGACCGGTTTCCAGGAACTGAGCCTGATCACATTCAGCAAAGGCCGAGCCGCCAATAAGGGCCGAAGAGATGGCAACGGCAAACGCGAGGGAGAAATTTTTCATGACACACACATCCATAAGTTAGCGCTAACAAAAATGTCAGCGCTGTCATTGTTAAAAACCTGTGCGAGTCCGGTCAATGAAAAATATTGCACTGCAACACAAAGTGAACGATTGATTATCGTTCACTACCCCGCCCAAAACCGGAAAAGCTTAATCGCCTGATCGAAGTCAGTCTCTTCAAAGCCAATGGACGTCATGATCACATAAGCTAATGGCGAAAACACCACGATAGCCAGTATGATAATCGCGATAATAGTAATGCCCAATAGAAACTCATTTTGCATTATTTTTGCAATGCGATGATGCCAACGGCCTGTCAGATGGGGTTCAATGGCCAAATACCCATCCAAGCCCGGAATGGGCAGCATGTTTGCGAAAAAAGCTATCAGAGCAAAATATGCCAACAGCCCGGCCGCCATTCGCAAGAAGATCGTGTGAACGCCGCCTATAGCCAGCAGACCACATATGGCAAACAACCCCACCGAAAAAGCTAATGTGGTGAACGGTCCAGCTAAGGCGATTTTAAGCTGGGAGCGTGAGGATTTTAAAGCGTCAAGTTCAATATTGACGGCGGCACCCGGCAAAGGAATCCCGCCCAGAATCAATAAAACCAGTGGCACTCCGAAGCTCCATTTTGCGGATATATACCTAAGCGGATCAAGGGTCAGATAGCCCCTGATTTTCGCCATGTAATCTCCCTCACGATAGGCCGATATGGCGTGGGCATATTCGTGCAGGCATACGCCTACGATCCAACCCACAACAACGAAACCAAACGTCAAGGGCCCTGCGGCAGAAAAGGCTACTACAGGCTCAGAAAAGTAAAATAGCGGCAAGACCGCCAAACCAACGGCAAATCCTGCCCAAATCGCCAGTAAAATCCAAAAGCGAAAATGAACCTTCACTAACTCCCCCAATAAAAAAGCGGACGATCGCCCGTCCGCTTTAAGGAATTATGTTTTAAACTCAGTAATATCAAGCCGCTTTCTTGTCCGCCTTACCAAAGCGGCCATAGAAGGTTTCGCCCTTGGCCGCCATGTCCCGCAGAAGCTGCGGCGGAGCAAAGCGGTCGCCGTAAAGGCCGGTCATGCGGTCCAGTTCCGTCACAAATTTCGCCGCGCCAATCGAGTCGATCAGGGAAATGATCCCGCCCGACCACGGCGCAAAGCCCCACCCAAGGATCGAGCCGACATCGGCTTCGCGCGGGTCGTTGATAACACCCTCCTCAAAACAACGCGCCGCCGTCACCGCCTGAATATAGAGCAGGCGTTTCTTCAGTTCCTCGGCCTGTTTCGGATCGGCCTCAGCCATAGTCACCGGGAACATCTCCTTGGTACCCGACCACAGGGATTTATTGCCGCCCGCTTCGGGATAATCATAGAACCCCTTGCCGTTCTTGCGCCCCAGACGGCCCTCCGCGACCATCTTGGCGACCTCCGCCTCACCGGGGATGGGGATATAGTTCGCCCCTTCGGCCTTGGCGGTTTCAGAGGTGATCTTGACCAGCAGATCCAGCGCTACGTCGTCCATCATCTCCAGCGGTCCGCGCGGCATACCCGTGGCACGACCGACATTGTCGATAATGGTTGGCGCAATCCCTTCGGCCCACATATGCAGCCCCTCGGCCGTAAACGGAATGAAGCAGCGGTTGGCAAAGAAGAAGCGCTCATCATTGACCACGATCGGCGTCTTTTTGATCTTCAGCACATAGTCGATCGCCTTGGCCAAGGTCGCGTCCGAGGTCTGCTCGCCCATGATGATCTCAACCAGCATCATCTTATCGACCGGCGAGAAAAAGTGGATGCCGATATAGTTTTCCGGCCGCACCGACGCCTTAGCCAGAAGGGAAATCGGGATGGTCGAGGTGTTGGAGCTAAAGACTGCGTCAGGTGCCAGTTCGGCCTCAGCCAGCTTAGTGACACCGGCTTTCAGTTCGGTGTTTTCAAATACCGCCTCAACCACCAGGTCGGCCCCCTTGATCAGGCTATAATCAGGTGTAGCGGTAATCAGGTCGAGCACGCCCTTGGCCTTATCCTCAGTCATCTTACCGCGGGAGACGGCCTTTTTCAGCAAATCTTCGCAGTGGGATTTGCCCTTATCAGCGGCGGCCTGATCGCGGTCGATGAGGATGACCTTGATGCCCGACATAGCCGTGACATAGGCGATGCCTGCCCCCATCATGCCGGCGCCCAGCACCGCCACTTGTGTGAACTCGGTCTTTGGCACACCCGCCGGACGGCCAGAGCCCTTACCCACCGCCTGCATCGAGAAAAACAGGGTGCGAATCATGGCCTTGGCCTGCGGCGTCATCAGGGTCTTGGCGAAATAGCGCGTCTCGACCTTAAGCGCTGAATCGATCGGCAGTTGCAGCCCTTCATAGACAGCGTGCATCAGATTGATAACTGCCGGATAGTTGCCATAGGACTGCTTCCTTAACAGCGCATTGCCCATCATAAAGACCTGCGCGCCTGCCGGATGATAGGGGCCTCCGCCGGGTATTTTGAACTCTTTTTTGTCCCACAACGCGACCGGGTCGCCTTTTGTCTTGATCCAGGTCTTGGCGGCTTCCAACACCTGATCGTCGGCCACGACTTCGTGGACGATACCGGCGGCCAGAGCCTCTTTGGGTTTAAAGCTCTTGCCTTCCGACATGGCCATCAGTGCGGCCTGAGCACCGATCAGGCGCGGCAGACGCTGCGACCCGCCGCCACCGGGGAACAGGCCGATCTTGACTTCGGGCAGGCCCATCTGAACCTTTGGCCCATCCGACAGCACCCGGTAATGACAGGCCAGCACCAGTTCCGTGCCGCCGCCGAGCGCCAGCCCGTTGATCGCCGCCGCTACCGGCTTGCCGCAGGTCTCTAAAGCACGGTAAACGCGGTTCATTTCGAACGCCGCCGCAAACGCGCCCTTCAGTTCGGCCTCCGGGTCCGTTTTGTCCAGAGTACCATTCTCAGTTGCGCTAACGCTTCGCTCCTTGAGCGCGCCCGCATCCCACGCCCCGCCCAGCATTTCCTCAAGGTCGGCGCCGGCGCAGAACCCGTTGGACTTGGCCGAGGTGATGACGACCCCCTTGACCGCCGCATCGGTTTTGGCGCGCTCGGCAATGGCCATCAGGTCATCGAGGGCAGCCTTGGTGAAGGTGTTCATGGTCTTGCCGACCGTATCAAACGCGCAGACCAGAATGCCATCGGAATCGAGTTCAACTTTAAAATTTTGCATAGTTTCCATCCTCTTTAAGGACTACCCCTCCGTCCCTTCGGGCCACCTCCCCACTGCGTAGGGAGGAGATTTTGCGCCCCCTCCTCCCTATCAAGCCTTTCGGCGCAGATGGGGAGGTGGCAGCGAGCGATCGGGCGAAGCTGACGGAGGGGTACTCTTTCCTGCCGTTTGTTAAATACGCTCTATAACCGTGGCCGTGGCCATGCCGCCGCCGACACACAGAGTGACCAAAGCTGTCGATTTGCCGGTGCGCTCAAGTTCATCGAGCACAGTGCCGAGGATCATCGCCCCGGTAGCTCCCAGCGGATGTCCCATCGCAATCGCCCCGCCGCAGACATTGATCTTATCGTGCGGAATATCGAGCACCTGCATGTAGCGTAACACCACCGACGCGAACGCTTCGTTCAGTTCATAAAGATCGATATCGGCCACACTCATGCCCAGACGCTTCAACAGCTTTTCCGTGACATAGCTTGGCCCGGTCAGCATGATCGACGGCTCAGAGCCAATCGAGGCCATGCCTTTGATACGGGCGCGCGGCTTCAGCCCTGCCGCCTCACCGGCGCGCTTATTGCCGACCAGAACGGCGGCTGAACCATCGACGATAGCCGACGAATTGCCGGGAGTGTGGATGTGGTTGATGCGCTCAAGCTCAGGATAGCGCTGATTGATGACCGCATCGAACCCGCCCATTTCGCCCATCATGGCAAAGGACGGGTTAAGCCCGGCCAGGGTCTGCATGTCGGTGGACGGGCGGATGGTTTCGTCGCGATCAAGGATAGTGACACCCAGTTGATCCTTGACCGGATGCACCGACTTTTTGAACCGGCCCTCGGCCCAGCTTTTGGCTGAGCGCTTGTGCGATTCGACCGCGTAGGCATCGACGTCATCGCGCGAAAAGCCCCACTTGGTCGCGATCGTATCCGCCGACACGCCTTGCGGGACAAAATAGGTCGGGAAAGCCGCCGCCACATCGATGGCCCAGGCGCCACCGTCAGAGCCCATCGGGATACGGCTCATCGACTCAACGCCGCCGCCGATGGCCATATCGGCCTCACCCGACATCACCTTGGCCGCCGCCATATTGACGGCCTCAAGGCCTGAGGCACAAAAACGGTTGATCTGCACCCCGCCGCAGGTTTGGGCGTAGCCGGCCGCCAGAACCGCCGCACGGGCGATGTCCCCGCCCTGCTCGCCCACCGGCGTTACGCAGCCCCAGACCACGTCTTCGACAAGGGCCGTATCGAGGTTATTTCGCTCGGCCAGCCCCGCCAGCACCTGCGCCGATAAGTTAAGGGCGGTGATTTCGTGAAGTGACCCGTCTTTTTTACTCTTACCGCGCGGGGTGCGCAGCGTGTCATAGATATAGGCGGCATTAGCACTGTCGGCCATGTAGCGTCCTCCGAAGCTTTTAATTGGTAAAAGGTGTGCGCCAACTTTACGCGAACGTCAAGATACGATGTTGGTAAACTTCGCGCGAGCGGCGTGACATTTGACCGCATAATTATCATACAAATATTTCACCCGTAGCACTTTCCAGACTGGATTTTTGGAGCGTATGCGTTAAATAAAGTCCGACAAAATCAATAAACAGGGGACTCATTATGACTGACGATATTATCCGCATTTCACCGCCGGGGTCGTTTCTGGGCGAAGGGCCGCTGTGGTCAGCGCGCGATAATGCCGTCTATTGGGTCGATATCTTAGGCCATAAACTGCACCGGTACAGGCTGGATGACCAAAGCCTGAAGCACTGGGTGTTCCCTGAGCCCATCGGCTGGGTGATTGAGCGCGAAAAGGGCGGGTTTATCGCCGGTCTTAAGTCCGGCTTCACCCAACTGACGCTGGAGCCGTTTACGTTGAAACACATCGGCGATCCCGAACCGCAGCATCCCGATAACCGCCTCAATGACGCCAAGGCCGATAAGTGGGGCCGCATCTGGGCAGGCAGTCTTCACATGCCGCAGACCGAAAAAAGCGGTGGACTTCATCGTCTTGAGGCGGATATGACCTTTAAGCACATCGACGGCCCCTATCAGGTCGCCAATGGCCCGACCTTTAGCCCCGATCACACCAAAATATATCACACCGATTCTGGTGCTGGCGAAGTCTATGTCTTTGACCTTGATGCCGACGGTAACGAGTCTAATAAGCGGTTATTTGTCGCCTTTAACGAAGACACCGATGGCTCACCGGACGGCATGACCACGGACGCGCAAGGCGGCATCTGGATCGCCCACTGGGGTGGCGCACGCATCAGTCGCTTTAAGCCTGACGGCACGCTTGATTTCGCCGTTCCCATGCCCGCAAAGCAGATCACCTCCATGACGTTTGCGGGCCCGAACCTTGACCGCCTGTTTGTCACCTCCGCCGCCGTCGATCAGCCTGACGATAAAGAGGCCGGGACTTTATTTGAGGTGCCAAGTCCGCTATTACGCGGCCACACCGGATTACCGACGCTGCAATTTGGCGGCTAGAGTTTAGGAACACATACTGATGACCACACCTACGCTGATCGGCGCCGACTGGGGCACGACCAACTTTCGCATGTTCCTTTATGATGAAACAGGCGCGGTCATCGCCAAGCACGCCGCCAATATCGGCCTGAAAAATCTTGGCGTTTTGAGCTTTGAGCAGGCCCTGATGAGCGTGCTCAAGGATGATTTCGCAGGCTTAGATCACCTGCCGTTCATCCTGTCGGGCATGGTCGGCTCTAGACAGGGCTGGATCGAAGCGCCCTATGCCGCGTGCCCTTCGACGGTCAAGGACATTGCCGCCCAACTCGTGCGCGCCCCTCACCCGCGCCTTGATATCGCCATTGTGCCGGGTCTGTTTGCTAAGTCGCCGGATACGGGTCTGCTCAACGTCATGCGCGGTGAAGAAACTCAGATTTTCGGTCTTGGTGATGATGCCGAAGGGCTGGTCATCCTGCCCGGCACCCATTCCAAGTGGGCGCAGGTCGAAGGTGGCGAGGTCAAGACCTTTTCCACCCACATGACCGGCGAAATGTTCCAGGTGCTCAAGGCCAACTCGATCCTCGGCCTTTTGATGGACGACGATAAGGATGACGAAGCCGCCTTCCTGAAAGGCGTTGAACGCGCCCTGAACGATAAGGCTTTCCTATCGCTGATTTTCAGCGTTCGGACCGAAGCCCTGTTTAACAATATCAAGCCGGAGAGCCTGTCGTCCTATATGTCGGGCATACTGATCGGTTCGGAAATCGCGGCTGAGAAGGAAAAACACGGCAACAAGCCGGTCGGCATCGTCGGCGATGGCGCTTTGATCGAGCTTTACAAAGCCGCCCTAAAATTTGCCGGTTTCGACCGCGTAACCCAACATGATGGCGATACCGCCTCCAGCCGCGGCCTGTGGGCCATCAATTCGTTACGATAGGAAACCGATATGTCCCAGAACACTAGCCTTATGGAACAATGGCGCGATGCGCTGAACACCCTGCCGCTGGTCGCCATCCTGCGCGGCGTCAAACCCGAAGAGGCCGAAGCGGTTGGCGATTCCCTGATCGAAGCGGGCTTTAAGATCGTCGAAGTGCCACTCAATTCGCCCGATCCGTTCAAATCAATCGAACTGATCGCCAAGCGCCTTGGAGAACGCGCCATCGTTGGGGCCGGTACGGTGCTCAAAGTCTCCGATGTCGAGACACTTGCGGCGGTCGGCGGGCAGATCTGTATCTCCCCCAACACCAATGTCGAGGTCATCAAACGCGCCAAGCAACTGGGCCTGATCTCGTTCCCGGCCTTCTTCACGCCGACCGAAGCCTTTGCCGCTATTGACGCCGGTGCCGATGCCATCAAGCTGTTTCCCGCCGAACTGGCTGGCCCCAAGGGCCTCAAGGCCATGAACGCCGTCATCCCCCGCACCACGCCGGTCTTTCCGGTCGGCGGAATCGAACCTACCAATATGGGTGAATACCTAAGCGTTGGCGCGCGCGGATTTGGCATCGGCTCCAGCGTCTATAAGCCTGGCGACACCGCCGAAATCGTGTATGAGAAGGCTAGGGCGTTCGTCACCGCCTGGAACGGCCTTAAGGGCTGATACGAACCACACAGGGCTGAAAAGCAAGGGGCACGGCTTAGACTATGACATCGACACTGACACCGGCCAAACCGGTGAATTCACCCGCGCAGGTGCTGGTCGCCAGCCTGATCGGCACGACCATCGAATTTTTCGACTTCTATGTCTATGCCACCGCCGCCGTGCTGGTGTTTCCGGCCCTGTTTTTCCCCGACAGCGACCCGACCACGGCGCTGCTGCAGTCGTTTGCGACCTTCTCCATCGCCTTTTTTGCTCGCCCGATTGGGGCCATCGTGTTTGGCCACTTTGGTGACCGGATCGGGCGTAAGGTCACGCTGGTGGCCGCACTTTTGACCATGGGCATATCGACCGTCATTATCGGCCTGTTGCCGTCCTATGCCCAGATTGGGGTATGGGCGCCGCTGCTGTTGTCGCTGTGCCGGTTCGGTCAGGGCTTTGGCCTTGGCGGTGAATGGGGCGGTGCGGTGCTGCTCGCTACCGAAAACGCCCCTGAAGGCAAGCGCTCCTGGTACGGCATGTTCCCGCAGCTTGGGGCCCCCATCGGGCTGTTGCTATCGTCGGGCGCGTTCTGGATCCTGCTGCACTTCATCTCTCAGGACGACCTGCTGAGCTGGGGCTGGCGGGTCCCGTTCATCGCCTCCATCGCCCTGATCGCCATTGGCCTGTGGGTGCGACTGTCGATCACCGAGACGCCTGAGTTCCAGCAGGCCATCGATAAGCATGAACGCGTCGAAGTCCCGCTGGTCGAAATTTTCAGCAAATATAAGCGCAGCCTGTTCCTCGGCACCTTCGTGGCGCTGGTGACCTTTGTGCTGTTCTATATCGGCAGCGCCTATCTGTTGTCCTACAACGTCAAGATCCGTCAGATTCCGTTTCTGGATGCCCTGGCGATCCAGATCATGGGCTCAGTTGCCTTTGGTATCTTCATCCCGATCTCAGCCAAGATGGCGGAAAAATTCGGTCGCCGCGAAGTGCTTATCGCTACCACGGTTGCAATTGCCGCCTTTTCGTTCGTCCTGCCGCTGCTGATGGGCGGGTCGCAAGGCGACATCTTCGTCTTTTCGTTCTTTGCCATGGCGCTGATGGGCATGACCTACGCCCTGATCGGCACGGCGCTGGCGGCCCCATTTCCTACACGGGTAAGGTACACCGGATCGTCCCTGACCTTTAATTTCGCCGGCATCGTCGGGGCCTCATTAGCCCCCTATGCCGCGACATGGTTGCAGGCCAATTACGGCCTGAACTTCGTGGGTTATTACCTGCTGATCGCGGCCCTGATCACACTGGCCTGTATTTTCGCATCGGGTAAGGATGAAATTTAATCCGATTGCGCCTCAAACACCGCCCGCGCCGTAAGGATACGGGCATGGTTATCGACCGCCCAGGCCATCAGCGGGCTTAAGGTGACGATTAGGCTGTCGCCCAGATCGGTCAGGCGGTATTCGACGCTGGGCGGATTAGTCGGAAAGACATGGCGGCTGATCAGGCCATCGCGTTGCTGATCACGCAGGGTCTGGGTCAGCATGCGTTGGGAAATATCAGGAATGGCGCGCTTAAGCTCCCCGAAGCGATGCGGTTTGGCCTTGAGGTTTAGCAGTATCAGGCTCGACCACTTACCACCGACGTGATCGAGCACATCACGCACCGGGCAGTCGGACGGGTTCATGCCAACAGTTGCGCCACCAAGAACCGCCTGCACGATGGTATCGACATCAGCGCCTATTAGCCCCTCTGCTAAGGGTAGTTCCTTCAACATGCCTATCTCCCGAAAACCTGCCGTCTTTACAGATGGCATTAAGTTCCTATTTTACATATAGTCTCGGAAAGAGACCAAGTCTCTTATATAGGATACATATCCATGTCACAAGATACCCTGCTCATCACCGGCGCCAGCGGCCAGTTGGGCCAACTGGTTCTGAAACACGTCGCGGATAAGACCGATGCTAAAGTCATCGCGGCCTCGCGCGATCCGTCGAAATTAGGCACCGCGTTTGAAACCCGTGCCGCCGATTTCGACAAACCCGAAACCTTACCCACGGCCTTCGCAGGCGTGGACCGTTTGCTGCTGATCTCGACCGATGCCCTCGCCGTACCGGGTCAGCGCCTTAAGCAGCACAAAGCCGCTATTTCGGCCGCCAAAGCCGCAGGCGTGAAGCACATCGTCTATACGTCGCTGCCCAATCCCGAACCCGGCAATCTGATCAGCTTTGCGCCCGACCACTACGGCACCGAGCAGGCGATCATCGACAGCGGGCTAGATTACACCATCCTGCGTAACACCTGGTATACTGAGAACACCCTGATGGCCCTGCCCCATGCCGTCCAGACCGGCCAGTGGTTTACGTCAACGAAGGGTGGCAAAATCGGTTACGTCACCCGCGACGATGCGGCCCTTGCTGCCGCCTCAGCTCTCGCTAACCCGCCAGCTACGAAAGCGACCTTCACGATCACCGGCGCGGAGGCCCTAAGCCATGCTGATGTGGCGGCCATTGTCACTGAAGTCACCGGCAAACCCTTAAGCGTGGTCGATGTTGCCGATGCTGATTTCAAGGCCGGACTGATCGCGGCAGGCCTGCCTGATTTTGTAGCCGACATGCTGACCTCAGCCGAAGCCGCTATCCGCGCCGGTCAATTGTCGTCCGTGACCGCCGACCTGCACACCCTGACGGGCAAATCGCCGACGACATTCCGTGATTTTCTGACCGCCGCCAAGGGGGCCTTGCTGGCCTAAACCACTCAGGCTATGGGAGGATATGCATATCCTTCCCATACCCCCCGACCACGTTCCGACCCTGTCGGCGCTGGCCATAAAGACCTTTTGCGATACCTTTTCCCATCTTTATCCGTTGGCGGATTTAGAGGCGTTTCTGCGCACCTCTTATGCACCAGAGGTTCTGGCCCCGCAGGTGGCTGATCCGGCTCAGTTCTGGCGCATGGCGTGGGATGATGATCAGGCCGTCGGCTACCTGCACGCTGGCCCCGTTGGCCTGCCTCACGCGGACGCCGATCCGGCCACTCAGGGCGAGATCAAACGGCTCTATATCGACACCTCGCAGCAGGGTCGGGGCTTAGGCAAACAGCTTCTAAACATTGGACTCGACTACCTGTCGATGCGTTATGGCGACGCCCCGCAATGGATCGGTGTGTGGAGCGAAAACCACCGCGCTCAAGGGCTTTACCGCGCCTACGGCTTTGAAAAGGTCGGTGAATACGGCTTCCCGGTCGGCACCACCATCGACCATGAGTTTATCCTGCGCAAAGGCAGGGGCACAGCCCCTGCACCCTGAACCGGGCGAAGGCGGACAGGTCAGCACATTATTTCTCCTCCCTGTTGCGAAGCAATGGGGAGGTGGATCGGAGCTCCGCGACGAGACGGAGGGGGATAGCGCCGCCCTGATTTCCACCCACTTCCTTAGTTTTATTATGATGCCTTAACGTCAACTCAGACAACCTAATCACAGCGATCCCCCTCCGTCGCGGACTTCGCCGCGCCACCTCCCCATCTGCGATAGGGAGGAGAAGATTGCGCGGCCCATCCGCCCATTCCAACTCACGGGTCAGGGGATTTTAGTTGCGCTAACGCTTCGCTTTTTTGAGCACAGCGCCACTTACCTTGCCACGCCACGCAGCCATTTGGTGATCGCCCAGGCATAGCCGTCATTACGAATGCGCTTTATGATCTCAAGCGGTGCCAACCAGATCAGTTCGTGATCATCCTCGATCTTAGCGCCGGGCCGCTCACCGATCAGCGACACTTCAAAGAAATGGGCGTGGTTGAGATATTGCTGGCGCGGATCGTTGCGATTGACGACATACTGGCGCACATCCGTGATGAACCGCCCCGGCGTGACCTCAAGCCCGGTTTCCTCAAGAAACTCCCGCACCAGAGCCTGATGATGGGTCTCATCGCCATCAACGGCCCCGCCCGGCACATCATAGATCAGATCACCAAATCCGATAGCGACGCAGGCTAACTGCCCGTCACGGAGCAAAAAGCCATGCGCGGTGGTGCGCCGGACCAGTTCAAGATCGGGGTTGCGTTCGCCGAACGTCAAGGTCCCCGCCATCGCCCTTAATCCTTAAGATAGCTATAGATATCCGGCACCTTACCGGCGATGATGTCATCATAGGTAGCGCCCGGATAACCGACCTTCATAGTCTTGGACTCGCGCCAGGCATCGACCACAACATCGCGCAGGTCAGCCGCCCCGGCCCCCAGCAGTTTCCCCATAAAGACCGTGCCCTTGGCCGTCAGTTCCGGAGGCGCATCCGCTTTGAACACGCCTTCTTTTTCAAGCTCATAGACCGGCACCAGTTGCGTGAAGTTGCGCTTGATCTTGTCGGCCATACAGACCTCGATCTTGGCCGAGCAGGTCACGGGGGCGGCCATATTTCCGCGCACGTCAGCAACCTTGATATGGGCGCTGACGAAATCGGACTCCAGCGGGCCATGCACCTTCTCAGAGGTGAAACCCTGCGGGTTGGCCGTGTCCTTATCCCAGCCGTTATAATGGATGCTGAGGTGCATCGGATTGGTCGAGTCGCCCATATAGTGCGACAGAATACCGATGTCGCGCAGCATCAATTGCTCACGACGGATGCGGTCGGCCTTATACCAGCCGCGTTTAACCGCGTCCTTTTCGCGCCCCTCAAGATAATGCAGCACGCGCCAGTAGGCCATGTCCTTGACCACCTGCTGATAGGCATCGATCTGAGCATAGGGCAGATAACCGGCGTGCCAAGGCTTCTTGCCACCCGCGACCACGGCGATGTCATAATCAGCGCGGGTGCGCGGCAGATTATCCATGGTCGTACCCGCAAAGGTCGTGCCGTCATCATAAAGGTCGATGAAATGGGCCGAGTTGCGATCGGAATCGTGGACAAAACCGGCATCGCGCCAGCGGTCAGGCTCGCGCGAATATTCCCCGACATCGGCGATTGACTGCGGCGTTTTCAGAAACGACGGCAGATAAGACGGCAAGGCCCGCATGGCTTCTTCGCCTATCAGGCGGTGCCCGTGTGAACCCCAGGCCAGCGCCTGCGACGCGCCGAAAGCGGCCACTGCAACCGATAAAACCGCAACCGATTTAAACCATTTCGACATCGGGCATCCCCCTTGATCTACACACAAAACTTTAGACTCGCCTCAGCCCTCCGGGGCCAGCGTCACTTCAAGGCCATTGAGCTCATCGCTCATCAAAATCTGGCACGACAGGCGCGAGTTGCGCTTGACCATAAAGGCTTCGTCGAGTTTTTCATCCTCTTCGTCGCGCTTTTCGACCAGCTTATCCAGCCATGCCGTTGCAACATAGACGTGACAGGTCGCACACTCAAGCGCGCCGCCGCACTCGGCCTTAATCGGCAAACCGTTGTCGCGGATGATTTCCATGATCCGCCAGCCGTCAATAGCGGGCAGGTTATGGGTCATACCGTCACGGTCGGTACACAGAATATGAAGGTCTTCGCTCATGATATTTCAGGTTTCGCAGTATTTTAGGTTTTGTGGGGAATTTCGCTCCCGCTTTAGACATTCCGGAAGCAGAATCCAACCAAAAACAATCCCCCTACCCCTTCAACGACTTAAGCTGCAACTCATGCAGATAGGCCGACACATCCATCAGCGCCTCATCCAGCCCGGTTTTTAAGCGCTCAAGCCGGGTTGGCGCCCCCTCGACATCGCCGTGCTCGGCCGCGTGGGCCAGTTCGGACAGTTTCATGGCACCTATGCCTGACGACGCGCCCTTGATGGTATGGGCCGCATCGCGCCAGCCTTCGTGTGAGACCTCTAGCAGCGGCGCCCAAAGCTGGGCCTGCTGTTGAAACAGATTGAGCACCTCTTCGATGACGAGCGCGTCGTTGAGGGTGAAGTCCTCAAGCCGTGAAAACTCAACGGCACCAGAAAGATCGCGGCGGGCCATATCGGTCTTTTCCCCATGATTGCGCAATAAAAAGGGTCATAGACTGATTTTGTGCTTGAATCCCAGAGGAAAATGCGTATTTTCCGCCGCTCTGCCGCCGGTGAATACCAAGCACTGGCCTGAAAATAGTGTGGGTGTGTAGCTCAGTTGGTAGAGCAGCTGACTCTTAATCAGCGGGTCCACGGTTCGAGTCCGTGCCCACCCACCATTTTCTCCTTTATTTTCAATAAATTATCAACTCACCCCATCGGGGCAACCGTCGATGTTACTCATTGGGTAACATCTTGGGTAACACCTCGCACATGGAATTTTTGACTCGTTATAGAGCTTGGCTTCGAACTACGCTTTCGGCCAGCCATTTGCGGACTTTTACTTACTGGATAAAACGAGGATAAGCGAAAGTTTCAGTCTGACGAAGTTTGGCTCCGATTACGACATCACTTCCTGCAAAAGAATTTCCGCCTGGGCAAGTACTGTCTGCACGGCCTCGTCGGCTAGGTCAGGCGGATAACCGTACTTCTTGAGAATACGCTTCACTAAGACTCGCATACGAGCACGTGCGCTTTCGCGCTGGTGCCAGTCGACGGTGACATTCCCTCGTAGTTGGACCAACAGGTCCTGGGCGATAACTCGAAGCTTTTCGTCTCCCATGGCTTCGACTGCGCTCTCATTTTCTGCAAGCGCCATATAGAAGGCAACCTCTTCTTGCAAGAGCCCCATTTCCTCGCCCCTGGAACGAGCCGCCTTCATGTCTTTCGCAAGCGCGATTAGTTCTTGAATCATCTCCACGGCAGAGATGGCTCCTGCATGATATCTGGCAATTGCCTCCTCTAGCCTATTTGAAAAGGCCTTGCTTTCGACCAGATTGGTCCGTGATCTGCTTGAAATTTCTCCATTGAGGAGTTTTTTCAACGCTTCCAGAGCAAGGTTCTTCTTCTCCATCTTTTCGACTTCCACGAGGAATTCGTCGGATAGAATTGAAATATCGGGAGACTGAAGTCCCGCCACCTTCAAGATATCGATAATTTCGGAAGATGCGACGGCTCTGTCCACCAGTTGCTGGACGGCAAATGTGCGGTCTTTTTCGCTAATCTTGCCCGTTGCTGTCGTCTTTGAGAGTGCGGCTCGAATCGCCTGAAAAAATCCTACTTCGTCGCGGATTGTGCGAGCTTCGTCGCTGGCAGATGCCAATGCGTATGCCTTTGAAAGCGCAAGCACCATATCGAGGAATCCCCGATGAGCGCGCTTTTTATCTTCAACAGACTTTTGCTTAGCGGCTTGAACTTCCTGCCATTTCAGCACCCAATCGATAGCGCTGCCAAGGCACAGCAGTCGATCACGCGGTTTGCCAGTGACGCCGGGTTGATAGTCAAATCCATGGAAAAGGTCGCGCACCGCCTCATACCGCTCCATCATCGCACCAACGGCTAAGCGGGCTTGAAAGGCTGCGCATTGATTTCCAATCCAACAATTCATTTGAAGCTGTTGCGCGAACCGTAAATCACCTTTTATCCGGCACCGGTGACACTATCGAGCGGGCCTACGATTGTGTATTCGGCAGCTATAAATTGAACGGATTTGGCGAGGCCTGCGTCATGGAGTTGCTTGGTTGGGGCGACCTTACACGGCCGCCGTTTAACAATCGATCAATCCGTGGGATTCGATTGTTAGGCTTTGACGTTGAGCACTTGGTAGCCGGGGAATAGCCCCGAGCACCCTATTGGCATATTATGCCATTATGCTATGATGGTGGGGCCAAGGAGACTAGCTATGCCCACTCGAAATGTCGTTCTGACTGAACACCATGAAAGCCTGATTGCGCAACTGGTTCAGAGTGGGCGTTACCAAAACGCCAGTGAAGTCATGCGTGAGGGCTTGCGGCTAATCGAAAACCGCGAAGCCGAGGATAACGCCAAGCTAGAGGCGCTTCGTCAAGCCGCACAGACTGGTATCGCTGCAATCGAACGTGGCGACTATGTCGAATTTTCTGATGCTGCCTCATTGAAAGCGCATCTCAATTCCGTTGCGGACGCCGCCCTGGGTGGGCGTCACTCGTGACGAAATGGCGTATTCGCTTGTCCTCAGAGGCAGAGGCAGATTTCGCACAAATCCTGACCTACACACGCGACACATTCGGCGAAAGACAAGCGCGGCTGTACCAGGATATTCTGATTGATGCGCTCGAAGAGTTGGGCGATGGACCGGACATATTTCGAAGTGTTGCACGCGACGAAATACTTCCACATCTGCGGAGCTTGCACATCGCTAGACGTGGTCGACCCGCGAGGCATTTCATCATGTACCGAGCAAATGACGGGCAAGTTATCGAGATATTGAGAATACTATATGACGCCATGGATTTGGCGCGCCATATACCCTCAGAAAAATGAACTCGGATGGTTAGCCTTCCCTTTCCATATGGTGTTTAGATGCCGATTTCTTGGGTAACACATGGGTAACAGAGACGGTGTTAATCGCTCTTTCTGGAATCTAACGGAATCAAAGGGTTAAAACGTCCGAAGTTTAACGCCGGTTTAACGCCAAGGGTCTTAAATCCTATAAAATATAATATATTCCGAGACTTAGTGGTACGGCTCTTAATCAGCGGATCCACGGTTCGAGTCCGTGCCCACCACCATTTTCCTATCCGCCACCCGGATATTTCCCGTCAAAACAGAACTCAGATGTTACCGCATTAAACCGGCACAGCTTTGCCGCCTCGCTTGCGGAATAAAAAAAACGGGGCCGAAGCCCCGCTTTGTTAGCTTACCACCACTTCGACGGTTTTTGCGTAAAGCCTGCGGCCTGTTCCAGCACCGAGGCGATGGTGAGAACGGTGCCTTCATCCAGCGCCTTACCGATGACCTGCAATCCCAACGGCAGACCATGCTGATCGAGACCCGCAGGCACCGACAGCCCCGGCAGTCCGGCAAGATTGGTCGTCACCGTGAACACGTCGTTCAGATACATCGACACTGGATCAGCGGCCTTTTTCTCATCGCCCAGCGCAAAGGCCGACGACGGGGTGGCGGGCGTTAAGATCACGTCGCAAGATTTAAAGGCCTCGGTAAAATCATCCGCGATTTTACGGCGGACTTTCAATGCCTTGACGTAATAGGCGTCATAGAAACCGGCCGATAGCACATAGGTGCCGATCATGATCCGGCGTTTGACTTCCTTGCCGAAGCCCTCTGAGCGCGACAGCTCATAGGTGTCGACAAGGTTTGTCGCCTCCGGATCGCGATAACCAAACCGCATCCCGTCATAGCGCGCCAGATTGGACGACGCTTCGGCAGGGGCCACAATATAATAGCACGGCAGAGCGTACTTGGTGTGCGGCAAGGTGATGCGCACGATCTCAGCCCCGGCGTCTTTCAGCCAGGCAATGCCCTGCTCCCACAGCGCATCAATTTCCGCCGGAATACCATCTAGGCGATATTCGTCGGGGATACCGATGCGCAAACCCTTGACAGATTTGCCGATAAACTTCGTGAAATCAGGGACCTCGATATCGAGGCTGGTCGAATCCTTAACGTCGTGTGAGCACATGACATTCAGCATGATCGCTGCGTCTTCGACCGTTTTGGTGATCGGCCCCGCCTGATCCAGAGAGGACGCGAACGCCACCATGCCAAAGCGCGAGGCGCGGCCATAGGTCGGTTTGATGCCGACCGTGCCAGTGAACGCCGCCGGTTGGCGGATCGACCCGCCGGTATCGGACGCCGTTGCCGCCAGACACAGATCCGCGGCCACCGCCGCCGCTGAACCACCGGAAGAGCCACCCGGCGTCAGGGCCTGATTGGAATCTTTGGCCTTCCACGGGTTGACCACCGGCCCCCAGTGCGAGGTCTCATTGGATGAGCCCATCGCAAACTCATCCATATTGAGCTTGCCCAGCATAACCGCGCCGCCTTGCCATAGATTGGCAGTAACTGTCGATTCATAGGTCGGGATGAAATTGCCAAGGATTTTCGAGCACGCCGTGGTGCGCACACCTTCGGTGCAGTACAGATCCTTGATGCCGAGCGGGGCGCCCTCTAATGCGCGGCCCTCACCTTTGGCCAGACGTTCATCGGACGCCTTGGCCTGAGCGCGCGCCTTATCAAAGGTCGTCTCGACATAGGCATTGAGCGCGCCGTTGCTGTGCTCAATTGCGCCGATAAAGGCTTCGGTCAGCTCAGAAGACGAAAAGGTTTTGGCTTTCAGACCGTCCAGTGCGCCTTTAAGAGTAAGTTTGGTCAGATCGCTCATGGTCTATTCCACCACTTTCGGCACGACGAAAAAGCCATCAACGGTTTTTGGCGCGTTTTTAACGACATCCGCGACCTTGCCACCGTCAGACACAACGTCTTCGCGCAGCGGAGCGGCAGCGGCCACGGCGGTGGTCATGGGTTCCACGCCGGTCACGTCGATCTCATTCAACTGCTCAATCCAGCCCAGAATACCGTTCAGTTCGCCGGACAGGCTTTCCAGCCGCGCTTCGGGCTCCCGCAGTCGCGACAGGGACGCGACCTTCTTCACCGTTGCCACATCAATGGCCATGAGCTTAAGACTCCACGTAAATTTGATTGGATTGGGTTAGACATTACGCCTCGTCTTGACAAGGCCCCGCTACGCAAAGATTGCACAATTATTCGCCTACAACCGCTGGACAGGCTGGCAAAGCCCTATAAACATGCCGACAGCTCGCCGCCCTGCACACTGGAGGCGTCCCAAAGGAGCCTTAAATGTCTGAAAAGGATCGTTTCATTACCCTGATCCGCGACGCCCTGACCCGCAATCGTGACGACCTGCTTCGGCAATGGCAAAACCCGCAAGGTACAAAGACCCGCCATTTTATACTGGATGACCTGCTGCCCACAGTCGACGCGCACCGTATTCATGAGGCTTTTCCGCGTGATGGCGACGGCTTTTTCAACCGCGATACCTTCCGCGAAAAAAAGCGCACCTCAACCGACCTCAGTGGTTATGCGCCCATCCTGTCTGATATCACCTATGCCTTGCAGGATAAGGCGATTGTTGAGTTGATCGCCGATATGGTCGGCTTTGAGGCGATCGAACCCGACCCTAAGCTTTACGCGGGTGGCCTGTCGATGATGTTTAAGGGCGATTTTCTCAACCCCCACATCGACAACAGCCATGACGGCGACCGCCAAAAATACCGCCGCCTGAACCTACTCTATTATGTCTCACCCGACTGGAAAGCTGAGAATGGCGGCAATCTGGAACTATGGGATGATGATCGCAAAACGCCAGTGACCGTGATGGCGGCCTTCAACCGACTGGCCGTCATGGAAACCACAAAGATTAGCTGGCATTCGGTCAGCCCCGTGGTCGCAGACCGGCCGCGCACTTGCGTATCCAACTACTATTTCTCGGACATTTCGCCGGATCAGTCGGACTACTTCCACGTCACATCCTTTTCCGGCCGTCCGGGCGAAACGCTAAAATCGGCCATAGGCATAGTCGATAACGCCGCCCGTAATCTGGTGTCCAAAACCTTGGGCACCGGACGCGGTCGCGGGCGCATCAATAAGACGTAGGATATAACTAAGCCCGCGCCACTCAGTTTGGGTGGGCACGGGCCTGGTTTAAGCGCACATTATTTTCAGAAATTATTGGCTAAGACCTGCCAGAACACGGCCCTTGTCGGCATAGACCGGGGCGTTCTTAGACTCATGCAGCGCCGTCAGGGTCGGTTGATTAAGCTGGCGCACAGCATTGGAAAGTGCGGCCTGAGCACACTGGCGATCCTGAGCGGCGTAGCGCTGATATTCACTATCGCAAAGAGTATTCGCGGTCTTTTTAAGCTGACGATAAACCTTTGCCACCTCAGCCGTATTATTGAAGTTGACGCCTTCGACCGACACCACGGTCTTTGTGGCAGTGCGATCTTTTTCGCCCGCTTGCGCCACCGATACACCCGCACTCAAAAGCGCCACAGACGCCAACGCCACCATATAAACTGAACGTACCATTTTAAATTCTCCTCATGCTTGGAGCCCATCGCTCCGGTGAGGATTGAATACACTCAACGTAAATTACTTTAAATAACATTTTTATTAAATATTCGTCACACATTACACTGAATACATTAATTAAATTCGTTTCATATATTACATATTTTTAACAGATTAACTTTCTGTAATGCGTTAATTACTTGTAACAAAATAAACGAAACAAATATCTGTTTATTTTGAAACCACATCACTTTCCGCGCATCGGCCACAGCCTGTAAAACCGTTGACTTTTCAGACATTCCGGCCCACAGCACCACCATGGCCGTTGTCGATATAACTGAACTAAAAGCTCTATTGCCCGTCCGCACAGGGGTGCTGGGGCTCGACCTGGGTGAAAAAACCATCGGCGTGGCGGTGAGCGACATAACGCTTACCATCGCCTCTCCGCTGGAACTGATCAAAAAGACCAAGTTCACTCAGGAAGCCGAACATCTGTTTGGCCTGATGAAAAAGCGCGAAGCATCCGGGATGGTGATCGGTCTGCCGGTAAACATGGACGGCACCGAAGGCCCGCGCTGCCAGTCGGTGCGCGCTTTTGCCCGTAACCTTTTACGTTTGCGCGACCTCCCGATTGCCTTCTGGGATGAACGCTGGTCGTCATCGGTGATGAACCGCTTCCTGATCGAAGAGGCGGATCTTACCCGCGCCAAACGCGCCGAGGTCATCGACCGTTCGGCAGCCGCCTATATTCTGCAAGGGGCGTTAGACCGGATAAAGGGCATGGAATAGCCCTCAATCCGGCCCAACCCTATTTATGATTCGCCGCCACCATGACCTCACCACCACTGATCTGGGCGTGATACCGAGTTAAAACTGGCCGATCAATGTCGGTAACCGCCCCATTAAGTGCCCGCGCCGCACAGCGCTGGTCTGCACTTCGACTGGCATTCGGGCCGGAATTACAGACATCATAAGCCACAAAACGTAAGTGTCGATAAAGACGGTCGACATCGCGTGCATCTGTGAAATCAACGTTGCGCAACGATAACCGTCGTTCAACAGGCTCACGATCCACATCCATCAGACGCATCCGTTCGCCCGCCTCGACCTTAACTTCCGGAATTTCCTGGGCCAAAACCGCTGTAATCGGTGCAGATACAACAACACTTGAAAGCAACGCTACCAAATAAATAGAACGAGACATGATGCCCCTCCTTTTGGTTTATGCGTAATCCCCGCCCTCGCGCCGCCACCATACGCCTGATCAAAAGAAAAGCGACTTAATTATTATTAAATATCAGCTCTCAAATACTCACAAAAAATTGCACTAAGACAGTAACCACAACCCTATACCACTGACGGTTATTGCAATTGAAACCACCCTTTTGAAACTTGTGCCTTACCGCCCTATCTTTAGACACCTAACGTCCGCAGCCCCCTACAGGTTGACTCGCGCCGCGCCGACCGCCAAAGACAGGCCATGACACCTGACACCTTTATCAATGGCATTGCGCCGGTCTTTCTGATGATTGCGCTGGGGTACGGCCTGAAAAAATCGGGCTTTCTGCCGCTACACGTCTGGAACCCTATTGAGCGGCTGGCGGTCTATGTGTTTTATCCGGGCTTTCTGATTCCGGCCATCTGGCACGCGGATTTGTCAGGCCTGTCGACCGGGCCGGTCAGCATTGGCGTCACTGCGGCGATGATACTGTCGGCATTGCTGGGATTTGCGTTAAAGCCGTTTTTGAAACTCAACGGCCCCACTTTCACATCGGTGTTTCAGGGCCTGATCCGGTTTAATTCATTTGTGTTCCTGCCGATTGCCACCGCCATTTTCGGCGATGAAGCCTTGGGGCTGGCGGCCATCGCCATGAGCGCGCTCATCCCGCTCAGCAACATGGCCTCGATCATGGTGCTGGCGCGCTGGGGTGAACTGGAAGGCGACAACCAGCCTGACCGCTCATTCAAGGCGATAGGGCTTAAGCTATTCACCAATCCGATTTTTCTGTCGTGCCTGATCGGGTTATTCCTCAACGCCACCCACGCCCCGAGCGTGCCGTTCATCGACAAAGACCTTAAGATGCTGGGCGATGCCGCCATCCCGACCGGGCTGATACTGGCCGGAGCGGGTTTGAGCTTTGGCTATATTTTTAAAAGCCCTGGACTGGTGGTCGCCACGTCTTTGTTTAAGGTCATGATGGTGCCGATCCTAAGCTGGGGCATTTGCCGCGCTTTGGGTGGGGATGAACTCGCCCAAGGTGTCGCGTTATGTTGTGGTGCGGCCCCTTGCGCGGCCGTCGCCTACGTTCAGGCCCGCCATATGGGCGGAGACGCGGCCCTGATGGCCGGGATCGTGGCCCTGACGACCTCACTGAGCCTGATCACCCTGCCGATATTGTTGTGGTTGTTTCATCTGGCTTAGGCGAAGCGCGTTTGCGGTGTTAACTTTGTCAAATCCTCGCCGTGGTTATCAGCAAACAATGCCACCAAACCCAGCCACACTAGCCGCTCATCAAGGCGAGCACCCGCCTGCACCAGCTTATCAGAGTTAAGCCCGGCACTAAATTCCGATAATTGTCCGAGCGTAGTGATATTCTTTGGATATCTTCGAGGTAAAACAGTTTGCGAAAGCAGAGCGAAAATAACAATTACCAGAACCAAGCCGATTAAGAACATCAGAAACACCATGCTGCCAGCGATAAAATCTTGCCAAACGGGTAAATTCAGGCGCTTCAGAAAATCCGAAACCCAGAGACACAGCGCCCCAACACCAGCACCGAAAACGATTAAAAGCAACACCTGCATGATCGGGCGCGCAACATCTACTGGACGCCAGCCTGAGTGCTTTTCCATATGCCTAAACAACGCGCCATAGTGAAAGCCTTTTATGTTGCTCAAGGGTGTTGCAGGGGTAAGTCGGCGCCTGATGCCATTTTGGCGCAAATTTTCCCTCAGCCGGTAAAAGGTCATCTGGGTCGCGCACTTGCCCTCTGGAGTTGCGCCACCAAGCTTATTCATGACAAGGCCATGCAGACCGCCCAAGGTCTCACATCTGAAAAGCTCTTCGGGAGTTAGGGAAATATCGAAGTGCTCGGAAATGAAATCCGCCATATCCTCTTCGGAAAAGTCCTGAAAGACGATACGATAATCTACAGAACTTGGCATGATATCTCCCCAGACCCACTCAGTGAAATAATCGGCAAACCCCACGAAATTGTCAACAAGCGCATTGATCGTAAAGAACTCCCCTTGTTGCAGGGGGAGCTGAATTTTCAGTGAAAATTCAGAGGGGGTAAACCGAAGCGTGGAGCCTGTTATTACCCCACCACCGCTGCGCTATCGCTTGCGGTCCCCCTCCCCTCCAAGAGGGGAGGTTCTAAATGCTATCTCCCCTTGCCACATCCTTCATTGCGGCCTATAGCCCCCTTTTATGACCGATTTCACCGACCAGATTCGTGAGCGGCTGCTGCCGTTCCCCAAACGCCACTTTATCGCGTCGCAGGACCTCGATCCGCCTGACATTATGGCGCTGCTTGATCTGGCCGATCTGTTCGTCGATATGAACCGGCGCTCAACGAAAAAACTCGACCTGCTCAAGGGCCGTACCCAAGTCAATCTGTTCTTTGAGAACTCCACCCGCACCCAGTCGAGTTTTGAGCTGGCCGGTAAGCGCCTTGGGGCCGATACGGTCAATATGGCCGCCAAGAGCTCAAGCGTGGCCAAGGGCGAGACCCTGATCGACACGGCGGTCACGCTCAACGCCATGAAGCCCGATCTGCTGGTCGTGCGCCACTCGGCCTCCGGGGCCGCCGAACTGCTGGCCCAAAAGGTCGGCTGCTGCGTCATCAATGCCGGCGACGGTCAGCATCAGCACCCGACGCAGGCTTTGCTAGACATGCTGTCGATCCGCCGCGCCTTTGGCCACGTTGATGGCTTGACCGTGGCAATTTGTGGCGATGTTGGCCACTCCCGCGTGGCGCGATCCAACGTCATTCTGCTCAATGCCATGGGGGCCAATGTCCGGCTGGTCGGACCTGCGACGCTCATTCCGGGCGATGCCGATCAGTGGGGCTGCGAAGTCTATCACGACATGCGCGAAGGCATTGCCGGGGCCAATGTGGTCATGATGCTGCGCCTTCAGCTTGAGCGCATGGACGGGGCGTTTATCCCCTCGACCCGCGAATATTTCCGCTTCTTTGGCCTTGACCGTGAAAAGCTGCAAGTCGCCGCCAAGAACGTGCGCGTCATGCACCCCGGCCCGATGAACCGCGGGGTCGAAATCGACTCCGAAGTCGCCGACGACCTCAGCATCTCCCTCATTCAGGATCAGGTCGAAATGGGCGTCGCCGCCCGCATGGCGGTGCTAGCATCCTTGGCCGCGCGCCTGGAGGCAGAAGGCAAATGACCCTAAACACCTCTCAACCCCTCGCCCTTGTGAACGCCCGCCTGATCGACCCCGAAAGCGGCTATGATGGCCCCGGCTCGGTCATCATAGCCGAAGGCGTCATCGCCGACGTCATTTTCTCTGATGTGCCACCTTCGGGCAGCGCGGATTATAAGGTCATCGACTGCGACGGTAATCTGGTCTGCCCCGGCCTGATCGACCTGAGGGTCAAGACCGGTGAGCCCGGCCATGAGCAGAAAGAAACCCTGAAATCGGCGTCTCTGGCCGCGGCGGCGGGTGGCGTGACCTCGTTTGTGGTCCAGCCCGACACCCATCCGGTCATTGATGAGCCGGCGATGGTCGATTTTATCCTGCGCCGCGCCCGCGATATCGAACTGGTGCATGTTTACCCCGCCGGTGCGGCCACCAAGGGCTGCGACGGCAAGACCATGGCCGAGATAGGCCTGATGAATGAGGCCGGTGCGCTTTATTTCACCGATGTCGATCAACCGATCATCAACACCAAGGTCTTTGGCCGCGTACTGGCCTATGCGGGCGGATTCAATGCGTTGGTCGCCCACCGCCCCAAGGAGCCGTGGCTGTCCGACGGAGCGGTCGCCACCTCCGGCGAAATGGCCTCGCGCATGGGCCTGTCGGGGGTTTCGGCGCTGGCCGAACGCATAGCGCTGGAGCGGGACCTCGCCATGGTCGAACTGACCGGCACGCGCTTGCTGGTCGATCAGATATCAACTGCGGCGTCGGTCGAAACCCTGAAACGCACCAAGGCCAAGGGCTTAGAGGTCTATGCCAGCGTCAGCATCAACCATCTGGTGTTCAATGAATTCGACATCGGTGATTACCGCACCTTCTATCGCCTCGATCCGCCGCTGCGGGCCGAATCCGACCGGGTGGCTCTGGTCGATGCGGTCGAAGACGGGGTGATTGACGTCATCGTCTCCAACCACAGCCCCGCGCCCGCCGAAGACAAACGCCTGCCGTTTTCGCAAGCCACCCCCGGCGCGATCGGCCTTCAGACCCTGCTGGCAGCCCTGATCGGGCTGCATTTTGATCGTGATATTCCGCTGATCGACCTGCTACGGGCCGTGACCATCAATCCGGCGCAGATATTGGGCCTTGAAGCCGGACGCCTTAAAAAAGGCGCCCCCGCCGATATCATTGTGGTCGATGTCGATGCGCCGTTTGCGTTGCGCGAAAAAGACATATTGTCAAAATCCAAAAACTCGCCGTTTGAAAACCGCACCCTGCAAGGTAAGGTCTTAAAAACGCTGGTGGATGGGCGAATCGTCTACGCCGCCGATTAAGGACAGACCGTGCTGAGCCAACCGATCATCTATGCCCTTGCCGTACTGGGCGGCTACCTTCTGGGGTCGATCCCGTTTGGCGTGCTGACGACCAAACTGGCGGGCATAGACATCCGTGAGGTCGGCTCCGGCAATATCGGTGCTACCAATGTCCTGCGCACCGGCCGCAAAGATCTGGCGCTGATCACCTTTTTAGGCGACACGGGCAAAGGCGCTATGGCCGTTGGCATTGCGTTTGCGGCCCTGTTGTCCGTCGATATCGCCACCCGCCAAACCGGCATGGCGCTGGCCGGAGCCGCCGCGTTTCTGGGCCACCTGTTCCCCGTCTGGCTGAAGTTCAAGGGCGGAAAGGGCGTAGCGACCTTCCTTGGCACCCTGTTTGCCGCCGCCTGGCCGATGGGGCTGGCCGCCGGTGCCATCTGGTTGCTGGTGGCGTTTACCCTGCGCATCTCGTCTTTGAGCGCTCTGGTCGCCGCCGCACTCATCGCACCCGTAGGCTTCCTGATTGATCAGCCCTACCCGTTCGTGCTGATGAGCCTGTTCATGGCCGTGTTGATCTACATCCGCCATAAGGACAATATCAAACGGCTGCTGAATGGCACCGAGCCTAAAATCGGCAAAAAGGACAAGACCGCCTAGATGTCCCTGTTCGATGCGCCGCCCTTCCCGCCAGTCAAGACCGAAGAGGAGCGCGTCGCCCGCCTGAGACTGGCGCGCACTCAGCGCATCGGCCCGATCAATTTCCAGCAACTTATCACCCGTTTCGGCAGCGCAATCCGTGCGCTTGAAGCTTTACCGACTTTGGCCCAACGCGCCGGCGGCGGCATAACACCCGCCCCGTTGGCGATGGTTGAGGCTGAGATCAAACACAGCCGCGCCACCGGCGCCCGTCTGGTCGTGCTGGGCGATGCAGACTATCCCAAACTGCTCAGCCATATCGCCGCCGCCCCGCCCATACTGTGGCTGCTGGGCGAACACGCACTGCCCCCTAAAGCCGTGGCGATCGTGGGGGCGCGTAATGCCTCCGCCGCCGGTATGAAGATGGCCCACACCCTGGCTGCCGAACTGGGCGAAGCCGGATACACTATCGTCTCAGGTCTGGCACGCGGCATCGACACCCACGCCCATCAGGGGTCGCTTAAAACCGGCACAGCGGCGGTCTTGGGTGGCGGGATTGATGATGTTTATCCGCCGCAGAACCAAGACCTCTATACCGCGCTCAAATCCTACGGCGTGCTGGTCTCCGAAAGTCCGGCGGGCTATAAGGCCCACGCCCGCGATTTTCCACGCCGCAACCGGGTCATCAGCGGGTTGACCCTGGGGACGATAGTCGTTGAGGCTGAACTGCGTTCAGGCTCTCTGATCACCGCCCGGTTGGCCGGTGAGCAAAACCGCGATGTTTTCGCCGTACCGGGCTCGCCGCTTGATCCGCGCGCACGCGGATCGAACGACCTGCTGCGCCAGGGCGCGCACCTGTGCGAAACGGCCGAAGACGTCATCCGCATACTGGAAAGCGGCATGGGCTTAAACGACGGGGCGCGACCGGCCTATGACGATATGCGCCCGCACTATCTGGCGACACCTGAGGACACCACCGACGATCTTGATGACCGGATCGATGACCTGCGCACGCAAATCCTCAACCTGATCAGCCATACCCCCAGCCACCGCGACGAAGTGCTCAGGCTTGCGGGCGCGTCAATGACGCTGGGTTTTGCGGCCTTGAGCGAGCTTGAAATCGCCGGACTGATCGCCCCTCAGCCTGGCGGCTATTACGTGTTGGTCGATTAATCACCATCAAGCCATAGGCCCGCGCGCCTTTTGAGCGGCATGATAGAGATGCTCGCTCAGGCCCTGATGCCCGACCTTTTGTGCCATCTGTGCCAGAGATGCCGCCATATCGCCGATATAGACCAGAACCTCGGCCTGTTCCTGCACGGAAACCTCCTGACCGGCTTCGCGCTCCAACTCCTTCATAGCTACTCCTTATACCTAAATGCCCGCAGGCACGGGATATGGCACAGGCCACCTCTCCCCCATCAGTTGAAAGCTTAAATAAAATTACCTTTAATTGCAATTCTCATTCTTACCACCTTTGGATTTATGTGGGCGGAGACTCAAGATCAGCCCTCTATGGCCGCCGTGGCAAAAAAGCCGCTTCACAGTTCGTTGAAAGCGCTTTAAGGCTGGCATATTTGAAGCCTGCTCCCATTTTCAGGCTCATCGCTATTTTGCAGACGGATTTATAAAAGCCATATGAAGCTGGTTATCGTCGAAAGTCCTGCCAAGGCCAAAACCATCAACAAGTACCTGGGCAAGGACTATAAGGTTCTGGCGTCCTACGGCCATGTGCGCGACCTTCCGTCCAAGGACGGCTCCGTCAAGCCCGACGAAGACTTCGCCATGATCTGGGAAGCCGACCCCAAGGCGGTTAAGCGCCTGAACGAAATCGCTGAGGCTGCCAAGGCGTCCGATGGCGTTATCCTCGCGACCGACCCCGACCGCGAAGGGGAAGCCATTTCCTGGCATGTGCTTGAAGTGCTGAATAAGAAAAAGGTGCTCAAGGAAAAGACCGTTGAGCGCGTCACGTTCAATGCCATCACCAAATCCGCCGTCGATCTGGCCATGGCCAATCCGCGCCAGTTGGATATGGAACTGGTCGAAGCCTACCTCGCCCGCCGCGCCCTTGATTACCTCGTGGGCTTTACCCTGTCGCCGGTGTTGTGGCGCAAGCTGCCGGGCGCACGCTCGGCCGGACGGGTGCAGTCTGTGGCGCTCAAGATCGTCGTTGACCGCGAAGTCGAGATCGAAAAGTTCAAGACCGAAGAATACTGGACCGTCGATACTGAGGTTTCGGCCAATTCGCCGCCGTTTTCGGCCAAGCTGATCCAGCTTAACGGCAAAAAACTGGGTAAGTTCGACCTGCCCAACGAAGCCGCGGCCAAGGGCGCCGAAGCCGCCATTGCCGCGTCGAACTTCACCATCACCGAGGTCGATCAAAAACCCGGCAAACGCACCCCACCGCCGCCGTTTACCACCTCAACCCTGCAGCAGGAAGCGTCGCGCAAACTGGGCTTCTCCGCCTCGCGCACCATGCAGACGGCCCAGAAACTGTACGAAGGTGTTGATATCGGTGGCGAAACGACCGGTCTGATCACCTATATGCGAACCGACGGCGTCTATGTTGAACCGGAAGCGATTGCCGAAATGCGCAAGCTGATCGGCGAACGCTACGGCCCGGCCTATGTGCCGGAAACCCCGCGGTTCTATAAGGCCAAGGCCAAAAATGCTCAGGAAGCCCACGAAGCCGTGCGCCCGACCTCGCTCTATCGCCGCCCCGAAACCCTGCGCCTTGAGGGTGATCAGGCACGGCTTTATGAGTTGATCTGGAAGCGGACCATGGCGTCGCAGATGGAAGCGGCCAAGGTTGAGAAAACCGCCATTGACCTCACCAGCCCCGATAAGCAAATCGCCCTACGCGCCACCGGTCAGGTGATCACTTTTGATGGCTATCTGGCGGTCTACGAAGAAGGCAAGGATGATGACGGCGATGAGGACGGTGGCCGCTTGCCCGCCGTGCGTGTCGGCACCAGCGCCGCCGTTCATGCCATTAAGCCTGCCCAGCACTTTACGGAACCACCCCCGCGTTATAGTGAAGCCACCCTCGTCAAGAAGATGGAAGAACTGGGCATCGGGCGTCCCTCGACCTATGCGTCGGTGCTGACCGTCCTGCGCGACCGCGCCTATGTCCGCATGGATAAGAACCGCTTTATCCCAGAAGACAAAGGCCGGCTGGTCACCGCCTTCCTTGAAGAGTTCTTCAAGCGCTATGTTGAATATGATTTCACCGCCGACCTCGAAGAAAAACTCGATCTGGTGTCCGCCGGTGAGTTGAACTGGAAGGCGCTCTTACGCGAATTCTGGCAGGATTTCCACGCCGCCGCCGGTGGCGTGCAGGAGTTCCGCGTCTCTGAGGTGCTCGACCGCCTCAATGACGCGCTGGGGCCGCACATCTTCCCCGACAAGGGCGACGGCACCAATCCGCGCGCCTGCCCGTCCTGCGCCAACGGTCTGCTGAGCCTGAAAACCTCACGGTTCGGGGCCTTTATCGGCTGCTCCAACTATCCGGAATGCAAGTTCACCCGCCCCGTCGGCAACCCTGAAAGCGCGTCCGAAGACGGTGGCGCCTCCGGTGACCGCGAGTTGGGCGTTGACCCGGCCACGGATAAGGTCGTCTCCCTGAAAATAGGACGTTTTGGCCCTTACGTTCAGTTGGGCGAAGCGGAATCGAAAGAGGATAAGCCTAAGCGCTCGTCATTGCCCAAGGCATGGCCACCGGCGTCGATTGACCTTGAACGCGGGCTGAAACTTCTGTCCCTGCCACGCGAAATCGGCATCAACCCGGAAAACAATAAGCCGATCACGGCAGGCTTGGGGCGCTTTGGGCCCTTTATCGCCAATGACGGCACCTACGCAAACCTTGCCAATTTCGATGAGATTTTCGAGGTCGGCATCAACCGCGCCGTCGTCATGCTGGCCGAGAAAAAAGCCAATGCCAAGGGTAAGGGTTCGGCCGCCGCACCGCTTAAGGAATTGGGCAAACATCCGGATAATGATGAGGCCATTCAGGTCATGTCCGGTCGCTACGGCCCCTATGTCAAATGCGGTAAGGTCAATGCCACCCTGCCCAAGGACATAACGCCCGAAGAGGTGACGCTGGAGCAGGCGCTGGAACTGATCGCAGCCAAGGGCGGCGTGAAGAAAACGGCGGCCAAGAAGGCGGCGACCAAGACCACGGCGGCCAAAAAACCCGCCGCCAAGAAAGCCCCGGCTAAAAAAGCCCCAGCCAAGAAAAAGGCCGAGGCGTAACGCATCTACAGCGCTATCCCCCTCCGTCTGGCCTGCGGCCATCCACCTCCCCATCTTCGCCAAAAGGCTTGATAGGGAGGAGAAGAGACGCTCTCCTCCCTACGGTTTACCGTGGGGAGGTGGCATTGAGCGAAGCGAAAATGACGGAGGGGGATAGC
>DDPE01000089.1 GCA_002342035.1 Asticcacaulis sp. UBA2476 | reverse complement strand
CAATGGGGACACTTTTGAAGTAAGGGTGGTTCTGAATCAGGGGCAGCTGGGTGTTGAATGCTTCGGGTTGGGCAATGATGTTTTTGACCGCCTGCAGCTTGGGCACGTAGTAACGGGTTTCATTGGGCATGCTCAAGTCGCTGTAGGTCAGCGGTTTGCCTTGTGCTTTGTTGCGGGCCAGCGCCCGGCCCACGCTGCCTTCGCCCCAGTTGTAGGCCGCCAATGCCAAATGCCAATCGCCGAACATGTTGTAGAGCTTTTGCAGGTAATCGAGCGCGGCGCGCGTGGAGGCCACCACGTCGCGGCGGTCGTCGCGGAAGATGTTCTGCTTGAGGTCGAAGTCGCGGCCGGTGGCCGGCATGAACTGCCACATGCCGGCGGCCTTGGCGTGCGAGACAGCCTGGGGGTTGAATGCGCTCTCGATGAAGGGCAGCAGGGCCAGCTCGGTCGGCATGTTGCGGCGCTCCAGTTCCTCGACGATGTGGAACAGGTATTTGCGCGAGCGCTCGGTCATGCGGAAGATGTAGTCGGGCCGCGTGGCGTACCACTGCTCGCGGTCGCGCACCAGATCGCTTTCCAGGTCGGGCATGGCAAAGCCGCGGCGGATGCGTTCCCACAGGTCGGCCGGCGCCGACAGGGGGGCGACCCCCCCGCGTGCGACGGCGTTGCGGGCCTGGATCGGCGACAGCGTGCCGGTGGGCAAGGTCGGCGCACGGCTGCTGCTGCGCAGCGGCGCACTGTCAGTCGAGCCGGTGGTGCTGGAGGGCGCCATGTTGGCGCAGCCGCTCAACAGGAGCAGGCCGGTCAGGGCGGCAGAGATGAGAAATTTCATTTGAACTGGTTCTTCCATTCGCGCAAGGCGCCAAACACAGCGGTCTCAGTACGGGCGGCCGTATCGAAGGTCTGCACGGCCGCCGTGACGGCGGCTTGGCGTGAGCGCAGAAAAGGGTTGATCTCGCGTTCCAGCGCGATGGATGAGGGCAGCGTGGGCAACTGGCGCGCACGTTTGGCTTCGCATTCGGCGCTGTAGCGGGCCAGCACCGGGTTGTCCGGCTCGACAGCGCGGGCGAAGCGCAGGTTGCTCAGCGTGTATTCGTGGGTGCAGCAGACGCGGGTGGCGCCGGGCAAGGCCGCCAACTGGTCGAGCGAGGCCAGCATCTGCGCCGGCGTGCCTTCGAACAGACGGCCGCAGCCGCCGGAGAACAGGGTGTCGCCGCAGAACAGCAGCGGGGCCTCGCCGGCCGGCTCGGCGTAGAAGGCGATATGGCCGGCGGTGTGGCCGGGTACGTCGATGACGGTGAAGGACAGGCCCAGCACTTGGACCAGATCACCGGCCTCGACGGGCGTGCAGGGCTTGGGGATGTTCTCGCGCGCCGGGCCGTAGATGGGGCCGTGCAGATGGGGCCGCAGCGCCTCCAGGCCGCCGACGTGATCGCCATGGTGATGCGTCACTAGAATGCCTGCCAGACGCAGTGAGTGCTCGGCCAGAGCCTCCAAGACCGGAGTCGAGTCGCCCGGATCGACCACGATGGCGTCAACGCCGTCGTGAAGCATCCAGATGTAGTTGTCGGTGAAGGCAGCGACCGCAGCCAGTTTCATGCAGCCCAATCAATGACACGCGAAGCTTCGATTATAGAGTTGGCCGCCTGGCTGCAAACCCCGCCGGGTCAGTATCTGCTGGCCTGGGAGCAGCAGCGGCTCGACGCGGCCGTGGTCGACCTGTTCGGGTTCCATGCGCTGCAGCTGGGTCTGCCCGAACTCTCGGGCCTGCAGGCCAACCGCATGCCGCATCGCTGGCTGGCGCTGGACCAGCTGGAGCGGCCGCTGGCGGAAGAAGCGCCGAACGCCGTGGTCGCCCTGAACTGCGAGTTCGACGAGCTGCCCTTTCAGAGCGCCAGCCTCGACCTGCTGGTCCGGCCCCATGCGCTGGAGCTGGCGCGCGACCCGCACCAGACCCTGCGCGAGGCCGAGCGGGTGCTGCGACCCGAGGGCCGGGTGGTGATCCTGGGCCTCAATCCGGCCAGCGTCTGGGGCCTGAGGCAGAATCTCGGCCGCCTGCTGCCCGGGCGCGACCGGCGCCTGTTCCTGCCCCGTACCGGTGATTTCATCGCTTACTGGCGGCTGCGCGACTGGCTGCGCCTGCTCAGTTTCGAGGTCGAGGGCGATTTCAAGGGCGCTATCGACTGCAATTGCTCCTATTGCCGCAGGCGTGGCAGCCTTTTGGCCTTTGTGGCTAAGGATGCGCTTCACCTCAAAACCGATCCGGCCGATATCGAAACCTACCGGTTCAACACGATGAAAATCGCCCATAATTTCTGCAAGGTCTGCGGCGTCGAACCCTACGGCGAAGGCACAGCCCCGGATGGCAAGGCGATGATCGCGGTTAATTTACGCTGCCTGCCCGATGTCGATCTCGAAAAATTGACCATCAACAAGTGGAACGGCGCCGAACATTAGGTCATTCTGTCGATCTCTGACGGGGAGGCACACATGGGCACGGTCGAGCAAGCACTGGAAACCCAGCTTTCAAATATCGAAAAAAAGACGGGCAAATCCCGCACGGCCCTGATGACGGACATCACCGCATCTGGCAAAACCAAGCACGGCGACATCGTCGCCTGGCTGAAATCAGGTTATGGGCTGGGTCATGGCGATGCCAACACCCTGACCCACTTTGCTCTGCGCGGTGGCACGTTTGAGGCGCCGGAAAACGCCGCTGCCGATGATGTGCTGGATGCCATCTATAAGGACAAAAAAGCCCACCAGCGCCCGATCCACGAAGCCCTGATGGCCGCGATTACCGGCTTTGGGGAGTTTGAAATCGCGCCCAAACAGGGTTATGTCTCCCTGCGCGGCAAGAAGCAGTTCGCTATGCTGGGCCCCAAGACCAATGACCGTTTTGAATTGGGTCTGAATCTGAAAGAGGCGATTGATGATCCGCGCGTCAAGGCCCTGCCACCTGGCGGCATGTGTCAGTATGTGGTGCCGCTGACGGATGCGGCGCAGGTCGATGACAGCCTGATGGCCATCGTCAAACGCGCTTATGATGCTGCGGGTTAGCCGCAATAGGGCCTAATTGTTCCTTTATTTGCACTGCACTATATCTGTGTACTGCATAATTTGCGCGCATCTTACCCTAAAACCGATAACACTTTTAGGGATGCGCTTTGTAAATATCGGAGGCGTATCATGCTCCACTTAGGCGCGGCCCATTTCGGCGACATTAATTTTGACCTGTCGGGTCTGAGCGGTAATAAAGACAACTGCACCTGCGCCCTGTGCCAACGTAAATCCGCACAACATCCGCTTAAAGTCGCCTTGCCACTGGCCGAAACGCCGGACGATGCGCGCGAATTTGGCCGCCATCCGCTTCAGCACCAATTCTGCCTGACGACAGATACGGGTAACGCCGATAGCCGCCCCTTCGGTTCCCCGTCAGACTTTGATTATTGGCTGAATACCACACGCTGATTTGCGCATAGTTCGCAATAACTTACGCTTATTTAGCCTCTCTAATCCCAGAGGGTAAAAACCATCGCTTTTCCCGCCCACGGCTAGAGATTAAAAGTCCACACTAAGGTATGATGTCTGCGTCTGCCTCTTGAGGATGTTATGATCGCTTTGCCCCTGTCCTGGCCGCTGGAAGGCCGTAAGGTTGCGCTGATTGGCGCAGGGGTGACGCTTGCGCGCAAGCTCAATCTGGTTGAGCGCACACCGGCGGAACTGCTGATTTATGACATAGATCACACCGCATGGCCGACCGCCGAAGACCTTAGTGGTGCTTCGCTAATACTGGTGGCGTTTGAAGACCGTGCGTCTGCGGAGCGTGGGGCGGCTTTGGCCCACACATTAAAAATCCCGGTCAATGTCGTCGATCAGCCTGACCTGAGCGATTTCCATATCCCGGCTATTATTGATCGCGGCTCATTGTCGATTGGCGTGGCCACCGGCGGCACAGCCCCGGTTCTGGCGCGCGAAACCCGCCGCAGGATCGAAGCCGCCGTTCCGCCGTCTGAGACCCATGTGGCCGAATTTGCGCTTAAACTGTCGCCACACCTGCGCGAAGCCTTCAGCAATGTCGATGACCGGCGCCGGTTCTGGGAGCATATCCTGACCGCCCCGGCCACTACCCTGGCACGTTCGGGCAAGATAGATGAGGCGCTGACCGCCGCACTAGCTGAGATCAAAGCGCCGAAACCCCGCACCGGCGTGGTCCATTTGGTCGGTGCCGGTCCCGGCGATCCTGAACTGCTGACGCTCAAGGCCTTGCGCCTGTTGAGTGAGGCCGATGTCATTGTCTATGACCGGCTGGTCGGGGACGCGATCATGGATCTGGCCCGCCGTGACAGCGAACGGTTCTATGTCGGCAAGCAGCGCTCTAATCATTCGGTGCCGCAGGATCAGATTCACGCCCTGCTGGTCGAACAGGCCACCTTGGGTAAGCGCGTGGTGCGCCTCAAAGGCGGTGATCCGTTCGTGTTCGGCCGCGGCGGTGAAGAGGTTGAGGCGCTCAAGGCCGCCGGTATTGAGGTTCATGTCACACCCGGCATTACGGCGGCTCTTGGGTGCGCAGCGTCTGCAGGTGTGCCGCTGACCCACCGCGACCACGCCCAGTCTGTGACCTTTATCACCGGCCATGCAAAAGACGGCGATGCCGAACACAACGATCTGCAACTGGATTGGGCCGCCTTGTCACTGGCGCATCATACGCTGGTGATCTATATGGGCGTGGCGACGGCTGCAAGTGTCTGCGCCCGTCTGATGGAGCATGGCCGTGCGGGTGCAACGCCTGCGCTTATCATTGAAAACGGCACGCGCCCCGATGAGGTGCGCACGGCCACACAGCTTAATCAACTGGCCGCCACCCTCGCCGCCAATCCACCCAAGGGCCCGACCCTCGTCATCATCGGCGAAGTCACGGCCTTGAGTTCCGAACACTGGGCTATCACCCAAAAGACGATAAAGGTTCCCGCATGAAGCTTCTGACCGCCAACCGATTAACCGACGGCCTGGTGCTGTGGTATGCTGACGGCCAGTGGGTTGAGGATGCCGCCATTGCCACGCACCTTGAGGACGCCGCCGGAGAAGCGCTAAAGGCCGAATGGGTGGCTCGTGAAACCGAAGTGGTTGCCCCCTATCTGATCCCCGTCACCGATGACGGCACGCCGGTGCAGCGTGAGCTTGTGCGCGAATTTGTGCGCGCTAATGGCCCAACCATCGGCCAGACAACCTTTGATACCGCTAAGCAATTCAACCGTGACGAGGTTTTCCAGTAATGTATGTTTACGACCAATTCGATCACGCCCTTGTCCGTGAACGTAACGCCGAATTTTCGGATCAGGTGGCCCGTCGCCTGAGCGGGGAATTGTCCGAAGATCAGTTTAAGCCGCTGCGGCTCATGAACGGGCTTTATCTGCAACTGCACGCCTATATGCTGCGGATCGCTATTCCTTACGGCGTTTTATCATCCGTTCAGATGCGTAAATTCGCCCACATCGCGCGCACCTACGACCGCGATTTCGGCCATTTCACCACCCGTCAGAACCTTCAGTTTAATTGGATCAAGCTGGCCGATACGCCCAAAATCCTTGAGGAACTGGCCGAAGTTGAAATGCACGCCATGCAGACCTCCGGCAACTGCATCCGCAACACCACGACTGATCAGTTTTCAGGTGCAGCCAAGGACGAACTGGACGATCCGCGCCCGTGGGCCGAACTGATCCGTCAGTGGTCGACCATCCATCCGGAATTTACCTTCCTGCCGCGTAAGTTCAAGATCGCCATCACCGGCGCCACCAAGGATCGCGCCGCCATCCGTGTCCATGATATCGGCCTGCACCTGACACCCAAGGGCTTTGAGGTCTATGTCGGCGGCGGCATGGGGCGCACCCCGCATCTGGGTCACCTGATCAAATCAGGCGTGCCGGGCGAGAAGCTGCTGAGTTATCTTGAGGCCTGTCTGCGGGTGTATAACCGCTATGGTCGCCGCGATAATATCTATAAGGCCCGTATCAAGATTTTGGTGTCGGCGCTGGGGCCTGACGAATATGCCCGTCAGGTCGAAGAGGAATGGAACACCCTTGATCAGGCCGCCATTGACGCGCCCTATTATGAGATCGATCGCATCCGCTCGTTCTTCCCCGATCCGGCGTTTGCCGATAAGGCGTTCGATCAGGCGGCGTTAGACCGCGCCAAGGCCGCCGATCCGGCCTTTGCCCGCTGGGTGCGCAACAACACCCATGCCCATAAGCGCGATGACCACGTCAGCGTGACCATTTCGACCAAGCCGGTGGGTCTGCCGCCAGGCGATGCTTCGTCCGCGCAGATGGACGTTATGGCCGATGTCGCAGATAGCTTTGCGTACGGTGAACTGCGCGTCGCCCATGATCAGAACATCATCCTGCCCCATGTGGCCAAGGCTGATCTTTATGCGCTGTATCAACAGCTTGACCGCGTCAATCTGTCGACCGCCAATGCCAAAAAGATCAGTGACATCATCGCCTGCCCTGGTCTGGATTACTGCACCCTGGCCAATGCCCGCTCGATACCGCTGTCGCAGGAAATTTCCAAGCGCTTTGCCGATGCCGACCTGACCGATGAGATTGGTGAGCTGGAGATCAAGATCTCCGGCTGCATCAATGCCTGCGGTCACCACCATGTCGGCCACATCGGTATCTTAGGCGTCGATAAGCAGGGGATCGAGTTCTATCAGATCCTGCTCGGCGGTCGCGCCGATGAAAAGGCAGCGCTGGGTGTCATCACTGGCAAGGGCCTGCCGGCGGAAGCCGTGCCCGCCGCCATTGAGCGCGTGGTTCGCCTTTATCTTCAACTTCGCACGTCGCCTGCGGAACGCTTCATCGATGTGGTTGAGCGTCTGGGCCGTGAAACCTTTGCCGAGGCACTCCATGAGCCAGCTTAATTCATCAGCTACCCCCACCCTGATCGCCAAGGACGGCACCCGTATCCTTGACGGCTGGGCCCTGCTTAACGACGAAGATGTTGTTGGTGCCGATGGCCCCTATGTGCTGGGCTTTGAGCGCGCGCTCACCGAATTGCCAGGCCTGAACGGCAAGTACGGTGTGCGCGTCAATCCGGGGGATGATATTCGCGCACTCGCTCCCTATATGGAAAAGATCGCGCTGGTTGAGGTCAACTTCCCCGGCTACCGCGATGGCCGCGGCTATTCCACCGCCCGTATCTTGCGTTCTGACCTGAACTATCAGGGCGAGATCCGTGCGGTCGGCGATGTGTTGCGGGATCAGTTGTTCCTGATGCTCCGCTGCGGGTTCAACGAATTTGTACTGAAAGATGCCGATCCCGAAGGCGCCATCAAGGCCGCGACTGACCGTTTTGAAAATGCTTACCAAAGTGCAGCAGATGCCCGCCAACCGATCTGGGCGTTACGCCAAAAGCTCACGGAAGCTTAATCCGTAGAAAGCGTTTTGATCATGACTATGATCATCAACAATATTGCTGAACAGGTCGCTTCACCCGAAGCCATCCGTGCGGCGGAACTGTCGGCCCGTTATGAGGGCTGGGCCGCCGCCGACATCCTGCACGATGCGATAGAGCATGAGTTCGTGGACTCCATCGCCCTGTCGTCGTCGTTCGGCGCGGATTCGGCGGTCATGCTGCATCTGGTGTCACAGATTAACAAAGATTTGCCGGTTATTTTTCTCGATACCGACCGGCATTTCTTTCAGACCCTGCAATACCGCGACCAGCTGGCCAAGATCTTAGGCCTGACCAATCTGATCAACCTCAAGGCCGACAAGGCTGAGGAACAGGATTTCGACCCAAAGGGCAATCTGTGGAAGCTGGCCCCCGATGCCTGCTGCGCCCTGCGTAAAGTTCGGCCGCTGAATAAGATCACCGACGACTATACCGCCTGGATCACCGGCCGTAAGCGCCATCAGGCGGCAACCCGCGCCAATATGCCGATCGTTGAATGGGATGGCCGCAATTTCAAGGTCAATCCGCTGGCCAACTGGACGGCGGACGATATCGCGGACTATATCGAAGCCCACGCCCTGCCACCGCACCCTTTGGTCGAACAGGGCTATCCGTCGATTGGCTGCTTTACCTGCACCAAGCCGGTCGAGGTCGGTGAGGACGCCCGCGCCGGACGCTGGGCCGGTCAGGATAAGACTGAATGCGGCATCCATAAGCCGATCTTCGGCGGCGACGGGATTTAGCCCACCCTTCGATAATGGTTCTGCATTAACCGATTCCACTCCCCGTCCGCGCTCTGAACCATGGCCGTCAGAGTGCGGGTATTGTCGTCATTGAGAGTATAGATATCGCGGTATTTCAGGGTCTGGCCGGGGTTTTCCCAGTCAGGCCCTTCGCAATCGAGCGACAGGGATTTGTGGGCCTCATTCCAGTGGCCGTCATAGACCCACAAATGATCCATCATCGACCCTGCCCATGAGCCGACAAACCGGCCCTTGGCGCGATCAAAGCCGAGCGTCATAAGGGTGGTGGCCTCACCGCCGCCCGGCATCTGGCCGTGACCTTCGACCACCAGCCATACCCCGTGCAGCATCCGTCCGCGCTCAATCCATTCCGTCGTGCGCTCAGCTTCGGGCAGGGAGGGGTCAGGGATAATCTCCCAGTCCCCGGTCATCTTTTCCAGCCAGTGGTGCTCAGTTTGGATATCGACTTTCATGGCGGCCTCCTGTGGATTTTTGTTGCCACCACCATAAAACAAAAGCGGCTCGCTGTTAACGAACCGCTTTTTTACTTTAAGCTATTTTACTTTCTAATCTGGCCTGCAGCGCCAATATCTCATTCGGCATAACCTGAACAAAGGCCTTTAGGCTGTTGTCCCAATCATCAAGCAGAGCCTCGGCGCGGGGCGAGAGGGTCATTTTGAAATGCTCCTCAATCAGGCCTTTCAGTTCGGCTTCCGACTCATCCGGCACCGACCGCAAAGTGATGCCTTCCGGGTTGATGTAGTTGGCAAACGACTTGTCCGGGTCCCAGACATAGGCGACACCGCCGGTCATGCCCGCGCCGAAGTTGGCACCGACCGAACCGAGGATGACGACCTTACCGCCGGTCATATATTCACAGCCGTGCGCGCCGGCACCTTCGACGACCGTGGTCGCCCCTGAGTTACGCACCGCAAAGCGCTCACCGACGGTTCCGGCGATAAACAGCTTACCCGACGTCGCTCCATAAAGGATGGTGTTACCAGCCAGAGCCTGCTTTTCCTGCCAGTGACGCGGGCGGATCGAAATGGTCGCCCCCGACAGGCCCTTACCGACATAGTCGTTGGATTCCCCGACCAGATCGATAAACAGACCCTTGACCGCGAAGGCCCCTAACGACTGCCCCGCCGACCCGCGCAATTGCAAGGTCAGGTGACCATCGGCCAGCGTATCCTTGAACCGGCGAACCAGCGCCGAGGACGTGCGGGTGCCGACAGCGCGCATGGTGTTGCGCACATCATAGGTCAGGGACATTTTCTCACCGCGTTCCAGCAGAGGCGCGGCGTCCTTGACGATCTGGGCATCCAGCGTATCAGCGACCGCATTGATCTCATGCGGCAAGGTGATCAGGGCGTTCGGATCACGCTCGACCCGCACCAGAAGCGGGTTGAGGTCGAGGTCATCCAGATGCGCCCCGCCGCGGGAGATTTGACGCAGCAGATCGGTGCGACCCACGGCCTCATCCAGCGAACGCAGACCCAGCGAGGCCAGAATTTCGCGCACTTCTTCAGCGATAAAGGTGAACAGGTTGATGACCTTTTCCGGCGTGCCGGTGAACTTGGCGCGCAGGCGTTCGTCCTGCACACAGACACCGACCGGGCAGGTGTTCGACTGGCACTGACGCACCATCAGACAGCCGATGGCCACCAGAGACGCCGTACCGATACCGAACTCCTCGGCGCCCAACATGGCGGCTATGACGATATCGCGGCCGGTACGCATGCCGCCATCCGAACGCAGACGAATTTGTCCGCGCAGGTTGTTGAGCGTCAGCACCTGATGGGCTTCGCTGAGGCCGATTTCAAACGGCAGACCCGCAAACTTGATCGAGGTCAGGGGCGATGCGCCCGTGCCGCCGACCTGACCGGACACCAGAATGGCATCGGCCTTGGCCTTGGCCACACCGGCGGCGACCGCGCCAATGCCCGATTGCGACACCAGCTTGACCGTGACGCGGCAGTCAGGATTGATCTGCTTGATGTCGTAGATCAACTGCGCCAGGTCTTCGATCGAATAGATATCGTGGTGCGGCGGCGGCGAAATCAGGCCCACACCCGGCGTCGAGTGACGCATACGGGCGATGAATTCCGTGACCTTAAAGCCCGGAAGCTGACCGCCCTCACCGGGCTTGGCCCCTTGCGCGACCTTGATTTCAACTTCGCGGCACTGGTTGAGGTACTCCGCAGTAACCCCAAAACGACCAGACGCGATCTGCTTGATGGCCGAGTTCGGGTTGTCGCCGTTGGGACGACGGACATAGCGTTCGGGGTCTTCACCACCTTCACCGGACACGGAGCGCGCCCCGATACGGTTCATGGCGATGTTGAGCGTCTCATGGGCTTCGGGCGACAGGGCCCCCAGCGACATGCCAGGCGTCACGAAACGCTTGCGGATTTCGTTAACCGATTCGACCTCATCAATCGCCACGGGTGCGGCTTTCGGGGCCCAGTCGAGCAGGTCACGCGGTGCTGTCGGTGTATCCTTCGACATCTTCCCGACCAGATTTGAATAGGTCTTGAAGGTCTTATAATCGCCGCGCGTAGTCGCATCCTGCAAGAGGTGGATCAGCTTGGGTTGATAATAGTGAGTCTCACCCGCCGCCCGTAGCTTATAGAAACCACCGATCGGCACCAGCGCCCGCTTGGACGCCCACGCCTTTTGGTGCAGTTCCGACAGCTTGGTCTCGATACCGGCCAGACCGATACCGGAAATGCGCGAGGTCACGCCGGGGAAAAATTCAGCCACCAGCGCCCGCGACAGGCCCAGAGCCTCAAACTCATAACCGCCGCGATAGGACGAGATGATCGAAATGCCCTTCTTGGCCAGAATCTTCATCAGACCGGCTTCGATGGACTTCTTATAGTTCATGAACGCCTTATAGGAGGTGATCTGGCCGTAACGGCCCGCCTCGAAACGCGCCTGCATCAGCTCCAGCGAAAGGTACGGGTTGACCGCCGTCGCACCGACCCCAACCAGTACCGCAAAGGCATGGCTATCCATCGCCTCAGCCGAACGGACGATGATCGAAACAAACGAGCGCAGACCTTCCTGCACCAGACGGGCATGAACGCCAGCGGCGGCCAGAATCATCGGCACGCCCATGCGGGCGGGGCCAGAGGCCTTATCCGACAGCACGATCATGGCCGCACCGGCCTTCACGGCCTCAACCGCTTCATCGCGCAGACGATCCAGCGCCGCCCGCAGAGCCGCACCGGGCTTGGCCGCCACATCCGGTAGCGGGAACGAACAGTCAAGCTGAGCCACCTGACCGACGTTTGAGGTTTCCAGCAGACGGTCATACATGCCCGTCGTCATGAACGGCGAGTCCATGACCAGCACATTGGTCTGGGCTTCGTCTTCGGCCAATATGTTGCCGAGGTTCTTGAAGCGCGTCTTGAGCGACATGCCCGCTTCTTCACGCAGAGGATCGATCGGCGGGTTGGTCACCTGCGCGAAGTTCTGACGGAAATAGTGCGACAGCGGCCGCCACTCGTTCGACAGCACCGCCAGCGGCGTGTCATCGCCCATCGAGCCGATGGCTTCCTTGCCGTCCTTGATCATGGCGTCAAGCACGGTATCGAGGTCTTCGACCGTAAAGCCCGCCGCGATCTGACGGCGATCCAGTTCTTCGCCGTGATAGGCGCGCGGCTCAGGGCCGGGCTCGATGATCGAATCGACTTCGACCATGTTTTCAAGCCATTGGGTGTAGTCGTGCTTTGAGGCCAGAGCGTCGAGGATTTCGGTCTCAGAATAGAGCTTGCCCTCTTCCAGATCGACCGCAATCATCCGGCCGGGGTTGATGCCCGAACGGCGCGACACGCGCTCTTCCGACACACCCGTCATGCCGGCTTCGGAACCGACGATCAGAAGGCCGTCCTTGGTCTCAGTCACCCGTAAGGGGCGCAGACCGTTACGATCCTTGCCCGCCACGACCCAGCGGCCATCGGTGGCACAGACGGCGGCAGGGCCATCCCACGGTTCCATGACCGCATTGGCATAGGCATAAAGGGCGCGATGCTTTTCCGACATCGTCACTTCCTGCTTCGACCACGCTTCCGGGATCAACAGCGCCTTGGTCATCGGGGCCGAACGGCCCGCGCGCACCAGAACTTCAAACACGTTATCGAGCGCGGCTGAGTCCGAGCCGCGCGGCTGAATGACCGGCTTGACGTCTTCGGCGTGGTCGCCAAAGGTCGTCGCGGCCATGCGGATTTCGTGCGACTTCATCCAGTTGACGTTGCCGCGCAGGGTGTTGATTTCGCCGTTGTGGGCCAGCATTCGGAACGGCTGGGCCAGCTTCCATTCGGGGAAGGTGTTGGTCGAGAAACGCTGGTGGAAGATGGCCACCGACGATTCAAAGCGCGGGTCCTTGAGGTCGAGATAGAAATCATCGACCAGCTCGGCCCGGAACATGCCCTTATAGATCAGGGTCTTGGACGAGAACGAACAAAGGTAGCAATCAAGGTTGGCCTCATCGACGCGCTTTTCGATCCGGCGGCGACACAGGAACATGGCGCGTTCCAGCGCTTCACCCTCCAGGCCTTCGGGGGCGGCCATCATGATCTGCTCAATCTCCGGGCGGGTCGAGGCGGCGCGTGTGCCTAATTGCGCGACATCGACCGGCGCCTGACGCCAGCCATAGAGATAGAACCCTGAGCGCAGGATCTCAGATTCCACGATGGTCCGCGCGGCCTCTTGGGCCCCAAGGTCGGAGCGTGGCAGGAAGACCTGACCGACCAGAACCGGGCCGGAGCGCGGGTTATGGCCGATATTACGCACCTGCTCCTGAAAGAAGGCCTGCGGCACCGACAACATAATACCCGCACCGTCGCCGGACTTGCCATCAGCATCGACGGCGCCACGATGGAATAGAGCTTTCAGGGCCTTGACCGCCAGCTCAACCACGTCACGGCGCGGCTTGCCATCGATAGAACAGACGACGCCAACCCCGCAGGAATCGATTTCCGAGGCCGGATCATAGGCGTGGCCGTCGATCAGGCGCTGGCGTTGCTCAAGGTAGCGTTCGAGATCAAATTCGTAAGACATTATTATTCCGCAGCCTCCGACAGAGACAAAGCTAACTGGGTTTGCAGGTAGTGGTGGATATCGGCAGCGGCGTCCTGACCTTCACGGACAGCCCACACCACCAAAGATGCACCGCGCACAATATCACCGGCCGCGAATACGCCCGGTACAAGGGTCTGGAACTCACCGGCCAGGGTCTTGATCGTGCCCCACTTGGTGACTTCAAGGCCCGGCTCATTGAACATGACCGGAATATTTTCCGGCTCAAAGCCCAGCGCCTCAATGATCAGATCGGCGGGCAGGTCGTTTTCGGCACCAGCAATATCCTCAATGCCCTGACGGCCTTGCGCGTCCGGCGTGGTCAGGCGCATACGCTGCACCTTAAGGCCGGTGACGGTCTGCGCATCGCCAAGCACAGCCATCGGCGCCGACAGCCATTCAAACTTCACGCCTTCTTCTTCGGCATTGTAAACTTCGCGGTCAGAGCCCGGCATGTTGGCACGGTCACGACGGTAGACGCAGGTGACCGACTTTGCCCCCTGACGGGTGGCGGTGCGCACGCAGTCCATAGCCGTATCGCCGCCGCCGATGACGATGACGTTCTTGCCTTCGGCATTCAGACGGCCCGACACATAGTCCGGCACATTATCGCCAAAACCGACGCGGTTCGACGCGGTCAGGTAATCGAGCGCAATGACCACACCCTGCGAGCCACAACCGGGCACGCTCAGGCGGCGGGTCTTATAGACGCCCGTAGCGATCATGATCGCGTCATGCTTTTCGCGCAATTCCTCAAACGACACGTCGTTGCCGATGTCGCAGTTCATGACATATTCGACGCCCGATTGCGCGAGGCGATCGGTACGGCGCAGCACGACTTCTTTTTCAAGCTTGAACGACGGGATGCCGTAGGTCAGCAAGCCACCGGCGCGGTCATAGCGATCATAGATGGTTACCTTGTATCCGAGCGTGCGCAGACGATCAGCCGCCGCGATGCCCGCAGGGCCAGCCCCGATGATGCCAATGCTCTGGCCGCGCTCCTGAACCGGCACAATAGGCTCAATCCAGCCGTTCTCAAACGCCATGTCGCCTAAGAAACGCTCAACGGAACCAATAGTGACGTTTTCCCAGCCGGATTGCTCCAACACGCAGGAGCCTTCGCACAGACGATCCTGCGGGCAGATACGGCCGCAGATTTCCGGCAGGGTCGAGGTCGCCGACGACAGCAGATAGGCTTCTTCGTAACGGCCTTCGGCGGTCATGCGCAGCCAGTCAGGGATGTTGTTCTGCAAAGGACAACCCGACTGGCAGAACGGCACACCGCACTGCGCGCAGCGCGAAGACTGGGTCGTGGCCTGGGCCGGTTTGAAATCGGCGTAAATTTCCGAGAAGTTATTAATGCGGGTTTTCGCATCATGCTTCTTCGGCGTGCGCCGGACTTCGACAACAAAGCGGTTCGTTTCGCCCGTCATTGTTAAACCTCCAAAACCTGTCGGACGCGCTTACACCTCCGACCCCAAAAACTATTGTCTCACTGCGCCTGATACGTTCAGCAAAAGCGTTTGGGTGAAAGCGCAATTGCTGACAAATAAAAAGCACAAAAACCAAGTTAGATAAAGATTTCACCCGTGGGTGAGATTTTTATCAGCATTAGACCACTTAGTATCAACGGATACCAGTTTGCCTTTTGTTCCCGTCATAGACTTCGTCCGAATGCGAACGAATATCTTTTTCAAGAACCATAGCCCAAACATGCGAACCCCCTCGGTTCTGGTCTCTGCCCGGCCTGACTGCCGAAAGCGGAGCCAAAACGCGAGGGGGAGGATAAACGCCCAAGCCTTTTGGAAAATGTGGCTTGTTTCTATCCGTGCTGGGTCTCTCCGTGCTGTGTGCTGTCGAGACCCTCAATTTCCTGTTCTTCAGTCACCCGAAGCCCGGTCGTGTATTTGCAAATCATCAGAATAAGGAAGGTTACCACACCTGACCAGATAATGACGGCCACCAGACCCAGCGCCTGTTTGCCAATATTGGCACCCTCAGCCAGAGCATTCACCGACGTCGTGGCGAAAATCCCGGTCAGCAGCGCACCCACCAGACCCCCGACACCGTGAACCCCGAAGGCATCCAGGCTGTCGTCATATTTCATGGCCTTCTTGATCGCGGTCGAGGCTACGAAACAAATCGGGCCGGTAATCAGGCCGATCAGCATCGCCCCGCGCGGATCGACAAAACCTGCCGCCGGCGTAATGGCCACCAGACCGACCACAAGGCCGGTGATCATGCCCAGAAGCGTGGGCTGCTTGCGCTCAATCCACTCAGGGATTATCCAGCCGATCGCGCCCGTCATGGCCGCCAGTATCGTATTAAGTGTGGCCACCGCCGCCAGCGAATCTGCCGCCAGCGCCGAGCCGCCATTAAACCCGATCCAGCCTATCAGCAGCAAACAGGCGCCGATCATCGTAAAGGCCAGATTATGCGGGGCCATGTTATCACGTCCGTAACCGCGGCGCTGACCTAAAACATAGGCGCAGACCAGACCGGCCACACCGGAATTGACGTGAACCACGGCACCACCGGCGAAATCAAGCACGCCCATAGCGCCTAAGAAACCACCGCCCCATACCCAGTGACAGACGGGCGCATAGACCAAAAGGTGCCACAGACCGACAAACAGCAGAAAGGCCGAAAACTTCATCCGCTCAGCAAAGGCCCCGGCAATCAGGGCGGGCGTGATGATCGCAAAGGTCATCTGGAACACCACCCACAGATATTCAGGCAGTCCGGGCAGGGTAGAATAGGCCGTATCCATCCCGACGCCGTAAAGCAGGGCGACCTGAAAACCGCCCAGAACCTTGTTCCAGCCGTCATTAGGCCCAACACCGAATGACAGGCTGTAGCCGATCACGATCCATAGAACTGAGACCAGAATGGTCGCCGCCACCGATTGGGCCAGCGTCGCCAGCAGGTTTTTCTTCCGCACCATGCCGCCGTAAAATAGCGCCAGCCCCGGCAGGGTCATCAGCAGCACAAGGGCAGTCGAGATCAGCACCCATACGGTCGCTGCCGGGTCCAGCGCGAGCTGTGCCTGATGGGCCAGCAATGCCAAAACCGGCTCAGGGTTTGCCGCAGCAACCATCGCGTCCGTGGCGGGTGTAGCCGTCATTCCCGATATATCCCCGTATCAAGCCTGAAAGAATTAGCGCTTCGCCTCAGTATCCGCACGTTTGCACACGCGAAGGCATCGCTGTTTTTCTCAAGCATATATACTGACGCCTTGTCAATTCCGTGTCAAAATTTTTCCTGCAAAAATGGCTTTGGTGACAAATTTTACCGCCACAGAGTCATTTTGTTGCGTGCCGCGATGCATTTTAACCCTTAAAGGATTTTATCGCCTCGACGATTTCACTTTGGGTTTCTGCCGTAAGATACGGCGAAAACGGTAAGGAAATCACGGTCTTCGACTTGGCCTCAGACACCGAAAGATCGCGCGTACCGCTGGTGAAGGTCGCATAGCCCGGTTGCTGGTGCAGCGGGATCGGATAATAGACCGCCGTAGGGATGCCCTTTTCGCGCAGGTGCAGTTGCAAACCGTCGCGATTTTCATGCTCAATCGTATATTGCGCCCAGGTCGAGACATAGCCGTCCTTCACATAGGGCACGCTGGTCACAAAGCCTTCGAGCGCCTCATTATAGCGCTTGGCCACCGCCTGACGCAGCTCAATTTCTTCGGCAAATATCGCCAGCTTTTCGATCAGCACCGCCGCTTGAATGGTATCCAGGCGCGAATTCATGCCGATGCGGACATTGAGATATTTGGTTTCGTGCTCGAACTTCGCCGCCGCGGCATCTGCCGCCGTCGCGCCACCGTGGACGCGGTAGGAAATCAGACGATCCTGCAAGACATCATCATTGGTAACGACCGCACCGCCATCGCCATAGCAGCCAAGCGGTTTGGCCGGATAAAAGCTGGTCGCGGTCGCCACCGCCCATGCCAGCGGCTGTTTGCCGTCAATCGTACCGCCGAACCCTTGGGCCGCATCCGAGATCAACGGCAGGCCGTACTTATCGGCGATGACCTTAAGCGCCGGATAATCGGCGGGCTGGCCAAACAGATCAACCGCGATAATAGCGGCAGGTTTCAAGCGGCCTCCGGTGATCACCGCCTCAATCGCGGCCTCCAGCTTGACCGGGTCAATATTATAGGTGCGGGCGTCGATATCGACAAACACTGGCTCGGCGCGGGTCATCGGCACGACTTCAGCCGTCGCCACAAAGGTAAAGGCCGGTACGAACACGGCGTCGCCCTCACCAATCCCAAGTCCCAGCAGGATCAGCTCAATGGCATCCGTACCATTGGCACAGGACAGGGCATGTTTTGACTGGGCAAACGTCGCCAGATCGGCTTCAAAGGCTTTGACCTCCGGCCCCATAATATAGGCGCCATGTCCAATGACCTTGAGCACACCGGCTTCGATCTTTGCGCCGATACGCGCGCGTTGTGTGCCGAGGTCGATAAACGGAATAGCCATAGGACGCCTTTTTAAAAAGCCTGAAAATTCAGCACCCGTGGTTTATCAGCTTATCGCGTCTGCGCATCTCAAAAGGCATTACCCAACATTTCAATATCGCGTGACAATTTCGTATACGATTTTATGAAATCAGCCCTTTAATTTGTCGGACTTTTCTCTATATAGAGGTCACGGCTGCGCAGGCGCCGACATTAGCCGGACTTTTCACTTTTTTGCGAGAGACGGTTGACGTACAGCGGCTTTTGCGCGACCACAGGCCCCTTAAGTTAGCGCTAACACTTCGTGCGCAGCTAAAAGATTTTCAAGCACTCCGGGAGAGCGGACTTTGACCACATATGGCAACCTGATCAACGGCGAATGGGTCGTAACGGGCAACACCTTTAACGACATCAACCCGTCCGATACCAACGACATCATCGGCACCTATTCGACCGCCGGTGAAGCGGAAGTCAAAGCGGCCATCGACGCCGCCCGCGAAGCCTTCAAGACCTGGCAGTTTTCAACGCCGCAGCAGCGTTTTGACGTGCTCGACAATGCCGGTACCGAAATTCTGGCGCGTAAGGCCGAACTCGGTGCTCTGCTGTCGCGCGAAGAAGGCAAGACCCTGCCGGAAGGTATCGGCGAAGTCACCCGCGCCGGTCACATCTTTAAGTATTTTGCCGGTGAAGCCCTGCGTGCCCACGGCGAAGTGCTCGACTCTGTGCGTCCCGGCGTCAAGGTCGAGATCACCCGTGAGCCGGTCGGCGTTATTGGCCTGATCTGCCCATGGAACTTCCCTATCGCTATCCCGGCCTGGAAAATGGCCCCGGCCATCGCCTTTGGCAACACGGTTGTCTGTAAGCCTGCCGAACTGACCCCGGCCTGCGCCTGGGCACTGGCGGATATCCTGACCCGCGCCGGTCTGCCCAAGGGCGTGCTGAACGTTGTGTTCGCGCGCGGTTCGGTCGCTGGCCCGCTGCTGATCGACGGCTGTGATGCCATCTCCTTCACCGGCTCCGTGCCCACCGGCACCCGCGTGCGTGATCAGGCTGTGGCCAAGGGCAAGCGTATTCAGGCCGAAATGGGCGGCAAGAACCCGGTCATCGTGCTTGACGACGCTGACCTTAATGTTGCGGTCAATTCCGTCCTGAACTCGGCCTTCTTCTCCTCCGGTCACCGCTGCACGGCGTCGTCGCGCATCATCGTCACCGAAGGCATTGCCGATCAGTTTGTCGCCAAACTGGCCGAAGCTGCCAAGGCGATCAAGGTCGGTGACAGCCGCGCTGACGGCGTTCAGATGGGTCCGATCGCCTCTCAGGAACAACTCAAGATCGCTCAGGATGCGGTGGCCAAGGCCAAGGCCGAAGGCGCTGAAATCCTGTCGGGCGGCGAAGACCTCACCTTTGGCACGCCGGGCTATTACTACGCCCCGACCCTGATTGACAAAACCACCCCGGCTATGTCGATCAACAAAGAAGAAGTGTTCGGCCCGGTCGCGTCGATCATCCGCGTCAAGGATCTCGAAGAAGCTATTAAGGTTGCCAACGACACCGAATTTGGTCTGTCGGCCGGTATCTGCACGACCTCACTCAAGTCGGCCGAAACCTTCAAGCGCCGCTCGGAAGCCGGTATGGTCATGGTCAACCTGCCGACCGCCGGTGTTGATTACCACGTCCCGTTCGGTGGCCGTAAGGGTTCCTCCTATGGCCCGCGCGAACAAGGCGCCTATGCCAAGGAATTCTACACCATCGTCAAGACGGCCTACACCTCGGCCTAAGCTTTAGGTTCAAGGTTTTGGGGTCACAACCCCAAACCCCAGACATAAGAAAAAGCGGCTCCGGGAACGGGGCCGCTTTTTTGTTGCCGAGCCAGCACATATCATGACAACTTTGCTTGATGGGGGAACAAATGCGTTTCGTGCAAATCTACGACAGACTGATGACTGCCTTTTATTGGCCGGTTGTCGTCAATGCGATTATCGGACTTATTGTTATACCTGCTGCCACATTTACGACATGGGTACCTGTATCTGTTTGGCAGGCTTTAATGTGGGTTTCAGTATCCGTTGCCGTTGCGCACTTTATACTGACATTATCTGACGGTCGCGTGCAGCGGGCCATCCGGGCTTTCCCGGAAGTCAAATATAAAAATGGGATGCCCGATTTAATCGACTATTTTGGTGAACCATTGGTGCCACAAAGGACACTTAGCGTCCTTTGGAAGCTTACAGTTGTTCAATATATAGTTTTCAGCTTTATTGCGATGTGGGGTAATAATGAATATCGGGACATTATCCTGACACATGGATTCTCCGTAGTTGGCGGCGTCCTTTGTCATATATTTTTGCTGATGAAGTATGACCCTGAACTGCATGCCAAAGCGTTTCAGGACGATCCCTATTATGCTGACAGCCCTCTTCCAGCCGCTCCACCTGCGCCCACAGTTTTTGGGTTGTTTTTATGGTGCCTGATACTAACAGCAATTATCGCCGCAGCGTATTTCGAGATGTTCACGCCGATTGTCGAAATGGTACATCAGGTCATTGGTCAAGGCTAAAAAAGCGACCTCTTAAGAGGCCGCTTTATATTATCAGAATTTGCCCTTGCGCGGCTCAATCCTGGACTGAAGCTGAGGGCTGGATTTGCGGTATTCAAGGTTTGTGACCGTATCGTGCTGGCCCTTGGCCGTGCCTTCGATCCAGACGATCTGGCCATCGCTGTTTATCTGCGAATAACGAAACGTCGCCTCAAACCGGCTGCCGCCGCCTTCACACCGCAGGATGTCGATCACCGGCTTACGGGCCGGCGTAATCACCCCCGACAGGTCTTTTTGTGTGGCGCGGGTGATGGCCTTGCCCACCTGCTGCCCCTGCACTATATCACACTCGGCAAAAGCTGATGAGGCCGTAAGCGCACCAAAGGCCGCAACCCCAAGAACTGCATTTAACTTAATCATGATTTCACTCCCTTTTTTTGTTTTATCGGGTGAAAGCCGAAAGTTCGGCACAGTCCTCCCAAGACTGTTATGAAATCATGCGCTCTTTTAAAGACTTAGCAACAGAAATAAATCCGAATACGGATCAATTTCACGCTATTTTGAACGGAATATTTTAATCTGTATGCGGATTATATTCACACCTGCGCCGGATCATCGCGCTCCAGCATATCGGGCAAGGCTTCGCCGTCCGGTACAAAATCCATAGCGACCGAATTCATGCAATAGCGCAGGCCGGTCGGACGCGGACCATCCTCAAACACATGGCCGAGATGAGCATCGCAGCGCCCGCAACGGATTTCGGTGCGCACCATACCGTGCGAGCGATCCTGAATGTTGCGGATATGATCCTCATCAATGCCCTCATAGAAACTCGGCCAGCCCGAACCGGAATGGAACTTGGCGCGCGACCGGAACAAAGGCAGGTGACACAGAGCGCAGGTATAGATGCCCTCATCTTCATATTCATCGAACTTGCCGCAAAATGGCGGTTCCGTGCCGTGGTTGAGCAGGATGCGCACGGCCTCCGGATCAAGTTTGGCCGCCAGCGATTTGTATTGCGCCTCTGTCGGCGGAGTGAGGTCGAAGCCTAACGATGAACGGGCCATATGTGCTCTCCTATGTGATACCTATATAGGCCCGCGTCGTTAAATCTCAATCGGTAACGGGTAAGGGGTCAGGCCGCGCCACACCATCCCAGTCACGGTTATCAGGGTATTTGCGCCGAAACTGCGCCCATTCTTGTGCGGTTTGTTCAAACACATAAAGGTCGCGGGCGATGCCGTCCTTGACGATCTTGCCGGGCTCAACGCCAATCTGACGGTAGCCGTTATATTTCTGAACCTTGATAACGCGTGGGTTCCAGTCGGCAATATGGTTGACCAGCTTGGTAAGCCGCAAGGCGAAAAACGCGTGGTTCAGGGTCGGCACGAAATTATACATGGTCAGGTCGCCTGGTACGCCGCGCTCGCCCATATAGATGCCGATTTCCCCGATGCGCTTGTCCATATCGACAATCGTGATCGAGGTGTAGCCGACCGGACGGCCATGAATCAGGATCAGCCGGTGATGGTAATCAGCGCGGGCATTGCTGCGCTCAATCCATGCCCGCTGTTTATCAAGGTCATACTCCACCACCGTCAGCATATAGGGTGCGACATGATCCGCCGTACGCCAGTCAAGGATCATCTGGGCGTCATCAATCGTAGGTTCGCGGAACGTCATGTGATCAAACATCTTATAAACTCAATTCATCCATGATTTCCACGATCCGAAGCGGCCCCTGACCGTCAACTAAGGCTTTGGCACGGGTGGCGGTTTCCTGACAGATTTCCGGGTGCATGATAAATGTCGCCACCCACTGCGCGAAATCTTCGGGCAAGCCGGAGCGCGCATCCATCACCGGATAGGGTGAGGATTTCAGCGACATGACCTGATTATCGACCACAATCAGCACCAGCGCCATCAGGTTCTGGGCGGCGATTTCCCCGACGCTGCCGCCTGCCGCTGTCACTACCAGAGCCGCACCGTTAAGCGTTTCGGCCACACTCTCCGGGGCCACATGCAAAGACACCTGCTCCATGCCCACGATCTGGGCCGACAGAGCTTCGACATGGGGGTTAGCAGGTCCCGCGATCAGGCGGATCGGCACGCGCTGCCCAATCATGGGGAACATTTCATGATAGAGATGACTAAGTGCTTGGCCCGTCAGGTTCTTAGGATCAGAGCCCCCAAACATAATCGCGATAAAGCCGGCCTGATCGGACTTAGGATAATCGCGGCTAAACTCAGCGCGGATCGGGGCATAGCGTGGCCCAAGGCAGGCCACCACCTGCGGGGCAATATCTCCATAAGGCAGGGTTTTGGCCGCCGTCGCCGCATTGACCACCATATGAGCACGGATATGGCTGAGTTTCGCCAGATCATCCATGACCAAAACCCGACAGTGATCATACATCGCCGCGATATAATCAGCGGTCGCGCTATAGCTGTCGATGATCAGCCAGTGATGACTGGAAATCAAGGTTCGCAACCCCGAACCGTCGGCTTGTGACCCGATTCGACTTTGCACCTGAACCCAGTTGGCCCCGATGGCAGCCATATGTTTTTGGGCGGACTCTGACGCGCTATTGAGGATAAAACTGACCTTCCAGCCCTGCGCGTGCGCCGCCTCGGCAATCGCAAAACAACGCATGAAATGGCCAAGCCCCAAGGTGGGCGAGGCTTCGGTTCTGATCCACAGTCGCGCCATTATGGCTGATCCTTATGCGGCAGACGTATAATGTTACAATAGCGCGGCAAAGGCGTGCGCCACACCGCCGACGCCCACGACCAGCCCACGCCAAACCCACTCAGCAACAGATTAACAGGCGTTTCAGACGTAATCTGACGGAACGTCTCACACATCGCCAGCGGAATTGAGGCCGGGCCGGTATTGCCGTAGTCCCGGACCACCTCCACCACCTGTTCGTCACGCAGGCCGATCTTTTTGGCCAGAGACTGGATCATCATGGCATTGGCCTGATGCAGGATGACATGATCCATGTTATTTGCGGTTTGTCCTGTCGCTGCCAGCACGCGCGCTACCGACGGGGACACCTGACGCAGGGAAAACGACAGCACCCGCGCCCCGTCCATATAAAGGCGCGGATCACCGGACTTAGCCACCCCGCCGGTTTCCGACATCAAATGCGGCGCACCCGACCCATCGGCCCCCAGATCAAAGCCAATCAGATGATCGTCATCCGTAGCTTCCAAGGCCGTCGCCGCCACCGCATCCCCGAACAGCAAACGCAAGGCCCTATCATCATCGGCAATCATGCTGTTGATGACATCGCCGCCAATCAGCAGGGCACGCTTGAGGCCGCCCGCCGCCATCATCGACGATATGACGCTTAAGCCATAGACAAAGCCCGAACAGCCAAGGCGCAGATCAAGGGTCGCCGTCGTCATGGGCAGGCCCAGACGGCCATGCACCACATAGGAGGTCGCGGGCAGCGGATAGTCCGGTGTCTGAGTCACCAAAACCAACAGATCGATGCTGTCCTTGTCCCAGCCCAGACCATCCATCAGATTTTGCGCGGCGGCCACCGCCATATCGCTGATGAGCAGCCCATCTGAGACCGGACGGGTCTCAATGCCCGTCGCCCGGATGATCTTACCCACCATCTCTTCGCCAAACAGACCCGACAGATCGTGGTTCGATTCCTGATTGGCGGGCATGGCCGTGACTATGCCTCTGAGGGCTGGGGCGCGGGTTACAAAGGTGACCATGACCGCATCCCTATACTGCCGTTTCCAGAAAGGCTTTTAAGCGCGCCACGACCATCGCCCCTGCCTCTACATGGGGCAAGTGCCCGACGCCCGGCAGGACATGCACCACCGCATCCGTCGGCAAATAGGCCGCCTCACGCAACGGGGTCAGCCGATCCTGATCGCCCCAGATAAACTGTACGGGGCAGCGCAGCCGCGTCCAGTCACGCCATTCTGGTGCCAGTGCCACCCCAAAGGTCTTGGCCGTCTCCAGCAGCTTAGCAAAAGCCGCCTGCCGTCCGGGATCGCTGACCGCCTCAAAAAGGGCCTGCGCCAGGGCGGGCACCATCTGGGCGTGGCTATCGGCCACCAGAAACCCTGCCAGATCATGGGCGGTCTTTAGAGACGGCGCTGCAAGGTAGGCATCCATGGTTTCGTAATGAAAAGGCCCACCAAGACCCGCCGGTGCAATCAGGCTGAGGGACTGCACACGCTCAGGATGACGATGGGCCATACCGAGCGCGATCTTAGCGCCCATCGAATGGCCGACCACATGGGCCGACGTCACTTTCAGCAGTGTCAGGGCTTCGTCCAGCCAGCCGGTCATAAAGGCAACGCTGGCATCGCCAACCTCATGGCCAGACCGGCCATGCCCCGGCAGATCGAGCGCAATGATCCGATAGCGCGCCATAAACGCGGGCAGACAATAATGCCAGGCCAGACAATCCGCCCCCAGCCCATGCAGAAAGACCAGCACCGGCCCATCCGCGCGCCCCATCTCCAGATAACTGAGCGGCGCACAGCTATGGTCGGGGTTCAGCGATAAACTGAGGCGCCGGGACTGGGCTTTGGGCGCGGCCATATTCATGCCAAAAGGCCCCCATCGACCGCCATGATCGACCCTGTGATCCAGCGCGAGGTATCAGCCAGCAGAAAGGCCACGGCGGCGGCGACATCTTCGGGATAGCCAATCCCCAGCGGATGGGCGGCGGTCAGACGCTGATAGCCATCCTCGGTCAGCTTACGGTAGGCATGGGCGATGGGCGTATCGACCAGCGCCGGGGCGACACAATTGACCCGCAAACCATCGCGCACCAGTTCAATCCCCAGACTGCGCGTCATAGCCGCCATGCCGCCTTTTGAGGCCGCATAGACCGAATTGCCGGAGGCCCCGCGTAAGGCCGAGGTTGAGGCCACAAACACCAATGAGGCCTGCGGGGTGTGACAGGCCTTTAACCGCATGGCCTGCGCCAGCACCAGCGCCGCCGTCAGATTGGCGTCAAACACCTCACGGATATAGTCAAGATTAACCGTTTGCAGCGGTCGCATCGACTGAATACCGGCACAGTGCGCCAGACCATTTAAGGGGCCATAAAGCGCGCAGGTTTCCTTCATCCAAGGTATAATCAACTCATGTTGCGACAGGTCGAGTACCCGCCCGACATGGCCCTCACCCGGCATTTCATCCAGCGTTTCCTGTAATCTGTCGGCATTACGACCGGACGCGATAACCTTTGCGCCCAGCTTGGCCAGATAGATGGCCGTGCCCTTGCCGATACCACTGGAGGCACCCGTCACCAGAATGGTGCGGCCCTCAAGCGACATCGGATTGAAGGGTTCGCGGGATGTATGGTTTGCCGACATCAGATCGCTCATAAGGCCCCCTTCATTCGGTTGGCATAGACAGCATGAAAATGGGAACAGGCATCTTCCATCTTACCCAACAATGGGGCGCGCGGCGTGGCCATCGATGTCAGCCCCTGATGCACCTTGGCACAGATGCCGTGATCCTCAGCCCGCACCTTATCGGAAAAGTCTTTGAGTTGCGCCACGATCATGTCGCGTGCGGCACCGCCCTTATTGCGGCCCAGAAACAGCCCGGCATTGACCGCGGTGGCATCAACCCCGATCGGATCAAACACCAGGGCTGAATAGAACCCGCCCCAACTCATATTGATGACCAAATTGGGAAAGACCAGAAAACAGGCATATTCGGGAAACTGCGGCGTGGTCTGCAAGCCGATGGCCTTGGACACACCCGTCCACCATTTCACCGACTGTTCGCGAAAGTCGCCCAGAAAATAACCGTGCTCACCCTCGACCGTCAGGCGCAGGTCGGGCTTTAGCATGGCCGCGAAACTCTCAGGATGCACCAGCGGGACATGATAGCCTTCGGCGGCATTGTCCATGCCCAGCTTCCAGTTAAAGCCCCACTTCGCCTGATGGGTATCAAACCGCTCCGGGCAGGTATCGCTCAAATGCTCAAGAATGTCGTAAAACCCACCCAGAAACCCGCGCAGATCCGGCCCGTCCGCAGCCATGCGCACAAACACAAATCGACCGCAGGTCTCAAGCGCAAACGCCTCAAGCCGCAAGGCCTGCCGGTCATCGTCACTAAGGTCAAAGCTTTTGGCATTATGGGGCACGCCCACCGGCGTGCCGTCGCCATCAAACGACCAGCCATGATAGGGGCAGGTCAGCGGACGATTACCTTTTATTTCGCACTGAATGCGTGAAAACCGGTGGGTGCAGACATTGCGAAAGGCCCGTAATGTGCCTTTGACATTCTGCACGACGATATTGGTCTTACCGATCTGACGAGTAATGAAATCGTTCGGGTTTTGCAGGTCATCGGTAAAGCCCAGACACAGCCAGGACGGGGCAAATACCCGCTCCATCTCAGCCTCGAACACGTCGGGCCTGAGATAAACGTCAGAGGTAAACCCGCTGTAGAGCCCGTCAAACATGTTCAGTATTCGTCGATCTGGGGCGCCGGAATGGCCGCCATATCGAGCTTGATCGCTCCCCACGACCACCCCACCCCAAAGCCCATCATGACCATGCGCTGCGGCTTTGTCAGTTGCTGCGACAGATGCGACGCCATAGCCAGCGGGATCGAAGCCGAGGACGTATTGCCGTATGACCCCAGTGCTATCGGCACCTTCTCTTCCGGCAGGCCGATTTTCTTGCGCAGGTGATTAAGCATGAAGGCATTGGCCTGATGCAGCACGACATAATCGACATCATCCGCTGTAATACCCGCCGTCTCAAACAGCTCTTTCGCCAGCGCCGGCACGGCCCTAAGTGTAAAGTTAAACACCTCCGCCCCGTTCAGATGCAGACGGGATTCCTTATAAAGGGCCGCCTGGTCTTCGGGCGATTTGGGTTCATCGGTCGGCACTAATGAGCGCCGCATAGCCCCCGCCTTGACCATGATATGCTCTGCCCCGGAACCGTCCGTGCCGAACACACCGTGCCAGATACCGCCTGCGTCATCGACCTCCAGCGCCGTGGCTGAACCGGCATCGCCAAACAACGGCACGGTCGCCTTATCGTCTTTGAGCAGCTTTACGGTCGAAATATCCCCAGCCAGCACCAGCGCGCGCGCAGGCCTGCCCTCAACCGTCAGCGTCTTCAGCAAGCTGGCGGCCGTCCACAAACCGTAGGGATAACCCGAACAGCCGAGATTAATATCAAAGGCCAGACAGTTGCCGATACCCATCCGCGTTTGCAGGGTGCAGGCGGTGGCCGGAATGACGAAATCAGGACTTTGGGTAACCATGATCAGCACATCGATGCTGTCCTTCGACCAGCCCAGTTCGGCCAAAAGGTTGTTTGCGGCCCGCTCACACAGATCAGAGGTCGTTACACCCTCAGCCGCCACCCGGCGCTCAATCACCCCGATCGAGCCGGTCAGGCGGTCACGGTCTTTCGCTTCGGGAAACAGGTTTTCGTCCTCAAGGCGGCGGATATCCTTTGGCACGCACACCCGTACGCCCTTGATACCAATGCCGCTTAAACGGGCTGAAGTCATGCCGGCCCTCCGTAGGGTTTGGGACGATGTCGCGTTAACCTTAGTTAGCAAGTTTTAAGCAAATATTGACGAAAACCATATTCCCTGTGACCAGACCGCGACTTTCATTCCCACGATTCGCACAACTCACTACCGGAGTACCGTACATGGACAAGCAAGCTTTTTTCGCCGCTGTAGCGGAGATTCTGGAAACCGAAGCCACCGGCCTGACAGGCGCGGAATCGCTGGACGCCCTCGGCAACTGGGACAGCCTGGCCGTTATCTCGTTCGTGGCGATGGTCGATTCAGACCTCGACCGGATTGTCGATAATGAAAAACTGAAACAGGCCAAAACCCTCAACGATCTGGCAGACCTCGCAGGGCTTTAAAAATGACCCCGACCTTTTCAGAACGGCTAAGGACCCGCGTGCCGTCCCTGAAACGGTTGTCTGAACGCGCCCGCGAGGATAAGCGGCATATCGCCTATGATCTGTTACCCACGCTGGGTCTGCCGCAGCGTGGCGGGGTGGCGGCCTTGATCGGCGCTTTAAAACCCAAAACCCACGATTTTGCCCCGTCTGATCAGACCCGCGCCTTATGCCATACCCTGCAACAGGACGGTCTGACCCCGGTGCAACCGGCCATACCGGCCGATGTACTCAAAGATGTGGTCGACTACTTTAAGGCCACACCCTGCCATGATCCGTTCCGACCACAGGTGGGTAAGTTCGGCTGGGACACACCTCCCGCAGATGAGATCAATATGGCCTACTATACCGCAGAGGAAACCCTGCGCGCCCCACATATGCTTGATCTGATGAACCGGCCTGACGTGCTCGACGCGATGGAACTACATCTTGGCTGCAAACCCGTCGTCGATAATATCGGAGCCTTCTGGTCATACCCGCAGCGCCATACCGCCAAGGGGGTGCAGCGCTTTCACCGCGATTACGACTGCGTGCAGAACATCAAGCTGTTCTACTATCTGACTGAAGTTGACGACGACGCGGGCCCCCATATGTTTGTGCGCGGCTCCCACCATGACCGCATATTAGAGACCGGTAAGGCCCAAACCGATGCGGCCATTACGGAAGCGTTTGGCGCGGATCGCATCACCGCCATTACCGGCCCCGCCGGGTCGTGGTTTCTTGAGGACGTTTATGGTTTTCACAAGGGCCAGTTGCCGGTCAATAAGCCGCGTCTGCTACTGGCCATCCAGTATAATCTCTACGCCTCACCGCACTGCCCGAAAGCGCCTATAATGGATAATCCCGGCGGCTGTGATCCCTATATCAACCGGATTTTCCTGCGATGAGCGCTATCGCCATAATCCCCGCCCGTGGCGGCTCTAAGCGCATCCCGCGCAAGAATATCAAGCCGTTTCATGGTCAGCCGATGATCAGCTACTCGATCCGCGCCGCTATCGACAGTGGCCTGTTTGAGTGGGTGATCGTTTCGACCGATGATGCTGAAATCGCTGAGGTCGCCACACACTATGGCGCGGAAATCCCTTTCCTGCGCCCAAAAGAACTGGCCGATGATCATACCGGCACCGGGGCGGTCGTGGTCCATGCGATCAACTGGTTTAAGGCAAAAGGGATTGAGTTTGATCTGGCCTGCTGCATTTACGCGACCGCCCCGTTCATTCAGGTTGAGCGCCTGATTGAGGGCCATGACGCCCTGATCGCGCACAACAAATCCTTTGCGTTTTCTGTGACATCGTTTGCCTTCCCCATTCAGCGCGCCTTGAAACGCACGCCGGACGGCAGTGTCGATATGTTTTGGCCAGAGAACCTGAACAAACGGTCACAGGATTTAGAACCCGCCTATCACGACGCCGCCCAGTTCTATTGGGGTAAGACCGAGGCCTGGCTTAATGGCCATATCGCCTTTTCACCGGTCTCCGCGCCGGTCATCCTGCCCCGCCATCTGGTCCACGATATCGACACCCCCGAAGACTGGGACGCCGCGGAGGTGGCGTTTGAGGTGCTGAAGAGACGAGACGCGATCTGATTACACTTAAGGGTTGTTAAAATACTAATATCGCACCTATAATTGTTAATCATTGATTAATGATTCGAGGTCGTTATGTCAGCCTTGCTTCTCAGCGCCATCATGTTGCTGTCGTCCGCGACCACAGACAGCAAACCCGATCCGGAGCTGATGCTCACGTCGGCGGCTCTCACTGAAACCAAAATCAGCGACACTGAGCCTGATGAACCCCTTACCGCGGATGACAAAGCCAAGGCGGCAGAACCTGCGCCCAACTGTGCGGCAGAGACTTTGCCCGACATGGATTTACCTGCGGCAAAGCCTAAACCTGCCAGGCGTTCGCAAATCCGCCTTAAACGATTGTAGCTTAACCTATCATATCGTCCGTCAACGGCTCCCCGCGCTTTAACTCACGCGCAGCGGGTCTACCCAGCACGTCCCACAGTCTGACCGGCGGCAACCCCAGACCCGGCCGGATCGAGCGGACATTGTCCTTGGTCAGCAACTCACCGCACTTGACATCGGCCACCACATAGAGCGACCGCCGAAAGGTCTTTGAGCCCCGCTCCGACCCCAGGGTGTCGTAATGCACGCTCCCCAAGGCGCGATGGGCATCTTTGCAATCGCGCACAAGGGCCGTAAATTCAGCCGGTTCCAGACTGAAACTCGAATCCGGCCCGCCGTCTGCTCTGGCCAATGTAAAATGCTTTTCGATCACGCACCCGCCGAGCGCCACCGCCGCAATCGATGCCGCCGTGCCAAAGGTATGATCCGATAAACCTGACGGGCACTGAAACTTCGCCCCCAGATCGGGCACGACGCGGACATTGGCATCGTTGATATTGGCCGGATATTCACTGACGCAATGCAGCAGAACGAACTGGCCGTTGCCGTATTTGCGCACAGTTTCGACGGCGGCTTCGATCTCGGCCAGATTAGCCATGCCGGTCGACAGGATCAGCGGCTTCATCTTCGAGGCCGCATAGGCAATCAGCGGCAGATCGATCATCTCAAACGACGCGATCTTATAGGCCGGCGCCCCCAACCCCTCCAGCAGATCAACTGCGGTTTCATCAAACGGCGACGAAAACATGGTCACGCCGCGCGACCTGGCTCGCTCGAACAACGCTTCATGCCAGTCCCAGGGGGTATGGGCTTCGTTATAAAGATCCCACAAGCCATAGCCTTCCCACGGTCCGCCGCCGATGAAAAACTCAGGGCGGTCGGATTTCATGGTGATGGTATCGGCGGTGTAGGTCTGAAGCTTGATGGCGTCGCAGCCGGTATCGGCCGCCGCATCGACCAGCGCCAGCGCCCGCTCCAGCGAGCCATTATGATTGCCCGACAATTCGCAGATTATGTAGGGCGAATGAGCCGATCCAACTTTTCGGCCCGCGATCTCGATTTCATAACTCATAGGCCGCACACCTCTTTCAGGATGGCCATCACCGCCGCCGGATCGCTGTCGGTCATATCGGGATAGAGCGGCAGGGACAGGGTCTGGCTATAATAGGCATCAGCCCCGGGCAAATTGCGCTGCCCCAAAGCGTGCTGTTGCCAGTAGGGTTGGCGATGGACGGGGATATAGTGCACTTGTGTGCCGACGCCTCGCGCTTTTAACTCTGCCATGACCTCGGTGCGGGTCTTGCCGATGCTGCGAAAATCAATCTGCACCGCCATCAGGTGAAACACCGGATCGGTCTCCGCTGCGGGTTCCGTCCAGCTTACCGGCAGGCGCGCCGCCTTTAGTGCGCCCTCATAAAGTTCAACCAACCGGCGGCGACGGGCGGCGAAGTGCGGCATCTTATGAAGCTGCGACACCCCTAGCGCGCAGTTCAGATCGGGCAGGCGATAGTTATAGCCCAGCGCCTGCATTTCATAGACCCACGGCCCAGAATCCCGATCGTCACCAAAACCAAGGCCGGTAAATCGCGGCGGATCGCGCTCAAGGCCATGACTGCGAAGGCTGCGCAATTTGCGAGCCAGTGCGGGGTCATTAGTCATAATCGCCCCGCCTTCGCCGGTCGTCAGGGTCTTGACCGGATGAAAGGAAAACACCGCCATCTGCGAATATTGGCACGCGCCGGTCATGACGCCCTTAATCATCGAGCCTAGCGCATGGCAGGCATCTTCGACCACAAAGGCGTCCAATTCGGCGCACCGGCCCGCAATCTGATCGAGCGCCACCGGACGTCCGGCATAGTGCACCGGCACAACGCCGGCAAATCGCAATTCGCTATAGTCGCGCCGCACGATATTTAGCGCATCCTCAAACGTCTTATCCGTCATCAAACCCGTCAGCGGATCGACATCGGCAAACACCACCTGCGCGCCGCAGAAGGCCGCACAATTGGCCGAGGCCACAAAGGTGATCGCAGGCACAATGATGACATCCGACGGCCCTATCCCCAAAGCCAACATGGCCAGATGCAGCGCTGCCGTGCCGTTTGCGACCACCACCGCCTCTTTCGCGCCGACATAGGCGGCCAGTTCGCGCTCAAAGCGTTCGACCCACGGCCCGGTAGTCAGGAAATCGGATTGCAACGCCTCAATGACATGATCAATGTCAGTCTGATCAATCGACTGGCGGCCATAGGCCAAAAAGGGTTGGCTCAACATCGCCTCTACCCCGTATAGGCGGCCAAAAGCGCCTTGATACCGTCGATGTCCAACCGCTCAGGGTTGACGTCGGAAGCGTAATAAAAATCTTCCGAGACGCGCTTTGCGCCGCGCACCTTGGCAAAGCTTTTGCGGGTATATTCGGCAAATTCCGGCTCAATGATAAAACGGTCATCCAGCTCAAAGGTCGAACGCGCATCATCGGCCGAGATCATGACCTCATGCAGCTTTTCCCCCGGCCGAATGCCGACTGTGGGCTGCTCAAGCTCAGGGGCCATGGCGGTCGCCAGATCCGTCATAAGGGTCGCCGGGATCTTCGGCACGAAGATTTCCCCACCTTGCATAAGCTCCAGCGACGACAGCACAAAATTCACGCCCTGATCGAGGGTGATCCAAAAGCGCGTCATGCGCGGATCGGTGATCGGCAGGGTCTTGGAACCATTGGCGATCAGGCGCTTAAATAGTGGCACCACCGACCCGCGCGAACCGATAACATTGCCATACCTTACCGCGCAAAACCGGATGCCGGTATCGCCCGCCATATTATTGGCGGCCACGAAAATCTTGTCCGAAGCCAGCTTAGTAGCCCCATACAAATTGATCGGGGAACAGGCCTTATCGGTCGACAGCGCTACCACCCGGTGTACGCCGGTCTGAAGGCAGGCTGAGACGACATTTTCCGCGCCATTGACGTTGGTGGCGATACATTCGGACGGGTTATATTCCGCCGCAGGCACCTGTTTCAGCGCGGCGGCATGGATGACGATATCGACCCCGCGAAACGCCGTAACCAGCCGCAAACGGTCGCGTACATCCCCTAAGAAAAAGCGCAGGCGAGAGATTTTTTCCTTGGGGAACATCTCTTCCAATTCGGCGCGCATCTCATATTGTTTAAGCTCATCGCGCGAGAAAATGATGACCTTCTTCGGATCGTAATCCCGCAACAGCGTCATGACCATCTTGCGCCCGAACGATCCGGTAGCGCCGGTGATCAGCACGACCTTGCCCTGAACGGGGTCCATCTGAGGGGCAAAATCACGGTATAACAGTACGGACATGCCAAAACTCCGGTTACTTTAACGCTTAAGGTCTGGTGCGCATGATGCTGTGGTGCGCTTAAGGCGTAGTTAACGCGGCTTTCGCCTCATTAAATCCCTCATAGCATGGGGGATCAGCACCCACGGTTCCAAGAAATAGCGACTGAACAAACGCTTCGGCTCATGGAAAAATCTGACCAGCCACTCGATGCCCATCTGCCCGGTCCAGCGCGGCGGCGTATACATCACGCCGGCCTCATAATCGAACGCCGCCCCGATCGGCATGATCGCACACTCAGGCAGTCGCTTCAGGTTATTGAGTATCCAGAGTTCCTGACGCGGCATTCCCATGCCGACCAACAATACATCCGGTTTTTGAACCGCAAGCTCGGCCAAAAGCCGCTCATTATCAGCGCCCGTCACATCGAAATAACCGGTGTGCATGTCTAGGTGAACCTGGGGGAAGCGTTTAAGGATCGCTGCCTTCGATAGCGGATTATGCGCCGGCGCACCGCCAACATGACAGACCCGCCAGCCCTCACTTTGCGCCCGCGCCCAGAAGCTTTCGCGAAAATCGAGATAGGTGCAGCGATGGGCCCGCGATACGTCTTTGCCAAGCAACCGCCCCCACAGGATCATGGGCGTCGAGTCGATCTCGATCAGGTCGGCCTTATCGTAAAAGGCCCGCATGTCTGAGCGGCGATGAAACAGATAAAGACTGTGCAGATTATGATTGGCGATCACCATCTGGCGTTTTGCGGTCACTGACTGCGCGATGGCCGACATCACCTCATCGGGAGTGACGGCATCGACTTCGGCTCCAAGCAAAGACAGGCGGCATGAGGGTGTCATGCCGCCTGTTATAGATTAGAGGTATTTAAAAATTACTGCCTAAAGCTACTGCTCAACCGGACGCAAAGTCACTTCGACGCGACGGTTTTGAGCGCGGCCCGATTCAGTATCGTTTGAGGCGATCGGACGGGTTTCACCGGCACCGGCCACATAGATACGCTGATAAGCGACGCCGCGGCTCGACATATAGTTGGCCACCGAATTGGCGCGACGCTCCGACAGGGCCTGATTGTAATCATCAGCGCCGGTCGAATCGGCGTGGCCGATCACATCGATATAGGTCGACGGATAATCTTTCAGAACACCCGAAACATCGTCAAGAACTTTGTAGAAACGGGTATCTACCTGATCGCCATTGACGGGGAAGGTCACGTCGGACGGCATGTTCAGGGTAATGACATCGCCATTACGGTCGACCGTCACGCCGGTATTGGCCAGCTTTTTACGCAGTTCAGCCTGCTGCTTATCCATGTAGTTGCCGACGGCGGCGCCACCGAGCGCACCAATGCCAGCACCGATGATCGCGTTTTTGCGGCCCTGCTCACCCTTATTGGTGTTGGTGGCATAACCCGCCGCAGCACCGACGGCCGCACCGATGATGGCATTGGTTTTGGTGTTATCACGCACCACCTGACCCGTGTTTGGGTCGGTGGTCGTACAGCCCGCCAGCAAAATACCGGTCGCAGCGAAACCTAACAGAACTTTTTTCATGCTTAAACTCTCCCTTAAGCTCAGACCTTCCGCCATTCATGGGTTGAAGCGGATATGAGCTGAAACTATTCCAGTTTTGCTGAACCTAGAATGAACGTCGCAAACAACCAATGCCGATGACCGACCCAAAAATAAGACGGCCATAAACATGCGATCAAAAGCCGATGAGGATATTAGTTTACGGGCTTGGCAGCCTCAGTTTTATGACAGCGCCACACGGTCTGGGTCTCTGGTTGCGCCGTCAGGTAAGACTGCGCCAGGGTGCGCACCTTTTGCAGATTATCTTTCAACGCCGCCTGCTGACCGGCATTGTCCGGGGCGGCACAGCGCAAAGTCCCAAGCGCCGTGCGCTGAGACACATAGGCCTGATGGGCCTCCGGTGACAGGCGGTAATCGCTGCGTTTAAACCTTAGCCCGTCTTTGGACAGTTCGAGTTTAGCCGCAAAAGGCTCAGAGTCGCTAACCGTAAAGCGCAACAAAGACCCATCCGCCTGACGCTCATAAGGGGTGCGGTTATTGACGCAGGCGCGCGAGGCCTCAAACTCAAACTCGGTCGGCCCTGCGCCATTCAGTGGGCGTGGCGAAGCCGATTTATCGACCTCACAGGCCAGCCGCACCAGCCCTTCGGACGAGGTCTCAGCGGCGGCTTTCTTGGCCGCATGCCGTTCCCATAAGCCCGAATCGCGCACCACAAATACCATGGCCAGTATGACCACCAGCACCCCAAGCAATGTCCAGCCCCACGGGAAGGGATGCTTGATACGCACCTTGGCCGGTGTCGTTTTCAGGTGCAGCGGCTTGGCATCCGCCGTGTCTGGCTCAACCGCATAGGCTGTCGGTGCCGCTTTTTCCTTGTGCTCACGCTCACGACGGATATGGACGACGATCAGCACCAGCACCAGAACTGACAGCACGACAAGGGCGGCCAGTTGCAACTGATCCATCAGGGCTGACGCCGCTTCAGCCTTTTTGGCCTGCTCCAGCCGTTGACGCTGCGCTTCGGCCGCCGCCGCCAGCGCCTTGGTCAGGGCATCGTCCTTGGAGATTTCGTCCTCGGACTTGGCGTAACAGGCTTCACCCTGAATCTGCGGGGTAATGCCCGCCGAACTCAAAAACGTATTAAGCGCCGACACATGAGTGGCGACATATTGCCCCGCCGGCACATCGAAATCACCGCTGTCCGACAAGGATGAGGCCGCGCTCCAGGTATTGACGCCGACCACCTGACCACATTCATCCAGCAGTGGGCCACCCGAATTACCGGGGTTAACGGGTGCCGTATGAAACAGCGTATCGACCCGCCCGCCATCAGGGTTGGTCGAGGCAAACAGCGCGATCGAGCCCTGAGTGACATAGGCATCCGCAGGCACCAAAAGCTCCGTCCCGCCGCGTTTCAGCAAGCGATCGGTCACGCCGGGATAGCCCATGGCAATGATGCGCTGGTTCTTTTGTGGGGTCAGATAAAGCTTAAGCGGCGCGACTTTCAATGTTGGGGCTTTCAGCAGCGCCAGATCGCCTTCGGTCCAGGACTTGACCAGTTCGACCTGCTGATAGCCTGCGCCGGTGTCCTTATGCGGCACGATGTAGATTTCCGCCGATGAAGCTTCGGGCGGCGCTTCAACCACATGGAAATTGGTGACGATATAACCGGGGGCGACTACAAAGCCGGAGCCCATGCCGACCGCATCGAGCGGCACACCGCCGAAACCACGATAAACCACCAGCACCCGCACCACCGACTGCTCAGACGATTTCAGGGCTTTCGTCGAATTGATCGGCTGGAATTTCGGATCGACCATTTCGGCCAGAACCTGATCCGTCGAGGCCGAGGCGGGCGCCTCCGTTACCGCAGGTGTGGCTATGGCAGGCACGGCCATCAGCGATAACCACAAGGCGCACAAAAGCGCGCCGGCGCTAAGGCCGCGGATATTTGACGTTAAGGGTTTGTGAGCCCACAATCTCATGGCTATGCGCAACGGCTCTTTCGATTCCAAACTTTGTGACTTTAACCGATATGAACAATGGTTAAAGCCGCCCCGCAATTAAAATTTCCTCAACCGCCGAAGTTTTGGGCGACTGTGATAGAATTACGCGGGTTAATATGGATCGCGCGTCACGGCAAGTGCGGCATTTTCATCCCTTGCGCCCCAATCGATGCCGGATTAAGGCATAGCCACCCAACACGTATCTATTGTGACAGGTTTCCCCATGACCACTTCCGCCATCACCCCCGTGCCGATCAGCCTTTATGCCGAGGATATCGACGCCTTTGCGCAAAGCCTGGGGGCGTCGTTTGAGCGTTATGGTTTTGCCGTGCTGTCGGGCCTGTTCGATAAGGACGGGGCGGGGCTGGATAGGACTCTGGTCGATCAGGCGCTTGATGATACCAAAGCGTTTTTCGCTCTCCCGACCGACACCAAGATGCAATATAAGGTCGGCGTCGGTGGGCAGCGCGGCTACACCCCGTTTGGGATTGAGACCGCCAAGGGTGCCAGCCACCACGACCTTAAGGAATTTTGGCATACCGGACGCGATTTGCCCGATGGCCACCCTTACCGCGACTATATGCTAGAGAACGTCTGGCCCGGCGAAGTCAGCGGCTTTCGCGACCATGTGTCGGAGCTTTATACCGCGCTCGATTTCCTCGGCAAACGGGTGCTGAAAGCCATTGCCATCTATCTGAAACTCGATCCGGAATTTTTTACCCCCACCGTGCGCGAAGGCAATTCGGTCTTACGTTTGCTGCATTATCCGCCGGTGACGTCTGAGGGGATGAGCGTGCGCGCCGGTGCCCACGGCGATATCAATGTCATTACCCTGCTGATGGGAGCCGAAGAACCGGGTTTGCAGCTTCAGGATCGTGACGGCACATGGCTACCGATCACCCCGCCGGAGGGCTGCATCGTCATCAATATCGGCGATATGCTGTCGCGCCTGACCAATGGTGTGCTGCCATCCACCATCCACCGCGTCGTCAATCCCGCCGAGGGCCGCAAGGACTTTTCACGCTATTCGACGCCGTTTTTCCTGCACTTCGAACCGCCCTATGTGATTGAGACGCTCAAAAACTGCATCAGCGCAGGCCGCCCGAACCAGTTCCCCGATCCCATCACCGCCGAGGACTTCCTCCAGCAACGCCTGCGCGAGATCAAACTGACGTAGCCGGAACAAGGAGAAGGCTTTGAAACCTAAATTGCCTAAACCAGTAAAAGGCGCACAGGGGATACTATCTGTATCATCTACAATATTGGCTGAAATGCTTAGTGCTTTAGGTGTTCCAGCCACATCAATTGCTGTTAAATTTATTGAAATAGTCTCTAAAAATAATATCGAAAAATCCACGCGATTGCTTTTAGAGCAAGTTGCCAAAGGCAACATAGAATTACTAACAGACCCAGATTACGAGGGCCTTATACCCAACACAATTGCTTACTATGAAGCCGCAAAGCTAGGTGAATTTCGGCATAATTTAAAAATTTTGGCTTTGATGCTAATTGGTGAAAGTCAAAAAGCGCAAATTGATCCTAGTAAAGTTGCACGTACTGCACGCAGAATTGCATCAATGTCACAAGCAGATTTGCAAATGTTAGTGACATTGAAATCAGTATTTGACATCAAAGCATCAGAAAAAAATTATGATGGGTATCATTTATTTTTAAGTGCAGGCGATATAGTAAGATTTTTAGATCGCCCATATAAAGCCCCTGAAACCGAAATTAATAGTCAACTTATAGATTTTGTTTCAAGAGGGTTATTATTTATTGGTGGAAATCCGGCAACTATTGGCGGCCATTATTACTATAAAACAATCGCCTTTGATGAAATTATAGCAGAGGCCATTACCAGTTTAGATGATAGCTAGTTCTTCCATGAAAAACGTATTCGGCGGCCCTTGAGCCGCCGAAACTTTTTCATGAGACCCTACGCTTCCCACCCGCACTTCTGACCCTTGTTCTGCTGGATCAGCCAGGTGTTGAGCGGTGCGAAATATTCCGTCACCGCCGAGGCATCGGTCTGGCGCGTGCCGGTAAAGGCTTCGAGCGCGTCCGGCCACGGCTTTGACTGACCCATCTCCATCATCTTGTTGAACTTTTCGCCGACGGCCTTTTCCCCGTAGATCGAGCAGCGGTAAAGCGGCCCCTTAAAGCCGATCTGATCACAGGCGGCTTTCTGGAACTGGAACTGGTAAACGTGGGCCAAGAAATAACGCGTATAGGGCACAGACGCCGCCACATGGTACTTTGAACCCGGATCGAAGGCCGCGACAGGGCGCGCGCCTGGAGGCGTTAAGCCCTGATATTTTTTGACCAGCGCCCACCAACGGTCATTATATTGCGCCGGTGTGATCTGACCGGAATAGACTTCCCAGCGCCAGCGATCGACCAGCAGACCAAACGGCATGAAGGCAATTTTCTGCATCGCCATTTTCAGCAGGTACGGAATATCCTCACCCGTCTGGGCGGGCACCTTATCCAGCAGACCGATCTGGTTGAGATAGGTCGGGGTCACCGATGACAGACCTACGAAATCACCGATCGCTTCGTGGAAACCATCGTTAGCGCCATTTTTAAACAGGAACGGCTGGTTCTTATAGGCGCGCTGATAGTAGTTGTGGCCCAGTTCGTGGTGGACGGTATAGAGGTCTTCGCCGTTGACATTGGTGCACATCTTGATGCGGATATCGTCGGCATTATCGAGGTCCCAGGCCGAGGCGTGGCAGACGACTTCGCGGTCTTTCGGGCGCACGATCATCGAGCGTTCCCAGAAGGTTTGCGGCAGCGGTGCTAAGCCTAGCGAGGTATAGAAACCCTCACCGGTCTTGACCATCTTGATTTCATCGTACTTCTTCGATTTCAGCAGCGCGTCAAGATTATAGGCGGGCTTATAATTGCCGGTTTTGGGGGCGGCGATATCATAGATATTGGCCCAGTCCTGCGCCCACATATTGCCGAGCAGATCCGCGCGGATTGGCCCGTTTTTCGGTTGCACCGCATCGCCGTATTTTTCATTCAGCTTGGTGCGCACATAGCAATGCAGGTTCTCATAGAACGGCTCAACCTGTGCCCACAGACGGTCGGTTTCGGCGGCAAAGGTATCGGGTTCCATATCATAGCCCGACCGCCACATGGCGCCGGCATCCGTAAAACCTAAGCCCTTGGCACCTTCGTTCGACAGTTCGATCAGCTTGGTATAGTCGGCCTTCATGGCCGGTGACACGGTGCGCCAGCCTTCGAACATGGCCCGCAGCTCCGCCGGATTGCGCGACCTGGCCATGACTTCTGAGGCATCATTGAGTGTATAGGTTTTGGCGTTATAGGTGAATTTTCCGGTCGAGTAGACCGAATCCAGCTTGGTCGACAGCTTGGCCAGTTCATCGGCGGCGCCCGGACGATCGGCGGCAGGCAGGGACAGGGCCAGTTTCAAAAGCTTGAGTTTACGCGCCGTGACCGGATCGACATCAACGCCGTCATATTTGGCGGCTTCCATGGCAAAGGTGACGGTTTGCTCGGTAAATTCGCCATTGACCTTGGACTCCAGCCACATGCTGTCGAAATTGATATAGGTCGCCCGCAGCCACTGCACGCGCGCGGCATATTCGCTCATTTCCGCCAGTTTTGTCTCGGCCGCATCGACAAAAGCCTTGGCCTCTTCGGGGGTAGGCTTGGTCGATACCGACGCTTCGGGGGCCGTGGCCATCGGCGGGGCAGACGGCTCAACTGACGATGTAGTGGCGCAGCCGCTTAATATAGCGACCATAGCGGCGGACAGCATCAAACGCTTGATGATCATGAAACCCTCTCCCTGAAACAGAACGGGCACAGGGAAAGGCATTTGGGCTTAATCGTCAACCCAATAGTTGCGCGGGATATTAGCTATTAACTAATTCAGACACGCCATATCGCCCGTCGCCTTTATGCTTGAGGCATTGGCACGGATGCGGCCGGAGCGTTTGGCGACGTATTTACCCGGTTTCGCGGCCCGCCACTTACGCGGGCTCGGCAGGATGGCCGCCAGGCGTGAGGCTTCGGCACGGTTCAGGTCAGATGCGCTTTTTTTGAACCAGTACCGCGACGCCGACTCGGCCCCATAAACCCCAGGGCCCCATTCGACACTATTGAGGTAAACTTCCATGATCCGCTTTTTCGGCCACAGGGTCTCAATCAGGACGGTATAATAGACCTCAGCCCCTTTACGCACCCACGACCGCGCGGGCCACAGGAAGACGTTCTTGGCGGTTTGCTGCGATATGGTCGAGGCCCCACGCTTACGCTTGGTGTGGCGAGCATTATATTTCTGGGCTTTTTCGATGGCTTCAAAATCAAAGCCATCGTGGCTGCAAAAGCGGGCGTCTTCGGCGCCGATCACGGCGGTTTGCAGGTGCGGGCTGATGTTTTTCATCGACACCCAGCGGTGATCATAGCCTTCGCCTTCAAACAGGCGCTGCACCATCAGGAAGGTCACCGGCACCGGCACAAAGCGGTGGATCAGGACTGAGGCCACGCTGAAGACAAAAAACCCAAGCACCAGCCCTAACAAAACCCGTCCCCACTTGACGGATTTAAGCTTTGCGAAAAACCCCGACATCAAACGCCCCGAATAACCTTGCCTAAGCGGTATATACCATTTTGGTAAATAATTGGAGCGCGTCAATCAGCCGTCGATTCAAACAGCCATACATAGCCGTCTTCGTTACCAAACAGGATGCGGGCGGCGTCACCTGATACCGCTAAAGCAGAAACGGGCGAGCCCTTTTCGCGCTGGATGTATTCGATGCCGGTCGATTGCAGCTCAGCCACCCATACCCGGCCGTCATCAAGACCTGCCGCCAGCACTGTATCTTCGGGCGCGCCAGCCACAACCGTGACCATAGACGACTCATCGGCATTGATCTCAGACGCCTCTTCGCCCATCGGCCCGTTAGCCTTCAGAAACGGCCACACCACCGCGCCATTGGCCCCGGATGTGGCCAAAAGCTTGCCCTTGGCGAAGAAGTCGATCGACTTGATCTTGGTCGGATAGCCACCCATGCGCATGTCTTTGGAATCCGACAGCCGCCAGCCATGCAATGAATTTTCCTGCATCGAGGTAACCACAAACTTGCCATCGGGGGAGATGGCAATGCCGGTGTGTGAGCCTGCCCATTTCAGCAGTTGCGGCTTTTGCGGGTGGATGCGTGAAAACCAGACATAGGCACCATTATAAGAGGCGCAATAAAGCTTACGGCCTTTGGGGTCGAACACCAGCCCTGAGACGCTGTTGGGGTGCTCGAAAATCTTGGGTTCACCCTTTTTGGCCAGGTCATAGATATAGACCTTTTTGCCCGATGCGGCGGCCAGAAGCATGGCCTCGGCATTAACGGCAACGGAATCGAACCACGCGCCCTTGATGTTCAAAAGCTCAATCGGTTGAGAGTCCTTGGTCGTCCACACCACACGACCGTCATCGCCGCCGGTGACGATGCCAACGCCGGTGGGGTGGACTACGGCGCACAAAATTCCGGCATTGGGGTGCGCGTCAAAACTCATATCGACATCGACAAACACCACCCGCCCATCGGACAAGGCGACAATCGCCTCATCGGCGGCATCAAACAGGGCGCTAACGACATAGGCGCCGTAGTTGTTTTGAACAGCAAAGGTCATTTTTTATATTCCTCCTCCCCGGCGTGCGAGGGAGGTGTTGTCGAAAGCCTGAAACAACGGAGGGGGCAACACCATCCTCCGTATTGCCCCCTCCGTCTTTTTGCTAAAGCAAAAATCCACCTCCCCCGCAAGCAGGGGCGGAGGCATTGCGGACGTTAAACCTTGATACAGGCTTCAAAACCGGCGCGCAGGGCCGCGTCATCGAGATGGCGTCCGATAAATACCGCGCGCGAGAAGCGGTTTTCGCTGTCTTTCCACGGCGCCTGCAGTTCGCCCTCAAGGATCATGTGGACCGCCTGAAACACCAGACGCTTATCCTCACCCGCCACATCGATAATGCCCTTGGCGCGCAGAATATCCGGGCCTTTGGTGGCCAGAAGCTGGTCGATCCACTTGGTGAAACGCACACCGTCCAGAGGTTTATCCGACGACAGAGATACCGAGCGGATTTCGTTATCATGGATCGGGTTAATTTGCCCATGATCATGCCCGTGATCATGATGATGATGGTCGTGACCGCAGTGTTCATCATGAACATGGCCCGCTTCACCGTGGGCCGGATTATGATCGTGGTGCCCGTGGTCATGCCCATGAGCATGATAGTGATCATGGCCGCAGTCATCGGCACAGTCCGGGCCGTGGTCGTCATGATTAGCGATGCCGTCCATCTTCGACAGGTCAAAGCGGTGCTGGTTCAGCAGGCTTTTGATGTCGACACCCGAACGCTCAGCCCGCAGAATGGTCGCCAGCGGGTTCAGGCCGCGGATACGGGCCTCGACTTCATTCAGCTCCTCCGGTGTGACCAGATCGGTCTTGTTGAGGATAACCTGATCGGCAAACGCGATCTGTTCCTTAACCACCCGGTCGGCCTCCAGCGCCGATTTAAAGTGCTTGGCATCAACCAGTGCTGTCACGCTATCCAGATAGGTTCTCGCCTTGACGTCTTCATCGACAAAAAAGGTCTGCGCCACCGGCCCCGGATCGGCAAGGCCCGTGGTCTCAACGATAATGGCATCAAACTGGCCTTTGCGTCGCATCAACCCTTGCAGAATGCGGATCAGGTCGCCGCGCACTGTGCAGCAGACACAGCCGTTATTCATCTCAAACACTTCTTCGTCGGCACCCACGATCAGGTCATTGTCGATACCGATTTCGCCAAATTCATTTACGATGACCGCGTATTTCTGACCGTGGTTTTCCGACAGAATACGGTTGAGCAGCGTCGTCTTGCCCGCCCCCAGATAGCCGGTCAGAACCGTCACGGGGGTCTTAAGGGATGCGGATGCAGTATCGGCCATAAATGCGCCTTCACAGTAATATAGAGGACAGAAGTTGGACTTTAAGTATGCTTTTTAAGCCTGAAATCAAGCGGCAAACGCTGTGCTTATCGCGCCTTGCGATATTTTTTGGTCATACCCCGGCCAATAATGCAGATTTGCGGCGGCTTTGCGATTGACTCAACAATAATCGTCTGTATAAGTCCGCCCCTCACGCCGGGCAGGCTTTATTCGTCTGTCGGGTTACCCGTTTATGGCGCGGGCTTGAAGTCACCTAATTCGGTTAATTTCAGGGTCTGCGCATTAGTCTATATAGATAAGAGGCGCTTGACCATGTACGCGGTCATTAAAACTGGCGGTAAGCAATACCGCGTTTCAGCCGGCGACCTTCTGGTCGTTGAGAAGCTTGAAGGCGAAGCGGGCACACAAGTCCGTTTTGAAGAAATCCTGATGATCGGCGACGAAGCCGGTGCAGTCGTCGGCGCTCCGCTGGTTGACGGCGCCGCCGTCGTTGGCACCCTGGTCGAAACCCGTAAGGGCGACAAGGTTAAGATCTTCAAGAAGACCCGTCGTCAGGGCTATCGCCGTACCCGCGGCCATCGCCAACATGAAACCGTGATCCGCGTCACCGGCATCGATGGTGCAGGTAAGTCCGGCACATGGGATGGCACGGTATCGCTGACCACTAAGGCCGAGCTTAATGCCCGCGCCCGTAACCTCGCTCCGCGTGATGTTGCGGCTGCTGTCGAAACCCCTTCGGTTGCTGACGTGGCTGTGGCTGAAAAGCCCGCAAAAAAGGCTCCGGCCAAAAAGAAAGCCGACGCTTCGGACACCGAAGCTTAAGCGACAACCATTTTATTAGGAGGCCACTGTGGCTCACAAAAAATCTGGCGGTTCGTCGCGTAACGGCCGCGATTCAGAATCCAAGCGCCTAGGCGTCAAGAAGTACGGCTCTGAAAACGTCCTTTCCGGCAACATCATTGTCCGTCAACGCGGCACCAAGTTCTTTGCGGGTGAAAATGTCGGCATGGGCCGCGATCACACCCTCTTCGCCACGGCTCACGGTCAGGTGAAGTTTACCACCAAGCGCGATAACCGCTGTTATGTGTCGATCATTCCGGCCGCAATTGCTGCCGAATAAGCCGATCTAAGACATGTTTCAGATCGCGCTTAACCCTTAAGCCCGATCTGAACTAAAGCGATAAGCGGGGAGTTCGGGTCATACCGGCTCCCCTTTTTCTTTGCCCCGCGTTCAGTTTTCTAAGGACACACTCCGATGATATCGAAAGATTTCGGGGGCAGAGATTTAAGTTTAACGCCCCCCAGATTACACACGCCGCCCACAGCGACACGGATTGAAACCGACCGCCTGGTGTTAAGCCCGCTGACGTTCTCTGATGTCACAACGCTGACGCAGGTGTTCGCGTCGGCTGAAACGGCGCGCATGACCCATGACATCCCGCATCCGTTCGCGTTAGAGGATGCGTTTGGCTTTTTGAGCATGGCCATGACCCAGCATTCGCGCCGCTTCCCCAAGTGGGGCATCCGGTTGGGAGATAAACTGATTGGCGTCTTGCTGTTTTCCGAAACCGTAGGTCAGGACAGTTTCGGCCCGCAAATGAGCCTGTTCATTGCCCACCCTTACCAGAACCACGGTTATGGGACTGAGGCCGTAACCGCCTCGCTCGGCTGGCTACGCACACATGGCGGCGCAAAAATCGTTCATGCGGCGCACTTTGCCGATAATGCGGCGTCGGCTCAGGTTCTGATCCGGTCAGGCTTTCTCTACACGGGGCGGCGCACGCAGGAAACCTCCCTGATGCGTCATGGCCCGCACACCGCCCTGCACCTGATCAAAATCCTCTAAAGTATAAGGGGTTCGCCCCTTATACTCACAGAGACTATTTGATATTTTTTCCCTTTTAGTTCACATACCCCTCATGAAGTTCCTCGATCAGTGCAAAATTTTCATCCGTTCCGGTAACGGAGGCGCGGGTTCCGTGTCGTTCCGCCGGGAGAAGTTTATTCCGAATGGTGGCCCCGACGGCGGCGACGGCGGTAAGGGCGGCGACGTGTGGATCGAAGCGGTCGAGGGCTTGAACACCCTGATCGACTATCGCTATCAGCAGCACTTCAAGGCCAAGACCGGCACCCACGGCATGGGCCGCCAGATGCACGGCGCCAATGCCGAAGACATCATCATGAAAGTCCCGGTCGGCACGCAAATCTTCGAAGAAGATCAGGAAACCCTGATCGTCGACCTCGATACGGCCGGTCAAACCTATATGCTGGCTAAGGGCGGCAATGGCGGCTGGGGCAATACCCGCTTCAAGGGCCCAGTCAATCAGGCCCCGACCTTTGCCCTGCCAGGGCAAGACGGCGAAGAACGCTGGATCTGGCTGCGGCTGAAACTGATCGCCGATGCGGGTTTGTTAGGATTACCAAACGCCGGTAAATCGACCTTTGTGGCGGCGTCTTCTGCGGCCAAGCCTAAGATTGCGGATTATCCGTTCACAACGCTTACGCCCAATCTGGGGGTGGTCGATCTGGGGCCGGAGCAGCGCTTTGTGATTGCCGATATTCCGGGCCTGATCGAAGGCGCCTCTGATGGGGCAGGTCTGGGCACGCGTTTTCTGGGCCACGTCGAGCGTACCAAGGTGCTGATCCATCTGGTCGACGGCACACAGGAAGACCCGATCGGTGCCTATAAGATCATCCGCAAAGAGCTTAAAAAATACGATCCGGACCTGGCGCTGCGTCCTGAAATCCTGGCGATCAATAAGGTTGACGCCATGGACGCCGACGCCCGCAAAGAGCTTGCCAAGGCCCTGAAAAAAGCCGCCAAGAAGACGCCTCATCTAATTTCCGGCGTGACCGGTGAAGGTGTGCGCGAACTGCTATTTGTCGCGTTCGGTATCATCAGCGGCAAGTCAACGGTGACTGAGGACAGCGACGATACGCCGGAAGCCGCCCCTTACACCCCGTGGGACAACTAAATCGTGTTTTCTAGTCGCGCATTTATATCCCAAAACCGGGGCCCACTTTTGGGAATGCGCTAACTTATGTGGTTCGCCGGTCCCGCCCCTCTTTATCATTCTGTGCGGCCCGGCGCGCTGCGTACCGGCCTGCATCTGGAGCGCGGCATGACCATCGGGCTGTTCGGAGGCTCGTTTAATCCGGCCCACGAAGGCCACGCCCATGTCGCCAATACCGCGCGCATCGCGTTAGGGCTGGATAAGATCATCTGGCTGGTGTCGCCACAGAACCCTTTGAAATCAAATTATGAAACCGCACCTCTGTCCGACCGCATCGACGCCATTCGCCCGTTTATAGGGCCGCGTGACATAATATCTGATTTTGAAACCCGCATTAAGGCGAACTATACGCTCGATACCCTGCGCGCCCTCAAAGCCCGTTACCCCGGCGTCAGGTTCGTATGGATCATGGGCGGCGACAGTCTGGCCACCTTCCATCGCTGGCGTGGCTGGACGCAGATCGCCCATATGATCCCGATGGCCATAGTGTCGCGGCCGGGCGCCTTGATGAACAGCCGTTTCTCACCTACCGCGCGCCGTTTTGCCCATGCCCGCCACCCGCAAATGGCGGCCAAAACCCTTGCCCGTCAAACCGTTCCGGCCTGGACCTATCTTACCGGCCCGCTCCATACCGCTTCATCGACCGCCCTGCGTAATATGCGCCGTAAGGCAGTCACCTAAAAATTACCCACAGCCCCTAACCAACGCGGATGACCTTGGCGATTTAATGTGCTAAGGTCTGTGCACTATCTGTAATCTAAGGAACCATGACACTGTCTCGTCAACCGGCCGAAACGGCCCCGTCCACCCTCGCTGATACCGGCGACTCTGCCATCGATCTCAGTAGCCTGTCCCCGGCGGACGGCGAAGATCTGGCGCTTGAAACCCTCATCCTCAACCGTCTGGATGACGATAAGGCGCAGGATATCGTCTGCATTGACCTGCGCGGCAAATCGTCCATGGCCGATACCCTGATCATCGCGTCGGGTCGTTCGCATCGTCACGTCGGCGCTCTGGCTGACCATGTGCTGCGCGCGTTGAAGGACTCCGGACACGGTAAGGCCAAGATCGAAGGCCTGCCGGCCTGTGACTGGGTATTGATCGATGTCGGTGATGTGGTCGTACACCTGTTCCGCCCGGAAGTGCGCGCCTTCTATAACATTGAGAAAATCTGGTCGGTTTCGGCGACCGGCACCGGCCATACGGTTTCGACCAACTAAGGTTACACGCCCGTATGAAACTTATACTGGCGGCAGTCGGACGCTTAGGTTCGACGCCGGAAAACACCCTGACCCGTGACTACCTTCAGCGCGCCTCCAACACGGGGCGCGCTTTAGGTTTGGGGCCTGCTGAACTGCTCGAAATCGAGACCAAGAAAACCAATAAAGCCCCCACTAAGAGTCAGGAAGCCGAAGCCATTCTGGCCGCCCTTGGCGAGAGCTTGGCCCTTGTCACCTGTGACGAACGTGGGGAGCTTCTGACCTCGCGCCAGATCGCCACCCGTATCGACAAATTCAAGGATCGTGGTGAACGCAGGATGGCGTTTGTGATTGGCGGGGCCGATGGCCTTGATCCGGAACTGGTTAAGGCGTCGGCGTTTTCGCTGGCCTTTGGGCCTCAGACCTGGCCGCACGCTTTGGTCCGTCTTATGCTGGCCGAGCAGATGTACCGCGCCACCACCATTCTAGCTGGAAGCCCTTATCACCGCGACTAAACTTGACACCCACCCCAGTTGTATACAGTATAATAATACAGACAAGGGGGCCGTCATGACATTAAAATGGTGCGCGCTGGTGGTAGCGTTGTGGATGGCAGCGGGTACTGCGCCCGCTCAGGACAAACCTGATAGTCCCGAAAATGTCACAACCGTGACGGTGACCGCCAACCTGCCGCCAGATCGGATGTCCAAACCCCTGACGACCATAGTGGTCACTGAACCCGCCAATTTACGGGCACTGGCGGACATGGCCGGATATGACGGCAAATCCGCCGCAAACTTTCTGTTCGTCGTCGAAAAACAGACGACCATCATGGGCAAACCCGGCGGCGGCACGGCCATAGATACCGGCGACTGGCCCGACACTGTTTATCTGGCATTGGCCATCAACGGCAAGGTCTACGGCGGCGGCGGCAATGGTGGCGACGGCGGACCCAGCGCTAAATCGGGCACCAAGGGTGGTGACGCCATCTATGTGCGCGCGCCCATTCTTATTGTAATCGCCGAAACCGGCACCGTCGAAGGCGGCGGCGGTGGAGGGGGCGGTGCCGAAGCGAACAACAG
>DDPE01000054.1 GCA_002342035.1 Asticcacaulis sp. UBA2476 | reverse complement strand
GTTCAGACCCCCACCCATGCCCCGGCCCGCCAGCCGGAGGAGGAGAAGGGCTCGATCTGGAGGTCCTTGTTTCCGCAGCGTAATCGCGACACGACCTCGCACTACGCGCCGGTGACGCAACAATCGCCTGTGCAGCCCAGCTATCCGGCGCAACCGGAGACCGCAGATCATCGTTCGGCGACCGTCAGTGTCACCAAGCCTGAAATGTCGGCGGCCCCGGAAGCTGAGGATGATCTTGAGATCCCGTCCTTCCTGCGTAGACTGGCCAACTAAGGCACTATAAGTGTTGCGTTAATAACACTATCTAATATCGTAATTGTGGCGCGCTAAGGTTCAAACCCTGGCGCGCCCTTTACGTTTCAGGGTGTTACGGCTTACGGCATAAGGCCTTTTGGCAGGGCACGATCTTAACGACTTTTTGCCGTAATCCTTTACGTTACAAACAGAAATTCAAGTTCAGTTGTGATTAACGTGGGCGGAAACTATACCCACACTAGGCCAAAACTCCATGTGCGGGGCGATGGCATCACGACTTTTTGGATTATCTGTCTATGTTGCCAGAGCATCATGAACATACCTTGGCCACCCCGGCGATTTGCGCGGGCGTAGGTCTGCATACCGGTGAGCGCGTGCGTTTGTCGGTGCGTCCGGCCCCTGCGGGTTCCGGCGTTGTCTTCATGCGTTCCGACATCACTGACCGCGATAATATCATTGCGGCCACCGCTGAGTCTGTCACCCAGACCCGTCTGGGCACGGTCATCACCAATAAGGCCGGTGTGTCGGTCTCGACCATAGAGCACCTGATGGCCGCCTTGTCGGCGCTGGGCGTCGATAACGTGCTGATCGAGATGGACGGGCCGGAAGTGCCGATCATGGATGGCTCGGCCCTGCCGTTCGTGCAACTGCTCGACCGTGCCGGTTTCCGCCGTCAGCCCATGCCGCAGAGCGTGATTGAAATTCTAAAGCCTGTTCACGTGATCGAAGGTGATAAGCGCGCGTCGCTTCTGCCGTGCGATCGCTTTGAAATGCGCTTTGAAATCGAATTTGACAGCGCGGTTATCGGTTATCAGGTCGTCGATCTGGTAGTCACTGAAGACAGTTTCCGCGATGAGCTGATGTCGGCGCGCACCTTCGGCTTTCTTGAAGGCGTCGAAGCCCTTCGCGCAGCGGGTCTTGCCCGTGGTGGTTCCATGGACAATGCCATTGTCATCGACGGCGATAAGGTGCTGAACGCTGAGGGCCTGCGCTATACCGATGAATTCGTGCGTCACAAAGCCCTGGATGCCATTGGCGATCTCTATGTTCTGGGCATGCCGATTCTTGGCCGTTTTGAAGGAATCAAGGCCGGTCATGGCCTTAATAATGCCCTTGTTCGTGCCCTATTGTCCCGCCCGGATGCGTACCAGGTAGTGACTTTGGCTCCGGCCTTGTCGAAAGCGGGTTAAGCCTGAATAAGGCTGTTGGCTATTTAAACCGCCTCGTGTAAGTGTCCATTGGGGGATTCCGGTCGTTTACGTCCGGGCCTGTGAGCAACTAAGGCCAAGAACTAGGGACATATGCGCGTGACGCCTACCAAGACCAAGCTTGTTTCCAAAAAAGCTATTGCCGCTGTTGTGCTGGCCAGCCTTGCCATCGGCGGCCTGAGTGCCTGCGCCGGTAAGAAGCCTGCGCGTACGCAACTGGTGTACGAAGAGCGCCCGGTTGAGCAGCTTTACGCCACCGGCATGAAGCGCCTGGACGAAAAAAGCTGGAACGAGGCCGTTTCCTATTTCGAGGAAGTCGAGCGTCAGCACCCCTATTCGGAATGGTCGCGCCGCGCCATCGTCATGACGATCTATGCCAACTACATGGCCAATCGTTATGAGGAATCCAACACGGCGGCCGATCACTTCATTCAGCTTTATCCGGGCTCGCCGCTCACGCCCTATGCCTACTATATGAAGGCCAATAACTATTTCGAGCAGATCGTCGATGTCGGCCGGGATCAGGCCTATACGGTGCAGGCCCAAACCCTGCTGCGCGATGTGATCCTGCGTTACCCGAATTCTGAGTATGCCAAGGATGCGCGCCTGAAACTCGACATGGTCGCCGATCAGTTGGCGGGCAAGGAAATGGAAATCGGGCGTTATTATCTGAACCAGAACCAGCCTCTGGCCGCCGCCGGTCGTTTCCGCACCGTGATCGACAGATACCAGACCACCAGCCATACGCCGGAGGCGCTTTATCGTCTGGTCGAAACCAACCTCGTGCTGGGCCTGACGGACGAAGCCAACCGCAACGCGGCTGTGCTGGGTCATAACTTCCCCGGTGAGTTCTGGTACAACGAAGCCTATAAGCTGATGCAGTCGCGCGGGCAGACCCTGGCGGTGGCCCCCGATCCTGATGCCAAGAAGGTTGAGACCGCCGCGCCAGAAAAAGAACAAAAGAAGAAAAAAAGCTGGCTAAGCCGCATCACTCCGCTTTAAATAGGACTGAACGGCCTGTCATGATTCGATAAAGGCGGGTCCGTTTTTGGAACCCGCCTTTTTTGTGGTTTATATGCTTACTCGCCTGACGATACAGGATGTGGTTCTGGTTGACCGGCTGGATCTGGATATCCGGTCGGGCTTAAGTGTGCTGACGGGTGAAACCGGGGCGGGGAAATCTATCATTCTGGACTCATTGGGGCTGGCGACGGGCGCGCGCGCTGATGTTGGCCTGATCCGCGCCGGGGCACCGCAAGCCGCCGTGACGGCAGAGTTTGAGATCGCCGGCACGTCATCCCTCTATGAATTTCTGGAAGACAAAGGACTGGCACTAGAAGCCGGTGAGCCCTTATTGCTGCGCCGGGTCATCAGCCGCGATGGCCGCTCCAAAGCCTTTGTCAATGATCAGTCGGTCAGCGTCAGCGTGCTCAAAGCGCTTGGTGACAGCCTGCTTGAGGTGCACGGTCAGCACGAGACGGTCGGGCTGCTTGACCCGAAGACCCACGGTGCCATGCTCGATAATTACGGCGGCTGTGCCACCTATCTGGCCGAGGTGCAAACGGCGTTTAAAGCGCTTAAGGCGCTGAAAGACGAATACCGTGACCTGCACAAGAAAGCCCAGGCCGATGCGTCAGAGATCGAGGCCCTGACCCTGCGGTTACAGGAGCTTGAGCGCCTGAACCCGCAGGCCGACGAAGAGGCGCAGATGGCGTCAGAGCGCGCCCTGCTGGGGGCGTCCGAGCGTGCGCTGGAAGATATTACCGAAGCGCGCACCGCTGTGGGTGGCGATCGCCTTTCGCAGCAACTGGCCAAGGCCTTTCGCGCGCTGGATCATGCCCGCACCCGTGCGGCTCAGGCCGGGGCGAGCGGAGAACATGAGGTGTTAAAGCGCCTGTCGGCAGCCGCTGAGGCGCTCGATCGCACCCTGATTGCCGCCGATGAGGCTCTGGCCCTGATGGATGCGGCAGCCGATGCGCTTGATGTCGAGCCGGGTAAGCTCGACCGGGTTGAAGAACGTCTGTTTGCCCTGCGCGGTATGGCGCGCAAGCTCAATGTGCTGGTCGAGGATCTGCCTATGATGCGGGTACGCATGGCGCAACACCTCAACCAGATTGAGGATGCCGAGTCGCATCTGAAGAAATTGGCGGCGCGGATCAAGGATGCGGAAAGCGTTTTCCACCTCGCGGTTGAGGCGTTGCGGGCGCAGCGTTCTCAGGCGGCGGAAACCTTAAGCCACGCCGTTATGGCCGAACTAACACCGCTTAAGCTGGATAAGGCCCGGTTCCGTGTAGCGATGACCGCGCTGGAACCGGAACGCTATGGCCCGACCGGCGGCGATCAGATCGCGTTTGAGGTCAAGACCAACCCCGGTGCAGACTGGGGCGGGATGGCGGCGATTGCGTCCGGTGGCGAACTGGCGCGTTTTGCCTTGGCACTCAAGGCCGCGCTGGCGACCAAGGGCGGTATCGACGCCAAGGGGCCAGTGATGATATTTGATGAGGTCGATCAGGGCGTGGGCGGCGCGGTCGCCGATGCCGTCGGTTTGCGTCTGAAAAAACTGGCGCAATCGTCGCAAGTGATTGTGGTGACCCACAGCCCGCAGGTGGCAGCCCGTGGCGATCAGCACCTTAAGGTTTCCAAGGCCGATGCGGGTGAGGGGGTGCGCTCCTCAGTCGTTGAATTGTCAAAGGATGAAACCCTTGAGGAACTGGCGCGGATGCTGTCGGGCGCTGAGATCACCGAAGCCGCCCGCGCGGCGGCTCATGCACTTGTACGGGGGTAATGTAAGAACTCCCACCGCGCTCAAAAAGCGAAGCGTTAGCGCACTTTTAATTGCAGGGGGAGCTTGTCTTCAATACATGTATTGAAGACAAGAGGGGGTAAATTCCTGTGTCAGTTTTACCCCACCTTCCGGTCGGATAAATCCGACCTCCCTCCTCCCCTCCAAGAGGGGAGGTTCTAAAAGACAGACCCCAGATGACAACAGATTTCGATACCGCCAGATCCGAACACGAATGCCTGACCGCTGAAATCAATCATCATTGGGCGCTCTATTATAACGAGACGTAGGCGTTGTTTTAGATTCTTGCGCTTTGAAAATAAGAAGGGGTAGGCTATTTGCACGCAAAGTAAATGGAGCCTGCAATGACTCGCGATGAAGCCATAAACCGGCGAAATGAACTTGTTGAACTAATAAGCTATCATAGAGATTTGTATTACAATAAAGAAGCGCCTGAAATTTCCGACGCAGATTATGATGCGTTGGAAAGCGAATTGAAGCAGATAGAAACGCAATTTCCAACTCTACGATCAGCCACAAGCCCCACCCGAACCACAGGCGCTCAAGTAGTCAGTAAGTTTTCCACAGTTGAACATGCTGTTCCTATGTTATCTTTAGATAATGCCTTTTTGCCTGATCATATATTTGATTTTGAACGTAAAATTCGAAAATTTTTAAGACTTCCTGAACACGAGCTTGTTGCATATACAGCAGAGCCAAAGATAGATGGCGTTTCTTGTTCGTTGCTTTACGTAAATGGAAAGCTAATCCTTGGCGCGACTAGGGGGGATGGCCGCACTGGAGAGGACATAACAGATAATGTAAAGACTATATCGGGTATTCCCCATCAGTTAAATGGGAGTGATTTTCCTGAACGAATAGAGATAAGGGGGGAGGTTTATTTCCCGTTGGCAAAATTTGTAGAAATGAATGACGAAGCGCGGGAAAAAAACTCTAAAGTATTTGCTAATCCTAGAAATGCTGCATCAGGTGCATTAAGACAGCTTAATTCTCAGGTTACTGCGCAAAGGCCATTACGTTTTTTTGCTTACACATGGGGATACACCACAGACCCTGATTTTGTGAAAACACAATATGAAGCGCTGGAGAAGTTCAAAGAGTGGGGGTTTGTTGTAAATCCTGTCTCGGTGCGCGTTAACGGTGCCGAAAATTTATTGAAGGTCTATGATGTCCTAACGCTCGATCGCTCTGAACTGGGCTACGATATCGACGGGGTGGTCTATAAGGTTGACCGGCTGGATTATCAGCGCCGGTTAGGCTTTGTATCGCGATCCCCGCGCTGGGCGATTGCCCATAAATTTCCGGCCCAGCAGGCCCTGACGCATTTACAGGCCATCGACATTCAGGTCGGACGCATCGGTACCTTGACGCCTGTAGCGCGGCTGGCACCGGTGACGGTCGGCGGGGTGGTGGTGTCGAACGTGACCCTGCACAATGCCGATGAGATCGCGCGCAAAGATATCCGCATCGGTGACCTGGTGCGGGTGCAACGCGCCGGCGATGTCATCCCGCAGATTGTCGGCGTCGAACTCAGTGAGCGACCCGCCGACGCCGTGTCCTATGACTTTCCGACCATCTGCCCGTGCCCGCTCAAGACCGAGGTGGTGCGAGAGGTCAATGCCAAGGGCGAGGAAGGCGTAGCGCGGCGTTGCTCTGGCGAACATGCCTGCCCCCATCAGCGGGTCGAATATCTCAAACACGTCGTCAGCCGCCGGGTGCTGGATATCGAAGGTCTGGGCGAAAAGCAGTTGCTCAAATTCTATGAGGACGGGCTGATTTCGGAACCGGCCGATATTTTCAAGCTTGAGGCGCGTGATGCGGTGTCCTTGAAAAAGCTCAAAGACCGCGAGGGCATGGGCGATTTAAGCGTCAAAAACCTGTTTAAGGCCATCGAAGACCGGCGTGATATCAGCTTAGAGCGGTTTATCGCAGCACTCGGCATCAAGCATATCGGCGATACGACAGCCAAACTGTTGGCGCGGGCCTATGGATCGGAACCGGCTTTCCGGGCGGCCATGACGGCGGCGGTTATGGATGAACCGGGTGCGCGGGGGGCGATTATCGAGCAGGATCAGATCGGCCCCAGCGTGGCGGATGCGCTGGTGGCCTATTTTTCCAACGACCACGAAGTCGGTATCTATGAGCGGTTCTTGGACGAATTACGGGTCAAGGAGGCTGAGGCGGTGGCGACCGGATCGTCGGTATCGGGTAAGACGGTGGTCTTTACCGGCGCGCTGGAGCGCATGACCCGCGATGAGGCCAAGGCTCAGGCCGAACGGTTGGGCGCCAAGGTCGCGGGCTCTGTCTCGGCCAAGACCCATATTGTGGTGGCGGGGCCGGGAGCGGGGTCTAAGCTTAAAAAAGCTGAGGAACTGGGGGTCACGGTCATGACTGAGGACGAGTGGTTGGCGATGATCGGGGGCTGATATTCTCCTCCTCCCCTGTTTACGGGGGAGGTGTCAGTTCGTAGCGTGAACTGACGGAGGGGGGGGGAGACCGGCGTTCGGAAATGCCCCCTCCGTCGTTTGCTAACGCAAAATCCACCTCCCCGTAAACAGGGGAGGAGAAAGAAGGGCTTTTGAAACACTTGAAAATCGCCATCATCACCGGTGCGGGCAGCGGCATAGGCCGGGAGGTTGCCGTGGCCATGTCGAATGCCGGATGGTCTCTGGTTCTGGCTGGGCGGCGGGACGCGGCGCTCAAAGACACCGCAGAGTTATGTGCGGGAGATACCCTGTGCGTGTCCACGGATGTCACCGATGAAGCTTCGGTCGCCGCCCTGTTTGAGGCAACGATCACCCGCTTCGGGCGGGTCGATATGCTGTTCAACAATGCTGGCCTCAGTGCGCCCGCTGTGCCGCTCGAAGACCTCGAATGGGCGCAGGTCAGGGCCGTCATCGACACCAATGTCACCGGTACTATGTTATGCGCTCGCGAAGCCATACGGGCCATGAAATCACAAACCCCACAAGGTGGGCGGATCATCAATAACGGCTCGATTTCGGCCTATGCGCCACGGCCCCATGCCGCGCCCTATGTGATGTCAAAGCACGCCGTAACGGGCCTGACCAAATCGATCATCCTCGATGGACGTGCATTTGGCATCACGGCGGCCCAGATCGATATTGGCAATGCCGTCACCGATATGTCCGAAGCGATGGCATCGGGCGTATTGCAGGCTGACGGCAGCATCCGCTCTGAGCCGCGCATGGATGTGGCCCATGTCGCGAATACGGTGGTGCATATGGCGGGCCTGCCACCGGAGGCCAATATGCCGTTTGTGACCATCATGGCGACCAATATGCCGCTTTACGGGCGGGGGTAGGGAACATGGAAACGGAACAAATCGTCAGCACTTTAATTACGCTAATTGGCGGCTTAGAGGTATCGGTTCACTGCTTACAACCTATTTGAAAGATAGGTTTGACAAACGGCAATTCAGATACCGAGAAAAGCTGACGGTATATGCAGGCTATGTCGAGGCATTGCAGAATAGCGTCGTGAGTAGTTCGCAGGAAAACCGGCAAAAGGTGGTGTATTGGCATCAGCGGTTAAAGCTGGTGGCACCTCAGAAAATAGTGACCATTTCTGCAAAATTCTTTGATAACGAGGCGACTGAAAAATTCTCTGTTACCAGAGATGAGATCGTTCGAGAAATGAGGGCAGATCTGGATAAATCTTTGTAATGCCCCTCACCCTAACCCTCTCCCCGCAAGCGGGGAGAGGGGATTTTTAGAGCGGGGCGCAAACCGTTTTGAGCCAGTCGCGGACATCGGGGGCGACAAGGTCTTTCAGCAGGTCAAAGGTTTTGGCGTGGTAAGCGTCCATATAGGCGCGCTCGGCCTCTGTCAGTAGCGAGACCTCGATCAGGTTGCGGTCGATTGGTGCCCAGGTCAGGTTTTCAAAGCCGTGCATAGGGCGTTCACCGCCGTCGATGGGGGTGGGTTTGGTGACATATTGCAGGTTCTCGATGCGGATGCCGAACTCACCGGTTTTGTAAAATCCGGGCTCATTTGAGACGATCATGCCGGTTTGCAGCGGATAGCGGTTGAGGGCCTTACTGATGCGCTGCGGGCCTTCGTGGACGCCCAGATAGACGCCAACGCCGTGGCCGGTGCCGTGATCATAGTCAAACCCGCCGGCCCACAGATATTGCCGCGCCAAAGCATCCAGATGCGTCCCCGTTGTGCCTGCCGGAAAACGCACGGTCGCCAGCGCAATATGGCCCTTGAGCACCAGAGTAAACATGCGTTTATGTTCGGTGGTAGGTTCCCCGATCGCCATCGTGCGGGTGACATCGGTGGTGCCATCCTCAGACTGCGCGCCGGAATCGACCAGCAACAGATTGCCGGGCTGGATACGGATATCCGAGGCAGTATTGACGCGGTAGTGGGGCAGAGCGCCGTGGGGGCCAAAGCCGGATATAGTATCGAACGACAGGTCTTTGACGCGGCCGGAGGCGATGCGAAGCGATTCCAATTTCTGCGCCACTTCGATTTCTGACGGCTGGGTGGTTTGGGCCTCCGTGGCGACCCAGTGAAGAAAGGTCGATAAAATCGCCCCGTCGCGGATATGGGCGGCGGTCGTGCCCGCGATTTCCACCTCGTTCTTACAAGCACGGGGCAGGGCGCAGATATCATCGGCCGGAACGGTGGTGGCCCCCGCTGCGGTCAGGGCCTCAAACCAGTAGGCTGAGGATATGGCCGGGTCGATCAAAACGCTTTGGCCGCTCAGGTCAGCCAGAGCCGAGGCGATATCGGCGGGCGTCAGCAGCGAGACTTCGTTGCCCAACCACTCACCCAGACCCTCGGTCACCTTGGCCGGTTCAATGAAAATCTGCGCGCGGCCATCATCGAACAGGATCGCCTGACCCAGCGGCAGGGGCGAGCGGATGACATCGCCACCGCGAATGTTGAACAACCAGGCCAGCGACGACGGGGCAGTGATCAGGGCGGCCTTGACCCCTTTGGCTTTCAAAGTGTCGGCAAGGCCATGGCGTTTGTCGGCGGACGAAACTCCTGCAAACTCAATCGGGTGCGGCACGACGGGGGCGGCGGGTTGGGC
>DDPE01000013.1 GCA_002342035.1 Asticcacaulis sp. UBA2476 | reverse complement strand
TCATCGTGGGCGGCGGCACCGCCGGCTGGATGAGTGCGGCGGCCCTTAGCGTCGCAGTGCCCAAAGAGGTTGAGGTACTGCTGATCGAATCCGAAGAGATCGGCATCATCGGCGTGGGGGAGGCCACCGTCCCGGCCATCCGTTTTTTCAACGATCATATCGGCCTGAATGAAGCTGAGTTTGTGCGCGCGACCGAAGCGACCTTCAAACTGGGGATCGAGTTTCGCGGCTGGGGCCATGAGACGAACCGCTATTTTCACGGCTTTGGCGATTTCGGCGACGACCATCAGGCCATCAGCGCCTATGCCCTGTGGCGCAGGCTCAGGTCGCTCGGCGATCAGACGCCGCTGGAGGCGTTCAGCCTGTCGGCGCAACTGGCGCTGGCTGACCGTTTTTTTCCGCCAAATCCGGACCCGCGCTCGCCGATGCATAATTATAATTATGCATTTCATTTCGACGCCTCGCTTTATGCGCGCTTCCTGCGCCGTCATGCCGAGGCGCGCGGCGTCAAGCGCCTGAATGCCAAGATTAGCGGCGTTAATCTGCGCAGCGAAGATGGCTTTATCGAGAGCGTGACGCTTGAGGACGGACGCGTCGAGGCGGCGGATTTCTTCATCGACTGTTCCGGTTTCCGCGGCCTGCTGATCGAAGGCGCGCTTAAGACCGGCTATACGGACTGGAGCCATTATCTGCCGGTGGATCGGGCCTGGGCGGTGCCGTGTGAACGGACAGATCCGTTGCAGCCCTATACCGTGTCGACGGCGCGGGAGGCTGGCTGGCAGTGGCGTATCCCGCTTCAGCATCGCACGGGCAATGGCCATGTTTTTTCATCAAACTTTACCGATGAACAGAGCGCGCTGGACACACTGATGGCTAATCTGGATGGGGCCCCGCTCAAAGACCCGATGCTGATCCGCTTTACGACCGGCTATCGCAACAAGTTCTGGAATAAGAACTGCATTTGCACGGGGCTGGCGTCCGGCTTTATCGAGCCGCTGGAATCGACCTCTATCAACTTCATTCAGAACCTGATGGTGCGCTTTCTGGAGTTCTACCCCAGCCGCAGCCATTCTCAGGCCATTGAGGATGAGTTTAACCGTATGGTACTGAGGGAATATGAGCGGGTACGCGATTTCATCATCCTTCACTATCGCCTCAATACCCGTCAGGACGGCGAGCTGTGGCGCTATTGCGCGGACATGCCGATCCCTGACAGCCTTCAGGCGCGGATGGACCTGTTTGCCCACTGTGGCCGGGTCATCACCGAGGACCGTGATACGTTTAAGCTGCCGAGCTGGACGGCTATTTTTAACGGGCAGGGTGTCGTCTCCGATATCTATGATCCTCTCGCCGACCGCTTGGGCGAGTTCGAACTGCGCAGCCTGATGCGCCAGCGTCTGGCGGAAATCGAGAAGGTGACGCAACAGTTGCCGAGCCATGCCGAGTTTATCGCCCGTCACTGTGCCTCAGAGGCCTTTCTCAAGCCGGTCAGGGCTCAGGCATGAGCGCACAGCTAGAACATATCGTCATTGCCGGGGGTGGCGCTGCCGGATGGATGTGTGCCGCCGCATTGGCGAAATTTGTGCCGACGTCTACCCGTGTGACCCTGATTGAGTCTGAAGAAATCGGTATTATCGGGGTAGGAGAAGCGTCTATTCCGCCCCTGATCGCCTTTAATCGTTTGCTTGGGATTGATGAGCGCGATTTCATGGTGCAGACCCGTGGCACTTTTAAACTGGGGATCGAGTTTGTCGACTGGTCGCGTAAGGGGGCAAGCTATCTGCACCCCTTTGCCCGGCACGGCAGTGATATCGACGCTGCCGGATTTCATGCCTACTGGTTGCGGGCGCGCAAGCTGGGGATTGCGCCGGATCTATCCCGGTTCAATCTCGGCACGCTTTTGAGCGCTCAAAACCGGTTTGCGTTTCCAAAGACGGGCCCAACCGCTCTGTCGACCTTAAGCTATGCCTATCACTTTGATGCCGGGCTTTATGCGCAGTATCTGCGCGGCTTTGCTGAGGCCCGTTCGGTTCAACGTCTGGAAGGCAAGATCACCGGCGTGGCGACCGACAGTGCCACCGGCCATGTGACTACGCTGCGGCTTGAGGATGGGCGCGAAGTCAGTGGCGATCTGTTTATCGACTGCACGGGCTTTCGGGCGTTGCTGACCGGGGGGGCGCTGGGCACAGCCTATGATGACTGGACGGGGCTTTTGCCGTGTGACCGGGCCGTCGCGGTGCCATCGGCACGCACCACGCCGCTGACGCCCTATACACGGGCGACGGCGCGTGAGGCGGGCTGGCAATGGCGCATCCCGCTTCAGCACCGGATTGGCAATGGCTATGTCTATTCCAGCGCGCACCTGAGTGACGAGGCCGCAGCAAAGGTGCTGCTTGATAATCTGGATGGTGAAGCTCTGGGTGATCCGAGGCTGGTCAAGTTCAAAACCGGTGTGCGCCGTGAAGCCTGGGTCAAGAACGTCATTGCTATGGGCTTAGCCTGCGGATTTCTGGAACCGCTCGAATCCACGGCCATACATCTGATCCAGAAAAGCGTGCTGAACCTGATCCAGATGATGCCGGATAAAGGATTTTCCGAGGCGTTGCGGCAGCAATATAACCGACAGATCCGCTTTGAATACGAGGATGTCCGCGATTTTCTGGTGCTGCATTATAAGGCCACAGTGCGTGACGACAGTCCGTTCTGGCGCGACATGGCGGCGCAGACCATATCCGACAGCCTGCAACACCGGCTGGATTTATTCAGAGATACCGGGCGCATCGTCGTGGAAAGCCGCGAACTGTTTAAGCTCGATTCCTGGTTGTCGGTGCTGATCGGGCAGGAGGTCATCCCGACGGGCTATGACCCGCTGGCCGAGCGGATGGGGGCTGATGAATTGCAGCGGAATCTGGCCTTGATGGCTGAGGCTTTGGCCGCGGCCGCGCGTCAGGCTCCGACCCACGATGACGTTCTGAAAACCTATGGCGCAGCCTTGGCGGCGGGCGGTGTCGGCGTGTAACCGGCCACCGCGAACCGGCGAATCATCAATGGTGCGCTGCGGAATCGGCATTAACGTCAAAAAAACCTAAGTTACGAAATTTTTTTATGAATTTTTCGCGTAAAGGTTAATTTTCGTCTCTTGAGGGCGCTTTCGCAATTGTCAGGCAAATTTCTTGGCTAATTATAAGTATTTGCTGAAAATCGAACTTTGTACGATTTGCGCGTAAAGGGCGAAAAATGAAAAAAATTGACGTCCGGCGATTTTTTCAGTTGCAAATTAACGCCAAAACGCGCTTTTTGAAATTTGATTTATTTAATCGGGAAGGGCCTATAAAGAGCCTTCGTCACCGAACACAGGGTAGGGTACATGTCCGAACCAACAAGTAGCGCCAAAAAAGGCTCCGGCCTTGTCTTGGCGGTCATCTATGTTACGGCGCTTTTTTTCATATGGGCGTTCGTCACCAATTTGCTAGATCCATTGCTGAAGGCCATGAAGACGGTCTTCACGCTTAACAACCTCGAAGCCAATCTGACCGGCTTTGCGTTCTTCATCGCTTACGGGGTTATGTCATTCCCGTCGGCCGCGTTCCTGTCGAAATTCGGCTATGCCAAGTCGGTTCTGCTAGGCCTTGGCGGCATTGTCATTGGCTGCCTGATTGCGCTGGTCGCCACCAAGGTTCAAATCTATCCAGTCTTCCTCGTCGCTTTGTTTACCATGGCATCGGGCGTGACCCTGTTGCAGGTGGCGGCCAACCCGCTGATCGCGTCGCTGGGTAAGCCTTCTGACTCGGCCTTCCGCCTCAACCTGTCTCAGGCGTTTAACTCGCTGGGTGCGGCTTGCGGTATGTTCTTCGGCGCAACCTTCCTCTTGGGCGGTGACATCTTCAAGGAAGACGTCGTGGTCACCGAAACCCTGCGTCAGGAAACCCTGTCGTTTGTGGGCAATGTCTACTTCCTGATCGCCGCCGCTCTGGCTGTGTTCATCGTGGCCATCTGGCTGGTGCGTCAGAAAATCACCGACGCAGCCCCGAAAATGGGCCATCTGGTGTCGCCGTTCTCGGCGCTTCAGTCCAAGTGGGCTAATCTGGGCGCTATCGGCATCTTCCTTTATGTTGGTGCGGAAGTCGCAATCTCCCTGAACCTGCTGTTGTTCCTTGAGCAAAAGAACATCTTCAACCTCGGCGCTCAGGAAGCCGGTAAGCTGATCACCTTCTACATGTTGTTTGCCATGATCGGCCGTTTTGCCGGCTCGGCCATGCTGAAGTTCATCAAGGGGCACATCCTGCTGGGCGTATTTGCCGTCGGTGCAATGATCATGTGCGGTATCGTGATCGGTACGAACGGCATGGTGCCTTCGGATATGAATTCGACGGTTAATCTGCTGGGCGTTGATCTGCCTCTGACCACGGGCGTCATTCCTGGCTTTGCGGCTTTGCTGGTGGGGCTGTTCAACTCGATCATGTTCCCGACCATCTTCACCCTGACGCTGGAACGCTCGACCGCCGCCACTTCGGCAACGTCGGGTCTTCTGGTGCTGGCGATTGTCGGTGGTGCGTTCCTGCCGCTGGCTTTCGGGGCAATCACCGATGCGACCGGCAGCCGTAACCTCGGCTTTATCGCGCCGCTTCTGTGCTACGTCTATGTGCTGTGGTTTGCCATTGTGGCACCCAAGGCACCGGTCCATGCCATCGAAGAAGGCGTGTCGTCTGGCCACTAATCTGGCCAATCAACGCTGAACTGTAAACGAGGGCCCCTGCTTAAGCCTTAAACAGGCGGGGGCCTTTTTATTTGAGTATTTTTCGTACGCGCATCTATCCCGAAAACCGCTTCACACGTTTTGGGATGCGCTCTAAAAAAACGGCTGAGGCCGATCTGGGATAAAAGATGCTTTATATTGGCGTTGATTTCGGGGGCACGAAGATCGAGGCAGCGGCGCTGTCGGCGGACGGAACCTTCCTCAGTCGCCAGCGTGAGCCCAATCCCGGCAGTTATCCTGCGGCTATTCGTCTGGTCAGTGACCTGATCGCGCGGGTGGAGACTGAGGCAAAAACCAAGGCGCCGGAACTTGAGCGTGTTAGCGCTACCGTAGGGATCGGCTCGCCCGGTTCCCTATCGCCGCGCACCGGGGTCATGCGCAATTCAAATTCGACCTATCTGAATGGTAAGCCGTTCCGTCAGGATCTGGAAACCGCACTGGGGCGGCCGATCCGGCTGGCCAATGATGCCAACTGTCTGGCGCTCAGCGAAGCCGTCGATGGGGCGGGGGCAGGGGCCGGTTCTGTCTTTGCGATTATCGTTGGCACCGGCTGCGGG
>DDPE01000092.1 GCA_002342035.1 Asticcacaulis sp. UBA2476 | reverse complement strand
TTTCCAGCCCGGCATGGCGGCGATATAGGCCTGAACCGGCCCGTCGCCATAGCCTTTGGGGATTTGCGGATTTCCGCCGGACAGCAGCGCGGGTTTATCAGTTTTTGTCTCGGTCATCAGGGCCTCCCGGTGTGGCGATCCTCATATATAACCACGATATCGCTCACGGACGGTTACAAAACATAATTTCAAATGTGACTGGGTGAGGGCTGGACTTTATCTCGCAGATGCAATAATGACAGCGCTGTCATAGACGTTTTGTGTGTTATCTGGAGAAAAATTCATGGAAAAGTTGTTTGAAAACTTTATCGCCGCCCTGATCGCCATGGGCTTTGCGCCCGGTTCAGCGTCGAACTAAGCCTGAGACTTCGTCTCATTCCCCCTCCGTCAGCCCTTCGGGCTGCCACCTCCCCATCTTTGATAGGGAGGAGATTTAAGAGAGTTTTTTAAATGGTGAGCCTTCTTTACTACTACTTTCAATATAAGCAGCAACAGCGTCGCGCTCGCGGTTGAGGTAATGCTCGATCGGCGTGCGTAACGCTTTGTAGCGTATATAATGGGCGGAATAGACCGCCTGCGGCAGATAGCCCCGGGCCAGCTTATGTTCGCCTTGCGCCCCGGCTTCGACCCGTTTGAGGCCATGCGCAATGGCATAGTCGATGGCCTGATAATAACAGACTTCGAAATGCAGGAACGGTATCTGGCGGTTGCAGCCCCATTGCCGGCCGTACAGCGTATTGCCCCCCAGATAATTGATCGCGCCCGCAATCGGATATGCGCCGTCATAGGCAAACATCAGCACGATCTTATCGCGCATCCGCTCCGTAATCAGGCTGAAAAAATCCCGATTAAGATAGGGACGGCCCCATTTGCGGTCAGACGTATCCTCAATAAATTCATACAGATGATCAAGGTGGGCTTCGGTTATGTCCGGCCCTGAAATTACGCGCATCTCAAGATGGCTTAAGTCGCGCCGTTCGCGCCGGATGACCTTGCGCCGGTTGGACGACAGGTCGGCCAGAAAATCATCAAACGTGCCGTAATCGCGATTTTCCCACCAGAACTGCTGATCCTGACGCAATAACAACCCCATATCGCCCATCAACTGCCATTCGTCGTGGGTGGGGAAGGTGACGTGCAGCGACGACAGTCGGTTGTGGTCGCACAGGTTTATCGCGGCGCGCACCAGCGCCTGTTTGGTGGCGATGTCTGTGGCTAGCAGGCGCGATCCGGTCACGGGCGTAAATGGCACTGAGGCTTGCAGTTTCGGATAATAACGCTTGCCCGCGCTTTCATAAGCCTGCGCCCACGACTGATCGAAGACATATTCGCCATATGAGTGGGTTTTGACATAGAGCGGCATGGCCCCGCGTAAAACGCCCGCCTCATCGTGGGCCAGGAGGTGAACGGGCTGCCAGCCCGCGTCTTCGCCGACGCACGCCGTGGCCTCCAGCGCTTCTAGGTAGGCGTGGGTGGTGAAGGGGTTGCTATCCGTGGTCAGCGCGTTCCATTCAACCGCATCAACTTCGTGCAGGCTGTTGCACAGGGTAATGGTTAGGGAGGGCTGATCGGTGTCGGGCATGGAGCTAATCTAGTTCGCCTTTGCGAAAGCACAATGAAAAACCCGCAAATTTTAGACCCTCCCCTGTTACAGGGGAGGGGAGGCAGCCGGATTTATTCGGTTGACGGGTGGGGTAAAAGGTAAAACAGTTTGCTCCGAGGTTTTACCCCCTCCTTGCGTGTATCGACGATACCCGCAAGGCTCCCCCTGCAACAGGGGGAGTTCTTTGGTTACCGCCGGTCCTTAACCTCAATCTGGGCGTCGATTTCAACGGCAAATCCGAGCGGAATTTTATACATGCCGACGGCCGAGCGGGCGTGCTTTCCGGCTTCGCCCAGCACTTCGACCATCAGGTCTGAGCAGCCGTTGATGACCTTGGGGATGTCGTAGAAATCAGGGCCGGCCTGCACGAACGCGTTCAGTTTCAGCACGCGCACGACATTATCGAGGTCACCGTCGCAGGCCGCCTGCATCTGGGCCAGCAGGTTAAGCCCGCAGATGCGCGCCGCCTTCACCCCGTCTTCCAGCGACACGTCAACGCCGACCGTGCCCTTGATGCCGCCATTGGCATCGACCGAGATCTGGCCCGAAATGTTCACGATATTGCCGGTGCGGGTGTAGGAGACGTAGTTGGCCACAGGCGTGGCGGCGGCGGGCAAAGTGATGCCGAGTGATTCCAGTCGGGCCTTAACTTGAGACATGGGGGGTTACCTTCGTGAGTGGGCAGGGTGGTTGGCGCCTTATAAGCCAAACCCCAAGGCTTTTAGAAGCGGTAATTTTCAGCAGGCTTAGTGCGTTGCGGTCATTAGATACCGTTTGCGTTTACCTTTTGTTACCTTCCTTTTCACCTCGCCTTAAGACAGTTGGTGTAGAGATTTAGCCTAAAGGTGAGCGAATCGTCTCTTTGAGGCGGGCTCTATATGGAATTGGTGATGACCCCTAAAAAAGTCCTGATCGTTGAGGATAACGAGCTGAACATGAAGCTGTTTCATGATCTGCTTGATGCGCAGGGCTATGAGACCCTGCAAACCCACGAAGGGCTTCAGGCTCTGTCACTGGCGCGTAAGCACCTGCCCGACCTGATCCTGATGGACATCCAGTTGCCGGAAATTTCCGGTCTTGAAGTCACCAAGTGGCTGAAAGAAGACGATGAACTGTCGCACATTCCGGTGGTGGCCGTGACCGCCTTTGCTATGAAGGGCGACGAGGAGCGCATCCGTGAAGGCGGCTGCGAGGCCTATATCTCAAAGCCGATTTCGGTCGCGCACTTTCTGGATACCGTGCGGCGCTATCTGGGGTAACTCAATATGACTGCCAAAGTCCTTGTTGTCGATGATACGCCCGCCAATGTGAAACTGCTTCAGGCCAAGCTTGAGGCTGATTATTATGATGTTATCGTTGCTGAAACCGGCGATGAGGCCATATCCAAAGCCGTGACGGAACAGCCCGATATCATCCTTTTGGATGTCATGATGCCCGGTATGGATGGTTATGCCACCTGCCGCTGGCTGAAAGAGCATGCTGCCACCAGCCATATTCCGATTATTCTGGTCACCGCCCTTGACGGTCATAACGACCGCCTGTCGGGGCTTGAGGCCGGTGCCGACGATTTTCTGACCAAGCCGGTCGATATTGCGCTGCTGACAGCGCGCTTAAGGTCGCTGGTGCGGCTTAAGGTCATGATCGATGAACTGCGTCAGCGCGAAGCCTCCAGCCGGCGTCTGGGCATGATCGATGAGGCCGACCGTCAGCGGCAGATGGCGGCCCCCGGCAATGTCTTTATCATCGATGACAATGAACGTCAGGCCGAGCGGCTGATGGGACTATTGGGTGTTGACCACCGCTGCGCCTATGAGACCGACACCGCCCGCGCGCTGGAGATTGCCGCCAAGCGGGTCGATCTGGTGATTATCAACCTGTCGGCCAGAGGGTTTGATCCCTTGCGCCTGATTGCGCAGTTGCGCTCCCATGAGGCGACGCGCCATAAGCCGATACTTGGCATTGCCAGCGCCGAAGACCGCACCGGCCTGCTGAAAGCTCTGGAACTGGGCGCCAATGACATTATCGTGCGGCCGGTCGATGGTCAGGAATTGTCGGCCCGCGTCAAAACTCTTATTCATCGTAAGCGCTATGCCGATCATCTGCGGATATCGCTCGACCGGACGATGGAACTGGCGGTGACCGATACCCTGACCGGCTTGAATAACCGCCGGTTTATGGATCATCAGTTGCTGCGTCTGGTCGCCAAGGCCATCAAGGGCGGGCCCAAGGTATCGCTGCTGCTGGTCGATATCGACCACTTCAAAAAAGTCAATGACACCTATGGCCACGACGGCGGCGATGAGGTCTTAAAAGAATTTGCGCGCAGGTTAGGCCACAATGTCCGCGCTATTGATCTGCCCTGCCGGATGGGCGGGGAAGAGTTCGTGGTGATCATGCCCGAAACCGACGCCAAAGATGCCGCCATGATCGCTGAGCGGGTGAGGGCGCAGGTGGCCGCCAAGCCGTTCGTGCTGGCTGATGGTAGAGCGCTGGATGTGACCATATCGGTTGGGGTTTCGACCTCCAAGGGGGCGGGTGATACGCCTGATACCCTAATGAAGCGCGCTGATCAGGCCGTTTACGAGGCCAAGCAATCGGGCCGGAATCGAGTTATCGTCAAAGCCGCCGCCTGAGAAAAATCGCGGTCTTTGGACTATCTGGGCGTCGCCGTCGCTGGCAGGTACAAAAGTACCTGCGGCGCTAGGCTCCTGCAGCTAGTCTCAAATCTCACGATTTTACATTACGTAAAGGCTGAAAGCTCACGATTTATGCACATCGCGAAACAGCAGCATGTCTTTGACACGGCTTGATTTCTCAGCATCAAAGCCGCAGTTTTCCGGCCCGTCTTGAGGATTGGCATAGGTGCCAAACAGCATGTCCCAGACCGGCAAACCATAGTTTTGACGGTGGTGATCGCGTTGGTGGTGAATGCGGTGCATCTCCGGCCTTTGGGTGATGTAGCCCAGCCATCTGGGGGTGCGCTTATCGGCATGGGCCAACAGATCAAACAGCACCGCCAGAATGAGTGCCAGCGCCAAGGACAGGCCGTTTACGCCCAAAATGCCGTAAGCAACACCCACGTTCAAAAGCACCGCCATCAGGGAATCGAGGGGATGAAGATAAAATGCCGTCAGGGCTTCTATCCGTTGCGGCGCGTGGTGCAACTGATGAGTAAGACGCCACAGTGTATCGGATTCATGGGTGGCACGGTGCCACCAATAGGCCAGAAGGCTTGATAATAAAAAGGCAAGTATCCCGCCGGTAATCGGGTCGACATGCTGCTGCACATGCAGGAAAGACGATTTTGAGATCAGTGTCTCGAACACGAAGCCTGCACCGACAATAACCGCGAAGTTCACGGCATTGAGCCCGCCCGCGATCAATTGCCAGCGCTTGTCACAAGTCGCCCCTGATGCCGGGGCAATAACTTCATGAGTAAATATGAGGGTGAAAGTTAGAGCGGTAATAAAATAGACCACAATCATAAACCCGTCCCCCGGATGCGAAGCCTGAGCTTTATAGCTTTGAGGTTCCGCCTTATCAATGCACTGCCCTTATTTGGGTTTCACGGATTTCGGCGTGCCGTAGCCCGATCCAAACCGGCGGCTAAGGCTGATCGAGATCACCGGAGCCTGCCGGGAGGTGTAGCTTAGGCCGCGGGAATCGCGCGTTTCGGTTACAAACTTGGTTTTGGTGGTCCTCAGCACATCGGTGGCCATGACCGTCAGGGTCAGTGTCGGCGACAACGCGTGATTATAGGTCGCCATGACGCTGGTGTTGCCGACCATATAGCCATAATCGTTGATCTGCTTGCCCAGAGAATTGAGGTTCAGCGAAACGCCGTGGCCCTTTTTTGAATAGTAGTTCAGGCCGATCTGGCTGTTGACCGTAACCTGCGACCGATCCGGCATGTCAGGGATAGTCATAGCCATTTCAAAGACCGTCAGCGTCGTATTGAACGACAGGTTCGGCCGTATCTGGCTGCGGTAATCGAACTGCACGCCGGTCTGGTCGCTGCGACCGGCATTGCGGCGGGACATCAGGACCACCTGATTGCCGGCATTTTGTGGGTCATCGATGAAGGTGCGGACATTGCTGATGATCTTGCGGTTTTGCAGGCGGTAGGCGCGCACCGACAGGCTGTTCATGTCCTTGGCGTATTCGTAAGACGTCTCAAACGAGTCGGTTTCCTGCGGTTTCAGGGTTGGCGTGCCGACGCTGACCAATTGCGCCCCCCCGTATCTCTGGGATGGATTAAGATCCCAGGCGTTTGGCCGTTGCAAGCGGCGCGAATAGTTGAAACGGATTTTCTGACGCTCCGATACCACATAGGTCGCAAAGGCGCTGGGGTTCAGATTGGTGTAATCGACCTTAACCGGCGCGCCGGTTGCGGCATCGCGGCTCTCGAAACTGAGTGCTTCGGCTCGCAAGCCCCCCAGCACTACCCAGTGATCGCCCAGCATGGTCTGCCAGGTGGCATAGGCCGCGCGGATGGTCTGCCTGTAGGCAAACGGGTTGCTAAAGGCCGGATTGAGCGCAGGTGTCTCAATCCCCGGCGTGTAAAGGAAGCTGCTCTCATTATTATTGTCGGCATCATCGTGGGTGATCTGAAGGCCGGTGGTAACCTCGCCGGACTCCAGACCTTTGTTATAATCGATGCTGAAGGCGGTGTTTGTGGCTTCGGAGCGGTTAAGGGAGTTCTGCGCCCGTGTACCCTGATTTTCGGGCAGAGACGACAGGCTGTAGAATGAGCGGTTATCACCACGGTTGGTCGAAGTGTTGCGATTGACCTTCAGATCGACCTTAAGTGCATCACCCGCCGTAGCGCCCGTGCGCGTCCAGCCCAGCCCAAGGGTCTGGGTGTCATTATCAAACCGTGAGGTTAAGTCGCTGTCGTAAAGGTCGATGGGCGCGCCATTGGCGTCTGACCTTCGGGTCTGGCCTTCGCCGCCGCCCGTGCCGGAGGACGACAGGTAGCTGAACTGACCACTGAGCGAATCGTTGTCGTCCAGTTGGTAGTCAACCGTACTATTGATCATGCCCAGTCGGCTTTTGAAGTCCGACAGGTTGGAGGTGTCTGTGGTAATGACCGGTCGGCCATCGGCGGCCAGTTGCGCCAGATCAAAGTCTGAGCGGGTTTCGCTTTTGTAATCGGCGATATTGGCAAAGACCGAGGCGGTCAGCTTATCCCTGTTGTACTGAAAAACGCCGTTGACCATACCTGCACCGTTTGACGACGCTTGCGCGGTTGTGCTGGCGAACCAGCCCGGCGGCAGGGACCGCTTGGTCACGATATTGATGATGCCGCCGGTGCCGTTTGAGCCATATTGCGCGCCGGGGGTTGAGATGACCTCAATTGAGGCGATCATGCTGGACGGCATGGAGCGCAGGGCGGCGGCGCGGTTATCGCCCACATACATCAGCCAGGGACGGCCATTGACCATGACCTGGGCCTGATTGCCGCGGAGCGTCACGCCCCCGTCGGCATCGATCGCGACGCCCGGAATTCTCTTAAGCGTATTATCCGCCGTGGCGGTTTCGTGGTCAGGGTCTTTGGTGACATCATAGACCTGACGATCGGCGCGGTTAACTGCCTTTTTGCCCTTAACGGTAACGGTCGGGGTTTCATCTTTAGGCTTAGTTGTTTCCTGCGCCCACACCGGATGACTTAGGGCGACGGAGACCCACCACAAACAGGCCAGTTTTCGTTTGATGTCCCCCATGCGCGCCACCCTCACACCTGCATATTTATACCATATACGAAAAGTTGAGGGTGCCAAGCGCTGCGGCCAAACAAAAACCGCGCAGGTTGCCCTGCGCGGTTTCCAATTTAAGTATCGCTGAAAGCGGTAAGACTACTTAATCTTGCCTTCGCGGAATTCGACGTGCTTACGCACAACCGGATCGTACTTCTTCAGTACCATCTTTTCGGTCTTGGTGCGGGCGTTCTTCTTGGTGACGTAGAAGAAGCCGGTGTCCGCCGTCGAGTTCAGGCGGATCTTAATAGAGGCTGGTTTAGCCATGATGAAAATCCTTATTAACGGGTGCGCACCGGCGCTAGCCGTCGCAGAAATTCTTAAGAGCGGGGGATATGACAAAGACGCGACCATAAGTCAACTGCCTTGGCGGAGATTCATTTAGCTATCGCCGCTTTTTCCCGCCTTTGCCACCTTTCCCCGCCTTCTTCTCGGTCACGCCCTTGGTGCGCCCCTTGGAAGGACCTTTCGGGGGGCCGCCCGTGGGGCGTCGTGATGGGTTGCGGGAATCAGCCTGGACCCGTGCCCCCAGACGCGGACGGGGCATGTTTGGATCGTGCGGTTCAGGCTCGCTGATCGCCTCAAACACCAGCCCGCCGGTCAGCGGCATAGCTTCCTTAAGCTTGACCACGATTGAGCCACCGAGGCGCCAGCGCTGGTGCGTGCGTTCACCGACCAGCGCATGGGCCTTATCGTCGTGGATGTAATAATCATCGCGCAGGGACGACACCGGCACAATGCCATCCGCCCCCGTATCGAGCAGGCGCACAAACAACCCAAAGCGGGTGACCCCAACGATCCGGCCGGCGAAATTAGCTCCGACGTGTTCTTCTAAGTACGCCGCGATATAGCGCTCAATCGCTTCACGCTCAGCCGCCATAGAGCGCCGTTCGGTGGCCGTGATGTGGTCGGCGGTATCGCTTAAGCTCTTGACCTCATAGTCGGTCAGGCCGTCATCGCCAAGTTTAAGTGCGCGGATCAGGGCCCGGTGCACGATCAGGTCGGCATAGCGCCGGATTGGTGAGGTAAAGTGGGCATAGCGATCAAGATTAAGCCCGAAGTGCCCAAAATTTTCCGCCGAATAGTGGGCCTGCATCTGGGTGCGCAGAACCACTTCGTTGATAATCTCAGAGTGCGGGCCTTCACGCTGCGAATCGAGCAGTTTGTTAAAGCGCAGGGTGTTGGGTGCTTCACCCTTGTTCCAGGGCAGGCCAATGGTCGACAGGAAATCCGCCAGATTGGTAATCTTTTCCAATGAGGGCGCTTCGTGGACGCGGTAGATCAGCGGCGATTTGTGCTTCTCAAGCGTCTCTGCCGCGCTGACATTGGCCTGAATCATCATTTCTTCGATCAGGCCGTGTGCCTCAAGCGACACGCGCGGTTCAATGGCGATGACATTGCCCTCTTTGTCGAGGTGAACCTTGCGCTCCGGTGAGTGGATATGCAGCGGCCCGCGCACATTGCGGCCCTTGGTCAGGCAGGCATGGGCGGCCCACAGGGGCTTGAGCAGCCCCTCCAGCAAAGGTGCTGTCTTATCGTCCGGCTCACCGTCGATGGCCGATTGGGCCTGCTCATAGCTAAGCTTGGCGGCCGAGCGCATCAGGCCGCGCACGAACTTATGGGCGATCTTGGTGCCGGACGCATCAAACACCATGCGCACAGCAAGCGTGGCGCGGTTCTCGTTTTCCTGCAGCGAGCACAGGCCCGACGACAGCACATGCGGCAGCATAGGTTCCACACGGTCGGGCAGGTAGGTCGAGTTGCCTTTTTCGCGCGCGTCACGATCCAGCGATGAGCCGGGCTTTACATAGTGGGCGACATCGGCGATGGCGACCCAGACCACATAGCCGCCGGGATTGGCTTCATCGTCGTCAGGGTGCGCATAGACGGCGTCGTCGTGGTCCTTAGCGTCCATCGGGTCGATGGTCACAAAGGGCAGGTCGCGCAGGTCGGTGCGGCCTTTGAGGTCAGGGGCGGTGGCGGATTTGGCTTCGTCCTCGGTCGAGGTCTTGAACCCGATCGGCAGACCATGGGCATGCACCGCCATGACCGAGCCGACCTTGGGGTCAGTTTCATGGCCGACAATCTCAATCAGTGTGGCCGGTTGCGGGCCATAGCGGGTAAGCCCCCCTTGCGGACGGGCCATAACGACATCGCCGTCCTTAAGGTCATCAAGACCGGCCCCGGTCAGGACATAGTTTTCCTTGGATTTGCGGTTGACGCTTTCCAGACGGATTTCGGGCTGCCCTTTTGCCTTTTTGGTTTTGCGCACCACGCCGATGACCTTGGGCGCGCCCTGATCCAGCACCTTGATCAGGTGGGCGATCCATTCGTCACCGGCCTTTTCAAAGCGCACATAGACGCGGTCGCCCAGACCCGGCGGGGTCTGTGCTGCGGATTTCTTGAGCGGGGCGAGGCGGGCGAGCGGGGATTTGTCGGTGTCGTCCTTACCCCATTTGACCCATAGCTCCCCGTCGACATCCTGTGAGATGACGGTGCCGGCGCCGGTATCCGGCAGTACGCCCTGGGCACCAAAGGTCTTGCGCCCGCGTTTATCCAGTTTTCCGGCTTCGGACAGGGCTTTCAGCCGCTGGCGTAGGGCACGGCGGTCATCGCCTTTCAGGCCGAACTTGCGGGCCAGATCGTTGACATCGACTTCGCGGGCGGCGCTCAGTGCCTCAAGCAGGGTGTCATCGTCGGGC
>DDPE01000052.1 GCA_002342035.1 Asticcacaulis sp. UBA2476 | reverse complement strand
AGCATGAGACGTCATTTTCTTTTGGGAGCGCTGGGGATTGTGGGTGCGGGTTTGAGCGCCTGTTTCCAGACGCCGCAAGCGCCGAAGAAGCCGGAGCCCAAGAAACCAGCCGTAATGCCGACGCCACCACCACCGCCCCCTCCGCCGGTTTTGCCCGATATCACGACTGTGGCGCTTGAAACCTCAAAAGGCGAAATCGTCATCGAGCTTTATGGCAAGAAGGCCCCGATCACGGTCGCCAATTTCCTGCGCTATGTCGATTCCGGTAAGTTCGAGGGCGCCAATTTCTGGCGGGCCATGAAGTCCCATAACGGCGGCTTTGTGCAAGCCACGGCCAACGGCCACAAATTCGCGCCTATCGCCCATGAATCGACGAAAATGACCGGGCTGACCCACACCGACGGCACCATTTCGATGGCGCGCTATGACGTCGGCACGGCCTCAAACGGTTTTACGATTTCGGTTGGCGACATGACCTATATGGATGCGGGCAAGGACGACCCCGACGGTTTTGCCGCGTTTGGCAAAGTCACCAAGGGCATGGATGTGGTCAAAAAAATCCTGAACGGCAAGATCACCAAGGAAAAATTCGAAAGCGGCTGGGACGGGCAGATGCTGGCCGAACCGGTCACGATCCTGTCGGCCAAACGCATTGATGGCTCCAAACCACCGGCGCCGGTTACCACGCTGGATTAGGTGATAAACCTACTTACTATGACTCATGGCTTCAAAGATCGTGAATTGTCCTTTGTCATATCTGAGCATGTCGATACGCACGCTGGTCGGCGCGAAATTCAGGATATTAAACCCGTGTGGCTGACGGCGGATGCGGTGGGACATGCCGGTCGAGGCATTGAGAAACAGGGTCGTGTGGCCATCCATGACACGCGGTTCGATATAGGCGTGGTGCTGATGTCCGGCCAGCACCACATCGACCCGCGCCTCATCGACCGCTGCTAAAAACCGCCTGACGTTATAAAGGCTGACATCGAGCGGGAAATCCTTGGAATTCATGGCCGGATGATGAACCGTAACCACCCGCCACGGCGCAGTTGAGGCCGCAAAAGTGCGTTTGATATCGCGGCATTGCGTGCGGCTGATCGAGCCATTGGCCCAGTTCCAGTGCGGCAGGATCATGCGAGCCGAATTGATGCCCTTAACCTGCACCAGCGGGGATTGAAACTGCGGGTTCAGTTCCTGAGCGATGAAGCGCTTATAGCGGCCAAACGGGCTTATGAAGCGTGTCAGATCCATACCCGGCAGGTCGTGATTGCCGGGTATGCACAATAGCGGACAGGTCAGGCGCGAAAAGAAGGCCTGCGCCTGTTCGAACTCATCAACGGTCGCTGACTGGGTGATATCACCGCTGGCAATCACCAGATCAAGTTCGGCCCCGTTCAGATGCTTAAGCAAGGCATCGCGCACCTCATCCTCGTGGGCGCCGAAGTGCAGGTCGGAAATATGGCCTATCTTCATGCCGCCTCCGCATCCTGGGGCAACGGGACCAGCATCTGGATATGGCGCGGCTTAATCGTGAACACCAGCGGCGTCATCAGTTCGGCGACTTCGCCGTCAATCGACACCAGTTCATTTTTACGGTGGGTGGTGAGCGTCATGCGCTTACCGACCTGCTCGGACATGTCAGGATCTTTCAGCCAGTTCCCCAGCATCAACCGCAGCAATAGTCGCAAATGCGACCAGCGCGACTTGGTGGTCGAGGCATAGATGGCCAGTTCGCCGCCCTGCAGAGACTGGCGCTTAAAATTGCTTTCGGTCCAGCTTGTGGTCTCAGCAAAGCGGTTGTTGGAAATGACCACCGCCGCGGCCCGGAACTTCAGCCGCGCCCCGTCGATCTGAAGCCTGATGCGCTGACGTTTGTTCTTATCCAGATGGTCGACCACAAACAAAAACAGCCGTGGGATCAGTAGGAAATTATAACGGGTGCGGTTTTCTTCGCGAAACACCGACGCCTGCGGCATGGTGCCGATACTGGCGCAGCACAGGAAGATTTCGCCGTTGACGAAGCCTGCATCGACATCCTGAATCTCATGACCTTCGCCGTAGGCCGTGAGTGCCGCCTGCAACGAATTGAGGTTCAGGTCCTTGGCCATCAGGTTCATGGTGCCAAACGGCAAAACGCCAAAGGCTTTTTTCTTACCCACCAGAGCGGCCGCCGTTTCGCGGATGGTACCATCGCCCCCGCCGATCAGCAGCGGGGCATCTGACTTGGCCATCCGCATTAGCGTTTGCGCCATATCTTCGGGCTCACAGAAACACAGTTCCGCAACCGTGATGCCGCTGGCCTCAATCGCGCTCTCAATCGCAGGCAGCCCCATATTGAGCACCGTGCCTGAGCGGTTATTAATCAGTATGTTGTAGCCGATGTCAGCCATGATGCCCCTCTGTTAACACAGGGTACAGTGGCCCACCCATATGCAAAAATTCAATAAGCTTAGTGCTTAACCGGACGGATCAGCGCCGTATTGTACCCAAGCTCACCCGCGCGCGTGAAAAGCGTGTTGCGGTCAGCCTCAGACAGATTGGCGGTGCGGCTCAATATCCATAAATATCGCCCGGAAGGCTCACCGACAATCGCCCAACTGTAATCCTCGGCCCGATCTAGCACCCAGTAATCACCATAGAACGGGCCAAAGAACGACACCTTAAGCTTGGCATTCTGGCTGCCATCTACGACCTTAGCCTTGCCCTTAGCGCTGGAGACGGGGCCGTCGACGGCGCCTTTGTGGCAGGTGTTGATCACCTCAATCTTGCCATCCGGTAAGGGGCCATACTGCGCCGTGACCGCTTCGCAGCCCTTTTCAAAGCCGTTTTCATAGCGGGCAATTTCGTACCACAGGCCCTGATAGCGGGTGATATCGACGGCCTTAGCGGGCTGAGGCACCGCCGTATTCCCGACTGGTCCGCGCGACAGGGTCGAACAGCCACTGACCAGCATCGCAGCCCCCAGAAGTGCCGCAGGCATGATTACACTCATAGCTTTGCGCATGATTATTCTCCTGATGCTTATTCGTTTAGATGACCGGATCGGTTCACATCAGGCCGATTTTGGCAACATACGCAGCAAGGCCAGCATATCGCCCAGGACATCGAAATTGACCGGCTTGACGAGGTGCAGGTCAAAACCCGCTTCCGCGGTTTTGCGGCGCATGGCGTCATCGCCCCAGCCGGTCTGGGCGATAATTTTCACGCTGCGGGTTTCAGGTGCCGCGCGCATGGCCTGACAGACCGCAATGCCATCCATTCCCGGCATACCGATATCGAGCAGGATCACTTCGGGCTTAAACTCACGCGCGATCTGAAGCGCAGTCGGGCCGTCATAGCAGGCCACAACTTCATCGCCCCAGCCTTCGATCGCCCATTTCAGCGTCATCGCCGACTGACGATTATCATCGACCACCAGAACCCGCAGACCGTTCTCAGCTATACCTTCGGGCAATGCCGCATCATCCGCTAAACTTACGTTCATCAATCTAACCAAAGCCTTATCTGTCGCGACCCTGCCGCAGCGACACGAGATCACTTAGACGTCCGGCCATAAAAAATCAGTAGGGTAGCCCGACTTTGGCCGAAATTTCATCTTAATGACATTTTTGTGCGTCGCTTATAAACTTTAACGTCCCGGAAATGACGTTTTGATAAGCTGTGAACGTGTTAATTCAAATCATGGTCTGGCCTATGTCGTTTTTGTCCCGCCTATATATGCCCAAAAAACTGATGATCGCCGCCTGGGTCATGGTCGCGACCCTGTCCCTTGCCATGATGGCTCAGTATTTTTGGTCCGTGGACACGATCCGCTACGTGATGACGGTGGTTTACTATCTGTTGCTCGATTATGCCTGGGCCAATATCCGCCGCGAATGGCAAAGGCTTGAGGATTAAACCCGACGATAAAGATAATCCTGCGGCAGGCCGAGCCTAAGACACGACTGTACCGCCGGACCTGACGGCAGCACGATGCGGTCGGCCATAATCCCCGCCAGACGCACCAACGGCCGCTCCCACGGTTTAAGCCCCTGCCCGTTCAACCCCAATCGGGCGCGCACCCAATCCGGTGTCATATCGATGGCGGCCCGGATCAGCGTCGGTTGCACGGCTTTCAGCACGCCCGGAAAGGCTTCGGCGCGGTGCATAATGTCTAAAAATTCATGGACAATCGGATGGGGCTCCAGACGCGCCTTCATGGCCTCAAGCTGTGCCTGCCACTGCGCCCAGTTTGCCGGCGCGCCGATTGCGCCATAAAGTCCCGCCGAAACCTTCGCCTCAGCAAACAGCCGGTCCATATCCGCCGCACTCAAGCGTGCAACATAACGGCTATAGGCTTCACCAAATCCGAACGTCGCCGTCGCCTGCACCCAATCAAGCAAGGCTACATCATTGGCGCGGTAGGGCTGGCCATCAGGCAGATGGCCGCTCACCCGGTCATGACGGCGCACCACCCCTTCGATCATCGGGTGGGCTATGCTTTGGGCACCATAGACGGTCACCATCGCCGCCAGCCCTGTCCGTTGCAGGCGGGTCATCGGATCGGTACGAAACATGGAATGTTCCCATACGCCGGAACGCACACCGGGTTCGGCCAGTTCCAGAATAACCGCCGCTACCCCGCCGATAAACAGGCTGACCGGATTTTTGAACACCCGCCAGGAGACCGAGTCCGGCCCGACCAGAGCGGCTTCACCTGCGGGAAGGCGAAAATCGATTTTGGCCCCGCCATCCGGTTGCAGCAGGCGCAACCCCGTGCGGTCGAGGCTGCGCTGTAACGTTGCGGGCAAAGGCAGGCGGTCAGGAATGATATTCATCACCATGCCCGCAGCTTAATACCGTATTCGTAAAAAAACGAGCCGTTCTGGCTCGTTCTCACTTTACAGACGCGCATTGTTTCCAAAAACCGCTGCACACTTTTTGGCATGCGCTTTTACGCCGCCACCGTGGTCGAGGCCTGCTTTGTGCCTTCCGACATAGCCTGATAGACCGAGGCCATCCACTGGGCCGTCAGGTTGGCGATTTTAGACGCCGTTTCATCACTTGTACTCGTGGCGGCTTCGGTCGTCGTCGCAGATGTGGCCTCAGACGTCATTTGGGGCGGCGGACCCTTCGGCGGACCATTAGCCTTCATAGTCTCGTCAAAGGCCGTTTTTTCGTCCTCAGTTACCGAACCATCGCCGTCGGCATCCATATGGCTGAACAGCTCCTCGATCATGGATGTGTCGGCACTGTCCTCGGATTCTGATGAGGCCAGCATTTCATCAAGACTAACCGTGCCGTCCTGATTGGTATCCAGCTCATCAAAGGTTTGCGGAGCCTGACCGCCACCACCACCGGCCGGCGGCGGGCCGGATGGACGTGTCCCTTCTTGTTGGCCAGCTTCCTGGGCCTGCAACATGCCACCCATAGTCTCCGACGACATAGAACTGGTGAAAAACGCCAGACCTTCCTCTTCGGTGACCGAACCGTCGCCGTCGGTATCCATGACCGAGAACCGTTCAGCCGCCGAAGCGCTCGCCGAAGACGATGCCGAAGTGCCGGACTGCGCCTTGCCTGATTTACTGGTGGCCTGCGAAGATTCCAGTTCTTCCAGGGTCATCTTGCCGTCCCCGTCGGCATCAATACTGCTGAACAGTTTTGAATGCATCTGCGACAGATAGGTGCTGGAATAGGCAGATGTCGAACTACCGATCTGCATATGTACCTCCTTTTAGAGTTTCAGCTCAATTGCCAAAACACCTAAAAAAGGCCAGCACTTACTTAACAACCTGTTGAATTAAAAACCATTTCAATAATTACACAAAATCATGGCCATACACATCAATATGCAGGCAATACACCCACGTTTATTTCAGCGAATACACAAAAATATATCCTTATTATCCGGCAGAATTGACCGCCCTGCACATTTTTCGCCCCCGCTCTTATTATTTCCTTACGGACATCAAATCACCATGAAATCCCCGCACAGATCGGCTTAGTTAGATGCGTTTACTATAACGGAATAACCCATGACCCGCTTTTTTCTGTTCCTGCCTTTGTTGGCGTTGACGGCCCCCGCAGTCGCGCAAATGCCACCCGAAGGTGGCCCTGCCCGCCCGGTAATCAACCAGATTTTCTTCAGCCCGTCGGGTGAGGTTTTTCGCGCCAAAACCCCGGCCCCCTATCCGGTAGCCGACTGGTTTAAAAAAGCCGATGCTGACGGTGATGGCAAGCTGACGCGGGCAGAGTACGTGGCCGACGCCAAACGCTATTTCACCATCATCGATAAAGACGAAAATGGTGCGATCTCCTCACCGGAAAATACGCGATATGAGGAAGAACTGGCGCCCGAAATCCTCTCACACGTCCCGATGATCACCCAACCGCCCAAAGGCCGCACCACCGACGCCGAAGGCAAGCCCCTGACCAATCAACCCTATCAGCGCCAGATCACCGGGGCGGCCCAGTTCAGCCTGATCAATGAGCCGCAGCCCGTGCGCGGCGCCGACGCCAATTTCGACTTCAAGATCACCGCCGCCGAATGGGAGGCCGCCTCTCTGGCGCGGTTCCGTCTGCTGGATAAGGATGTCGACGGCGCCCTGACCCTCGACACGCTGTCCAAGACCCCGATGCAGCAGGCCCTTGAAGCTCCGCGCGACGGCAAGGGCAAAAAGCGTCGCCAGTAACCCGCCGAACCTGACGGCAAGTAGTATTAAATGATACAACTTGCCGTCAGGCAGTATTCGCGGCGCCTTATATTGTTGCATTCGCAACAAATAAACAGAGGTGCGGATTTAGGGCGCTTTTTTGCACGCAAGAGCCAGATTTAAGGCTGCTTTTTGCAATTTAATACCAGCGTTTGGTATAAGTTTTTATGCAACCCCGCTCGTTTCGTATAAAAGCTTACGCTTTCGTAAGATTTACGACCCTTTCACCTCGCCTCAACTTTGGCGATGTGTTACCAAGGCGACCCTCCTCAACTATATACGGCGGCGTTGCGTGCCTAAAAAAGTTCATAAGCTCGGTTTGTTTGGTCTCGGCGCATTTGGCCGCCTGATTGTGCGCCATCTGTCGCCTTACTTTGACATACGGGCCTATGACCCTTCCCCCGAAGCCAAAGCCTATGCCAAGCGTCACAATGTTGAACTGGTCACGTTAGAGGAAGCCGCCGCCAATAAGATCGTCATTCTGGCGACACCTATCCGCACGCTCAAAGCGCTGGCCGAGCAGATCGCGCCTCATGTGCCGCTCAACGCGCTGGTGATCGATGTGGGTTCGGTCAAGGTCAACCCGGCTCAATGGCTGACCGACGCCCTGCCCAAATCCGTGTGCGTCCTGTGTACCCATCCGCTATTCGGGCCGCAATCGGCGCGTTACGGCATCCACAATATGGAAATCGTGGTCTGCCCGGTACGGGTGCGCCACCTGCCGCCGATTGTGAAATTCCTTGAGAAAACCCTGGATCTCAAAGTGTCAGTGACCACCCCCGAAGTGCATGACCGGGCCCTTGCCGCCGTGCAGGGCCTGACCCACCTGATCGCCAAGGTACTAAACGGCATGGGCCCGCTACCGACCGAACACACCACGCGTTCTTATGACCTGCTGATGCAGGGCGTCGGTCTGGTCTCCGGCGACAGCGATGAGCTGTTTATGTCGATTGAGCGCGATAACCCGTTCGCGGCCGAAATCCGCAAGCGCTTTTTCCATGAGATCGACAGTTTGCGCACCCGCTTAGAAAACGGGCATAAGTAGTTTTTATACCTCCCCAATCTATTGGGGAGGGGGACCGCTTTG
>DDPE01000065.1 GCA_002342035.1 Asticcacaulis sp. UBA2476 | reverse complement strand
TCCGGTATTGTGGCGCTGGTGGGCGTGCTCGACGGCAAGGCGGCGGTGACTGTGGTTGTTACGTCTGATCTGACCGATAAATATAATGCTGCTGAACTGGCCAAGGCTGCCGTCATCGCCATGGGCGGGCAAGGGGCGGGCGGCAAGCCTGACTTCGCACAAGGCGGCGCACCGGATGCCACTAAGGCTGAGGCTGGGCTTGCGGCGATCAAGGGGCTGATTTAGTCGCCTCAAGAAAATGCGCTTGGGGTGTTCCCATTGACGCAAAACCGCTTTATAGATGGTGGCAACAACCCGCGCCCGGCCGAAAAGGCCGGGCGTAGCCGTTTCTGAATGGCGGTTTTCATGATGAGAGCCGACATTCCCCGCTCAGGAAAGATGCATCTATGTCTGATATTTTGATGCCAAAAGCGACCGCTGTCTGGCTGGTCGACAATACCTCGCTCTCGTTCGAGCAGATCGCCGATTTCTGTGGCCTGCACTTCCTTGAAGTCAAGGGCATTGCCGATGGCGAAGTCGCTCGCGATATCCGCGGCGCCGACCCGATTGCCAACGGTCAGTTGACCCGCGAAGAGCTGGATAAGGCCGTAAGCACGCCGGCTTATCGCATGAAGGCGTTGGTCAGCCGTCACGCGGAATTGTTGAAGCCCGCTAAAAAGGCCCCGCGCTATACGCCGGTGTCGCGCCGTCAGGACCGTCCGGACGCCATCAAATGGTTCGTGCGCCACCATCCCGAAGTGACCGACGCGCAAATTTCCAAGCTGCTCGGCACCACCAAATCGACCATCGAGCAGGTGCGTAACAATACGCACTGGAATTCGACCAATATCAAGCCGGTCGATCCGGTGACGCTCGGCCTCGTGTCGCAGATTGAACTGGACGCCGCTGTGCGCAAGGCCGCCGCCGTCAAGATCAAGCAGGCCGAAAAGCTGGGTATCCCGCTCGACGATCCGTCGCTGAAACCGGCAGCCGCTATCATTCCGGATGAGGAAGAAGATACCTACAACAGCCGTCCTGACCTCAGCGCTGAAGACGTGTTCGGATCGGCGCCGTCGCGTCCCGTCAACGAAGATGATGACGAGTATTAAAAGCGCATTCCAAAAAGTGTGCAGCGGTTTTTGGATAAAATGCGCGTAGAATATTGCGCGTAGAATATAATGAGCCCATTTCAAGCTGAATAAGTCAAAAGGCCTCCCGCGTGGAGGCCTTTTTTATGTGATAAATCCTGAAAATATAAAGGTTGCGATGACTTGCCGGACGGGGCCGTGCACGCTAGTTTTACCGCTAACCTAATAAAAAAATACAGGGAATGATCATGAGGCTCACACTTGCCATCGCAGGCGCCATAGGTGCTGGTTTACTCACTCTGCCCGTAGGGGCGCACGCTCAGCAGGCGACGCCCCTTCTGGCCGAAATGTTTCAGGATCATGCGGTGCTGCAACGTGACCGGCCACTGACCATCTGGGGGCAGGCGACGGCCGGGGAGACGGTTACCTTAAAACTCGGCGGTCAGACCCTGACGGCCACGGCGGATGCGAAAGGTCAGTGGCGGGTCAGCTCTCCGGCGACACCGGCGGGTGGGCCGCACACGCTGGAGATTGTGACCGCATCCGGGGTAAAACAGACGGCCCGCGATGTCATGTTTGGCGATGTGTTCCTGTGTTCCGGGCAATCGAACATGGAGTGGAATGTTCAGGGTACGATCGGGTCTCAGGGGGCGATTGCCACCGCCAAGGATGACGCCATTCGTATGATGACGGTGGCCAAGACCCAGAGCCTGACGCCGTCCGATACGTTCCTTTCGCCCGTTCGCTGGCAGGTGGCATCGCCGGAGACCGTGCCGAACTGGTCGGCGGTGTGCTATTACTATGCCCGCGAACTGAAGCGCACCATTAATGTGCCCATCGGCCTGATCAATGCGTCATGGGGCGGGTCGAACATCCGTCCGTGGATGAGCGAAAAGGCTCTGCGGGAGATTGGCGGCTATAATGACCAGCTTGATCTGATGACGGTCTATGCCAGGAATGTGTCCGCAGGCACAACCCGGTGGGGCGCGAACTTTGAGACCTGGTGGGCAGCCAATGGCGGTGAGGGCAAGCCGTGGACAGCCGCGCCCAAAGCTATCGCCGCCTGGGACAAGGTGCCTGACATTTCAAAGAACTGGGAGCAGTGGGGGGCAAGCGAATTTGCTGCCTATAATGGCGGTCTATGGTATGCCGCGACGGTGAAGCTGACCGCCGCGCAGGCCAAAGGGGCCGCGACCCTGAACCTTGGCACGATTGATGAAATCGACCAGACCTGGGTCAATGGCAAACCGGCAGGCTATACGTCGGGGGCGGGGACGCCGCGCGTTTATAAACTGCCGGTGGGTGCGCTTAAGGCCGGTGAAAACACCATCGTCATCAATGCGGTCGATACCTGGGGGGCGGGTGGCGTTTACGGTGCCGGGCCGCGCAATCTGACCCTTGCCGATGGCACGACCATCGCGCTGACCGACTGGCGGTTCCAGCGTGTGGAGAAAACTGTGCCTCAACCGCCGCGCGCACCTTGGGATGCGACGGGTGGGCTGATGACGCTTTATAACGCCATGATCGCGCCTATCGGGCCCTATGGCCTGAAAGCGGCACTATGGTATCAGGGCGAGTCCAATACGGGTGAGGCGGAGGCCTATGCCGGATTGCTGGGCGGCATGATGAAAGACTGGCGCGGCCAGTTCGGGCCGGATCTGCCGTTCCTGATTGTGCAACTGTCCAATTACGGGGCGCGTCCGACTGAGCCGGTTGAATCCGGTTGGGCGCGTTTGCAGGATCAGCAGCGGCTGGCCGTGGCGCGTGACGGCAATGCCGCTCTGGCCGTAACGGTCGATATTGGTGACCCTAATGATATCCACCCGCTCGATAAGAATACAGTCGGCAAAAGGCTGGCGCGGGGGGCGCGGTCGGTAATCTATAAGGAGAATATCACGCCATCGGGACCTCAGCCGCAATCGGCGATACGCGCAGGCGACACGGTGACGGTAAACTTTACCGATATCGACGGCGGACTGATTTCCTATTCGACCGACAAACCGATCAGCTTTGAACTGTGTGACAGCAATCGCGGGCCGTGTACTTACGCCGCCGCCCAACTGAGCGGCAATAGCGTGACCTTAAAAGCGCCCAATGCGGCCACCGCCCAATATGTGCGCTATTGCTGGGCCGACAGCCCGACCTGCACGCTTTATGACCGGGCAGGCCTTCCCGCCGGGCCGTTTGAAATAGCGATTAAATAGCAAAAACGCCGGAGATCACTCTCCGGCGTTTTTTCCACATCAATGATATTTTACGGGGTTATTGCAGCACCTTCATGCCATCTCCCTGTCGCATAACATCTCTGATGCGTTCGATTTCTTCTTTGAGCTTAAGTTTTTTGCGCTTCAGCTCCTTAAGGTATAGAGAGTCCACGGACGGATTTTTCGCTTCGCGTTCAATCGTATGCTTGAGGGATTGGTGACGCTGATCCAACTCGCGTACTCTGGCTGCTATGGTCATATTGCAGGGTCCTCTTTGTCTATACCGGTCCGAACCCCATGTCCGAACCTGCTTAGGGAACACCCGAAATGGCTGTGTGTAGAATCACAATGGATTACAATTGATCACGGAACTGAGAGATTGTTAGTTTATAAAATATGAATGATGAGTACCCACATGCCTGACACACCGCGTTTGATCATCGCCATTTCCGGCGCATCCGGGGCTATATATGGCCTTAAGGCGCTGGAGGCCGTGCGCGCCCTTAAGATTGAGAGCCACCTTATCGTCTCGAAAGCCGCAGCGCTGAGTTTGACGGCGGAACTGGATATCAGCCTGTCCGATCTGCACGCCAAGGCCGATGTGGTCTATAAACCCGCCGATATCGGGGCAGCGATTGCGTCAGGATCGTTCCGTACACTGGGGATGCTGGTGGCTCCGTGTTCCGTTAAGACCTTGAGCGAAATCACCACCGGGGTGACCTCATCCCTGATTAGTCGGGCCGCCGATGTGACCTTAAAAGAACGGCGTCGGCTGGTTTTGATGGTGCGCGAAACCCCGCTGCATCTGGGCCATTTGCGCTCGATGGCGGCGGTGACGGAGATGGGCGCGATTGTCGCGCCGCCCATGCCGGCCTTTTATACCCGGCCGCAGTCCCTAGATGAGATGGTCGAGCAGAATATCGGGCGGGTGCTGGATCTGTTCGGGCTCAATGCACCGTTCAAAAAATGGGGCGAGGACGTATCACTGAACCATGACTAGTTTCTGGAATTGGGCGGTGGCGGCCTATGGCGGG
>DDPE01000062.1:30000-98142 GCA_002342035.1 Asticcacaulis sp. UBA2476 | reverse complement strand
GCGGAACCGCAGACGCGCGGCCCCGGCATCAATGCGCGCTTTCAGGCCCGCGTCAGCGCCATAAAGGGCATCGACCGAGAACTTATCCCACTCACCGATCCCGACCGCATAGGCATCGGCAAAATCAAGCGCCTCCCCCTTGATGTCGATCTTGGCGACCGGATAGTCCATGACCGAGGTCCGCCCCTGCCCGGAGGCGGCGAAATTGTGCTGAAAGCCGAGCGCATGGCCAACTTCGTGGGCCGACAACTGCCGCGCCCGCGCCAGAGCGATCTCGACCGGATCGTTAGGCCCACCTTTGGCGGTTTTATCGACGCCCAGCATGGTCTCGAACATGATAATATTTTGGCGGATGCGCTGCGAGCCCAGAATGACCGCCCCGCGCACAATCTCTCCGGTACGCGGGTCCGTCACGGTCTGGCCATAAGACCAGCTCCGCGTCAGGCGGTTGGCCCAGAAGATGACATTATAGCGCGTATCCATCGGATCAACGCCTTCGGGCAAGACCTCGACGCGGTAGGCATCGATATAACCCGCCGCCTCAAACGCGTCCTTCCACCACATCGCCCCGTCAACGAGGGCGCTGCGGATCGGCTCAGGGGCGGAATTATCGACATAGAAGACGATCGGTTTTTTGACCGTCGATCGCGCCGCCGAAGGGTCGGTTTTCTCCAGCCGGAACCGGCGCGCCAGCCGTGTCACCAACGCCTGCCCCAAGGGTGCTGAGAAATCGGTGATCAGTATATCGTTTTCGGCCGTGCGCGGATCAAAAACGCGCGGCACATAACCGGCATCCGGTAAGCGGATGAAGCTGTGGTGCATGGTAAAGGTCAGGCTGGTCGGGTCGGCGGCAATATTGCTGATTTCACGGCCCGGATTTTCCGACGCAAAGGAAAAGATGGCGTCCATTTCAAGATTATCGGGAAAAGCCTTGACCGTCGTGGTGTCGGCCAAAGTTAGTTCCGGAGCGGCGCGAAACGTGCCCTGCCCGGAGCGGTTAAGGCTGTCGCGCATCCCCCAGGCGTCACGGGTCAAAAAGGCGGTGATATCAACGATCGACGATCCGTCACCAAGGGTCGTCACCACCGGCCCGGCCCAAACGGCGGAGTTGGCAAAGGCGTCCTCAACGGCCTTGGCCTCTTCTTTGGTGCCCGACGCCTTGAACTCCGGCGTCTTATATTCGGCCAGAACCTTGCCGCCGATTTTGCGGAACTGTAGAAGGCGCGTCGGGCCGAACTGACCGCGCTCAGGGCGCACGCTGGCCGAGCCCATGCCTTCCTTGATCAGGGTGTGGTGCAACACCTCAGTCATCACACCGTCGGTTTTAGCGGGTGGCAACTGCATAAATACCCGCCCGCCGCTGGCATCAACAAACAGCGGCAGCAGGCCGTCAAGGCGCTTATAGGCCGCCGATTGCGCCGCCCATCCGGGGCCCGGGGCAGACGCTGCGGGTTTTGTCTGCGCCACCGCCTCAGCCGGGGCCTGCGCCATAAGGATAAGGGCCAGAAGGGTTGAGACCTGATAATTTACGTGCCGCACCGCGTACCTCATTGATAAAAATCACAAAATAGAAAAATGATCCGCGCCGTCGCTTCCCGGCGCGGATCAGGCCCAAAAGAACCAGACCAAGGGGATAGGGCCGAGTAGAGTTTTTTAGTCGCGCATCTTGATCCCAAAACCGCTGCACACTTTTGGGGATGCGCTTTACTTTTTAGCCGCGGGCAGAACTGCCGCCGCCGGATATTTGACACCAAGCTGCTCCAGATAAGAGCTGTACTTGGTCGGATCGTAGTAGAGCGGCTCCATTTGCGGGCGCAGACGCTCCATGGTTTCCTTATTGAGGTGGATGGCCGGGGTGTCCTCGGCGGTCAGAACCGGATCATATTTCATATCCTTAAACTGAACCGTCTGCTGATAGTCCTTGGCGGACTGCACCAGCGACGGGGTCGTCACGATATCCATGATGGTCATGGCCAAAACCTCGGCACCGTTAACGGCCCCTTTGTGCGCAATCGGGGTGGCCATAGCGATCGCGGCGGTCACATTATGACCAATGACATTGGGGATATTGGACGGGAAGCGGATGGTGATGGTCGGCACCGTCCACATGATATCGCCAATATCGTCTGACCCGCCGCCCATAGACGGCCCGCGCGTTTCCGGCGTCGATAATGGCGTTAATTTGGTCGTCAGGGGTTTCAGTGCAAAACCGTTGGTTTCCTGCACGGCCTTGGCAAAGGCCTGATCGTCCGCTGACCATTGCGGCAGGCCAACCTTTTGCATATTGGCATAGGCCGCCTCAGCCAGAGGTTTATTGCCATAGTTCGGCGCGGCATAGCCCAGAACGCGGCGGGTGACCGTCGTGCCGGTGGCCTTGGCGGCGGCCTCTGAGATCGTGTTGCCGGTCTCATAAAGGTTACGGATGGACTCAAAAGTCTGCTCCCGGAAATAGTACCAGACACTGGCCTCGCCGGGGACGATATTGGGCTGACTGCCGCCATTGGTGATGATGTAGTGCGAGCGCTGGGTCACCGGTAGATGCTCGCGCTTCATGTTCCAGGCGGCGTTCATCAGTTCCACCCCGTCAAGGGCGCTGCGACCCGCCCACGGCGCGCCGGCTGAGTGCGAGGTTTTTCCCTTAAAGGTGTATTCCACCGACACCATACCGTTATTGCCGGCAGGCCCCCATGAGGTGCCCAGTTCATTGGCCACATGGGTGAAGATCGAGACATCGACATCCTTAAACACGCCGTCGCGGACATAAAACGCCTTGGTGGCCAGCAGTTCTTCGGCCACACCGGGCCAGATCATCAGTCGGCCCTTGATGTTGTTGGCGACCATCACATCCTTGGCGGCTAATGCTGCCACCACCACCAGCGGCATACCGGAATTATGGCCTTCGCCGTGACCGGGTGCGCCCGGCACCTGCGGCGTGATGACCGGATTGCCCGGCACCTGCGACAGGCCCAGCAGCCCGTCGATGTCGGAACCCAAGGCGATCAGTGGCCCGCCCTCACCCCACGTCGCCGTCCAGGCGGTAGGGATACCGGCCACGCCGCGCGTAATGGTAAAGCCGTTTTTCTCTAAGATGCCGGTGACGTATTCAGAAGTCTTATATTCCTGAAAACCGGGTTCCGCGAAGCTATAGATCGAATCGACCATCTGCTGGGCCAGGACGGCGCGGTCCTTGACCCCTGCCTGAGCGGCGGCTTTCAGTTTGGGGCTGGCTTGGGCGTGAGCCAGACCTGCAGGCAGGACGAAGGCGCTCGCCATCAGCGCGGCCATAAGTGAGCGTTTGGAAATGTGCATGAAGTTTACTCCGTGAGATTATGTGTAATTATTGACCGCTTGTGGCGGCAGGCGGCACGGCCACCGCCGGATATTTGACGCCCAGTTGCTCAAGGTAGGAGCTATATTTGGTCGGATCGTAATAGAACGGCTCCATCTGCGGACGCAGACGTTCCATCGTTTCCTTATTGAGGTGGATGGCCGGGGTGTCTTCGGCGGTCAGAACCGGATCGTATTTGACGTCCTTGAACTGCACATTCTGCTGGAAGGCCTTGGCCTCTTTCACTAGTGAGGGAGTGGTGACGATATCCATGATGGTCATGGCCAGAACCTCGGCACCATTGACGACGCCTTTGTGAGCGATCGGCGTCGCCATAGCCATGGCCGCGGTCACATTATGGCCGATAGTGTTGGGCACGTTTGAGGGATAAAAAATGGTGATGGTCGGCACGGTCCACATGACGTCACCGATATCGTCCGAGCCACCAAAGTTCATGCCCGCCCGCATTTCCGGCGTAGACAAAGGCGACAGCGTGGTCGTCAGCGGCTTTAGTTTAAAGCCGTTGGTTTCCTGCACGGCCTTGGCAAAGGCCTGATCATCGGCTGACCATTGCGGCAAACCGACCTTTTGCATATTGGCATAGGCCGCTTCGGCCAGAGGCTTATTGCCGTAGTTCGGCGCGGCATAGCCCAGCAGTTTGCGCGTCACGGTCGTCCCCGTCGCCTGCGCCGCCGCTTCGGAAATGGTATTGCCGGTTTCATACATATTACGCACAGAGGCGAAATCCAGCTCCCGGAAATAGTACCAGACACTGGCGTCACCGGGGACGATATTGGGCTGGCTGCCGCCATTGGTGATGATGTAGTGCGAACGCTGGGTCACCGGCAAATGCTCGCGGCGCATGTTCCACGCCAGATCCATCCACTCCACGGCATCAAGCGCGGACTTACCGGCCCACGGCGCACCGGCCGAGTGGGAGGTCTTGCCCTTAAAGCTATATTCGACCGACACCATGCCGCTCAGCATCGGGCCCCATGAGGTGCCCAGATCGTTGCTGACGTGCGTGAAGATTGACACATCGACGCCCTTAAATACGCCGTCACGGACATAAAACGCCTTGGTGGCCAGCAGTTCTTCGGCCACACCGGGCCAGATCATCAGACGGCCCTTGATATTGTTGGCGACCATCACATCCTTGGCGGCCAAAGCGGCGACAACGACAAGAGGCATACCGGAGTTGTGACCTTCGCCGTGACCGGGTGCACCCGGTACCTGCGGTGTGATCACCGGATTGCCCGGCACCTGCGACAGGCCCAGCAGCCCGTCGATGTCGGAACCGAGCGCAATCAGCGGCCCGCCCTCACCCCACGTCGCCGTCCAGGCGGTAGGGATACCGGCGACACCACGGGTGATGGTAAAACCGTTCTTTTCCAGAATACCGGTGACGTATTCAGAAGTCTTATATTCCTGAAAACCGGGCTCCGCGAAGCTGTAGATCGAATCGACCATCTGCTGGGCCAGAACCGCGCGATCCTTAACCCCGGCCTGAGCGGCGGCTTTCAGTTTGGGGCTGGCCTCGGCAGCGGCCAGAGATGGGGCTGTCAGGCAGGTCGCCAGCAGCAGGGCACTCAAAAAACGTCTGGACACAGTCATACGCGTTTACTCCTGTAATTTTAAAGAGGATATGCACGCCCGTTTCAGGCGTGACCGGTAATAAAAATGCCCTGCCGTAAAAACAGCAGGGCATGGGGATTACAACTAGAACTCCATCCGCAGGCCAACGCGGTAGACGCGGCCCATGACGTCATAGAGCCCCCGGTTGGTTTGCAGATAGGCCGGGGTGTTTTCGGCACCGAGGTTTGCGGGGCTGGACAACAGCACCGGGTCTTTATCCATCAGGTTCTTGATGGACAGATAGGCTTCGGCCTTGACGCCACCGATCTCGATGACGCGGTTGACCGCCACATCGAAATAGACCGCCCCGTCAACTGTATTGTCGTTGATGGTGTAGTAAGGGGCGACACTGGCCGGGCAGCCGCTGGTGCATTCGGTATAGGCGTTCGACAAAACCCCGTCGGAGACCCCGCGCGCCGTCAGATTGATCGTCCACGGATCAAGCTTATAAAGCGCCGTAATGCGGTAAACCCAGTTCGGCGTCGATCCGGAGTTGGAACCGGCAAAATCAACCGCCGTCACGCCATCATCGGTGATGTTGGTGATGTAGTGGGTCGCCATACCGCGCAGGCTCAAAGACCCGCTGGCCTTAGAATAGACATCGGCCAGATTGAAGCGATAGGAAGCTTCGATATCCATACCGCGCGCCAGCATGCGGTTGAGGTTGTCATAATAGAGGTTGATGGTCTGCAGCGTCGGACCGCTATAGATCATGTTGTTGCAGTAGCTCTGGATACCGTTGATGTTACAATAGTCCGCAACCTGCTGGGCGGTAACGAAGCTGATGACGCCTTCGACCTCAATGTCATAATAGTCGACCGAAGCTTCAAAGCCCGGCCAGAAGCGCGGACGCACCACCACCCCCACACCGATGCCATCGGCCACTTCGGGCTTCACCAGAGTTGAGCCCTGAAGGTTTTGTACGAAGGCGACCGACGTGCCGTTAATGGCGACCGAGTTGGAGCGGGCCGTGCCGGAATCGTAAAGCTCCGACAGGTTCGGCGCGCGGATATCACGCGACATGGTGTAGCGCAGCTTGATGTCTTCGATCGGCGCATAGGTAAAGCCGACTTTCCACGGACGGGCAGGCCCGGAGGTGGAGTAGTCCGCATAGCGGAAGGCAGCGTTCAGATCAAAGCCCTTGAACATCGGCACCACGGCTTCGACATAGGCTTCGGCCACTTCGTAGGAACCGGTCGAGACCTTGAAGTTACCGTATTTCCAGCCGCTCTGGTATTGCGGCGGCACAAAGCCGTCCATCGCCTCACGACGCCACTCCGCCCCGAAGGCCAGAGAGATCGGCCCGGCCCAGCCCATGATGTCGCTGGTCGAGAAGTTGACGGCCGCCACGTCCTGCTCAAAGCGCTGCTTACGGGTCGGTGTACCCAGAACATAATCAAGCGCTGCGGCATCTGCGACGCCGATACCAAAACGATTGAGCGGTACGCAGCCATTGGTCGGATTGGTCACGGTCGAGCGGCACACGATTTCGGTCGTGCCGGGACGGAAAACCGCGTCGGTCGCCAGCGTCAGAAGGGCGTTGTTATAGGTATCGGTCAGGGCTTCGACCGTGTCGGTGATGCCCATCTGGTAATAGCTGTCCCACTTAAAGCCTAAGCCGAGCGCATCAAAGTTACCGTCAGCGCCGACCACATAACGCTGAGTTTCGCGCTCCATGGTGCTGCCCGACGCCGGCATGTCACCGTTGCTGGTACCCATGACAAAGGAGGTGACGCCAGCGTTGGTCATGGCGGTGCGGACCGATGCGGGCAGATAGGCATTGTCTGAGCGGATCGTCACGCCGGTTGTGGTCGGCTGGATGTAGTAGCTTAAGCCTTCATATTTAGCGTAGGACGCCTGAGCGAACACATTCAGATACGGTGTGACCTCATAGCTCAGGCGCGTAAAAAGGCTGTCGCGATCATCGCCGGCCACCAGACTGTTGGTGCCGATCATGCCCGATGTCGGATATTGCCAGTCGCCGCCCAGCATCCACTGGCCCGATGCCGCGCCGTAGGTCAGTTGATTGACCGAACCGCCTTCGCCGAAATAGGTGCCTCTCAGCGGCCCAGCCGTGATCAGACCGCCCGGCGTCAGGCTCGACAAACCAATGCCGTCAGAGACGATATAAAAGGGCTGCCCCGCTGCCGTATTGGGGTTACGCATCGAGAAATAGCCCTTTTGGGCCCAGTCGCGCGCCGTATAATGCACCCCTTCCTGCTTGGCCTTTTCGTAGCTCAGCAGGAAATGGCCACGATCATCGGCAAAGCCTGCGCCATAGGTGGCGTTCAGCTTCCAGTTTTCGGCGTCGCCTTCGGCGGTTTCGCCGTATTCAGCCGTCGTCTTGAAGCCGGTATATTTCTTATCAAGGATAAAGTTGACCACCCCGCCGATGGCATCTGAACCATAGGCCGAAGAGGCCCCGCCGGTTACGACTTCGACGCGCTCAATCAACGACTGCGGAAAGGTATTGGTGTCGACAAGGCCGGTGGCCGACGAAATCACCGAACGCTGCCCGTCAAACAGAACCAGCGTGCGACCCGTCCCCAGAGCCCGCAGGTTCAACGCACTGATGCCCGCCTGACCGTTCGACAAGGCCCCCGATGAGTTGGAAGCCGTCGCACTGCCCTTAACCGATGGCAAGGTGTTGACGAAATCAGCGATGTTGGCGGGGGCTTCGGCCTTGATTTCTTCCTTGCCCAGTACGTTGACCGGGGTGGGGGCGGCAAAGCCGTTGCGCACAACGCGCGAACCAGTGACCACGACTTCCTGCACCTCTTCCTCAGCGGAATCCGGTGCGGGGGCCGGGGCTTCCTGCGCCCATACGGAACTGCAGGTAAATAGTGCGACCAATGATGTAGCCGTTAGTAACTTTGGAAACCTTGTGTTCGACATACTAAATCCCCTTATGTGTCGAAGTGTGGTTTCCTCCTGTAATATTTATGTGGCTTAGGCCGGCAAATACGCGCCGCGGAACTTTATAAACATGACGTTAACATGACGATGGGTTGAATATCTCGGAAATTTCAGTCTATTTATTAGCATATGGTTTGAAATCGGAACCAAAAGAGGATTTTTTTGATGAATTTCGACACGAAGCGGCTTGATGCTACAGATTACAAAATCTTACGACAATTGACCGAAGATGGCCGCATGTCGGATGTGGCCTTGGGCGAGCGGCTTAATCTGTCAAGTACAGCCGTTGCCCGTCGCCGTAAAATTTTAGAAGAATCTGGCATAATTTCAGGTTACACGGTCAATCTGAATTATAAAACGCTTGGTCTAAGCATGATTGTTATAGTCTCTATTGAGTTGTCCTCTCAGGCAGAACATGCTTTGAACGATTTTGAACAGGCCGTTCTCAGAAGTCCGTCCATGTCTTTCTGTAGCTTTGTTTCGGGCGATACCGACTTTATTATGATCCTGAACGTCGCGTCATTTGAAACCTACGACTCGATCTATCGCCGGGAACTGTCAACCCTGCCCCACGTTGCCAAGATCAGAAGCAGTTTCGTCATGCGCGAAGTCAGAAACCTGACAACTCCGCCGATAATATTCCACGGATAAATATAGATTAAAGTAGCCGTGCTTGATATCTCCACTTTAATACCCGGGCCATAGGTTTACCTCCCTGAAAGCTGATATTCAGGACAAACAGTCGCTTGCCATGACCGGCGGGCTACATATAGTTTGGCGGGCATTCCATAGGGGCGAGCCAAAGAGTTGAGAACGGGACCAGCGTGACGGAAGTTCGTCCTTTGACAATATTAGGCAGTGGCATGGCCGTGCCCGAAACCTGTCGACTTTCAGAAGATATTGATACCCTTATCGGACGCCCGGCCGGATGGCTTTACCGGCGCTCAGGTGTTTATGGTCGCTATGTCTGCGATAAGGAAGACCAGATTGACCTGGCTGTAAGTGCGGCGCGCGCGGCCATGACCGAAGCCCGCCTGTCCCCGGACGATGTAGAATTTATTCTGTTTGCCGCCGCCGTGCCCTATCAGTCGATCCCGTCCACAGCGCCGCTGATACAGGCGCGGTTAGGCATAACTGACGGCGCCTGTATGGCATTCGATATCAATTCGACCTGCCTGAGCTTTGTCACGGCGCTTGATATCGCCAGCCACATGGTCGGCAATAAGGTGGCGCTGGTGGTCGCCTCAGAAGTCGCCTCACGCGCCCTGCCCTGGGCGCAGGACCCGGCGACGGCGGCCCTGTTCGGTGACGGCGCGGCAGCGGTCGTGATTACCGGTCAAGGCGATGGCCGCCTGCTGGCCTCACGCATGGAAACCTATCCGTCGGGCTATGACGCCTGCTCACTGGGGGCGGGCGGCACCCGCTATGACTATCATGCCGATCGTGAGGCTTTCGACAGGCACAGCCGGTTTCACATGGAAGGCGACGCTTTGTTTAAGCTGACGTTGCGGCATTTTGAACCGTTTCTGGACCGCCTGCTGGATCAGGCCGGATGGCAGCGCGACGATGTCGAACTGATTGTGCCCCATCAGGCCAGCCCCGGCGCTCTGGCGCACTTGACCCGCCGGTGCGGTTTTTCTGCCGATATCGTCATGAACATTGTGCGCGACTACGGCAACCAGATCGCGGCCTCCATTCCGACCGCCCTGCATTTGGCGCGGCAACGCCATCCGGCAGGTCTGCGCACCCTGATACTGGGCACTTCCGCCGGTATGTCGCTGGGCGGTCTGGCGCTAATCCTATGAAAATTGTCGTTTCCGGTGCCACAGGCTTTTTGGGCGGACATCTGTGCCGCCACCTGCACGGCCTTGGCCATCAGGTGCTGGGGCTGGGCCGCGATGTCCTGAAAGGCGAAGTCTTACGCGCCGATGGCATCGCTTTCGAAGCCCTCGATCTGGCCAGTACAACCCCGCTTCAAACGTGGAATCAGGCCGATACCTTTGTTCATGCCGCGGCCCTGTCGTCGACGTGGGGGCTGCGCACGGCGTTTGAACAGGCCAATGTCACCGGCACACAACACGCCATCACTATCGCCCGCCAACTTAAGGTCAGGCGCTTTGTGGCCATATCCTCCCCCAGCGTCGCCTTTCGGTTTTGTGACCAGTTGAACCTGTCTGAGGACGCCCCGCTGCCGCCGCCGGTCAATGACTATGCCGCCACCAAGGCGATCGCAGAAGACATGGCGCGTACCTCAGACCTGAACACCCTTATCTTACGCCCCCGTGGCATCTATGGTCAGGGCGACACCGCCCTGCTGCCACGGCTTATCCGGGCGGCTCAAACCCAGCGCCTGCCCCTGCTGCGCAACGGAGCCGCAGTGACTGACCTCACCCATGTTGACGATGTGGTGGCTGCCATCGTGAGCGCGATTGAGGCCCCGCAAAGCTATGATGGCCGCACCTTCAATATCTCAGGTGGCGAGGCTATTGCGGTCCACCACATCATCTCCCGCGCCAGTGAGGCCGCAGGGGTAACCGCGCGCTTTCGGCCCGTGCCCGTCTGGCTGGCACTGGCGGCGGCGCGCGCTGCCGAATATATCGCACGACATCGTATCGGGCAGCCGGAACCGCCGATCACGGCTTACGGCGTAGGCATACTGGCGTTCAGCCAGACCCTCGATCTGACGGCGGCGCGCCGTGATCTGGGATATAACCCGCAGATCGATTTCAGCGAAGGTTTGCGCCGGACTTTTGCTTCATGAGACCGGTCTTTGCCAATAGCGCGACCCTCAGCATCCCCGAATGGCTGGTTCTGGCCAAAGGCCGCCTGCGCACCATCAAACTTGGGGTGCGCTTTGGCGTCTGGGTGCATCCCCGTCACGGCCCGATTGTGATTGATACCGGCTATGGGCCGGAGGTCACCACCGGCCACCGCAGTCTGGCACTCAGGCTCTATGCCAGCCTTTTGCGCCCGCGCCTTGAGACCCAACCCGAAGACGTTCTGGCCGATCTGGGCTTTAGGGCGGATGATGTAAAATATGTCTTCGTGACGCACTTCCACGCCGACCACATCAGCGGTTTGCGCCGGTTCCCCAAAGCCCGCTTTATCGCTGCGGGCTGGCCTAAAATCAGCACCACCACCCACTGGCAAAGGCTGCGGCACGGCCTGTTCACGGAACTTTTGCCTGACGATTTCGAAGCCCGCCTGATCGCCATCGAAGACCTTCCGGTCGCAGACCTGCCGTTTGGGCACGGCCACGACCTTTTTGGTGACGCCAGCCTGCTGGCTTTGGACTTGCCCGGCCATGCCACCGGCCACTGCGGTCTGGTGTGGCCGCAGCACAAGCTGATCTACGCCGCCGATGCCCAGTGGTTAGGGCAGGCCATAGCTGAGGATCGGCCCCCGCGTGGCCCGGCACGGTGGGTCTATGACGATGAGGTGGCCATGACAGATTCCATGGCTTTGCTGCGTCGCGCGGCCTTGGCCGAATATGAGATTGTGCTGTGCCATGATCCCGTTTCTTAGCGCCTTTTTTCGCACGCTCTGGCTGGCCAGACACTTAAAAACCCGTGAAGACGTAGCCAAATGGCAGGCGCGCGGGCTCAAGCGCCTGATGCGTAAAACCCTGCCCGCCTTCCCATATTATGCACACCTCCATGACTGCCGTTTCAAAGACCTGCCGGTTATGGATAAGGCGCAACTGATGACCAATTTCGCAGCCCTCAATGCCCCCGGCATTACGGCGGATGAGGGCTGGAAAATCTTCAGCGGCGATGCCCCCCAAAGACGCGGCTACAGCATAGGTGCCAGCACCGGCACCAGCGGCAATCGCGGGCTTTATGTGGTGTCGGATCAGGAACGGCAGGCGTGGCTGGGGGTTATGCTGGCCAAAACCCTGCCGCGCTTTCCGCGCGATTCAGCCCGCATCGCCCTGATCCTGCCGCTGAATTCGGCCCTCTATAAGACCGCCGCCGTAACACCGCGCCTGAGTTTGCGCTTTTTCGACCTGAATGACGGTCTGGAGGCTATTTTTGCCAGACTGCCGGACTACCGCCCCGACACGATCATTGCCCCGCCCAAGGTTTTGCGGGCTCTGGCCGAACAGGGGATGAACCTGCCCCTGCGGCGCATATTTTCCGGTGCCGAAGTCCTTGATCCGCTTGATAAGACGGTGATCGAGGCACGGTTTCATCTCCGCGTGCGTCAGATTTATATGGCCACAGAGGGCTTGCTCGGTGTTGCCTGCGACCATGGCACCCTACATCTGTGCGAAGATGTCATGCACTTTGATTTTGAAGCCGTGGCGGGCAGCGACCTTGTCAGCCCCGTCATAACCGATTTCACCCGCACGGCGCAGGCCATGTGCCGCTACCGCATGAATGACCTGCTGCGTCTGTCGCAGACGCCTTGCCCGTGCGGCTCACCCTATCAGGCGGTGACGGAGATTGCCGGACGCTGCGATGATCTTTTTCAGGTGTCGGGCCAGACCATAACGCCGGATATTCTACGCAATGCCATTGTCGATGCCGACCGGCGTATCACGGATTTTCGCCTACGTCAGACCGGGCCGTTTGACATAGACCTCATCCTGCCAATCGATACGCCGCCAGAGGCCGCACAGAAAGCTAAAGAGGCCCTATCAACGCGGCTGTCAGGGCTCAACATCACCGCCCATATTGCCCTCAGACAGGAAAGCCTGTCGACCTCGGCGCGCAAACTCAGGCGAGTTGAGAGGACATGGAAGGGATAGTGATGCGCATACTCATCACCGGTGCCCGCGCGCCCGTCGCCCTGCACCTGACCCGCTGTCTGGCCTATGCGGGCCACAGCGTCGTACTGGCCGACAGCCTGCGCTTTCCACTGGCGCGGGCCAGCCGTTTTGCGCAAGCCTTCGCACCGCTGCCGCCGGCCCATACATCTCCCAAAGCCTATGCCGCCGCCGTGACCGAGGTGGTTGAACGGCATGGCATTGAGCTCATTCTGCCGACCTGCGAAGAGGTGTTCTATCTGGCCGCAGCCAGAGACCTGTTTGGCTATTCCCTTCCGCTTTTGGCCCCGCCTTTTGATCGGCTGGCTGAGGTTCATAATAAGTACCGCTTTTGCCAAATTTCGCAGGGGTTTGGCGCGGATGCCGCGGAAACCCGTTTGCTGACCTCTTCGGATGGCGCGCGCACATTCAGGTCTCCGGCCGACTGGGTGTTCAAACCGGTCTGGTCGCGCTTTGGCGACAGGGTCCGCGTGCAGCCTGAAACCCTGGACGACCTTTGCCCGACGCCGGATGATCCATGGATCGCTCAACGCTACCTGCCCGGTGAGGAATTATGCGTCTACGCCGTGGCCCATCACGGTCAAGTGTCGGCCCTTCAGGCGTACCGGCCGCTGTACCGGGCCGGTCGCGGCATAGGCGCGGGCGTTATGGTTGCGCCAGTACCCGAGCCGGTCATCGATCAGTTCGTCACCGGTTTTGTGCGCCACATGAACTGGACGGGTCAGATATCCTTTGATTTCCGGCGCGATGGTTCCGGCAAAATCCATGTGCTGGAATGTAATCCACGCGCCACCTCCGGCGCACATTTTTTTAGGCCGGAGGATAATCTGGCCAATGCCCTGATTGAGGGCCATCCGGCCACGGCGGGCGGCGATCAGCCTATGGGCGTGCCTCTGGCCATGCTGATCTATGGCCTGCCGGACAGCCTGCGCCGTGGCCAGTTTGGCCCGTGGTGGCGCGATTTCACCGCTATGAACCACCTGCTGGAACATGCGTCCGACCGCAGCACCCGACCCTGGCAGGTGCTGGCCCTGATTGAGGCCACGGTGCGCGCCGTCCGCAGCGGGCAAGGCCTTAAGGCCGCCGCCACCGCTGATATCGAATGGAACGGCGCGCCGCTGCTATAGCTCCATAATCATATGGACGGGCTGTTGCGCCACTGGCGGAAGCTCGCCTTTCAAAATCGCCTCAATTGATGAGCGCAATATATCCAGCGGCCCGATCACCGGCTTAGGGTCACCGAACATTTTCCGGTTGGCCGACGCGGCCTGAAGGATATGGCGATCCTGCGCCAGCGCCACCGCAAACAGGGGCTTGAAAATCGCCGCCTTAACATAACCCAGCCCATATTCAGTTGGCCCCGACAGGATACCCAGACCCGCGACCTGCCCGTCCTCAGCCTGACGCAGGTGAAACGTGGTCACCAGATTGAGGCGCTGCGGCCCCCAGAACTCGATCTCCGCAATACCAGGTGACATGAACCGGCCAATGCTGATGCCGCGTCCGCCCTCCAGCAGGCGGCTGATCAGGCCCTCCTGACGCGGCTCGCCTTCATAACGCCCCTCGACCCAGCCTGGCCCGCCGGTAATGTCGACGCGCACCCTGTGTCTGCGCGCGCTCAGCCCCCGCAGCAGCCCCTTGTGCGTGAAATGTGTATGGCTGGCGTCCAGAATATTTTCGGCGACATCAATCAGCGTTGATGAGACGCGGCTTTCGACCAGAGCGGAGACATTCCCCGCCCCACTAAGACGCCCCGAATAGGGCGTGGCCTCAGTTGGCGTCAATGATACGAAAATCAGATCATCATGCTCACACACCAACAGCGGCATAAGGCGTACGCGCGGCAATGTCCCGACCGCGCCCGGTATCATCCGGCACAAACCGGTGCCATCGAATTGCCAGCCGTGATAGGGACACTCAATACCTCCGTCGATCACGCGGCCTTCGGACAGCGGCGCCAGACGATGGGGGCATATGTCGGCAAAGGCCGCTATTTCCTGACCTGAGCGGAAAACCACCACCGCCTGCCCCGATATGACAAAGCGACGTGGCGTGCGTTTCAGGTCACGGGCTGCACACACCGCTATCCACGAAGAAGGCGTTAACGGGGTCACAGTTCAAACCTTTTGAGAATGGGCACACCTATGGTGTTGAGGATGCTGCGCACCAGATACGCCGCCAGACGCGGGCCAAGACCCAAATGGCGATTATAGACCATAAGATATTCCAGCGCCGGTGTGCCACCGCGATTACGCTTAAAACCCGCCGCCCCTGCGCTCATATTGTACAAAAGCCGCCGTTCACGCGCCCGCGTCATCGCAATCGCCATCAACCGCCGGTAAAGGCCCCGTTCGGCGGGCAGTTCCGTATCATAGCCAACCACGGGTGCAGCCATGGAATCGCCATGGTCGATAAAGCCAACAACCCCGTCGATCCGTCCGTCCTCATTGCGCAGAACATGCAGGTCAAGTTCTCCCGACGCGTGGCCCTGCTCTATGAAAAGAGGCGTATAGACCGGGTTCAGCCAGGTATACTTATCAAGATAAAGCTGCCGGTAAAGACCGGCCATACGCACGAAATCTTCGGGCCGCCACGGCCCTTGCGTCCAATTATAGCCGCCACGGGCCAGCAGCTTTATGTCGCGCGCTTCGTCACGACTGACCTTTGGTGCCCCCGCCCGCGCATCGAACAAATATATCTGCCGCGAGGGAAAAGCGTGATATCCTGCGGCCTCAAACCGCGCCTTTAATTGAGCCGTGGACTGATCATTGACCGATCGCCAGACCAGACTATGCGTCGGATATAAGGCCGTAAAGGCGCGGGTGGCTTGCGCAATATCGGCCTGCGACAGGTCAGGAAAAAGGTTAGTCGCCACAAGGCCATTATTGGGCTGGACCTGCCGATCCAGCCGTGACGCCGTCATCAGCGGACGGGCACATTCGATCAGCCCCTGCAACAGCCCCTTAAGCCACGGCCTGGCCGAAAAATGCCGCAGTTCATCAATCGCATAATCGATATAGGCCGCACTGGGGCAGCACAGATAGTTGGTCGCTTCCCCGCCGTCATTGCGCGTCAGAGGCAGGTCGTGGCCCCCTACTTTGACGGTCGTACATTCGGTTTGGAGATTACTTACTAAACTTGAGACCGCAGAGGACTGAAAACCGCTCAATTGACGCCCATCCCCCTCTGGTCTTTTCGGGCATGAACTTAGCCTATAAACTGGCAACAAAAAAGGCGGCAAATGATATGCCGCCTTTGCTGTAACTATTGGGACAGGTCGCCATTTTTTGCCGGTTTTTTGCCCGGCGTCCAAAGTTCCGGGGTGGCCGGTTTCAGGTCTTTGCGCGTCTTGCGACCCTTGGCGTCCTTGGTCAGCGAAAAGGCATCATAAAGCTCACCATTGGCGGTAAAGGCCTTATAATTTAGGGATTTCCCCTCGACCGTCAGCACCTGAAACAACTGGGTATGGGAGGCCTTGCGGTCAACCCAGTCGAGGTCAGCCACCGCATACATTTTAGGCCCCGCGACCGAGACCACATAGACCGTGGCATCATCCTTTGGGTGTTGCTTTGACCGCGCCGTAGGTGCCGCCCCGCGGGCATAGCCGTGATCATGGCCTTGCAGCAGCAGATCGACTTTGTATTTATCGATCAGCGGCTTAAGGGCTTCGCGCACGCGCGGATTATCGCGGTCGGGTTCAGACGAATAGAGCGGAAAATGCAGGCTGATAACCGTCCAGGTGTTGGGGTTGTCGGCCAGAATCTTATCCAGCCACGCCACTTGCGCCGCCCGCTCAGCCTCATCGCCATGCAGCAGCGGCGCATCGACGGATATGACCCGCACGCCCTGATAATCGACGTAGAATGCCGTTTCTTTGAGCTTGGCGCGGCCTTCGGGGCCATTTTCGGGCAGGGTATATTGCGCCCGCCACTGAGGCGACAACCGCGCGCCGGTATCATCGATCGGGCGGCCATATTCGTGATTGCCCGGCGTCATGATCGACGGGGTTTGCGCATGGATAAACCCACCGGCCGAGAACCATTCGCCCCATTCCCGGTCGCTGGCGTGGCGGTTGATCAGGTCACCGGCGTGCAGCATGAACGACGCCTTACCGTCTTCGCGCAGGGCTTCGCGCAATACCCGCGACCAGTGCTCTTTGACATTGTTCTGGGCGTCCCCCAGATAGATGAAAGTGAATTTATCGCCCGGCTTGCCGGCCGTCGAAAACTGAAACCATTCCGACCAGTGGGTGCCATCACCGACACGGTAGACATAGCGCGCGGCCGGTTTCAGCCCCTTCAGCACCACCGAATTATAGGTCGCCTGAAAACCTGCCTGCTCCTGCACATCGAGGGTCAGGGCCTCGGTCTTTGCCAGAACCTCGGTAGTGCGGGAGACAAAATTCGGGCCGGGTTCCGATATTGCAAACTGCACCTTACCCGGAGCCGATCCGGCGGCTGAGCGCCAGGTGATGGCCATCTCATGCTGTGGATCGCCGGTGAGATTGAGGATAATCCGTTCCGGTTCAACCGTCGCCGCCGCCAGAGGGGGCGCAGGCGCAGGCACGGTTTGCGCCGTGGCCAGCACGCTGATGGCCAGCCCCGCCGCCGTCAGCAGGGCCCGCACGGCCAGATATTTCACAGATGAGGTCATGAAGCCGCCTTTAAAAAGCAAAAGGCGGAGTCTCCGGTTGGTGCCAGAAACTCCGCAAGTTTAGGGGATAAGGGAATTAATAGACGTAGCTGAAGCTCAGATTGATCGTGCGTCCGTTCTTGATGAACGCGCGGCTGGAGGCTTCGGTCGGGCCGTAGGAAATCCAGTAGGTGTGCTCATCGAACATGTTCTGAACATCGAGGCTGACGGTGGCCTTTTGGGTCAGGGCTTTGCGCACCTTCATGTCAACAAAGGTATAGTCCTGCTCATAGGGGTTGTTGCCGAAATCCTGAATGCCGTTGAGCATTTCCGACTGGTGATTGACGGCGATATAGCCTTCCCAGCCATGTTTTTCGTAGAACAGTTCAAGGTTTAAGACCCGCTCCGGCGTCTCCATCAGCGGCAAGGTATAGCCATCCGGGTGCCAGCTCAGGCCGGTAACCGCTTCTGAGGTCTGGAAGGTGCCGTTAAAGCCGATACCAAAACCATCCAGCGGTGACGGCAGCCAGTGGAAAATCTGACGGGCGCTGACTTCCATGCCCTCGACCGTCGCCTTCTTGCCGTTATTCGGCATGGAGATGACCACGCCGTTCGGGTCTTCGTTTTCGCCGGTCGTACCGTTACGGATATTGGAGGATGACGAACGGAACAGGAAGTTCTCGATGTCCTTATAATATACCGCGACCGAATAGGCGCCGGTCTTGCCGTTATACCACTCCAGCGACAGGTCGTAATTGATCGCTTCCATCGGCTTCAGGTCAGGGTTACCCTTGGCGATCGACACCAGTTCCCAGTCTGCTGTCGGGTTTTCATCACCATCACCATCGGGATCGACATTATAGCCATACTCGTTGGCTGAACTCATGCGGGCGATGTCCGGACGGGCAAAGCTGGTCCAGATAGCGCCGCGCAGAAACAGGTCCGGGCGGAATTTATAGGTGGCGTGGATCGACGGCAGGACGTTGGTGAAATCACTTTGGGTCAGGTTATATTCGTTGCCGATCTTCGGGTCCATGGTCCAGGCGCGGACGGTGTTTTCCGTTTTTTCGATACGGGCACCGGCGATGACCTGAAGCTTGCCGAACTCGGCTTCCCCCATCGCATAAAGGGCGGTCACCTGCTCCTCAAAGCCAAAGCTGTCTTCATCAGAGATGGTGGCCGCATCGGGGGTCAAGGCCTCACCGTCAAAGAGCGTGCTGGTGCCGGCCGTGGCGCGCGCCAGTTCCGCCAGCATCTTATCGTTGTCCAGCACGATGCCGAGGCGGTAATCCCCGCTATATTCCCCATCAAACAGGCTATTGACCGGATCGCCGTAGAACGGTGCAAAATCGGCCAGAGTCCCGTCCATATCAAGGTTCAGGAATGAGCCTTCGAATTTGGTACGGTCGGACTTATAATACTTGGCACCGGCCTTGAAGTTACGCAGCCAGTCGTGATTGAACTCATAGTTGAGGTTGAACTGGGCCTGCTTCAGATCTTCCCTGACCGACGACACCCCGGCTTCGAGACCGGAAAAGGCATAGTTCGCCGGGTCATGAACAGCCTTCATACCCGCATCGTTCAGCACCCACTTCGGGTAACGGCTGTCGCCGGAGCTATCGACGCCCACGCCTTCATTGCCCAGCCAGCGATACTTGTTTGAACGGAATTCCAGTTCGTAGTCGCCGTCGGATTCATCTTCGGACTTAGATACCGACAGGTCATAATCGACCGTCAACTGACCGAAGCGGCTCTTGCCGCCAAAGTTCAGCGACGACAGAAGCCCGGTCGAATAGCTGCCTTCCCAGAAGCGGCGCAGACGAAAGCCCTGCGGGTCCCACACACCGGATGCGCCATTCAGCGAATACAGCGAGTTGGCATTTGCAGTGCTGGTCATGTCCTGATCAGTGATAACGCCATCACCGACCATCGTCTCTTTACCATCAATGATGACTTTAACCGTTGGGCGGTCGATGATCTGCGCCGTGGTGTAGCCATAGATATTGCCACGGCTATCGCTGCCGATAATCATCTGATCGGGGGATTTCAGAGTCGTATCGCCAAGATTGACCTGCGTCAGGCGACGCGAGAATTGGCCCGTGTCGTTACGGAAGTTCAGACGTGTCGAAAATTCTTTTTCGTTATACTCGTTATAGGTCCCGCGCAGGTGGAACTCATGGTCATCACCGCGCCAGTCAAGCGAACCGTTCAGGCCTTTGCGCTCAACTTCGGTTTCACCGGTGGCGATTTGCATGCCGCGGAACACGAAGTCGTTCAAATCGACATCCAGCGTCTCGGAGTTGGAATACCAGGTGCGCGGCTGACTGTCGCCATCACCGCCGTTTTCCTCAAACTGCGTATTGCGCTTGGAATAGGACGCCGTCACGAACACGCCCAGACGATCCGAGAATTTGCGCGCAAAGGAAACTGCCGCCTTGGATGAGGTCGGATTATCGAACTTATCCATCACCCCGCCCTGAACCGACAGGCCGATATGGGTGTCTTTCTTGAAGCTGAACGCGGTCGGCGTGTCGATTTCAACCGTGCCGCCCAAGGCATCGCCGTCCATGTTCGGCATGATGGTCTTATGAACCGTAATGCCGGAAATGCCTTCCGGCGGCAGGAAGCTTAAGCGCACGCCGCGGTAAAACTGAGCGTCGCGCGAGCCAGCGCCTGACATTTTCACGCCGTTCATGGTGTAGTTGTTAAGCTCGGTCGACAGGCCGCGCACGGTGATGCGGTCGCCTTCGCCGGTGCGGCTGTCGCGCACAGCATTGACGCCGGGCACTTTGGCCAAGGCTTCGGCGACGTTGGCGACCGGCAGATTGCCCATGTCGTCGGCGCTAACGCGGTCGGAGATGTTCTTGTTCTTGCGCTTGTTATCGAGGGATTCACGCATAGCGGCGGCATAACCGCGCACAACGACGGTTTCGATCTCAGCATCAGTTCCCGGTGCCCCAGTGGCCGTCCCAGAGGTCGCCGCCGTTACAACAGGCACGGCCCGTACCACAACTGAGCCGCCGGAAATATCCGCGCTCAGGCCCGTGCCCTTAAGAAGTTGCGTCAGGGCGTCACGCGCCGTCAGCGATCCCGACACGCCGCCTGAGCGCTTACCGCGCATCAGATCTGGGTCAGCCATGACCTGAAGGCCGGTCGCCTTGGAAAAATCCTTAAGTGCCGAGGACACGTCCTTTGGGGCAATTTTGAAGGATTGGGTGGCGGTAGCCTGGGTCTGGGCCTGAACCATCAGCGGCGCGGCCATCCCCCCAGCCATAAGCGCCAGCACGGACAGTCCCTGCACAAGTCTGAATTTCGTCGTCACGTTTAAATCTCCGGTAAACGCGGCCCCCATCGGCCTCGCATGAGGGGAGATGCGCGCGGGTCCCGGCTCCCGACAAAAAATATTATGAATGTTTTATGAATAAAATCAGACACATTTTCTCACTCACCCCTTATTTTGTCAGTATCGTGACGGTTTTCCCCTGCCTGACCTCAATGCCGTAGACCTGCTTCAGCCCGCTCAACACCAGCGCCGGATCAGAGACCTTGAAACGTCCGGACACGGTTTTGGCAGCAAGATCCGGATCGGCTATCCTGACCGGCGTTTTGGCAAAGCGATTAACCTCGGCAATCAATCGCCCCAGTTCAATATCCTCGGCCTCAAACCAGCCCTCGCGCCAGTCCGGCATGGCCTGCGCATCAAACATCGACCGCGCGATCCGGCCATTCTGACTGATCGCCTTTTGCCCCAGCGTCAGATCCACGGATCGCTCACCCGCCGCCACCTGCACCTTACCGCGATAGACCGAAACCTCGGTGGTCACGGCATCCAGAAGATCGATATTAAAGGCCGTACCGACCACCTTTACCTCAGCATCGCCCGCCGCCACATGGAAGGGTCGCGCCTCATCATGAGCGACATCGAACCAGGCTTCACCGCGCGTCAGATTGACCTGACGACGACGGCCTTCGTAACGCACCGTCAGCGCTGAATTGCCGCTGAGGGCGATGCGGGTGCCATCGGGCAAGGCCACATCCTGAATGTCGCCCGGCCCGGTCATCAGGCTGGCGCTATAGGTCGGGTGTGGCTTAAAGGACGGCAACACCACCGATTTCGTATTCACGCCCACAAACCCAAGCACCAGACAGGCCGCGATCGCCCCCCCCAGCACAATGGCGATATGGCTGCGCATCTGAGTGTTCCGCCGACGCGAGGTTGCGGCCTGCTCGACTGCAGGCGCCTGCCAGCTTGCGCACATGTCCGCATAGGCGTGCGCATGATCCGGGTGGGCCTTGATCCATAGTTCAAACTGACGCTCGGTATGGGCCGGCACCGTCTCCGTCATCATGGCTACAACCCATGCTGCGGCCTCATCTTCAACCGACAAAAGGTTTGGCTCGTTCACAACCTTAATCATGACGCCCACCCTTCTTCTATATCGTTATCTGGTTTTATAGTTTTGTCAGGCGTCTCAACCTCTCGCCATTTGCGACGCGCGGCATGCAGATCCACCAGCGCCCGCGTAATATGCTTTTCGATCGCCTTGGGGTTAAGATTAAGGGCCCGACCGATTTCTTCGCAGCTTTGGCCATCAAGACGGCGACGCATAAACACATCGCGCCTGAGCGGCGGCATCTTATTCAGCGCCTCCAGCATGGCCCGCGTTTCGGCGCGATCCTCAGTGATCCGGTCAGGCAAGGGACGTGCGCAGGCCATGCCGTCAATTTCACTAATGTCCGAAATAGGTTTAAGCCGCCGGTAATGGCCCTTGATCAGATTATCCGCGATACGAAACGCCAAAGCGTGCAGACTGATAACAATATGATTTTGCTGATATTCAATGGCGTTCAGCACCGCCTGCTGAGCGATATCGTCGGCCAGATCAGGCTGGCGGGTCCGGCTTAGGGCATAACGGCGCACAATCAGGCGGATGGCCGCCCATTCATCGTCATGCCGCTGAGGCTCCACGCCGCGTCTCCAGCCAATACTCACACCGCCTCGCTTTAGCCGCCTTTTGTGACAGACTCATGAGATGATGCGCAAGCTAGCCAAAACCCGACATTTAATAATACCGCCCCGTGGCGACAAACCGCTCCCAGCGCAACTTAGACACCGTATCCAGTGTTTTGGGCCACGATATCTGGCCCAATGTGAGGTCTGAGGCCCGCACCGTCACAGGCGCCCACACCGATTGGCCGCCTTCGTCGCGCAGGTCAAAGGTCACCGTTGGATCGGACAGGGTTAAATCAAAATCGACCACGCCAAAATTGACATCCTTGGGGTAGGCCTGCCGAACACGCAGAATGGGCCGATAATCCAAAAACAGGTCTTCGGTGTCCTGGGCCAAAGGGGAGCTTACGAATTCATAAAGGTCATAGCCGCCCTTATCTGACCACGGCAGGCAGTTCATCTCACCAAAATGGGTATCGCCGGACAGCAGGATCACGCCGGTGATATTTTCTTGCATGATCAGACTAAACAGGCGGTCGCGCTCATGGGTGAACGAGGCCCACGAATCCGCCCCCACCGCCTTAGCGTCGCTCCAGCCGGCCCCCGACACCAGCACCTTGAACGGCGCTTTTGAGGCGCGCAACCCCGACAGCAACCAGTCAAACTGCGCCTTACCCAGCATGGTTTTCAGCGGCGTGTCCGGGTCCATATTGGGGTCGCGGTTGTAGCGCACATCCAGAAAGAAAAAATCTACGCCGCCCTGACTGTGCTTAAAAAATGTGCCCGGCACTCCGGTCAGGCCCGCCGCCGGATTGGGCCAGTATTGTTTAAACACCTTAAGCGCCCCGTCCTTTTGTGGATGGCGGCGATCATGGTCGTTCAGGCCATAGTCGTGATCATCCCAGATCGCCAGTTGCGGCACAGACGCCATAAACGGCCGGATTTCAGGCAGATCGCGCTGACGACGGTATTCCTCGGCCACAATCGCCGGATCGGGACTGTCAGCATAGACCGCATCACCGGCCCAGATAAACAGATCCGGCTGCGCCTGTTCAACCGCCTTCCAGATCGGCTGCACCGGGTAGCGCGCGCGTCTGGCACATGAGCCAAAAGCCATCCGAAACCGGCTGGGGCCCACGGAGGCGGCGCGCAAACGATGCGGCTCAAACCCCACCTCATCGGGGTTGGGCTTGCCATTAATCAGCACGCGGTAGGCATAGGTCTCACCGGGTGTGAGGCCGGTAAGGCGGTGCACCTGCGTGAAGTCATCATCGGCTTTTGCGGTCATGGCCGCCGTTACCTGCGGCGACGAAAAACGCGGGTCTTTGTCGTACTGAATGGACACGGCATAGGCCCCGCTGGCGCGCGTCCAGACCGTAGCTTCCGTACTGGCGCACCACCCCAGCACAGGCCCCTGCATCAGACGCGGTATGCCGTCCCAATGCACATTGGATTGCGCCAGGGCCTTGAGAGGCGATGCGGCAAAAAGCCCGCTCGCAATAACGGTGCGACGATCCACAGACATGAGCCTCTCCTGAAAACAGCGATGGCGCCCCCTCCGTCAGGAGAGGACGCCGTTGTGCAACACTACCCCCGGACTAGAAGCTGTAGCGCAGCCCCAGACCATAGGTCGCCGGCGCGCCCACCAGACGCGAGGCCCCGTTCATTTCGGGGAAATAGACCTCATCCGTGACGTTCTTACCATAGGCATAGACCGACCATGCGGCGGGCGAAGCCAGATCAATATGGATATTGGTCAGGGTATAGGCTTCAGCCGTATTATTCGGCAGGGCGTTCAGGCGATTAGACTCTTCGCCGTGATGCGCGACGGTCAAGCGCGAGGTCAGATCCCAGCCACCGCTGAATGCCACCCGGTGCGTCAGGCTGAGATTGGCAGTCACATCCGGCGCGCCCGGCAAAGGATCGCCCAAGGTCGCCGTCACATCTGCCGCACGACGGGAGATATATTCGGTGATTTCCGACTCCAGGAAGGCGGCCGACAGGTCGACATCCAGCTTTTGAGTCTCGCCATTAAACAGACGCGCCCCAACCGCCAGATCGATACCCGACGTTTCCGCCTTACCGACGTTGGTACGGCCATTGGTGTCGTTGGCCAGACGGGTCGTCGCCTGAAGGTTCTTGAATTTATAACCAAAGACATCTGCCGACGCCCGGAAGCGGCCCTTATACCAGCGCGCCCCGGCTTCATAGGCGGTGACGGTTTCTGAATCAAACGGCAGGGTTTCTTCCAGCGTCATGATCGAGGTGCCGTCAAATCCGCCGCCGCGATAGCCGGTAGAGGCCGACGCGAAGATATTCAGATTATCGCTGATGAAATATTGCGCCGTCAGGCGGCCCGACAGGTTGTCGTCTTCGAAATTCCGGTCCCAGCTAAAGCCGCTGACCGTGGCAAAGGTCGTGTTGTAGATCGAGATGCCCCACGGATTATGATCGATGTTCTGACCTTTGTAATCGACCGTGTCGCGGGTATAGCGCAGACCCGCCGACAGACGCAGCTTATCGGTGACGTTGTAATCGCCCTGACCGAAAAGGGCGAAGGAGTTACGGCGCTGCTCGTGATTGTTGTCGTAGACCGAGCGCACAGTAAAGCTGGTCCAGGTCGAGTCGAAATCGGCCGAGTCGCTGAGGTAAAACGCCCCCAAAATCCAGTCGAACTTGCCGCCGTTATCGTCGCTCAGGCGCATTTCCAGTGAGGCCTGAGACAGGGTTTCGTCAAAGGCGTACTCATAACCGGGATAGGGTGAGCCGTCGCCATTGCCGCCGTCAGTGCGGTCGGTCGATTGAACACCACCGACGATCGTCAGGTTGAGATTATCCTTCAGGCGGTGCGTCAGGGTGCCCGACAAGCCGCGGATATCATAGGCGTGGGTAAAGTATTTCTGCGAATAGAAGCTGTAGGGGTCAGCATTTTCACCGGCGTTGAACTGGGTATTGTCCTGCGCACGGGCCAGACGGTCATACTGGCGGCTGTCGCCCCGGTCGCGGCTGGCAAAGGTTTTAAGTGTCAGATTGGTCTCAGGCGCGAAATCAAACGAAAAGGTGGCGCGGGCGGCCACCAGATCCTTATCGCCAAAGCCTTCGCGCTTACCCGGATCGGTGACCGCAGGCACCTGGGTTTGCACCACACCGCTAATGCTTGGGCGAAAACCGGCCAGGGTGCCCGCCCCTTCGCCGTCCATGAACCCGCCGCCGTTTTCAGCCATGACCGCCAGACGCACGCCGAAATTTTCGCTGACCTTGCCGCCAAACGCAGTTTCAAAGCGGGTGTAATCATAATTGCCGGCGCGCACATCGGCGTAGCCATCAAAGCTTTCCGATGGGCCTTTGGTCAGGGCGTTAATGACGCCTGCGGTGGTGTTGCGACCATAAAGCGTGCCCTGCGGGCCTTTCAGAACTTCGATACGGTCAAGGTCAAATAACGGCATACCGACATAGGCGTTCGAGGTCTGGTAGATGCCATCAACATGCAAAGCCACCGAAGGCGAGCCATTGGGCTTATAATCGTCCGCCCCGCCGATGCCACGGATGCTCAGCAGGCCATAGCCGGTGCCGCCGGTCGAATAGTTGATGGAGACGCCCGGCACTTCGTCGACCAGACCGTCCGCGCCGTTGATGCCTCGCTCACGAATTTCACTGGCATTCATGGCGACAACCGCCGCCGGAACTCTGGCGATGGCGGATGAGCGCTTTAACGCGGTGACGACGACCAGTTCCGGCTCATCTTCGGCGGTGGCCGTGGCCCCCAGCGAGAAGGTTTTGCCATCGGCGCTGATGCTTTTGATGCCGACTCCGGTGCCGTTAAGCAGGGCGTTCAGAGCCTTATCGGCCGGCAAGCTGCCGCTGACGCGGTTAGCGCGCTTACCGCGCACCATATCCGGTGTAAACAGGACCTGCACATTGGCGACGCGGGCGAATTCGATGAGGGCCTGATCAAGGGGCTGATCCTGAATGGCGAACGCAACAGGGCTTTGCGCCTGCGCCATAGATATAGGCGCCACCATACAGGCGGCGGCCGCGCAGAACGTCATGAGAAACGGCTTGAAACGGTTAGAAGTCATCGTGGTCTTTCCTGATACAGGGCAATCAACCCGGCCCAACTTCAGGAACGCAACCGATTAACCGATCCACACCCCGTCTTAAAAAATTCATATTCAGGGGTGCGGTTTTCAGCCCTTACGGATGGCCCAGCGATGCGGGCCACTCGTCTCAACCTCAAGCCCCAGAACGGTTTCAAGTGCGGCCGGAAAATCTTCGACCCCGTCATAGCGGAACGAGCCCGATAAGCGCAGCCCGGCCAGTTGCGCATCCTCAATCACAAACTGATCAGAAGAATAGCGGTTAAAGTCAGCCACCACTTCGGACAGAGGTTGATCACGAAACACCAGCCGCCCATGCCGCCATTCGGTTTGTGTGCGGACATCCGTGACCGCGACCCGTGACGCCGCAGCCCCGGCGTTGGCCAGTGTCTGCCCCGACCACAGCTTGCGCACCTTGCCGTCCGACGATCTGACTGTGGCCCCACCGTCGGCAATGATCACATCGGCACGGCCTGCGGTCAGGGTCACCTGAAACTGGCAGCCTGAGCCTTCAACCGTGCAGTTTCCGGCCGTCACCGACAAGGGCCCACCTTTGCGTACCGCCGTAATGAACGCCTGCCCCGCCAGCAGATTGATCTCACGCTTGCCGCCCTTAAACGTGACCTGCGCCTCACTCAAAGGGGCCAGCGTCAGTTCAGACCCGTCCGGCAGTTGGGTGGTCAGTCTCTCGCCAGCGGCCGTGACATAGGCCGCCTGCGCCCCACCGGGCGTCAGGGCGGTCCAGCCGGCGCCCAGCACAAGGGCGGCAGCAATACCGCCACCGGCCAGTTTAAACAGACTGCGCCGCCCCACATCTGACGTCTTTGGCGACGTCTCACGCAGCGCCCGCGCCCGCCGCGCCAGAAGTTCCGGCGACTGCGACAGCGCTGACAGTTGCGCCCAGCGGGCCTCGCACTGACGCAACTGAGCCTCATGGTCAGGATGTTGCGCCAGCCACGCGCGAAGATCGGCCTCGTCCTGCGGGGAAACCGGATGGCCTGAATGCAGGCGGACGAACCATTCGTCAGCGGTCTTAGGTATATCCATAACGCCCTGTGATTAGTCGATTTGCTTGAGGGCGTCCATCGCCCTGACCATGTGTTTTTCGACGGCGCTGATCGAGATCCCAAGCCGTTTGGCGATCTGAGCATAGCTCATATCCTCAAACCGGCGCAGGATAACAATGGTTTGCGCTCGGGCGGGCAAGGTATCCAGGGCCGCCAGCATCCGGTTCAGGCGTTGGCGCGACTCAAGGCTCTGCTCGGCTGATGGCGCGTCGGCTGCGATGTCGAGATCGCTGACATCATCGTGGCGATCCTTAGATCGCGCCGTATCGCGCCGCACCTTATCGCGGATCAGGTTCGAGGCGGTTTCAAACACATAACCGTCCAGATTTTGCAGACTGAACAGATCCTTGCGGCGCAGCAGGCGCAAAAACAACTCCTGCACCAGTTCTTCGGCATCCGCCTGCGAACCTGTGCGGCGCATAAAAAACTGCATCAGCGGTGTGCGCAGACGGCGGGACAGGGCATCAAAGCTGCCGCCTCCGTAAGCCACCGTCATTGCATAGGTATCCGCCATGGGGCGGCCATAGCAGACCATTGTGACAGTTCTGCGTGGGGTGCCTAATCCGCGCCGTTCAGGAATGCCGCCAGATTGTGCGGAAGGGCGGCGCAAATATAGCCGCCCTCCTGTATGATCGCCATCGGCAGGGCCGCTGAGGCGATCAGCGCGCCTGCACGTTCAAATCCATCGGTCGTGACTTTCAGCACCCCGATCGGGTCATGTTCAGACGCATCAAGCCCCAGCGACACCACAAGCGCCGTGGCCCCGTAGGCGCTAATCGCGTCAAGCCCGCGCGCAATCGCGGCCAGCCACGGCTCGTCGCCCAGACCGTGATCAAGCGCCAGATTTATGTTGAACCCCTCCCCCGCGCCGGATCCCGTTTCCGTTTCATAGCCGGAATAGAACGGGAAATAGGCCGAGGTCTCGGCGTGGACCGAGACGATCAAAACATCATCGCGGCTATAGAATATGCCTTGGGTACCGTTGCCGTGGTGGACATCGATATCGAGTACGGCCACTTTCGCGCCTGCATCCCGCAGTCTTTGGGCGGCGATGGCGGCATTGTTCAGGTAGCAAAACCCACTGCCGTATCCCGCATAGGCATGGTGACCCGGCGGGCGGCACAAAGCATAGGCCTTACCGGCTTTGAGCGCATAATCCGCCGCATCCACCGCCGCATGGGCAGAACCCGCAATGGCGCTCCACGTATCGTCACGGATCGAGGTTGAGGTGTCGCCCAAGTAATAGCCCAACTGACCCTGCAATCCGGTCGGGCGGGCGCTCATACCGACACGCGGAAACTGGGTGGCCACAAGCTGATCGGTAATGCCGGTAAGTTCAGACCGACGGCCCCATGCCGTCATCAGGAACTCAACATAGTCAGGGCTATGCACGGCCTTGACCGGGTCTATGCCATGATCATTGGCCTCAATGATCTCATGGCCTGTTATGGCCTTAAGCAAAATGCGGTAGCGCTCTGACGTTTCGGGATGATCCCTCAGATTACCATGCCGGAAAAAGCTTTGCGGGTTCTGGCCTGTACTTGCGGGCGAATGGATGCAGATCATAAATAAACCCTGAAATTAAAGCGCCTGATATTAGTAACGCGCCTTTTTGCCACAGAAAACCACGACCTTATGCCGTGGCCCGTTTGCGTTAATAATTGGCCCCACATGCTGTGTCAGGTTCATAGCGCCGTCATACAGTCGTCACATACGCACTTAAGACGCGCTCGCATTTGCGGAGAGTCTAAGGCGGTATCTACCGGCGGGCCACCCCCGACGGCGTTTCATGTTAGGGGATTAATCATGAAAAAACTGAGTGACTTAAAAACATATCTGTTGGCCGGCGCGTCTTTGGCTACCGCCGCTTTCATCGTGCCTGTCGCCGCCATGGCGCAAGAGACCACCGCTGCCGAAGAGACGGTTGAAGTGATTGTCACCGCCTCCAAGCGCTCTGAGCGCGTGCGGGCTGTGTCGGGTTCGGTCAGTGCCGTCGGTTCCGATGAACTGAAAGCCCTCGGCGCCCAGAGCCTTGAGGACTATATCGGCCGCGTGCCGGGCGTGACGTTCAACAAATACCTGCCGGGCGTCTCCCACGTCACTCTGCGCGGCATTGCCACCACCTCCGGCAACGCCCAGGGGCAAGGCACCACTGGCTATTTCCTGAACGATGTGCCCTTGACCGAGCCCGGCTGGACCATCGCTGTACCCGATATCGACACCTTTGATGTCAACCGAGTCGAAGTGCTGCGCGGCCCGCAAGGCTCGCTGTTTGGCGCGGCCTCCTTGGGCGGTGCGGTCAACTATATCGTCAATACCGCCAACACCAGCGGCTATGACGCCGCCATTGAGGCCACGCTTTCGCAGACTGAAAACGCCGAGTTGAGCCCCGGCCTTAAGGCCATGACCAATATTCCAATCATCGACGATAAGCTGGCGATCCGCATCGTCGGCAATTACGATAAGCAGTCGGGCTACCTCGACAATATCGGTCTGGGCAAGGACGGTTCCAACGACATCACGACGTCTGGCGGGCGGGTGTCGCTGACCTTTACGCCGACCGCTGAGACCACTGTCACATGGTTGAGCCTGTTCCAGACCATTGATGCTGAGGATTCGTCCTATCAGATCCCCGCCTTGGGCGATCTTAAACGCTCGACCGCCATTGATGAGCCGGTCAATACCGACATTCAGATCCACAGCCTTCGCGTTGATCATGACCTCGGCTGGGCGACCTTTACGGGTCTGGCCTCCTACCAAAAAAAGGCGCAGGACTGGCAGTTCGATTTCGACGGCCTGCGCGCGATTTACAATGCTGATCTGGGTCTGAACCTGACCAATCCGCTCTATATCCAAAGCGGTGGCCGCTCAGAGGGCCGCTCGATTGAAACCCGTCTGGCATCCGCGCCCAGCGATCCCTTCGAATGGCTGATCGGGGCCAGCTATTTCCGTTCGGACAAAGACCTTTATGAGCAACTGGGCTCGGTTGGGGCGGCCGCGCAGTTTGACGCCTCCCCGCTGTTCGGGCCGGGTTCGGGTGCGGTGATTGCGCCTAATGACGACATCTTCAACGCTTTCTATAGTCGCGTCGAAGGTTCTGAAACCGCTCTGTTCGGGGAAGCCAACTACTATTTCGCCCCGAAATGGAAGCTGACCTTCGGTGGCCGTCTGTTTAAGACGACCGTATCCGATACACCGACTTCGGCCGGTTTCGGGGTATACGGCGCGCCCGCGTCCACGCCAGTGACCTCAAAAACCACCGAGGAAGGCTTCTCGCCCAAGGCGTCTCTGACCTATAAGCCGTCGGACGATCTGATGGTTTACGGTCTGGTCTCTAAGGGCTTCCGGTTCGGCACGCCCAATACGGCGGGCTTAAGCGCCTTCCCGATCCCGTCGGGTTCGACTTCGGACGAACTGGTCAACTATGAACTGGGTATGCGCACGAACTGGCTGGGCAATAAGCTGCTGGTCGATGCGACCCTGTTCTATGTTGACTGGCAGGACATTCAGCTTCGTCTGCAAACGCCGGACTTCTTCAACTATGCGGCCAATGGCGGGTCGGCCAAGTCGCAAGGGGTGGAAACCTCGATCACCTTCCGCCCGACCGAAAACCTCGATCTGTCAACCGCCATCACCTATACCGATGCAGTCCTGACCGAAGACCTGTTTATCCTGTGGTCAGGTACGGCGCCCAAGGGCTCGCGTCTGGCCGGGTCGTCGGAATGGACGGTTGCCAGTACCGCCACCTACCGGTTTGGCGGCAGCTATAATCCGGTGCTGATGCTGACCCATCAGTTTGTGTCCGAAGGCTATAGCGACATGAACTCCTCCATTCCGGGGGCGACACCGAACCTTCAGGGCGATTATAACCTGATCAATGCCCGTCTGCGTGCCACCCTGGGCAAGACGACGGTTGCGGTCTTTGCCAACAATATCTCGGATGAACACGGGGTGACCCGTACCGTGGCCGAAATCAACGGCATCGGTGAAGGCATTGTGCGTCCGCGCACGGTTGGCGTCTCGCTGTCGTGGGCGTACTGATTTAGTTAGATAGCGTAAGGATAACCGACATGAACCGGCGACAGTTTTTAGTATCGGCGTCTGCCGCCGCGTTCATGTCCGGCTCTTGGGGATTAGCAACTCAGGCGGCGGCGCTCATTCCGCCCCTGCTCGCGATACGATCCAAACGGATCGAGCAGCTTGGGCGGGTGCGTATTGACAACTATGCCTGGCTGCGCGACCCCAATTATAGCGCCTTTCTTAAAGGCGAGCGTCCGCTTGACCCGGATATCGAAGCCCATCTCAACGCCGAAAACGCCTATGCCGATCAGGTCATGATCCCGACACAGGCGTGGCGGGACACCTATGCTGTCAATATGATGGCCATGACGGCAGCCTCTGATCCGGTACCGTCAGCCCCAACCGGCGGCTTTATCTATTACACCTATATCCGCCCCGGCGAAGACCATCTGGTGCATGCCCGCAAACCCGCAGGCGGCGGCGATGAGCAGGTGCTACTCGATGAACAGGCACGCTCACACGGCCAGAGCTATTACCGCGTCATCGAGGCCCAAATCTCACCTGACCACAGCCTGTTTGTCTGGGCCGAAGACCTGAAAGGCTCCGACCGTCACCGCATCTGTGTCCATGACCTTAAAACCGGTGAGATTCGGTCGTGGGAAGACGGCTATGGCTGGTCAGGACTTACGGTATCGGCGGACTCGCAGTGGATTTTCTGGATCTGGCGCGATCCATATGGCCGCCCCGCCAAGGTCTACCGCGCCAATGCTCGCGGCCCCTTAACGCAAACCCTCATTTACGAAGAAAAAGACCCGGCTCTGTTTGTCTCGATCGGGCGGATGGCGTCAGATGCCTATAATTTCATTCACATTTCCGGCCCCGATGTCGATGAATGGCGGCTGATCCCGTCGGATGCGCCGACCGCCGCGCCGCAACTGATGCAGCCGCGCAAAGTTGGCTTGCACTACGAAGTCTGCGACTGGAACGGCAAGCTGATCATCACAACTGATGCTGACGGTGCCATCGATGGCAAGCTGATGACCGCCCTGCCCGGTCAGTCGGCCAGTGATTGGCAAGCTTTCCGGGCTTATGCCGCCGGCACCCATATCCTCAGCGTCACGCCGTTTAAGGATCATCTGGTCATCCGCCAGCGCCGCGACGGCAAGCTTGAGATCGTAGTGATCGCCAAAGACGGTCAAACCTCGCAGGTCGCGTTCGACGAACCGGCCTATGATGTCACGGTCGCTGAGGGTCAGATGTTTGATAGCGCGACCTTGCGCCTGATCTACCAGTCGCCGCGCACCCCGCCGCAGCATATTGATTACGATATGGCGACCGGCAATCAGACCGTAGTGGCGCGCCAGACAATCGCCAATTTCGATCCCGCCAACTATGAAGTGCGCCGCCTGATGGCCCCCGCGCCCGACGGCGAGACGGTGCCAATGACCGTGTTGATGCGAACGGGCACGAAACTTGATGGCCGGTCGCCCCTGCTGATCTATGGCTACGGCGCCTACGGCCTGTCATCGGAGGCCGAGTTTTCCATCCCCGCCCTCGCCCTGGTCAATCAGGGCTTTATCTATGCCATTGCCCATGTGCGCGGCGGATCAGAAAAAGGCCGCAACTGGTTCCTGAACGGGCGGCGCTTTAAAAAAGCCAACAGCTTTACCGATTTTAATGCCTGCGCCGACTATCTGATCAAACACAAATATACCCGCAAGGGTAAGATCGTCGCCTACGGCCTGTCGGCGGGCGGTCTTCTGGTAGGCGGGGCCATGAACCTGCGACCCGATCTTTATGCCGGGGTGATCGCGCAGGTGCCATTTGTCGATATGCTCAACACCATGTCCGACGACACCCACCCGCTGGTGCCCGCCTTCAGGCCTGATTGGGGTGATCCGCTGGCTGATCCAGTCGCCTACGACTATATCGCCTCGATCTCGCCCTATGAGAATGTCCGCAAAGCCGCCTATCCGATGGTGCTGGCCACGGCCGGCGTGCGTGATGACCGCGTCAGCTATTGGGAAGCCGCCAAGTGGGTCGCCAACCTGCGCGTCCACACGACCTCGGATAAGCCCATCCTGTTTAAGGTCAATATGACCGCCGGTCACCAGAGCGCGTCGGGCCTGTCGGATGTCTATGCCCAGATGGCGACCTTCTGGGCCTTCGCGCAACTGAGTGTGTATGACGCATGATGGACCCGAAACCAGCTAAATACGCGCCGCGCAGTGATGCGGATAGTGTCAGCCTGATCGAAGCCCATCCGTTCGCCTGGATCGTGTCGGCAGGCAGCGGATTTGGGGCCACGCCGTTACCCTTACGTCCGCGCCTAGATGCTGACGGCAAGCTGATGGCGTTTGCCGGTCACTTTGCCCGCTCGAATGCACAGGTCGAACGGCTCAAAGCGCACCCGCGCGCCCTGATCCTGTTTATGGGCCCGCACGCCTATGTGTCGCCGTCATGGATGGCCGACCGCACGCAGGCTCCGACGTGGAATTATATGTCGGCGGCGTTTGAATGTGACCTGAGCTTTATTGAAGATGCCGAAGAGATCGAAGCCGATCTGGATGAACTGATTGCCGCGATGGAGGTTGGTCGCCCCAGTGGCTGGTCGATGGCCGAGATGGGCGAGCGCGCCCACCGTCTGGCGCGCGGTATTATTGGTTTTCGTGCCGATATCGTCTCACAAAACGCCGCCTTCAAGCTGGGGCAGGATGAGCGCGACGACGTGTTCACCGATATTCTGAATGGACTAACACAGGAAGGAGAACACGACCTGACTCAGCACATGCGCACCTACAATCCGGATCGCGTTTAACTGCGCGGTTGCCCTTTCGGGTCGAAATATTGGCTGGGCGAAGCGCCAAACGCGCGCTGGAACATGGCGGTAAAGGCCGACGGGCTGTTGTACCCGACATCATAGGCGACGGAGGTCACCGACTTGCCCTGCGACAGCATAGAGATGGCTTCGGCCAACCTGACCTGCTGGCGCCACTCGGAAAAGCTGACGCCGGTTTCGCGGCGAAAGGCACGGGTAAAGGTACGGCGGCCCATGCAGGCGATATCGGCCCAGTGGTCAAGGTCATCTTCGCTTGACGGGTCATCCATGATCGCCCGGCAGATGCGCACCAGACGCGGATCGGACGGCATAGGCACATTGAGCGCCGACACCGGATGCTCAACGGCTTCGGCAATCTCATCCAGGATCAGTTCCATGATCCGCGCGTCACGTCCGGTCAGGGCATATTCGATCGGCAGGTGGCTGGCTTCGATAATCAGTTCCCTGAGCAACGGGGAAATCTTCAGGCTCTGGCACCGGACCGGCAATCGCGGATCGGTTTCAGAGGCGACATAAAGGGTTTTTAAGGACACATGACCACGACAATGGGCTTCGTGACGCACACCCGCCGGCATCCACACCCCGCGCTGAGGCGGGATGGTGAAGCTGACCGCATCGGTGATGACCGTCATCACGCCTTCGGTGGCGTACAACAACTGGGCGCGTTCATGGGCATGGGGCGGATCGACAAAGCCTGTCGGGTATTCATCGATCAGCACCGCAATCGGGCGATTGACGTGCTGATAATCTTCACCGTGAGTGCTGCGCGATGTCTTAAGAACCATATGGCCCAAATTAGATGATTTTCGCGCTATTTTCTATAGCGTGCCAGACACAGTTGATTAGAAATATACCTTCAGTTCACGGAAAGCAGACACTATGACGGCGCAGACATTGACCTTGGCAGGGACCGATTTAGACCCGGATATTGCGCGCTTTATCGCCATCACCTCTGAGGCCTATCGCAGCCATCCGCCGTTTGAGACCCTGTCGCCCACTGAGATCCGTGCCGTGGCCGAAGCGGTGCGTGAACCGTGGGTCAAAGGCGGCCCGGTCATGGTCCGCACCGAAGAACATAGCGTGCCGACGCCGTATGGCGAAGTGCGCGTGCGCCTTCACGATCCCCTCCCGCCGTCAGACACCCCAAAGCCGGTTCTGATCTATGTCCACGGTGGCGGCTGGATGCTGTTTTCCATTAATACCCATGACCGGCTGATGCGCGAATATGCCGCCCGCGGCAGTTTTGTGGTGATCGGCGTTGATTACAGCCACGCCCCCGCCGCCCGCTTTCCGGTGGCACTCAATGAGGTTCTGGCCACCCTTCACTGGGTGCGCGACCATGCCAAAGCCCTGGGCGTCGATGCGGATCGTATCGCTATCGGCGGGGATTCGGTCGGCGGCAATATGTCGGTGGCAGCCGCTTTGAGCCTGCGCGACAGCGGTGAAGGCGATGTTCTCAAAGGTCTGGTGCTCAATTACGGTGCGTTTGATGACACCTGCGCCCCGGAGGATGTCGAGCGCTATGGCGGCGACGGCTACATGCTGACCGCCGAAGAAATGGTCGTGTTCTGGGACAATTACCTTAACAGCGACACTGAGCGCCAAAACCCGCTCGTCGTGCCGATGCGCGGCGATATGACCGGCCTGCCGCCTGCCTTCTTCGCGGTGGCTCAGTGCGACGTCCTGCGCGGCCAAAGCCTGAAACTGGCCGACAAGATGCAGGAAGCAGGCGTTGCCACTGAAACCATAGTCTATCCTGGTGCGTCCCACAGTTTCCTTGAGGCCGTATCCATTGCCCCTTTGGCCGCCCAAGCCCTGGAAGACGGGTCGCAGTGGCTTCGTAAGATTTTTGCCCTTTGATCGCTTAATTTACGGCTGGAAGTCGATCGAACCCCGGATCGCGAAGATCTTAGCCGACTTCGGAATGCCCTTTTTGTATCGGAAAGTCACAAATCAAAATCGATCACATATGAAATTGACAGATCACAAAACGCATGTTACCGCTACCAAAACGTCGGCATCGATCATCGTAACATGACACCGGTGTCGCCAAAAAAGCATAAGATCCGATCAGGATCACTTCGGGAAGACACCAGTCCGGCCAGCTAACGGCGGACCTTGACGGGGAGATGAGATTTATGACGCAGGTTTGTGTTTCAATCGATTGGTTTGGGTGAGCCCCGGCCATGCGGGTCTCTACGGAGCGTGCCCTGTGGTTGTCGCGACATGTTTTGCCGCATGAACCGGCGCTGCGCGGCTGGCTGAGCGGGCGTAAGATTGCCGGGCTGGAAATCGACGACATCGTGCAGGAAACCTATGCCCGTCTGATCACGGTCGAGTCGGTGACCGCCATCACCAATGTGCGCAATTACATGTTCCAGACGGCTTATTCGGTTATGGTCAGCCACATCCGCCGCGCCAAGGTCGTGCCGTTTCAGGCGGTCAGCGATCTGGATTATTTCGAAGCCGCCGCCCTTGAGTTTTCGCCCGAAGATCAGGTTGCTGATCGGGATGAGTTGCGTCGTTTGGCGAGCGTCATCGCCACCCTGCCCGGCAAGATCCGTGAGGTCTTTATCCTGAGGCGGGTGCATGGATTGTCGCAGCGCGATGTCGCCAAAACGCTGGGTTTGTCCGAAAGCACGGTTGAGAAACACATGAGCCGCAGCATTTACATGCTCATGAAAATGATTTCACATGGCGGAAATGACAGTGCCCGTGCGTCAAGGGCATGGGGTAGTAAGTTGAACAAAGATCAGGCCCGGCGTGAGCGCAAACGAGACAGCTAAGGATATCGACAGAACGGCGGCCGATTGGGTCGCGCGGCTGGATCGGGGTGCCTTATCACCGCAGGAGGATGGCGCGCTTGAGACATGGCTGGCGGGCGATCCCCGTCGCGTCGGTGCGTTTGCGCGCGCGCAAGCCATTTCAATGTCGTCCGAACGCGCTCAGGCGCTGGGGACCCGCTTTGACGCCGCCAAATTTGCCCCGCCCCCGGCCGTTTCGCGCCGTCAGGTGATGTGGGGCGGCGGGCTGGTGGCGGGTTTGGCCGCGGCTGGTATTGGGGCCTTTGCCCTCAACCACGGTCAGATTTTTGAAACCCGTCGCGGTGAGATGAAGGTCATCCCCTTGTCTGATGGTTCGGTCATCAGCCTGAACACCGCGTCAAAGGTCAAGGTCAGTTTCAGTTCGGCCCAGCGCCTTGTGCATCTGATCGACGGTGAAGCGTTGTTCGATGTCGCCAAAGACTCCGCTCGTCCGTTTATCGTCAAGGCCGCAGACGCCACCGTTCGCGCCATCGGCACCAGCTTTACCGTGCAAAAGCTTGCGGCCGCCCCGCTGCTGGTCATGGTGCGCGAAGGGGTGGTCGAACTCAGCGACCGCCAGTCCGGCACTTTACGGCTGACCGCCAATACGTTGGCCCGCGCCGAGGCCCGGACCCTGACCACCGCCCCCCTGCCCGCCGATAAGGTTGAGCGGGCACTGGCCTGGCGCGAGGGGCGTATCGCGTTTGAGGGTCAGACCTTAAGCGAGGCCATATCGACCTTTGCCCGCTACAGCGACACCCGCATTGTGATTGATGATCCGGCAGTTGCACGCGAAGAAATCACCGGCCTGTTTCAATCGACTGACCCGGTGGGCTTTGCGCAAGCCGTGGCCTTAAGCTTTGGCCTAACGGCTGAGGTTAGCGAAAATCAGGTGCGCCTCAGCCGCAAATCCTGACCGGATAAAGCCCGGCGCAACTGGGTTAAAAAATTTACCCCCACGCATAGCGGAAATAATCCGCCCCCTGCGTCTAGGTTTCAGAAGTTCGCGAGCCTTTTAACAAGCGAACTGAAAAAGAGGAAAACCTAGGATGAGACATTCGAGAAAGTCGCTGCTCCTTGTCGGAGCGGCCACTCTGGGACTGGTGTTTGCTACCGGCGCCTACGCGGGGGCTAAAACCTTCAACGTGCCGGCCGAAGACGCGGTCAAGACCATTCCGGAATTTGCCCGTCAGGCCGGTGTGCAGATCATCGCCCCCGCCGGTCGCCTGAAAGGCATTCAGACCCGCGCCGTGTCCGGCAATCTGGAACCCCGCGCTGCACTCAATCAACTGATCGCCAATACCGGCCTCGAAGTCGCCTCAGACAATGGCAAGGTGATCTCCCTGCGGGCGCGGGACGCGGCAAGCGTCACCACGGCCGCGACACCCGCCTTGGCCCAATCCGCAGGCGATGCCGCCGAACCAGAACCGGAGGCCGAGCCGCAAACCGTCGTCGTCACCGGCTCACGTCTGGCCAACCGCGGCTTTAAGGCCCCCACCCCGGTCACGGTTGTCGATGCCGAAGAGGTCAAGCTGACCGGCACCCAGAACATTGAAACCCTGCTCAATTCCACGCCGCAGTTCATCGGCTCACAAAATAACGGCCCGACCGCCAATACGGTTCCGGGCGGTACGGCCACGCTCAACATGCGCGGCTTTGGCGCTCAGCGAAACCTGGTGCTGGTCAATGGCCGCCGCTTTGCGATTTCCGGTACCGATCAGGTCACCGACATCAACACCATCCCTGCCGCCCTGATTAAGCGCACCGAAGTCGTCACTGGCGGTTCATCGGCGGTCTATGGCTCGGATGCTATTACCGGCGTCGTTAACTTTATCATGCGCGACGATTTTGAAGGCGTTGAAATCAGCGCCCAGACCCGTTGGGATCAGCCGACCAATACCCCGACCAACACGGTTGACCTGACGCTCGGCGGCAATTTCGCCGACGATAAGGGCAATGCGGTCGTGTCGCTCAACTACCTTAATCGCGGTTCGATCACACGCGGCGAACGCGGTGACTTTGCATTCTTCTCATTGTCAGATGGCTGCGTCACCGCCGATAGCTGGAGCGACAGTCAGGCCGGCACACCGCTCAGCGTACCCGGCGGCCAGACCTGCCTGAGCGCTGGCGGTCGTCCCGGTTTGATCGCGGGCGGCTCCGGTGATATCCCCAATGGCCGTTTCTTTGGCATTCCGACCTTTGGTTCAGCCCAGTCCAATGCTGGTCTTGATGCGGCCTTGCTGGCGGCGGGCTTACAAAGCGCTACGTCACGCGGCTTTACCTTTGGCGACACCGGCACGCAGGCCCGTGCAGCCGTCTCGCCGCAGGATGATTTCAACCTCGGCCCCGCCAACTATCTGATCATTCCGCAACGCCGCTGGATGGTCAACAGCTTCATCGACTATGAGTTCAACGAGAAAGTGACCGGCTATATCGAGGCTCACTTCTCGAACAACGTCGTCAATATGCAACTGGCGCCGACCAATGTGAACGGCAACTTCCTGATCAACGCCAACAATCCTTATCTGTCGACGCAGATGCAGGAAGTGGTGCGCCAGCTTGACCTGCGTGAAACCGGCACGACCAACATCACCCAAGGCACAGCAACCTTTTCGACCACGCCGGGTGATGGTCTGGCGGTATTAGGGATCGGGCGGCGTCTGGCTGAGGTCGGCAACCGCTTTAACTCGTCCGAGCGTAACGTGTTCCGCACGGCGTTTGGTCTGCGCGGCGATCTCGGCAGTGTGTCTGAGGGTTTCTTACGCAACCTCAGCTATGATGCCTATTACTCCTATGCCCGCACTCAGAACACCGACAGCCAGCGCGGCAGTGCTTCCCGCAGCCGCTTTGCTCAGGCCCTTCTGTCGGTCGGCGGTGCTGCCCCGGTGCTGAATCCGTTCGGGCCGAATATTACGCCCACCGCCGCCGCCGCGATTGCGGTCAATTCAACCAACGTCCAGATCGCCGAGCAGCAGGTCATCGCCGCCAATATCGCCGGTGAAGCCTTTGACCTGCCCGCAGGTCCAGTCGATTTCAACGCCGGTTTTGAATGGCGCTATAACTACGCCAAATATACCCCGGACACCTTCCTGTCGTCAGGCGATGTGTCCGGCTTCAATGCCGCCAAACCCACGGCGGGCAGTACGATTGTACGTGAAATCTACGGCGAAGTGCGCGCCCCCATCCTGGCGGATGCGCCATTTGCCAAACGCCTGAACGTCAACGGCGCCTTCCGCTATTCGGATTACAACCTCGAAGGGGTCGGCGGTGTGTGGACATACTCCGTCGGGGCCGAATGGCAACCGATCGATGATGTCGCGTTCAGAAGCCAGTTCCAGCACGCCATCCGCGCGCCAAACGTAGGTGAACTGTACGGCGGTCAGTCGCTGAATTTCGCTTCCGCCACCGATCCGTGCTCCAGCCGCGCCCCTGTGGCCCAGCAAACCCAGGCCGTGCGCGATGTCTGCGTCGCCACCGGCGTGCCGGTCTCAGCCGTGTTCGGCACCGGCGTTCAGCCTAACACCATAATCGGCAATACGGTCGGCGGCAGCCCACTGGTCGGGGAAGAAGAGTCTGATACCTATACTTTCGGCCTGATCTTCACCCCGCGTGCCGTGCCCGGTCTGGCAGTCAGCGTCGACTGGTTCAGCATCGAGCTTGAGGGGGCCATTGCCCCTCTGGGTGGCGGTCTGCAAAACACACTCGATCTATGTTACCGCATCATCGGTGACGCTTCGAGCGAGTTCTGTCAGGGCATTACCCGCAACTCGGTCACCGGCGAAATCACTGGCCCGAACTATGTGGCCACCACCAATGCCAATACAGGCGGGCTTAAGACCTCCGGTATCGACCTCAACGGCCGCTACGGCTTTAATCTGGACTGGGGCCTGTTCTCAGGCGGTAGCCGGATCGACCTGAGCGCCAACTGGACCTACACCGAAGAGTTCACCGGCACCCCGCTTCAGGCCCTGCCCAACCTGACCAACGAATGCGTCGGCGCCTATGGCCCAACCTGCGGCCAGCCGATCCCGGAATGGAAAGGCGTGTCGCGCGTCACCTGGCGCAATGGCCCGCTGACCTTAAGTTTACGTGACCGCTACATCGGTGAGGTTACCCGCGATAACTACCTGTTGCCGTTGCGCTCAGGCGGCACCCCGCCCGCGCTCAACACCATCACCAATCCGGTGCTGGATGCGCAGCATTATCTTGACCTGTCGTTCGCCTATAAGCTGCCGAAAAACATCGAAGTCTACGGCGGCATCAACAACCTGAGCGATGAGAACCCACCGGTGACCGGCAGCGCTCAGGCCAACGCCAATACCTGGACGGCGACCTATGATGTCGAAGGCCGGGTTTACTATCTCGGTATGAATCTTAGATTCTGATCCGACATGCGGAAGGCGGATACCCTCATACTCCCTGTGCCCGCCTTCCGCGTCTTACTTTTGAAAACACCCACCCGCCAGAGCCGGGTCCTCCCGCGGTTCTGCGTAAACTCATATATCCGGCGGGCGGTGCCTGCCGGATTTTTTTCATGTGGTTTAACGGCCGATCTTGCGGGATAGTGACAGCATAAAAAAAGAGGAAACCCCGATGACACAAGTTTCAAGACGCCGCTTTGGTGCCGGTACGGCCGCTATGGCGGGGGCGCTTTCGCTACCCGGTTTAAGTCATGCCGCCGCCTGCAAGATGCCCGACTGGGCGTTAAAACTGCGCGCGGATCTTGAGCAGATGGCAACGGAGCTTACCGCCCGCCTGAAGCCGTGGTCGGGGCCGGATCGGGTCGCTACCCCCGAAGATCATGGCTACACCGCAGGGCTGGCCACCAAGGCCATTCAGGCGGCGATTGATGATGTCGCGGCACGCGGCGGCGGTACGGTCAGGCTGTCTAAGGGCGATTATGTGTCCGGCACGATTGATTTGCGCTCCAACATCAGATTTGAAGTGGCCAAAGGTGCGCGCCTGCTGGGCAGCCTTGATCTTAACGACTATCCCGAACGGATCGCCAAACGGCTGACGGTGCAGGACACCAATATGGGCATGCACCAGTCACTGATCTTTGGTGAGGGCCTGACCAATATCTCGATCTGCGGCCACGGCGAAATCGACGGGCGCGGCTCAAAAGAAAACTTTCCGGGGCTGGAGACCATCCACGGCACGCCGGGACGGCCATTTGTCATCCGCATCATCGATTGCCAGAGCGTACATGTGCGCGATATCAGCCTGAAGGACTCACCGTGCTGGATGCAGAACTATCTCAACTGTGACGACCTGTTGATCGAGCATATCAAGGTCGAAAATCAGGTCAATTTCAACAATGACGGCCTCGATATCGACGGTTGCCGCCATGTCATCGTGCGCCATTGCTACATAAGCTCCGGCGACGACGCCATGTGCTTTAAGGGCGCAGCCCAAAGCCCCGGTGAGAACATTCTGGTGGAGCACTGCACGTTCTTTACGTCCTGCAACGCGGTAAAACTGGGTACGGATAGCCAAAGCCTTTTCCGCAATGTCTTCGTCCGGCATTGTCTTATTGGCGGGGTGTCTGAGGACATGCGCCGCGTCAAGGTGGTGGGCGCGGATTCGGGCGTGGCCTGGAAGATGGTCGACGGCGGCACCGCCGAGAACCTGCTGATCAGCGATATCAAAATCATCCGCGCCCGCAGCCCGATTTTTATGCGGCTGGAGAAACGCGGGCGGGTCAAGCCGGGCGATCCCCCCGCTCCGATCGGGACTTTGCGGCGCGTGCTGTTTGAGCGCATTACCGGCTCAGATAACGGCCCGCGCGGGTCGTACTTTATCGGCATCCCCGAAAAAAGCATCGAAGATGTGGTCATCCGTGATTTCAGGGTCTCACAGAACCCAAGCACCAAGCCGGTGCTGGCTGAGACCGCGATTGGCGAGATGTACGGCGAATACCCTGACCCGCACATGATCGACGGTATCGGTGATGCCCCGGCCTACGGCCTGTGGGCGCGGCACATTAAGGGGCTGACTTTGATCGACTATAAGGTCACGCCGACCGGAACCGATCCACGCCCGGAATATGTCATCAAAACCAATGTCAGTGGGGTATGCGGCCTATGAAACGGATCACCCCGGCCCTGATCGCCGCGCTAATTACGCTTCCGGTGCTCACAGGCTGTGCGACCGTCACACCTAAAACGGCGACCTATGCCAATCCCGTCCTCTATGCCGACTATTCCGATCCGGACGTGATCCGCGTGGGCGAAGATTATTATCATGTCTCGTCCAGCTTTCACCTGTCGCCAGGGATACCGGTGCTCAAATCGCGCGACCTGATCAACTGGACGATCATCGGCCATGTGCTGCCGAAATTACCGTTCGCGCCCGAATACGACATGCCGGGGCCGTTTGAAATCGACGACACCAAGTCAAAGCCCGTCACCGGCACCCGTTACGCCAGCGGGGTGTGGGCGCCGTCGATCCGTCATCACAATGGTCTGTTCTATGTCTATTGGGCGACACCGGATGAAGGGATTTATGTCTCAACCGCCACCGACCCCAAGGGGCCATGGTCGGCGCCGGTGCATATCGTCAAGGAAGCCCGCCTCGAAGACCCCTGCCCGATCTGGGATGATGACGGTCAGGCTTACCTTGTCCACAGCCGCGTCGGGGCCGGGCCGCTCATCCTGCGCAAAATGGCCCCCGATGGCCTGAGCGTGCTCGATGACGGGGTAGTGATTGCCGAAGATAAGGTCAATCTGCCGATCCTTGAGGGGCCGAAGTTCATAAAACGCAACGGCTTTTACTACATCTTCGCCCCCATCGGCGGGGTCGACAAAGGCCCGCAGGCGGTAGGCCGCGCCAAGGATATCTACGGCCCCTACGATTGGCGGGTGGTGCTGGAACCGGGCACGACCGCGGTGCAAGGCCCCCATCAGGGTGGCTATGTTGAAACGCCGTCCGGCGAAGGCTGGTTCCTGCATTTTAATTCGACCGGCGCGTTCGGGCGGATAAACCATCTGCAACCCGTGCGCTGGGTCGATGACTGGCCGGTGATGGGGGAGCCGATTGCAGGTAAGGTCTCAGGTCAGCCGGTCATGACTTATCCACGTCCCGATACCGGCACGATTGGCACCGAGCGGATGCAGGCGTCCGATGAGTTCAATGCCGCTAAACTCGGCCTGCAATGGCAATGGAACCATAACCCGGATAATACCCGCTGGTCGTTGAGCGAACGCCCCGGCTACCTGCGCCTTAAGGCCGGTCAGGCCCAGCACCTGACGACCGCGCGCAATACTCTGACCCAGATGCTGACCGGGCCGTTTATGCGCTCGACCGCGCGGCTCGATATCTCCGGCATGACGGACGGGCAGCGCGCGGGACTTACCCTGTTTGGCGTCAAACCGGTGTGGATCGGCGTGGTGCGCGACGGCGGCGTCAATCGGATCACCTTTGCCTCCGCCGGGATCGAGTCCGCAGGGCCGGTGTTGGCTGGCGACACGGTGACCTTACGGGCCGATGTGGGTGAAGATCAGGTGGCGCACCTTGGCTACAGCCTCGATGGCAAGGCGTTTACAGCTTTGGGCAAACCCACGGCGTTGGCCAAATTCTCATGGTGGAAAGGCTCACGTCCGGGGGTGTTCACCTTCAACAAACGCGATACCAGCGGCCATGTTGATATCGACTCGTTCCGCGTTGACCATGAGGTTGCCAAATGAGACGGCGCACCTTTATTCAGACCAGCGCCGCCGCCCTAATGGCGGCCCCGGCAACCGCGCAATCCGCCTCGCAACCTGAATATACCACCACCAATGCTGCTTGGCAGGCGGCCTATGATAAAGCCCTGTCGATCCTCGTCAAAAATACGCAGGTCATGCCGCGCTATTCCAAGCCTGTCCTGATCGAAGGCTCGGTCTATCAGGGCATCTGGATGGAATGTGGCCCGCACGAAGCGCTGGTCTATCGTAAATTCCGGCCCGATGTCGCCCGCAACAGTCATATGTGTTTCTTTGAGTTGCAACGGGCTGACGGGCAGTTGCCGTGCAACAATAAGGTGACCGAAACCGGCTTTGGCCAGATCCAGATGGTCGTGCCGATTGCCGCCACGGCGTGGGAACTGGCACGGGCGACCGGCGATCAGGAATTGCTGGAGACCGCCTATCGCGGCGCATCAATGTGGGACGGCTGGCTTTTAAAGTACCGCAACACCCGCGGCACGGGCTTAACTGAGGGCTTTTGCACCTACGACACCGGCCACGATAATAGCCCCAGATGGCAGGGCATACCGCCGCAGTGCCCCAACAAAGATGCCAAATATTACCCCGAAGGCTTTAAACTGCCGCGCCTGTGTCCCGACCTGTCGGCCACGACTTATGGCGCACGCAAAGCCCTGTCGGACATGGCCCGCGCCTTGGGTAAATCGTCCGAAGCCGATATGTGGGCAGAGCGCGCCGCCACGATCCGCGACCTAATTTTGAGCCGGTTATATGTCGCCGAAGACGCCGCCTTTTATGACGAAGACGCAGGCCGCCAGTTCATCCGCATCCGCAGCGACATTTTAAGCCGCGTGTGCGGGGAGCACATCCCGGATCAGGCCCTGTTCGACGATCTGTGGACTCGGCAAATCCATAACCCTGCGGCGTTTTGGGCGCCCTATCCCCTGTCCTCGATCGCGCTGGATGATCCTACTTTTGTTAAGCCCATCACAGCCAATACCTGGGGCGGCCCGTCGCAAGCGCTGACTGCCCTTCGCGCCCCACGCTGGTTTGAGCACTATGGCCGCTCGGCTGAGTTTACCGTCATGATGGAACGCTGGTGTGAGGGGCTGATCACCGACATGACCTTCCGTCAGCAGATGAATCCGATGACCGCCGAATTTACCCGCGACGGTGATGAGCCGGACTATTCACCGGCAGCACTTGTAATGATGGACTACACTTGGCGGTTGGCGGGCGTGGTCGAAGAACCTGACCGGCTGGAATGGAATATTCGCCCGAACCATGCGGCCTCAAAAGGGGCGCAGTTCCGCCTGCCGACCGATGCCAAATCGACCGCCGAAGTCAGATATGTGGGGCGCGGGGCGGATCTTAGCCTTGGTGGAAAATCCCTTGGCCGGATCGAGGGGGTGGTGCGTCTGATTACCGACACCGGCGGTAAACCTGTGGCCTTGTTGGGGATTTCTGAAGCCCTGCAAAAGGTCACTTTGCGCCTGACGGGCCGACCTGCCCGCACCTTGACCATCAAAGCCAATGAGAGGATATCGCTATGAACCGGCGTGAGGTTTTAGCGGGCCTGACAGCGACGGCGGTGGCCATCCCCGCCCACGCTGACACATCGTCATTAGGCGATATCGCCGCCACCAAAGGCATCCGGTTCGGCTCGGCGGCGGGGATCACTAAGGGCGGTCTGCGCGACCCGCAGGTGGCCGACATACTGCGTCGTGACTGCCGCATAATCGTCGCCAAGAACGAGATGAAGATGTACACCCTCCGCAACACCCCGGCAGAGATTTATGATTTCAGTCTTGGCGATGAGATGCTGGCCTTTTGTGAGCAGCATAAACTGCCCCTGCGCGGTCACACCCTGTTCTGGGCCAAGGATGAATTTACGCCCAAATGGCTGCTGAGCCACGATTTTGGCCCCAAACCCAAACGGGCCGCCGAAACACTGCTGCGGGACTATATCGCCAAAGTCACCACGCATTACGGCGACCGCCTGACCTCATGGGACGTCATCAACGAAGCGATCGACGAGAAAACCGGCGATATTCGCGCCAATGTCTTTACCCGCATACTGGGCGACGATACTTTGCGGATTTGCTTTGAGGCGGCCCGCGAACATCTGCCGAAAATGGAGCTGGTTTATAACGATTACATGAGTTGGCGGGTCAAGGACGCCGTGCACCGCCAAGGCGCGATCCGTCTGCTGCGCTGGTTCCGCGACCACAAGATCCCGGTCGATGCGCTTGGGATTCAGGGACATCTGGGCACCGATCAGGGCGCAGGCTGGGACGCCACCGCCGACGATAATGCCCCGCAATATGCCGAATGGACGGCGTTCTTGGACGAAGCCAAAAGTCTGGGTTACGGCCTGATGATCACCGAATTTGATGTCAATGATCGCCGGGTTTTGGGCGATATCTCCAAACGCGATCAGGTCGTGGCCCAAACCGCCAAAGACTATCTCGATCTCACCCTGTCCAACACGGCGGTTAAGGATGTGCTGTGCTGGGGGATGGACGATAAATATAGCTGGCTGCAGACCACAACGCCGCGTGACGATCGTCTGCCCCTGCGGCCAACACCTTACGATGATCAGTTCCGCAAAAAACCGCTGTGGGACGCGATGAACCGTTCATTTCAAAGCGCGCCGGACCGAACCTAAACCTCCGGGCTGTAAACTGGCCGCAATGGGGCAAGCGTGCGCCTTATGCCCGAAGGCCGCCGGAAACCTGCCAAATCAAATCAAGCCCTTACCCCGATACAATTGTTCCAGCACCGCCAGCGGCACCGATCCGGCCAGTAAACCGGTATCGTGAAAGGCCTTGATATCAAACGCTACGCCCTGCTTGCGCTTCTGAGCCTCACGGATCTTCAGCCAGGTGATCTTGCCGACCATGTAGCTGCACGCCTGCCCCGGCCAAACGGCGTAACGCTCAATCTCGGTGGCGCCGCGGGTCTGCGGCCAGCCCAGAGTTTCGACAAAATAGGCGATGGCTTTCTCGCGGCTCCAGCGCTTATGGTGCATTCCACTGTCCACGACCATGCGCACAGCGCGGAATAGACTGCCTTGCAGTTGGCCGACATGGCCGAACGGATCGTCGGCATACATGCCCATCTCAACCGCCAACTCTTCGGCATAAAGCGCCCACCCTTCGATATAGGCCGAAAAGCCCGTGGCCTTGCGGATGAGCGGTATGGCATCGCTCTCACCGCTCAGGGCCAGTTGCAGGTGATGGCCCGGAATGGCTTCGTGATAGGTCAGCGACGTCAGGGTGAACTTCGCCACTTCGGCAGCGTTACGCAGGTTGATCCAGTAGATGCCGGGACGCGAACCGTCCAGGGTCGGTGAGTTATAGTACCCGCGCGGTGCGCCGTCCTGAATGGCCTTGGGCACACGGCGGATTTCAACCAGTGCCTGGGGCAGTTGCCCGAAATATGGCGGCAGTCTGGGGCGGATCGCTTCGACCTTGGCGTTCAGGTCTGCGATCAACTGAACCTTGGCCTCATCCGTGTCGGCGTAAAGCTGGTCGGGACGCGCACCCAGCGCCTTCAGCCGTGCACCGACCGAGCCTTGCGTCAGGCCGTTGGCCTTAAAGATTGCATCGATCTGGGCTGAGATTTCTTGCACCAGCGCCAAACCTTGACCGTAAATCTCCTCGCCAGTCATGTCCGTGGTCGTCGCGTCCTTCAACGACACGGCATAGTATTCGTCGCCCTTTGGCAGACGCCAGACACCCGCCTCGTGCGACGCCGCAGGCCGAACGCTTTCCAGAAAGGCGATCTGGCGGGCCAAAGCAGACTGGATCTTCTGCTCATAGATCGCTGTCGCCTGAGCGGCATAGTTGCCAGCTATGCCCTTGTCGTGGGCGCGGCCGACCACCGACTGCACCAGAACCGATTGGGCGGCGGGCGTGGCGGCCAGCCCTTTGAGCATACCCAATGCCTTATCGATGGCGAAATCAGGCGGCGTGACGCCCAGACCCGCATCATGGCGCGCGATCTCAAGCTCGCCGTCCATCACCCCGGCCAGTTGGTCCAGACGGGCGATATAGGCGTCCGCATCGGCCTTGTCCGCGATCACGTGCTGGGAATCCAGAAAGTCCGGGGTTTGCTGATAGGAACCGGTCAACTGGCTGATGACATAGGGCTCCCCCGACGAGGCGGCCCCATAGTTGAATTGACGATCCCCCTCAGCCGCGGTTGCCAGCGTGAACGCGACCGTGTCGTAGTTGACAACGTCCATCCCGCTCAGGGCCGTGCGGTTGATGGTGCGCAGGTCGCTCAGGAAACCGGCCGTGGTGGCGCGGTCTGCCTCCAGCGCCTTCAGCGACACCTCCGACAGCCGGCGCTTGCCCTCCGCCAGAGCCCCTTTGTCCAATCCCAAGGAGGTCGCCTCTTCAGGAAAGCGCCGCAACCGATGCTGCATGATCCGGTCGAACAGGGCGTTCATGGCGCCCGCAGTGTCGTTCACTGCCGCTGCGGCATTTGCCCTGAGCGGCAGGCTACACGCGCCCGCTACGGCGGCGGAAATAAGCAACTGACGGCGATCGAACATGTGTATGCCCCCGACCAATAAGGAGTGTCTGGTTTTCTCCCAATGGGAGCGGTGCTCAAGTGAGCCTTCCGGATCGACCAAGACGTCAGCAATGTTCTGAACATCGCCGACCTCGTTGATGCCTTTTCGAACCTTCAGCGGCGGACTATAGCGGGCGGAGCGAAAATTGAATAGGACGGCGTGGGAAAATAGAGAACGCCAGCCGGCCTGTGGGCCTCTATAAATGCGTAGGGCTGTAAAAGACCGCTTAAACGCATAAGCTACACGGTATAGATGTTGTCTTACGAGCCCTATCCGTTAGGCCTGCTCAGCAGAAACCGACATATTTAAAGTTGCCAATATCGCAGGACATCATGGAAATATTAGTCATAGGCCCTGGAGCTATCGGTCTGAGTGTTGGTGCCGCCCTGTTAGATGCGGGCCACGCGGTATCGTTTGCCGCCCGCCAACAATTTGTTACGCTGACCAACAGTGGTCCCGGATACGATGAGCGCACCCGGGCAGCTAAGGTGATCACGCACCCCAATCAGGTTAGGCCGGCGGATTGGGTTTTCTTGTGCGTCAAGGCACATCAGGTCTCAGGGGCTAAGGACTGGCTTAAGGCCGCTGTCGGCCCCTCCACGTCACTTGCCATACTTCAGAACGGCGTCGAACATGTTGAGAGGGTGGCGTTCCTTGTGCCTGAAAGCACTGTCGTAGTACCGGTTGTCGTCGATATACCAGCGTCGCGTACCGCGCCCGGTACTGTGACATGGCGTGAACGGGCCAATCTTACGGTTGGAAACCACGCAGCGGGTCGTGCGCTATGCAAATTGTTCGACAAAACCTTTGTGAATGCCGAGGTTACCGATGATTTCATCACTGCACTCTGGCGAAAGTTGTGCGTGAACGCTCCAGGAGGGGCTGTACTTGCCCTTACCGGTCAGACAATGCACGTATTCCATGAAGCTGGCGTTGCCGAAGTGGCTCGCGCTATTCTTAGCGAGTGCATTATGGTCGGTCGGGCCGAAGGGGCAAACTTGCCGGCAGATATTGTAGATCTCCAAATGCAGCGCTTTTTAAATGCGGCACCTGATGACACAAATTCGATGTACGATGATTGGAAAGCTGGATGTGAAACCGAATGGGATGCCCGCAATGCCGCGATTGTCCGCAAAGGCCGTCTCCACGGCATACCCACACCTGTAAGCTCAATCGTTGTGCCGCTACTGGCTGCCCAAAAATCTAAAATCGGGTAACGGCTTCACTACCCAGTTTTTAATTTTATCGTTGTGGCCACAGACATAATGTCGAACGCCGACCCCTTGCCCCTTGTGGATGCGGCATATCTCGATAGTGAATTCAGCCGTTATCAATGCTGCACACCTGCTCAATGAAACTTTTGCACCTTGACTACTTTACCAGTAACGTACCTGCCGTATCCCCGGAAAAGAATGACCAATCCTTTGGCAGGATATTAGTCGCTGCGGCATGTTCGGCCTTGATGCCCGGCGCAGCCAGACCGTTGATGAACCGCACGGTCAATACGCCCGCCCCCCCGACAACCAGGGTGCCGCCTTCACCGCCGGTAATGTGGCCTTTGGCATCGACCGAGATCGTGCGCCCCCCAGCGCCGGTCAGGTTGTAGGCTGAATAGCCGCCCACCATCGACACCGTTGTGACCTTACCGTCACCGCCCGATAGCTGTTTAGCCAGCGCCTCACCCAGTGAGAATGATCCTGATTCTGCGGCAATAGCCGGATAGAATTTCTGGTTGTCGGTCGCGGTGCAATCCCAGGCGATCACGTCGGTGCCATTGCGCGTCAGGAAGGCAAAGATATCGCCGCAGACATCGACCCGGTTGCGCAAGGTGCCTTCTGCGGTCAGAGTCCAGTCCTGCTCAGCGACGTTAGCGCAGGCCTTGACGACCAGCGGTTCTCCTTTGATCGATGACGCCAGGCACTTATCGCCCTGCACGATCTGACCGCTGGCTCCGCTGCGAAAACGGAAATCCTGAACCGGTTTACGCTCGCACGTCTCGATCGTCACGGTGGAACGCCCGGTGACATTCAGACAACGCCCCTGCACATAATAGGTCGCCAGAACCGGCTGGCCGGTGATTGGGGGAATGGCCGCCACCGCCTGCTGGGGGGCCGGTGCGGTAACCTTGACGTTGGTCGCAAAGAATTTCTGGTTGTCAGTGGCGGTGCAATCCCAAGCGATGACCGCCGTGCCGGCATCCTTACGGAAATTGAGGATGTCCGCACACAGGCCACTATCGCTGCGCAGGGTGGCGTCTTCCGCAAAGCTCCATTTCTGATCGTCGCCTTCGCCACACGCCTTGGCTACCAGCGGCTGGCCGCGCGTCGCTGCTGACAGGCACTGATCGCCCTGATGCAGACGGCCTGTGGCATCATCATAGCGGAGAAGTTGCGCCCCTTGCGCGTTGCATTTATTGATGATCAGCGATCCGTCGGCGCGGGCCTCAAGGCACTGACCGTCGGCGAATTTACTGCCGATCGACATTTGCGGCGTAGCGGCCTGAGCGGACGTCACCGACATAAACGCTGCGGCCAGAAACCCAAGACCCGTTATAAAGATTTTCATAATATTGCTCCCGGTATGAGCGGTGCCTGCATGAGGCACCGCTTCTGTATTGAGTTTGCGTTTTAACGAAGTTCGACCACAGTCACTGATTTCGGCGCCAGTTTCAGCACCAGACCGGACCCCGCCGCCTTGGCTTCATAGGATTTCAGGGTTACCGTATTGGGTTTGTCGAAGGTATTGTGGGCATCGATCCGGTCACCCGTAAGCACCCGGCCAACGGCGGATTTAGCCTTAACGCCCATCGTCGACGTATTGACTTCGGCTGGCCGATTTGGATCGAGGTTGACCACCGCCAGCCAGATCCTGCCATCCTTGCCCTTGGCCGCAGATACATCAACGGCCGGCAGGGAAATATCACCGACCGTATATTTGGCCGAACTGAGCGTCACCGGAATGTGGGTCGCGCCCATGAACGGCTTATAGAGATCAAAGACGTGGTAAGTCGGCGTCAGGATCATCTTTTCTTTGTCGGTCAGGATGACCGACTGAAGCACATTCACGGTCTGGGCCAGATTGGCCATCTTCACGCGGTCGGTATATTTGTGAAAGATATTGAAGTGCAGCGCCGCCACCAGACCATCGCGCAGTGAGTTCTGCTGATAGAGGAAGCCCGGATTTTTCAGGTCATCGGTCTTATACCAGGTGCCCCATTCATCGACATAGAGAGCGACTTTTTTCTCAGGATCGTACTTGTCCATAATGGCAGAATGTTTCTGAACCAGTTCTTCCATATAGAAGGCTTCTTTCAAAACCACGGCCCAACCAGCCTCATCAAAGCCGGTTGACGGACGCGACGGCGGCCAGTTCAGACCCGCCGAGGTGTAGTAGTGCAATGACAAGGCATGGGTGTTGTGATTCTTCATCTTCATGGACACTTCGGTCCAGTTGAAGTCAGCCACATTGGCCCCCGACATGACCTTGACCATGCGCGTTTCCGGCGTTTTCTGATCCGGGTGATAATTGTCTGAGAAGGTGGCAAACTGCTTGAATAGATTGGCTGAATGTTCCGGCGTCATATCCCCGCCGCAGCCCCAGGTTTCATTGCCAACGCCGAAATATTCAACCTTCCATGGCTTATCGCGCCCATTCTGGCGACGCAGTTTGGCCATCTGGGAATTATCGCTGGCCGTCATATATTCCAGCCACTGCGACATTTCTTTCGGGGTGCCAGTGCCGACATTGCCGGCGATATAGACCTTACTGCCGATCTGTTCGGCAAAATCCATAAACTCGTGGGTGCCAAAGGCGTTGGATTCCTCGACCCCGCCCCAGATGGTATTGATGGTCACCGGGCGCTTATCGCGCGGGCCGATGCCGTCCATCCAGTGATAGCGGTCGGCAAAACACCCGCCTGGCCAACGGATCACCGGCACGTTCAGGTGCTTAAGCGCCCCCACCACGTCATTGCGGATACCGCGCGTATTGGGGATTTTGGAATCCTCACCGACCCAGACGCCTTCATAGACCATGCGCCCCAGATGCTCGGCAAAATGACCGTAGATTTCCGGCGGAATAACCTTGCCCGATTTGGCGGTATCGATCGTCAGATCAGCCTTGACCGCCGTTTGCGCCAGCGCAGGGGCGGCCATAAGTGTTGCGGCAAACGCCACCCCTGTCATCAGGGTTTTCAGTCCGGTTAGCATAATGGGTTCCTCTTCATTTAACTCTGCGTTCTAATCCATACTGCGCTGGGTATCATCCAGCGCCATACGAACCAGCGATTCCATGCACCAGCGTGCCAGCCCGACATCCTGCGCCACAATCGCGTCGAACACCTTGATATGATCTGGCATAGGGTCGCGCGGCAGGGCGTTGCGCCGTTGCTTAAAGCGCGTCGACCAGGTAATCGCCGCCCCTATCGACGTACTGAGCGACACCAGCGCCTCATTATGGGTGGCGGTAATCAGGGCATGGTGAAAATCGATATCACCCTTGCGCCCCGCCTCGGTCGCCAGGCTATATTTGGCCATGCGCTCCAGACCGTCCGCCATGTCTTTAATCTGCGCGTCGGTACGGCGCAGGGCTGCTAAGCCAGCCCCCGCCGGTTCGTTGATCAACCGCAGTTCAAACAGCCCCTTGATGAAATCCTCGGACGGTTCCGTCTCAAACATCCAGCCGAGCACATCAGGGTCCAGAATATTCCAGCGCGACCTCTGCGTCACCCGCGTGCCCGCCTTGGGACGGCTTTCGACCATGCCCTTGGCAGCCAGAATGCGGATGGCTTCGCGGTAGGCCGAACGCGATATATTAAGCGTACCACTCGACTCGATCTCAGACGGCAGGATCGTGCCGGGGGGATGGATATTCTTGAGAATATCGACCGCCAGCCGGTGGGCCAGCGCCCCATGCAGCCGCTCAGGTGAGCCGTCCGCCCCCATGTCACCCGCTCCGGCAAAGCTGTCGCTCAGGACATCCATCATGACGCCACCGGCCAGCCATCGGCGGTCCACATGAGTGTATTGATGCGCAAGGTCGCACGCCCGCCATTCTGGCCGTCATAGGCGTGATAGACAATATAATCGCGGCCCTCATCGGTGAAGACATCGCAATGCCCTGGCCCCTTCCAGCGTCCGGACGGATCAAGGCTGGCATGAAGCACAATACGTCCGCCGCTGTCTTTCATGGGCTTGCCTCGATCGTCCACATAAGAACCGGTCACGGATTTCGACCGGCCGACCACCGTATAGTAGGTGGAATTGACACCCCGGCAGCAGAAATCATAGGACACGAACAGGTAATAGTATCCTCCGCGCTTAAAGATCACCGGCGCTTCGACCGCGCCCGGCGGATCGCGCTTGACCAGTGAACGCGGCAGAGCTTTTGGCTTCAAAAGCAGCCCCGTTTTTGGATCAAGCTCGGCCAGCTTTATGCCGCTCCAGAAACTGCCCCAGCTCAGCCAATGGCGGCCATCGTCATCGATAAAGGCGTGGCTGTCGATGGCATTATAATCATTGCGCGCCTCAGAGCGCACCACCACGCCGTCATCGCGCCAGCCGAAGTCAGGCCGCGCGGTATCCAGCGTCGGTGTCGATACCATCGCGATACGTGAGGTGTTCTTGCCGAACATCGACAGCGAATAATAAAGCCTGTAGCGGCCTTCGGTATAGATGATATCCGGCGCCCACGCGCCGCGGGTGTCGGGCAATTCATCCTTAACCCACGCCGGAAACTGCGTCATCACGGCCCCTTTAAGCTCCCAGTTGATGAGATCCTTAGAGGTGCGCCAGTGGATCGCCCCCGGCCCTTCGTTCAGGCGAGAGGTCGAGAATATGTGAAAAAGGTCATCGGCCTTAATGATGCACGGATCATGCACCGGCGACAGATTGCCCGTCAGGCGGTCACTGAACGCCACCTCGCTAATGGCGCGGGCCGGAACCATCGCCCCATATAAGGCCATAAGGGCTTGCCTGCGGTCAAACATGAATCCTCCATCCGTAATAAAGGGGCGCTGAACCTTTATGGGGAACAGCGCCCAGTGACCAGAGGACACTTTCTGGGGAAGGTTAGTTGAGCCTCCAGCGCAGACCGACGGCAATCTGGCGTCCCAGAAGGGTATTGCCGAAATTGTGCGTGTCAGGGCCACCGGAACTACCGAATTTATAGTAGCTCTGGCTCAGTTCATCCGTAATGTTGATGGCATCTAGCGAGATCGACAGCTTATCCGTCACATTGTAGTTGACCTGGAAGTCAAGGCTCTTTTCCGGACGACGCCAAATCCCCAGAGGGTTGGCAAACAGGCGCGCCTCATTGCGATCCATGAAATCCTCACGCCAGACGTAGGACAGGCGAGCGCCGATCGGTCCACGCTCATAGGCCATGGTTACGTTATAAGAGAAGTCCGACACACCAAAGAAGGAAGTAGTGTCCTGCCCAACCAGTTGCCCGGTACCACTATCGTAGATCGGAAGATTTTGTGACGATTCCAGAACCGTCACACTACCTTGAACCCCCAACCCGTCCAGCAGGCCAGGCAGATAATCCGGGAAATAGGTAAAGCCCAGTTCAGCCCCTTCCAGTTCGCCGTTCGACGCATTGACCGGCTGGCTGATAAGGAAGGTTTCGGTATTATAATTGTCGTTCGGTATCGTATAAAGCAGAGGCGCTGTAACGACTAAGCCTTCGATTTCACGCTTGAACAAGGTCAGACTGACCAGACTGTCACGGGCGAAGTACCATTCGACAGCCACATCCGTATTCTTGGATTCGGTGGCTTTCAGATCCGGATTTCCGCGGTTACCCGATCCACGCCCAACACCTGACAAGTCGCCGGTCAACGTAAAGTTCGGGTTCAGATCGCCAAAATTCGGACGACGCAGGGTTTCACCATAGTTATAACGCAGACGAAGACTATCGGTCAGATCATAGCGCAGGGTCAGGCTGGGCAGGATGCGGCGTACAGATGCTGATGCCGAATTGGTCTGGTTGGGTGGCTGACGGTCTGTGAAAGTCATGTCTGTGTCGACCTTGACATAGCGCAGGCCAAAATTAACCAGCAATGGACGATTGAAGATTTGTGGCTCCAGATCCGCCATGAAATAGGCCGATGTGGTCACTTCCTGAACGTCGAAATCCTTATTCATAACGAACTGGTCGCTGGTCTGAATGTGCCCAAAACCCTGACCACCACGGGCGCGGTAAATCGCCCGTATATCATCGGCACGTCCATAATTCGCGGGTCCGTCAAGTAATACCCAAGAGGTCGGGACATCGGATTTGCCATCAAAGAAGCCGGAATTGACTTCCTGCGTACCTGCGGTGAAATCCGACAGCAACGTCCCTAACCACCACGCATCCTGTCCACGGAAGTACTGCGTCGCGCCGCGATCATCGTAGCGCACGCCGAACGATACCTTTTTCAGAATGCCCTCATTGGCCTCCCAGTCACCATCCAGCGATGCCGTCAGGGCATCGCCCTCATCGCGATTAGAATTGTCATAAAGCTCACCCACGCGCCATTGCGTCGGATCTGTCAATATCGAAGGCGTGGCAAAACTCCATGAGGGCAAGCCATCCTTGGCATTGAAATCCATGCTGATGGTTGTGCCGTCACGCGTAGTGCGCATGGCAAAGAAGTCAGATGTGAACTCACTGGTCTGGTACGCCAGATCACCAACCAGCGTCAGACTGTCGCTCAGGTACCATTTACCATTAAGCGCATAAACGTGAGTATCTGTCTTTTGCTGGGTGTAATCCGAAGAGTTGAAGCCGCCGGTTGCGCCAACCGTGCGGGACTTGATGATATTCGTACCCGGGAAAAGAGTGTAGCTCGACTGCGGCGTACCCGGAGGCAACGCCCACCAGGCATCGACGAAGGAGAACAGCATCCGGTTGAACATCTTGTTGCGGTAGCCTTCGTAAAAATACTCGAAGGTATATTCGGATTTGTCATTCGGGCGCCACTGGAAGGCAGCGTTTACAGCTGGACGCTCCCGATCACCCGTGAAATCCGTCGCGATAAGCGCATCACGCGTCAGCAGATATTCGGTATCAACCCCATTAATATTAAGCGTCGAACCGGGAGCCGTGGGCAGGCCACGCTCCATACCGGTTTGCCATAGGGTTTGACCGGGGGCGCGACAGTCAGTTGGGAAGATACGCTCCAGAGGCACCCATCCATTTGGATTGTTACAGGGGTTCGGCATTGCACTGGGCGGCAGGGTTGCCGTATCCGGGCTCACGAACGGCAACATGGCACCGGCGACAATATCCTGGTTGCGGAATTTTGTGCGCGCATAGCTGACATTTAGCAAAGCACCGACCTCACCCGCGCCAGTATCCCAGCGGTTGGAAACCAAGGCCGATACGTTCGGGTTATACTCTCCGTTTTGCTCGAAATAATTGCCGCGCGCCGCCGCCGAAATCTGAAGCCCCTTAAAATTGAAGGGACGATGTGAAGACACATCGATCTGGCCCGCAATGCCGGTTTCAAGCTGATCCGCAGAACGGGTTTTATAAACGTCGATGCGATTGATCAGATTAGCCGGGATATCCTGTAACGCCACAGACCGTCCTGTGGTCGTAAAAATACTGCGTCCGTTCCAAGTCGTAGCAATATCCGGCATGCCCCGGATAGAGATGCCCGAAATTTCGCCGCCCTGACGGTTGGTGACCTGAATCCCGGTAACGCGCTGAAGCGCTTCGACGACGTTATTGTCAGGCAGTTTTCCGATGTCTTCGGCAACCACGGAATCCACAATCTGAACCGAGCGTCGTTTGATGTCGATACTTTTAGCGATACTGGCGCGCACACCGGTAACGACCACTTCGGTGACATCCTCCGCAGCTTCGGGAGTGGCGGTTGTGTCCTGCGCGAATGCCTGACCGGCGATGACGCCCGCCACCAGCGCGACCATGCCGACGCCGGAGCGCAGATATGCCTTTTTCAGGCCTTTGACCCTGTTGTTCATTTGATGTGTTCCCTGGTTTATAGCGTTTCCGGTTCACCGGACTCACGCCTTTATTTGTCAGGGTAGAATTGTCTGACATAAAACCAGAGTCAAGAACAATATTCAGACATAATGTTCGCTTTCTGAGGGTAGAGACTACAGTGTATCTATCTCGCAACGGATATTGCCATAGTTATTTTTTACACATGAAATCATACTTTATACTTTTTATTCAGGGAATACCGCGCCGCAGCAACTTGTCGGTTAAAATTACAAATAAAAAAAGCTGCCGCAACATTTCATAATGAAGCACCAGCCTATTTGTCAGACCAAAAATCGTGGGTGGTCAGGTCTATTGCTGAATTTCAATAGCAAAGACATTCCATGACTGTGGCTTAAGCTGTGCTGTGAGCCGGCTACCCTTTAAAGTCGCCGAGCCATTGGCCACAGGTTTAATGACTTCACTGTCTTTGGTATTTACGATTTTCAGATCCGCGTGATGCAATTCGGTGACGGCAAGCAGAGCCAGCCCCTCGCCCATGCCGCGCAGATCGATGCCTAACTCCATCGCGTCTTCGGTCGACCGGTTGAGCGCGTAAATGGCCACATGGCCGGTTTGCGGATCACGAACGGCCGCGGTCAACAGATGAGGAATTTTGCCTTGGGACTTGGTCTCAAACGTAGTGGTGACGACCTTAAGACGCAGCACCTCACCGTGGCCCAACCGTGTGCAGTCAGCAATCGGGTGGAAGATAGTCTGTCGCCAAGCCGGACCGCCGGTCTCGGTCATGATCGGGCCAATGACATTGACTAACTGCGCCAGACATCCGGCCTTAAGGCGATCAGCATGGTTCATCATGACGATTAGCGCGCCACCAACCACCAGCGCGTCCTCAAAATTATAGATTTCCTCCAGCAGCGGCGGCGCCTTGGGCCAGCCCGGCTTTTTCAGATCGTCCGGCGTGTGGGCTTTGTACCAGACGTTCCATTCATCGAGCGACAGCATGATGCGCTTGGTGGAACGGCGGCTGGCCGCGACCGCATCAGCGATGGCGGCCACTTCGGTGATGAAATAATCGAGCGCCTCGATCTCGGCAAAGAACTCTTTGATGTCATTGCCATCGTTGCGCATATAGTGGTGCAGAGAAATGTAATCGACCTGATCGAAGCAGGTATCGAGCACTTCATATTCCCACTTGCCATAGGTCGGCATCAGGCGCTGGGATGAGCCACAGGCGGTCAGTTCAATCGACGGATCGACCCATTTCATGACCTTCGCCGTTTCCTGCGCAATGCGGCCATATTCGTGGGCGGTCTTGGCGCAGGTCTGCCACGGCCCGTCCATTTCGTTGCCGAGGCACCAAAATTTGATGTTGTGCGGCTCTTTGAACCCATGCGAAATACGCAGGTCTGAATAGTAGGTGCCACCTGGATGATTGCAGTATTCCAGAAAATGACGCGCCTCATCTGGCCCGCGCGTCCCCAGATTGACGGCAAACATCGGCTCTACGCCGGCTTCCTTGCACCAGACCATGAATTCATTGGTGCCGAACTCATTGGTCTCAGTGGAGTGCCAGGCCAGATCGAGCTTCACCGGTCGGTTTTCTTTTGGCCCTACCCCGTCTTCCCAGTCATAGCCGCTCAGGAAATTGCCGCCGGGGTAACGCACGATGGTCGGCCCCAGTTCGCGGGTCAGGGCCATGACATCCTGACGAAAGCCGTTGGTATCGGCGGTCGGGTGGCCGGGTTCATAGATGCCGCCATAGACGCACCGGCCCATGTGCTCGACAAACGTGCCAAACAGGCGGCGATCCAGTTTGGATATGACGAAATCGGCATCGGCGATGACGGTGGCTTTGAGGGTCATGACAGTCTCTCAGAGAAGATGGAACAGCAGATCATTGGTGCGGGTTTCGGCGTCAGTCAGCGCCTGTTCGATCGGTTTATGACCGGCAATGGCCGAAAATAGCTCATCGCCAATGATGTCCTGAATGGCGAACTGGCGCTGAACCTCAGACGGCAAAGTCCGGCCAATCTCCGACAGGGCGACAATATCGCGCCGGTGCGGCAGGCTAAGGTATTGCGGCGATTGCGCCACCGCCTGAACCGTGGGCAAATGCCCCGTCCGCGACCAGTCGTAATTATGGTCATAGAGGAATTTCAGAAACCGCCGAACCGCCTCGTCTTGCTGTGGCGTGCGTTTGCGGTTGGACACCACCCAGGCATGGCCATCGACATAGGCCGCACGCTCTGGCCCAAACAGCATGGGATAGGGCTTGACGGTATAGGATTTATAGAGCGGCCGCCCCGGCGTATTAGCCTCGGCCTGATAGGCGCCAATCATCCATGTACCGACGAGGTAGACGCCGCCCTGCCCATTCATGAACCCTTGGGTCGCTGACGAATAGTCCTGATCCTTGGTGGTCAGGTTTTCATCATAGATTTGCTTGAACAAAGCGACGATCCGGCGGGCTTCGGGGGTGTTGAGGCGGATATGTTTCGGGTCTTCGAAAAACGCCGCCCTCTGATTCATCAGATAGGTATAGAGGTTGCGGGTATAGGCCGCGCGCTCATTGATCATCGACTGAACCAGATAGGGCTTGCCCGTCGCGGCCTTGAACTGGCGCGCCTGAGCCAGCAGGTCTTCGGGCGTGCGTGGCAGGATGGGTTCACCGTCCTTCATCAGTCCGGCCTTGGCAAACAGGCCAGTATTGATGTGCCACAGCGGGGTCCAGTTATCGAACGGCAGGCCATAAACCTGCTCCTTGATCGTCACGCCCTGACGCGCAGCCGGTGTAAATTTATCGGCGGTCACACCGACCTGCGCCAATTCGGCGGTCAACGGCAAGATCAGGCCGCGTGACTGATAATCCGGCATAGATGACATGTGGATCGACACCACATCCGGCGGATCACCTGCAGCATATTGCGCCGACAACTGATCATAACCCGGCCAGGCGACAATATTTACGGTCAGGTCAATGTCCGGGTTTTCGCGCTGAAACTGGTCGATCAGGCTGGTCAGGATTTCGCATTCGCCATCAGGGTTACGCAGCGGCGCCTGATCGCGTGGGACATTGGCGCGGCACTCACCAAAGATGCGCTGCACCGTAACATGGGTGCGCTCGTCTTTCGGAGAACAGGCCGACATCGCCAGCGCCATTATTAAAATAGACACGAGTGTCTTCATCGTACCGCTGCCCCGGCGACGGCGCGCACGATATATTTCTGGAAGATGATATAGACGATCAGGATCGGCAGCGATGCAAACACCGCCTGCGTCATCAAATAGCCCAGCCCGGACGTCTGGGCAAAGTTGATCTGGCTGGAGGCGATGCCGACGGTAAGCGTAAACATATCCGCCCGCGTGGCCGAAATCAGCGGCCACCAGTAATCGTTCCATGACGCCAGAAACGTGAAAATCCCAAGCGTTGCCTGCGCCGGCAGGGTCAGCGGCAACAACACCTTCCAGAAGATTTTAAAGCGTGAGGCGTTATCCAACATAGCCGCTTCGTCCAGTTCTTTCGGGATCGCCCTGAAATACTGGGTCATCAGGAATACGCCGAATGGTGCCGCAAGTCCCGGCAGGATCAGCCCCGGATAGGTGTTGTGCAGGTGCAAATCCGCGAACATCTGATGGCGGGTAATGATCACCGCCTGCTCAGGGATCGCCAGCCCAAACAGCACGATCAGGAATAGCTGATTACGATACGGAAACTCCAACCGCGCAAACCCGTATCCCGCCAGCGACGACAGGATCAGCACCCCCACCGTCTGAAGCGATGATACTAAGGCCGAATTGAGCAGCCAGCGAAACACACCGGAATTGGCCATGATCGCGGCATAGTTTTCACCCGTATAGGGCGGATGGAAGGCATTGGTGGTCGAGCGCAGCAACTCACCATTGGATTTCAGAGACAGCATGACCGTCCAGATCAGGGGGCTAACCATGATCAGGCCAAGCCCGATCAGGGAAATCAAAACGCCGATTTCACGCCATTTCTGGTTCCGCGAATGGCTCATGCATCACCTGTGCGTTTTCTGGTAATAAGATACTGCCCCAGCGTCACTAGCAGGATGATCGCAAACAGGATTTGTGACGCCGCCGCGGCATAGCCGATATCCCAGCGCCGGAATCCGACCTCAAAAATAAACAGCACTATCGGCCGCGAGGCGCCGTTTGGTCCGCCCTGTGTGATCAGTTGCGGCTGGCCAAACAACTGGAATTGCAGCACACACTGCATGATCACCACCAACACGACCGTGCGACTGATGCTGGGCAAGGTGATGCGGGTGAGGGTCGTCCACCACCGACTGTTGTCGAGGGCGGCGGCTTCATAAATATCCTGCGGCACCTGCTGAAGGGCCGACAGGTACAGCATCATCGGCAGGCCCAGACACCACCACACGGTGATGATCGCCATAGAGCCCATAACAATGCCGGGGTCGGAGAAAAACGGGATCGGCGGCAACCCAAAAACCGCCAGTATATTGGCGAAAAAACCCCCATCAGGTATCAGCACCATCCGCCAGATCAGGGTGACGATCGTGACCGATAAAACAGATGAGGAGAAAAACACACCCCGGAAAAAGGCTGCCGTCCGCGTAGAGCGATTTAGCAGCAGGGCCAGTATCAACGGGATGATCGCCAATGGCGGCACGCACAGAAGCACAAATAAAAACGTATTACCGACCGCCTGCAAGAACACCGGATCGCTCATCAGGCGCCCATAGTTTTCCAGCCCCACAAACGTGGCCCCGCCGAACAGGTCAGCCTTAAACAGGCTCAGCCCCATACCGGACATCAGCGGCCACACCAAAAGCCACGCGAACACAAACATATACGGCGCCACAAACAGAAAATTGCCGAATTGAGTTTTGGCCTTGGCGGACAGCATCACGCCGTCTCCGCATGATAGCCGCGCCCGTCAGCGTCAAACAAATGGGCCGCCTGCGCGTCGATGGACAGATGCACCTCATCACCCATGGTCAGGCGGCTCAGACCGACATCTTCGGCGGTGATCGCTGTGCCGTCACTCAGGCGCGCATAAATCAGAGTACGCTCCCCTAACCGCTCAACAAACTCGACCTTGGCGGAAACACCGGTGTCACTCACGCGTACGTGCTCAGGCCGCAGCCCCAGTTCCCACGACGCACTTTCAGGTAAGTTGGCAATATCCGTCGTAAGGGCGGTGCCATCACTAAGGGTCGCCACGGCCTTAGCGCCAGATATCGTAACCGGCAGAAAATTCATCGGCGGCGAACCCACAAAAGACGCCACGAACCTGTTGGCCGGCCGGCCATAGATTTCCATTGGCGTGCCGACCTGCTGGATTTTTCGGCCATGTATCACAACAATTCGGTCGGCCAGAGTCATGGCCTCCACCTGATCATGGGTGACCAGTATCATGGTCGCTTTCAGGCGCCGCCGAAGCTGCGCCAGTTCAAGCCGCGTGCGCATCCGAAGCGCAGCATCGAGGTTTGATAAGGGTTCATCGAACAGGAAAATGTCCGGCTTTTTAACGATAGCCCGGCCAATGGCGACGCGTTGTTTCTGTCCGCCGGACAGTTGCCCCGGCTTTTTATCCAGAAAGGCTTCGATCTCCAGAATGCGCGCCGCCTCACCTATACGGGCGTCGATTTCAGTCTTACTGGTTTTGATATTCTTTAGCCCGAACGCCATATTTTCGCGGATGGTCATATGCGGATAGAGGGCATAGTGCTGAAACACTATCGCCACCCCGCGCTCCCCCGGCGCCAGTTCATCGATACGCTGCCCACCGATATGAATCTGGCCGCTATCAACGGTTTCAAGGCCCGCGATCATGCGCAACAGCGTCGTTTTCCCGCAGCCCGACGGGCCCAGAAAGGCAATAAATTCATTGGATTCCGCTGTCAGCGAAATATCGTCCAGCACCGTAGTCGGCCCATAGGCCTTGGTGACATTACGGATGTCGAGTGCGCTCACGACGCTTAGACCTTTGCTCCCTGGTCCATCCCTTTCAAGCCTCTAAATCCAAGGGCTTTTTTATGTAAAGAGATGAATATCTTGTCCCTGTGAGTTGTCACTACTTATTTGCAGCATGAAAAACTCAGACAATATAGCTAGCATCATGGGTTAATTTCAGCAAGCCACTTATTTCGGGTGAATTTGACTGATTTTTGAGCCTTCCAACTGGATGCCCGCCATAAGGCCCTTTTGGCCGAACGGCACCGCATAGACATCCTGCGTCAGGGTATTGGTGTTGAAATCGGCCGCCAGCCCCTTATCGAGAACCACAAAACTGGGCCCTGTGCCGACGGCCCATCCGTTGTTCTTGCGCAAAAAAGTCAGCGCCGACGGGGTAATGAAAAACAGTGCATAGCTAAAGGCCTGAGCCCCTGCCTGGAGGCCGACAGACGCGGCAGCAATCCGGTAAAATGCGGTGGCATTGGGCGGCTCACCCTCAAACAGGGCCCCGTCGCCGCCTTGACCGCCGACCACAAAACCAGCCTTGACGATCTTTGGGAACACAAGGATAGCGCGTGAGCGCGTCCCCAATTCAAGCGCTTTCTGACTTTGACCATAAAGGGCCTTAAGGGCGGTCAGGCTCTGAACCGTGATCTCATCCGCACTATCGGCATGGGCAAGCGTAGCGGTTCCGGCACTGGCCAAGGATACCGCACCCACGCCCCCGGCATGGGCAAGAAACTGGCGTCTTGAATTGAGGAACATATTGGCCTCCTTAGAAGCAGGGCCGCAGCCCAGTTGCATCCGCCGCTCAGTAACCGCGCAGTTTTTCGTACTTCTCTGCTTCCACCTCGGTAATGTAACCATTGTGGTCGAGATCGAAATCAGCAAAGCGCGGGGCCGTGAAGCTGTCTATTTCTGCGACTTCAACATATCCATCAGTGTTAACGTCCAGCCGTGTGAACAAATTCCCGGTTCCGATGACTTTCCAGCCATCTATATCTTCACGGCGCATATATAGCCTCCGATTTGCTCGACAATATAGATGGGACGCGCGCCTGGGCCGTAGCGTTTACGCAGGCGTTTAAATCCCAGTCGCAGAAAATGCGCCAAAAGGAACGAGCCTGCGACTATGGCAACTGCCAACAGCAGTTTTGCTGCCCACCCTGCTGGCGTTCCAGAACCAAGTAAGTCATGAATCATTGAGCCGAAGGCATGGCCTGACATATCCTGTTCACCTGACAGTTATCGCATCTCCGCCCGCGCCATTTACGCCATAGATGCTCAGGACTTAATCTGGCTCATAGGCATCCGGCCATACACTAAGGTTCTTCCCGCAAATATCTCATCCTTGATTACGGATATCCGATTGTGTTTAGCCGACCGGGCGGCATTAAGACGCATAAAAGGCCGCCTTTTGAGGGGCGGCCTTAGCGGCCAAACGCAGAAAGGCCTCCCGAAGGAGGCCTCTAAGTGATTGTATCTACCTAAGATTTGGTTGCGGGGGCCAGATTTGAACTGACGACCTTCAGGTTATGAGCCTGACGAGCTACCGGGCTGCTCCACCCCGCGACAGGGATATCGGACAAACGTCCTTCGGGCATTCGCCTTCAGTGTACATTTTGTCCGGGTCTGGACGGTGAAGCTAAATCTCGAAGCGGTTCTTCGATTTAGCTTCGCATTTATCTGGGGAACGCTTGAGGCGAGGCACAGATATTAAAAAAGACCGGCAAGCTTTGTGTGCCGACCGGTCTTTTAAGGTTTGTAATGAAGGGTATGTGCTCAAGAAGCGGAGCGTTAGCACCACTAAAAGGCATCCAACTCTGTAATTGATAGACCTGGCGACGACCTACTCTCCCGCGCCTTAAGACGAAGTACCATCGGCCCTGGAGGGCTTAACGACCGAGTTCGGAATGGGATCGGGTGGGGACCTTCCGGCATAGCCACCAGGTCAATCAATTACAGAGCGAAGACATTGCATGAAGCGCTTAGCGCTAACGACGTATGGTGTGTTATTCCATAAATTTTGTAGAGGAACGATCAAGCCGATCGGATTATTAGTACTGGTTAGCTTCACTCCTCACGGAGCTTCCACACCCAGCCTATCAACGTGGTAGTCTTCCACGATCCTCAGCGAGACCTTGTTTTGAGGTTAGTTTCCCGCTTAGATGCTTTCAGCGGTTATCTATTCCATACTTAGCTACCCTGCTGCGCGGCTGGCGCCACGACAGGTCCACCAGAGGTATGTCCATCCCGGTCCTCTCGTACTAGGGACAGATCCTCTCAAGTCTCGAACACCCACGGCAGATAGGGACCAAACTGTCTCACGACGTTCTGAACCCAGCTCACGTACCACTTTAAATGGCGAACAGCCATACCCTTGGGACCTGCTCCAGCCCCAGGATGTGATGAGCCGACATCGAGGTGCCAAACTTTGCCGTCGATATGGACTCTTGGGCAAAATCAGCCTGTTATCCCTAGAGTACCTTTTATCCGTTGAGCGATGGCCCTTCCACGCAGGACCACCGGATCACTATGGCCGACTTTCGTCTCTGCTCGACTTGTCAGTCTCGCAGTCAGGCGGGCTTATGCCATTGCACTCGTCGAACGATTTCCGACCGTTCTGAGCCCACCATCGCGCGCCTCCGTTACACTTTAGGAGGCGACCGCCCCAGTCAAACTACCCACCACGCCATGTTCCGGACCCGGATATACGGGCCGCGGTTAGACGTCAGCAACAATAAGGGTGGTATTTCAAGGATGGCTCCACCGAGACTGGCGCCCCGGTTTCATAGCCTCCCACCTATCCTACACATGTTGATGCTAACGCCAAGGCGAAGCTATAGTAAAGGTTCATAGGGTCTTTCCGTCTGACCGCGGGAACCCCGCATCTTCACGGGGAATTCAATTTCGCTGAGCCTATGCTGGAGACAGTGGGGAAGTCGTTACGCCATTCGTGCAGGTCGGAACTTACCCGACAAGGAATTTCGCTACCTTAGGACCGTTATAGTTACGGCCGCCGTTTACCGGGGCTTCAATTCGCAGCTCTCACCACTCCTTTTAACCTTCCGGCACCGGGCAGGCGTCAGACCCTATACGTCGCTTTACAGCTTCGCAGAGCCCTGTGTTTTTGATAAACAGTCGCTACCCCCTAGCCTGTGCCACTTAGTTCTGGTTGCCCAGAGTAAGTCACGCTTATCCCGAAGTTACGCGTGTAATTTGCCGAGTTCCTTCAGCATAGTTCTCTCAAGCGCCTTGGTATACTCTACCTGACCACCTGTGTCGGTTTCGGGTACAGTCTCTGTATGAGTTATTTCCAGGGACAACGCCCCTGCAAGGACAATCCAATAAGCCCTTACAAGTTATGCCATCCGTCACTTCATACTGGCCCAGGAATATTTACCTGGTTCCCATCGACTACGCCTTTCGGCCTCGCCTTAGGGGCTGGCTAACCCTACGCAGATTAGCTTTACGTAGGAACCCTTGGTCTTTCGGCGAGAGTGTCTCTCACACTCTTTATCGCTACTCATGTCAGCATTCTCACTTCTGATACCTCCAGCCACCCTCACGAGTGACCTTCACAGGCTTACAGAACGCTCCGCTACCGCTTGCACTAAGTGCAAGCCCTAATCTTCGGCATATGGCTTTAGCCCCGTTACATTTTCCGCGCAGGATCGCTTGACCAGTGAGCTGTTACGCTTTCTTTAAAGGATGGCTGCTTCTAAGCCAACCTCCTGGTTGTCAATGCAATCCCACATCGTTTCCCACTTAGCCATAATTTGGGGGCCTTAGATGTAGGTTAGGGTTGTTTCCCTTTTCACCATGGACGTTAGCACCCACAGTGTGTCTGCCGGACAGTTCTCTTGGGTATTCGGAGTTTGATTAGAATTGGTACAGCTCGCGCCGCCCGCATCCATTCA
>DDPE01000062.1:0-25000 GCA_002342035.1 Asticcacaulis sp. UBA2476 | reverse complement strand
TTCGTTATCGACAAGACCTACCCTCACCGTTTGGCGAAAGTTTTTGCGGCCTTTGCCGAGCCGTCCTTGCGGGCGAAGTGGCAGAGCCCGGACGGCGGGGCCCGTCCCGGCGACCATATCGAGTTCGAGTTCAAGGTCGGTGCACGCGAAAGCGCGCGCTGGGTGATGGGCGACGACACGCCGTTTCCGGGCGCGGTCATATCATCAGAGGGGCTGTTTCTGGATATACTGGATCAGCAGCGTATCGTCAGTGCCTCAAACATGATGATGAATGGCACGCCGTTCTCAGGCTCTTTGCTCAGTTTTGAATTTACCGAAGACCATGGCGGCACGCGCCTGACCTGCACACATCAGGGGGCCTTCTTTGAAAATTCGGACGGCTCAGATATGCGTAAAGACGGCTGGGAGAAACTGCTGATCAGTCTGGCCGCGTTTTTGGATAACTCCCATTGACGCCTGAGCGTGTGTTTCAGGCGCTGGGTGATGCCACCCGCCGCGACATGATGGAGCGCCTGACGGATACAGCGCTAAGCGTATCGGCGTTGGCCGCCCCCTATGACATGACCCTGACGGCAGTCGGCCAGCATCTGGCCATACTGGAGGCCGCTGGCCTTATCAAAACCGAAAAGATCGGCCGCGTCCGGTCGTGCGCCATAAATCCGGCAGGTCTTGAGGTGCTGGAGCAATGGACCCGCGCCCGCCGCCCGCTATGGCAAAGGCGGCTGGATAATCTGGGGGATATGCTGGATGAGACCTGATTACCAAATCATCTATGTCTCCAACATGGTTGGTTTCGACAGTCGCGGCTAGTCTGACTTAAGCGGAGGGCATAATGATAAGCGCAGACATACAAGATAAGGCCGCCCTGATCAAAGCGGCGTGGCAACGGTGGTTCGAAGCCGATTACTCCTGGGAAGGATTAAAAGCCCGCCCCGTATACGGATTCACTTCAATCCAAGACTATTGGCGAGTGATACCAAAAACAGGAAGATTCCGATCAGATATCGAATTAATCGCTTCCGGCGAATTGATTACTGTAGATGGACAAAAAACATATCATCTAGCACACTTACCTTTGCTGTACGAGGATGGAAGCACAACGATCAAAACTAGCGATGGAGAAGCCACTCATAAACGCATGATGAGCATGATCTATCGACACCTACACAGCACGAATGACCATGCAAATTTAGATGGCATCGTTGTCGCAGGGTTTTTTGATGCTTCAATAAGCGAAGTAAAAAAACCCTTCCGCGCGAGTTTTAGCGATGCCTTTTTCTGCCAAGAAACAAACTTCGGCAAAGCCTCATTTAACGGAAAAACCGATTTCACTTCAGCTACTTTTATTTCAGATGCCGATTTTTTTGGCTCCAATTTCTATGCGGATGCAGACTTCTCCTTTGCCATCTTTATGGCTGAAGTTGACTTAAGTGCTGCCACATTTGATGCAGACGCAATTTTTCACCAAACTAAATTTAATTCAGGTGTAATATTTAGAAATGCGACTTTCAGTTCACATGCTGGTTTCTCTTCTACCACTTTCGAAAACAATGCATGCTTCCAGGAGGCGGCCTTTAATTCAAAAGTATCTTTTGAAGGCGCCAAGTTCATCATAGGCGCAGACTTCTCTTACACCACATTCAATGAAGATGCAGATTTCAACAGCGTCTCTTTCTGCAAACAGTTATCATTTACATACGGTCGATTTCGCGGACGAGCCTCCTTCAGAGGCTTGGCCTTCCCTGAAAAGCCAGCCGATCATCATCAGGCTTTTTTTAATACATCTTTCCACGATCTGACTGATTTCAGTGGTGCAGGCTTTCGTGCTTTTGCCGCTTTTGATGGGGCGAACTTACTTAATGGCCTACGCCTTGATAAGTCCGGTAAGAGTGAGAGCAATCATCAAAACAAAAACTTTGAACAGAAGGCACGTCACACCTTTAATCGTGAATTAGAGGCGATCTACGAACATAAAAATCGCGAGGTGATGTTGGAACAACTCGAAGGTGGGTGCCGTACACTAAAACTTGAAATGGAGCGCCAAACTGATAAAAACCGCGAACAATTACTCTACAAATTCGAACTTCTTGCCCGACGTGCGCAGACCTCAACCCCGCCTTTCGAAAAATGGTTATCGAGGCAGTATGAACGCTTTGCCGATTATGGTGGCGATGCTTTTAGGCCTGTTTTAGGGATATTTACGCTTTTTATTAGCTTTGCCGCAATTATAGGCCTCTTCTCGTTTGAACCCGCCTACATCTACCCGCTTAATCTGACATACCTGCCCGAACGGGCGATTGAAGCCATAACAGTATCGGGCAGCCGGATTTTCCCCTTCGGTGCGTTTGATGATGTATCCAAGAATTTTGCCAAAGACCTGTCTCCGTTAGGCGGGCTGATATTCCGATTGTTGGGGACACTGGAGTCCTTTCTGGCGCTGACGCTGGCCTTTCTGTTTGGCCTGAGCGTACGCCGCCGCTTCCAGATCAGCTAAGCTGAACGAATCCCCCTTTCATCCCCACCCTCTTTTCGTCTATAGGGAAACCTCCCTCGCTGCGGGAACGGCCCTGTGCGCCCTCCTGCGAAGCGCCGGTCTATTTTAAGGAAACCTCATGGCTAAGATCAAAGTTGCAAATCCGGTCGTCGATATTGACGGCGATGAAATGACCCGCATCATCTGGCAGTGGATCAAGGACAAACTGATCCACCCCTATCTCGACATCGACCTGCAATATTATGATCTGGGCATGGAAAACCGTGATGCCACCGACGATCAGGTCACCATCGATGCCGCCAACGCCATTGCCGCCTGCGGCGTCGGCGTCAAATGCGCCACCATCACCCCTGACGAAGCGCGCGTGAAGGAATTCAACCTCAAGAAAATGTGGAAGTCGCCCAACGGCACCATCCGCAACATTCTGGGCGGCGTCGTGTTCCGTGAGCCGATCATCTGCAAGAACGTGCCGCGCCTCGTCCCCGGCTGGACCCAGCCGATCGTGGTTGGCCGTCATGCTTTTGGTGATCAGTATAAGGCGACTGACTTTCTGGTGCCCGGCCCCGGCAAACTGACCATGAAGTTTGAAGGCGACGACGGGAAGGTGCAGGAATACGAAGTGTTCCAGTTCCCCGGCGCCGGTGTCGCCATGGGCATGTATAACCTTGACGAGTCGATCCGCGATTTTGCCCGTGCGTCGTTTGAATACGGCATTTCGCGCAACTATCCGGTTTACCTGTCGACCAAGAACACCATCCTTAAGGCCTATGATGGCCGGTTTAAGGACATCTTCCAGGAAATCTTCGACGCTGAATATGCCGCGAAGTTCAAGGAACTGGGCTTAACTTACGAGCACCGTCTGATCGACGATATGGTCGCATCAGCCTTGAAGTGGTCGGGTGGGTTCGTCTGGGCTTGTAAGAACTATGACGGCGACGTGCAATCCGACACGGTGGCGCAAGGTTATGGCTCGCTCGGCCTGATGACCTCGGCTCTGGTCACCCCGGACGGCAAGATCATGGAAGCCGAAGCCGCCCACGGCACGGTGACCCGTCACTACCGTCAGCATCAAAAGGGCGAAGCCACCTCGACCAACTCGATGGCGTCGATCTTTGCCTGGACCCAAGGCCTGTCGCACCGCGCCAAGCTGGACGGCAACGAAGAACTGGAGCGCTTTGCGGCGACCCTCGAAAAAGTCTGCGTCGATACGGTTGAAGCCGGCTTCATGACCAAGGACCTAGCCCTGCTGGTCGGTGATAAGCAAGGCTGGCTGACGACTGAGGGGTTCCTCGACAAGATCTCCGAGAACCTCAGCAAGGCACTGGCATAGCCCTCATGGGGGAAATGACTTTCCCCCATGTGCCCCCTTTGAAGATGAGAAGGCCGTCCGTTCCGCGGGCGGCCTTTTTACTTGGCCTAGCTTGACAAGGCTGTCATGGCCGGATTGAGTGCGGCGTAATAATAGACCGATATCTTACAGGGAAATAACATGAAAATTGCTGCATTTGCGCTTCTCAGCAGTTTTGTTCTTGCGGGCGTAACTCAAGCAAAAGAACCACCCCTTATTCCGGTGCCTTTGCACATGGGAGGGCGTTTTGAGGTATCGGAAAACTCATCGTCCGCGCTTACGCACCAATGGCCGGGAGTCTATACTGAAGCTAAATTTTCCGGCGGAGAAATATTTGTTCGCGTCAATGACACCCATAACAAATACAAGGTTTATATCGACGGAGCACTCCATGACACATGGGTGCGTCCGGGTAAGCAACTCATACATATATGGCTTAAAGACAAATCCCCCCACCTGATCCGAGTCGAAAAGATAACCGAGTCTCAAGATCACACATCGAGTTTAGACCGTATATTTGTAACCCGCCTTGAACATGGCCTCCCCGCCCCAGCGCCCCGCGCGCGGCAGATTGAGTTTATCGGCGATAGCTTCACGGTCGGCTATGGCAATACCTCACCCAAGCGCGAATGCACGATCGACGAAGTGTGGGCAACGACCGACACGTCGCAGGCTTTCGGGCCGCTGACGGCCAAGGCCTATAATGCCGATTACCAGATCAATGCCTTTTCCGGTCGCGGAGTCGTACGCAACTATGATGGCTTTGCGGGCGACACCCTGCCCGTTTTGCACAACTACACCCTGTTTGACGGTAAGACCGAATATAAGGCCACAAACTGGCAACCGCAGATCATCGTCATCGGTCTGGGCACCAATGATTTTTCGACCGCGCTTAAGCCCACTGAGGCGTGGAAAACCCGCGAAGACCTGCGCGCCGATTACCGCAACACCTATGTGAAGTTCGTCAAAACCCTGCGCGCTAAAAACCCCAAGGCGCAGTTTATCCTGATGGCCTCAGACCAATCGGACGGCGAAATCCGCGATCAGGTTCTACAGGTCGAAAAGGCCTTGGAAGCGCAGGGCGAAACCCAGGTCGATACGATCATTTTCACCGGTCTAGATTACGCAGGCTGCCACGCCCACCCGTCCGTGGCCGATGATCTGAAACTCAAAGGTCTGCTGATGGACTATATCCACGCCCGCCCCGCCTTATGGCAGGGCCGGTGACGCCTTTTTCTTTCCGAAGAAACTGAGCACGATATAGCCGATCACGCCCGACAGGATCGAGCCCATCAGCACGCCGATCTTGACCGCATCCTGTGCTTCCGGGTGGTTTGGGAAGGCTAGCAGACCGATAAACAGGCTCATGGTAAAGCCGATCCCGCACAGCAGCGACAGTCCGTAAATCTGCGACCAGCTCGTGTCCTTGGGCATGGGTGCCAGTCCGCTTTTGATGGCTAAAAACGCTGCCGCAAACACGCCTATCTGCTTACCCAAAAACAAACCGGCGGCCACACCGAGCGGAATGGGCAGCAGCAGCGCCTCCCATGAAAATCCCGCCAGCGACACCCCGGCATTGGCAAAGCCAAAGATCGGCACGATCAGGAACGCCACCGGCTTATGCAGGGCGTGCTCAAGGCGCACCAGCGGTGAATGGTGGTCATCATGCGCGCCCTTATGGGTGTGCAGCGGGATAAACAGCGCCGTCGCCACCCCGGCAAGCGTCGCATGAACGCCCGACTTATAGACAAACCACCACAGTACCGCGCCGACCGCCAGATAAAGCCACAGAGATTTGACCTTAAAGCGGTTCATTAGGAACAGCAGTACCAGCATCGCGCCCGCCACCCCCAGCATCTGAAGGTTCAGATCAGCCGTATAGAAAATGGCGATAATGATTACGGCCGCCAGATCATCGATGATCGCCAGCGCCGTCAGAAAGACCTTCAGCGCCACAGGCACCCGCGATCCCAAAAGCGCCAGCACGCCCAGAGCAAAGGCAATATCGGTCGCCGTCGGGATCGCCCAACCGCGTAAAGACTCAGGTGAACCTGAATTGATACCGACATAGATCAGCGCCGGTGCCACCACCCCACCCAGGGCCGCAATCCCCGGCAGTGCCCGCCGCGACCAGGTCGATAATTGCCCCGTCAGCACCTCACGCTTGATCTCAAGACCTACCATCAGGAAAAAGATCGCCATCAGGGCATCATTGATCCAATGCTGGAGGCTCAAACCCGCCACATAGACATGCAGCAGGTGGAAATAATCCTCAGACAGCGGTGAATTGGCAACGATCATTGCCGCCACGGCGGCTGCCATCAGGATCAAGCCGCCCGCGGCTTCGCTTTTGAGGAAGGAGGCGGTCATAGTGAGGGTTTTGCGGATCATGGCGGGCCTTTTATGGTCTCAATATTGACGGATTATCATAAGGGTATTTGCCGTCAGGTCACCCTTTTTCGGGCCATATCGTCCGCTTATTTGTGACTGATGACATCGCACTGACACCTTATGGAAGGGAGCGCATAATTATCTAAAACCCATAAGGAGAGACGAAATGGCCCCTAATGACCCAAACCACATAGATACGGACGAACCCGGCAAGCCACCGGTCAGAGGCTTTCCGTGGGTGATTATCACAGCGGTAGCTTTGGTTGTCGGCCTGCTGATTGCCTTTACGGCGATTAACCCCTCGAGCACGACCAATAATGCTGCCGATGCGGTCTATCAGGATAACCATGAAGGTTCGATCTCAGACCCCGCGTCAACTCAGGCGGTGGGCGTAAACTAAACCGGCTTTCTCCCGCATGAAAACCAAGCTATGTTTCGCGGATGAACTCTAAGCGGAACATTCTGATTGTTGGCGGCGGCACCGCCGGATGGCTGGCGGCGGCTTACCTCGCCAAATTTTTTGATATTGGCGAGCAGCAGCAACTCAATATCACACTGCTGGAATCGGCTGACATCGGGATTATCGGCGTCGGCGAAGGCACGTTCCCGACCATCCGCAATACCTTGAAATTTCTGGGCATCGACGAAGCCCAGTTCATGCGCCAGACCTCAGCCACCTTTAAGCAGGGCATCCGCTTTGCCGACTGGGTCAAGACGCCGCAAAACGGCCAGCACGAGCATTATTTTCACCCCTTTGAAGCCCCATTCTACACCGAAGGGGCGGGCCTCCTGCCCTACTGGCTGTTGCAGGAAGAAGCGACCCGCCTGCCGTTTGCGCAGGCGGTAACCTTTCAAAAGCGCGTCGCCGAAGCTCAGCGTGCCCCCAAACGCCCCCACGAAGGCGATTTTACCGGGCCGCTCAATTACGCCTACCATTTCGATTCGGTGAAACTGGCCCATGTGCTGGCCGAACGGGCCAGGGACTTGGGCGTGCGTCACCTAAGCGGCACCCTCAAGAGCGTTGAGTTGGATAATACCGGTGCGATTGACCGGATTTTGACCCATGAGCACGGCGCGCTCACCGCCGATCTCTACATCGACTGCACCGGCTTTCGCGCGGAACTGATCGGCAAGGCGCTGGCCGCGCCGTTTCATTCTGTGCGGCAATATCTTTTTACCAATCGCGCCATCACCTGCAAAATCCCTTATGATAAACCCGATGCGCCGATAGAAAGCTACACGGTTTCTACCGCGCACGAAGCGGGCTGGACCTGGGATATCGGCCTCGATGGGATGCGTGGCATCGGCTATGTCTATTCCAGCGATCACACCACGGATACTCAGGCCGAAGCGACGCTGCGCCGCTACATCGGCCCCAAATCCTATGAATTACAAACCCGCGTCATCCCGTTTGAGCCGGGTTATCGCACCACTCAGTGGGTTAAGAACTGCGTAGCCGTGGGTCTGTCGGGCGGGTTTATGGAGCCGCTGGAATCGACCGGCGTGGTGATGATCGAAGTGGCTATCAGCATGATTGCTGAACTGTTCCCGCACAATGGCCCGATCGATGCCCCCGCCGCGCGCTTTAATGAGCTGATGGTCAAACGCTATGACAACATCATCAATTTCCTGAAACTGCACTATACTTTAAGCCAGCGCGAGGAACCGTTCTGGCGCGACAATACCCAGTCTGCGTCCGTGCCCGAACGCTTAAGTGAATTGCTTGAGCAATGGCGCTACCGCCCGCCGAACCGGTTTGATTTCCTGCTCGATCTGGAATCGTTTGCGTTCTTTAACTACCAGTACATTCTCTACGGGATGGGCTTTAAGACCGACCTGTCGGGGGGCCGGTCCAACTTCCCCAATGCGGCCGAAGCCGAACGCGTGTTTGCCCGTATCATCTCATTCGGGGAACGCGCCACAAAAGACCTGCCGTCCCACCGCGCCCTGATCCGTCAGATCTATGATCAGGGTTTTAGCGAGACGGCGGCATAGTTTAGTCCCTCGCCGGGCGGTGGCTACGCCACCTTGGCCGCCGCCGCAATGGCGGCTTAGCAAAAGATTTTAAAGCTTATATTCCAGCGCCACCCAGACCTTGGTGCGTGAGGCGGGCATAGGCGGGCCATCGCGTTCAAAGTCGGCATATTTCAGCATCAGGCTCAGGTTCTTGGTCAGATCCGTAGTCGCCATAGCATCCCACTCGCTGCCCACAGCCAGCCCGGTCGTCTCGGTCTCGAACTCGCGGTAGATCAGGGTCAGGGCGGGTTTTTTGAAGAAGTTCACCGGACTTTCAGGCGTCAGGACTATACCAATATTGCGGTCAACCAGCCCCGCAGGCATGGTCTTATTACCCGCCGTGCTGAACGCATCTGCCCAGCCGCGGAAGCCGTGATTGCTGGCGATGGGGGTAATAAACCCGCGCACGCCATTGCCCTCAAGGCTTTCATAACCCACGCGCACGGTGGCGATACCGTGGGTCAAACCACCGTCAAAGCTAAAGCTGTTCAGATCGAAATCCGCCGGATTATTGCCGTAATCCTTTTGGCTGGCATAGTGGGCGGCGTAGGTCAGTTTTATGCGCGTCAGGCTCTTTTCACCGCTGACGCGCGCGCCCAGAGTATTGGTCGAATTGGCCGGAGCCCCCTCGAAATCTAGCGCATAGTCATAGACCTGAACCTTAAGCGCCGGGCTATAGGCGTAAGCGACATTGATAAGATGGCTGTCTGAATCCCAGTCGGCAGCCTCAGCCTGCGTGCGGTTGACCTTAGACAGATAGGCATAGGTCACCGCCCATTTGCCGTGCTTGAAATCCCCGCGCAAGGCATCAAAGGTCTGCTCATCCTGACGCCAGCCAGAATTGCCAACAAACCGGCCATCATCAAGCACGATACGCTGGCGACCCGCGATAAAGGTTGCGGCTTTGTTGGGTGTCCACGTCAGTTGCAGGCGATTAAGCTCGGTGCCTTCGGGATCGCCCACACCGGCAAAGGTCGTCTTGCCATTGGTGCCGGAATTGTAATCGTCCTTAAGCGCGCGCACGTCTTCGAATTCGACCAGCAGCTTGAGCTTATTGAATTCGCCGCTCTGAAAGCCGATACGGTTGCGCCAGGTCAGGGCTTCGGCCTTTTGCAAGCCCGCCTGATCATTGGTTTCCGACCGCAGCCGGGATTCGAGAATGGGCTTTGAGGCGGCTAAGGCTTCGCTGAAAGTTTGCGCACTGGCAGGTGCATAGGTTGCCGTAAACGCGGCAGCCGTCACAAGGAAACGACGGAACATACTGTTCTCCTGGCACCCGACCCCGGATGCGGTAAAGCAAAGAAAAAAGCGCTTCATGCCTCCGTAGAGAGACCGCGAAACGCTTTCGTTACACAGGAGGAACTATAGGACGCGGGCCTTACGATTCACTTAAAACCCGTCAGTTTTTTAAAGGGACTGTAGCCATACACCGGATACAAGTCCCTAAAAATGTTGATTTTTAACTGCTGGCCGAGTTATCGGGCACGGCATCCAGCTCACCGCTTTCGCGAGCCTTTTTACCATAAACCGCCTCAAACAGAGGGGATGCCATGACCGTGGTGACAATCGCCATCAGCACCAGCATCGAGAACAGCGCCGGCCCGATAATGCCTTTTTGCAGGCCGATATTGATGATGATCAATTCCATTAGGCCGCGTGAGTTCATCAGCGCGCCGATCCCCAAGGCCGTGCGGTTATCCTCACCTGACAGACGCGCGGCGGCATAGCAGGCACCGAACTTGGCCAGAACAGACACGGCCAGAATGGCCAGAGCAATCACCAGCAATTGCACGCTGTTGACCATATCGAGGCGTGTATTCAGGCCCGAATAGGTAAAGAACATCGGCAGCAGCATGATAACGGCCAGCGGCTCAACCTTCTTTTTCAGCTCCTCAGCAAACTTGCCGCGCGGCATAACGACCCCAAGAATAAAGCCGCCGAAGATGGCATGGATACCGACGGCGTCCATGACAAAGGCCGAAATGAAAAACGCCATCAGGGTGATCGCCAGCACCGAATAGCTCATCTCGCCGTCGCGCTCGACCATGCGACCCAGTGGCGCCAGCAAGCGCTTGCCGATCGTGACCACAAAGATAGTCCACGCCACACCGCCGACAATCGCCACGACCGCCACACCGGGGCCTCCTCCAAAGGTCGCCAGCACCACCGCCAGCACGCACCACGACACGGCATCATCAAACGCGCCCGCCGTCAGTGACAAAGTCCCCAGCGACGAATTGGCAAGGCCGCGCTCATTGATAATACGCGCCAGCATTGGAAACGCGGTCAGCGCGATACAGGCCCCCAGGAACAGGGTCGCGTTAAACTGCGAAATACCTTCGGCAAACAGGCCCGGCACCGTCATCAGCCACGGCGTAATCAGGATCGCCATCAGGAACGGCACAGTTATGCCGGATAGGGACACTGCCATGGCGCTTTTGCCTTTTTTGGCAAAGTGATCGGCACGGAACGAAGTCCCGACCAGAAACATATAAAGCCCGACGCCCAGTTGCGCCCCGACATAGAGCACATTCTTGGTTTCCTTGGGGAAGATGGTGCCCTGTAGTTCAGGCAGCAAAAAACCCAAAAGCGATGGGCCTAAAACAACACCGGCGATCATTTCACCAACGACTTGCGGCTGGCCCAGAAACCGCTGCCCCAGCCACCCCACCACACGGCAGGTAAATATGATCAGACAGAGCTGAAGGAAAAAATGGACGCTAAAATCGGTCGGCGTAAAGGCACCGTTTGGCCCGTGGCCCGAAAGCGTCGTCGTAATAACTTCGATAGTATGCGCCCATATATCAGGCGATGCAGGCTGTGCAGACATGGCGGTTAGCCGTTCCCTTTGATTTTTTAATTATGGAAAGCGCTCGCGGCTTCCTCCCGAAGCGCACAGGGTTTGCACATTTAAAACCAAGTGCAATCTTTTTATTTTGAAAATAGGGCCCAATTAGCCTTTTGTTTTCCTTGGATAAATTTATGTTGCCAATTCAACACAACGTAGTAACATTGCTACATGACAGCGCCGTCAATATATCTATGTAGCTACGGATTTTACGCCTGATGGCCACCCTTACCAGCCGCGAATTCAATCAGGATGTCGGCCGTGCCAAGCGCGAAGCTCGACTTGAGCCGGTCTATATTACCGACCGCGGGCGGCCGACTCACGTCCTGATGAGCTTCGAGGCCTTTCGCCACATGACCGGAAAAACCGAAACCATTGTCGATCTGTTGGCCATGCCGGAGGCCTCGACCCTGACCACTGCTGAGGATTCAGGCGCTGACTGGGATAAGGCCGGATCGTCCGGCCTTAAGTTCTGATGTACCTGCTCGATACCCACATCATTCTGGAACTGCGCAAGGCAAAATCCGGTCAGACGGATAAGGGCCTGACCACCTGGGCGGGGGGCGTAGCGCGCCAGAACCTGTTTATGTCGGCCCTTAGCCTGATCGAACTTGAAACCCACGTCACCCAGCTTACCACCCGCGATAAACTCGCCGGTGCGGCCCTGCGCGGCTGGCTGGATCATCAAGTGATGACGGCCTTTGATGGCCATATCCTGTCGGTTGATGCGGCGGTCGCCAAAAAACGCGCGCACTTAGCCATCAGCGACAGCCGTGATGCGCTGATGGCGGCGACGGCGTCTGTACATGGGTTGGTTCTGGTGACCCGCAATGCCGCCGCCTATAAGGCCAGCCGTATCAAGACCTTCAATCCGTGGGGCTTCACCCCTGAAATTGCCGTCGAAGACAGCGCAGACTGGCGCCAGATGGCCAAAACCGGCCCGATGTGGTTCCGCAACCTGTTCCTGCGGTTTTAGGCCTCCCCCTCAGACGGATAAACGCCCTTGAGCACGTCCTCGAAATGGGCGCGCACCAGATGATTGCATCCGCACGACAGGCCCTCCAGTTCCTCAAGGCCCTTAATGCGCAACCGCCCGCGCAGTGTCTCCAGCGTGCCGCGCCGCTTCATGGCACCGATCACGCGGCCAACATAGCTGCGCCCGACCCCCAGCATTCCGGCCAGTTGTTCCTGCGTCAGGGGCACCTCATGGTCGCCGGTACGGTCAATGGCGGCACACAGCCATTTGGCGGTGCGCTGCTCGATCGAATGGGTAGCATTGCAGGCCACCCCCTGAAACACCTGAGCCAGCAGACAATCGGCGTAACGGGCAAAGAAATGGCGCAAGGTGGCCGATTGAGCCTTAGCCTTTTCCAGTTGCGCCGCGTCAATACGCAGCATAGGCCCCGAAAACTGCACCATCGCGCGCGCATAGGCGGGTAGGCGCCCCTGACTGACAATGCCACCGACCGCCCCTTCGCGACCGACCAGCGCCGTCTCCACACCGCGGGCATCATCCAACAAGACCATGAATGAAACCAGCGTCGGCCCGCACGGAAAATAGGCATATTTGACATTATCACCAGCCTCAACCAGCACAGTCCCGGCATCTACGCTTAAGCGTTCCAGATGCGGCTCCAGCAGCGCCCGGTCGGCGGCTTTTAACGCCTTCAACAGATTGCTATCACCTATATCAGGGCCTGTTCCGCTGGCCCCATAGCCATTGCCTACCGACAACCGCCTGATCATGTTCGCCTCACCGTTTCCCTTTGACAAACCCGGTATGCGCACAAGTGCACATACAATTCCTAGGAAAGATGTATAACGGTCTGCAAATATTCAATTATGATGCTCAGGCGAGCGGTTGAATGTTGATTATATGAAATAATTTCATATTTGCCCTTGGAACGGCCGCGTTCCGCCCATCATTTAATTCATCCCGGAGAGCTATATGCCGTATAAACAGCGGGAAGAACTGAGTGAGTCTGAACTGGACGCGGCGCTGCAAACCTGCGAGCGCGAACCTATCCACATTCCGGGCTCCATTCAGCCTTATGGCCTGCTGTTTGCCGTCCGCCCCGAAGGCCGCGTCATCGTGCAGGTCAGCGCCAATGTTGAGGTCATTTTGGGCACAGTCCCACCCGATTTGCTGGGCACTTCACTTGATGATCTGATCGGCAAGGCGCAGGTTGATTATCTGTTGCAAGTCGCCCGCGACGGCGAGCTTCAGCCGATGCGCTCAACGGTCGTCAGACTGGGCGAGCGCGATTTCGACGCCATTTGCCATTATTCCGGCCCGCTACTGGTTGTTGAGCTGGAATTTCGCCATCAGGCTCTTCTGCCCGACCATGCGTTTCATGATGAAATGCGCACCTTTACCATTGGTATCCGGGCACCGCGCACGCTGAACGAACTGTTCGATTATGTGACCGCCAGTGTCCGCGATATCACCGGCTTTGACCGGGTGATGCTCTACAGGTTCGATGATGTCTGGAACGGTCAGGTCGTGTCTGAATCGCGCGCCGACCATATGCCGAGCTATCTGGGCCTGCATTTTCCGGCGTCCGATATTCCGGCACAGGCGCGCGCACTCTACATGAAAAGCTTTATCCGCCAGATTTCGGATATTTCTTACGCTCCAGTGGCGCTGGTGCCCGATCTCAATCCTGAAACCGGCGCGCCGCTAGATATGTCGTTGTGCATGTTGCGTAGCGTCTCGCCCATCCATGTGCAATATCTGGCCAATATGGGCGTTAAGGCGTCGATGTCGATTTCCGTCTTTCAGAACGGACGGTTCTGGGGACTCATTGCCTGCCACCACAATTCGCCGCATCATGTGCCTTACACGGTGCGACTGGTATCGGAAATTATGGGCCATGTGTTCTCCGCCCACCTGTCGTCGATGAGTGAATTGGCCGATATCACCGCCAGAGAACAGCGCAAGTCGATCCTTGAGCGGATATCCACGGCCCTGCTTGGCAATCACGAACTGTCTGAACTGATTGGCCGTCAGCATCTCGATATCATGGATGCCCTTAAGGCCGACGGCCTGACCATCTGGCGGCGCGACCGCTGCGACAGCTTCGGTCGGATGCCACCCAAGGCCGCCATTGAACAACTGGTCAACTGGCTGGATAGCCACAACCCGGCGTCTGTATTCAAAACCCGCGCCGTTGATCGCTTCTTTGCCGACAAGAATGACCTGCGTGAGTGGAAAGGCGGACTGTTGGCCGCCCCGATCAATATGGGTCGCGGTGAATACATTATCTGGCGGCGGGATAGTCAGGTCGAGAAGGTCACCTGGGCCGGCAAGCCCGAAAAGACCCTGACCGAGACCCGCGCTGGCCATCGGCTGATGCCGCGCAGCTCATTTAAAGTCTGGAAAGAAGAGGTCCAGAACGACGCCGTGGACTGGTCGCTGGATGATATCGAAATGGTCCACGCCATTATCGGCATACTGGCGCAAAACGCCCGCCTGAACGCCGATCGCGCCAATGCCGCCAAGACCGAGTTCCTGGCCCATATGAGCCATGAGTTGCGCACCCCGCTGAATGCCATTATCGGCATTGCCGCCATCCTCGACCGGCAGGGTAATTTCAACGACAAACAAAAACAGCTCGTGTCTACGCTAGGGATCAGTTCCGATGCCCTGCTCAACATTATCAACAATTCACTCGACCTGTCCAAGATCGAGGCAGGCGAACTGACGCTGGAGACGCGGGCCACCGACATCCGCCGCGAACTGGGTGATGTGGCGACCATGCTGACGCCGCGCGCGCTCGAAAAACACATTGCCCTGCGCACCACTATCGCGTCCGACGTGCCTGAATATTTCCTGAGCGATGGGGTCAGATTGCGCCAAATTCTGGTCAATCTGGTCGGCAACGCCATCAAATACACCGATACCGGGCAGGTCAATATCGCCGTAGACTGCCTGTCGGATAAGGGCGGTGCCTGGCTGACGCTGACGATTGCCGACACCGGCATCGGCATGTCCGAAGATCAGATCGCGCGTATCTTCAACCCCTATGCGCAGGCCGATGACACCATCACCCGCCGCTTTGGCGGTACAGGGCTTGGGCTGACCATTACCAAGAAACTGGTTGAGCTGATGTCGGGCGATATAAAGGTCGAAAGCCGCTTGGGTCAGGGCAGCACATTTGAAGTGCGATTGCCCCTGATTAGTCATATCGCCACCGCCCATCCGCCAAAGGTCAGCATTCCGACACCCCGCCCGGTTAAGTCATCGTCGATCGTGATGCCTAACCGTCGCAATATCCTTCTGGTCGAAGACTATGAGGCCAATGTACTGGTGGCGCGCACCCTGCTGGAAAATCTGGGCTATGAGATCGACATCGCCAAGGATGGCGAAGCGGCGGTCTCGGCCTTTGCACGCGGCAATTATGATCTGATCCTGATGGATATTAACCTGCCGCGCCTTGATGGTTATGAGGCTACACAGGCGATCCGCCGCCTTGAGGCCGACAGCCTTAAGGTCAAGACATCCGGCCAGGGCGCGCGCATCATCGGCATGACCGCCCATGCGCTGGGGGATGCCGCGCAAAAGTGCTACGACATGGGCATGGACGGCTATATTGCCAAACCGTTCAGCCTTGATGATTTCGAGCAGATCGTGGCGAAATTCATCCCTTAAGGGCCCTTTGTTCATTGACCAGCGCGAGCAATCCCGCCGCCGCGTGGGCATCGTTCAGCGCCCGGTGATGGCCGATAAGCTCAATGCCAAATTCCCGCGAAAGGGGTGCCAGACCATAGGCTGACAGGCCGGGATAATGCTTGCGCATCGACGCGCAGGTGCACAGCTTCGGGAACTTAAACCCGCGCCCGATGCGCCGGTATTCCGCTGAGATAAAGCCGTAGTCGAAATTGACATTATGGGCGACAAAGATCGCGCCCTCCATAAACGCCGCGAACGCATCGGCCACCTGATCAAAGGTCGGCGCATCACGCACCATGTCATGCGTAATGCCGGTCAGTTCGGTGATAAAGGCCGGTATCGGTCGCTTAGGATTGATCAGACTTTGCCAAACATCGATGACCTCACCGCCGCGCACCTTGACCGCGCCGATTTCAGTCACGCGGTCATAGATGCTGCGCCCGCCGGTCGTTTCCACATCGACCACCACATAGGTTTGCTGCGGATCAACGCGGTAGCTGAGGCGCACAATTTCAACGTCAAACCCGGCTGATTTCAACAGATTCATCCGCGCCAACTGGTTGCGCCGGATCTGATCTCCCTCGGCCTTAACCTCAACAAAGCGCACCTCGCCCTCACGGATCAGCACCAGATCAGGAAAGCCATCGCGCAAGCCGTAATAGTTGTGCGCGAACGCCTCAAGCACCGTGGCCACGGCGTGCGGATCGGCATTGGCCACAAAGGCATTGATCACCTCATCCCACAGGCGCTCCCCCTCCTGATCCGGCGGGGTGGACGGCGTCAAAATGTCGGTGATGTGTCCGTCCCGAACGGCCAAAAGCTTTGCCGCCACGGCCCCGGCATAGTCGAGATGAAACCGGCCGTCGCGCAGGCATTTCGGCACCGGATCGAAATCATTGCAAACCGGTGCGGCGGCCAATTCGTCATGAAACACCCGCCAGAACAGCGCTGGCCACAAGCCGTTTTCGACATGATAGCCGCGCCAGCCATCCGCGCTTAGGGCCTGAATGGCCCCGGCTTCGGGATAGCCGCGATAAAGATCATCGACCACCACCGTCCGGCCTGAACGCAGCAGTTCGGTAAGCACTCCGGTGCGTCGCCCGCCGAATTTACGGCTATAGAAATCGTCGGCAAAGATATAGGCTTCGTCATGGGCCGGATTGGCCATGATATCATCCAGCAGCGCCTTGACCTCATCGACAGCCCCTTGAGCATATAGCAACCGGATGCGCCGTTCTTGGCTCTCGAACGCCTGCGAGCGGCCATAGAGGTCGAGCGCGCGCCCATAATCTTTGCGGGCCTCAAACCCCTGCCCCAGCCTGTGCAGAAGACGATCGCGCAGCCCCTGACTGTGATCGCTCAGGGCCGCCGGAAACGCCTCGATCTGCGCCGCCAAAGGCTGCGGATCGATAGCCTTAGCCTTTAGGTCGCTTAAGCGCTGACGGTAGAAATAACCGGCCCGCGCATCGTCGACACTATCGAATCTGGCAGCGTGAGTCTCGCGCGCCTTAACCGACAAAATGCCCAGATCGCGCAGGGTAAAATCGATCAGATTGTCGTTGAGCTTGCCAAAATAGAGATAGAGCAAAAACCCTACTCGCTCGCGAAAGTGCGGCACGAAACTGGCCCCGATGTCTTCTATTTCCGCAAAATTATCATAGCTTAAAAGATCATGGACATAGGCGACCATATCGCCCTTCGACCAGTTGCTACGCATATCGGGCAGGCCCGCCACTCTGGCCAGCCGCACCAGATCAGGCTTGGTCATGCCCTCAAGGCAGGGGCGGTAATCATCACATTCCAGCCCGCGCACAAAGCCGTGGCGGGTGAGTTGATCCATAGCCGCCGCAATATCACCGATTTCCGGGTAATTAAGATCGCGCATCCGGAAAATCGCGGTCTTGCGATTGACCATGCGGATATAAAGACATTGCGCAGGCTCACCCAGTTGCTCAAAGCGCGCCATGAAATCGCGCTCATCCAAGCCCAGCCCGTCGCCGTATAAACCGGTGACAAACGCCATCATCTCCCGGAAATGGGTGTGGTAGTAGGTCGGCGGTAAAAGGGCTTGCACAGGTCTCATGATCGGGATAATTGTTCTATATATGTTCTGCACACATAATGCAAATGTGGATGTTTGATGGTGAATTTGCGTATCCGGCTTTATGACGGCGCTTTGGTCGAAGTGCAGGGCTTACGCGGCCCGCTGAGAGCGGTGCAATGCCCGCACGATCCGACGCATTTTGAGATTTCAGGCTTTCTATACGATGCCGGCGGGCGCGCCGCCCTGCCCAGAACGCGGGCGCCTAAAATCCTTATGGTCTATTCCATGGGCTGCCAGCTTTTGAAAACCGCCTGATAAATAAAGTCTCTTTATTATCAACGGCACCAAACCACATTGCCCGCTTATCAGGTCGCCGCCAGTCTCGGTAATATGAGGGTGGGGCCGGTTTCAAACAGCAGTTGGTAAGCGCTCATGTCCGATCAAACACCGCCGTCCGCCCACAACGCCCCCCAAAACTGCCCGCGCGAATATCAGGATGACTATATCGGCCAGCAGTCGCCTAAGCTGGGCGCGCCGCTGATCATTGCCCTGATGATCGCCGGAATTATCGGGGCGGCCTATGCCGTAATGTATTTTGGCTAAGCCGAAATAATAAGCTTCGACAGCTTCGCCTTAAGTTCCTGCGGATTGAACGGCTTTGAGATGTAATCATCCATCCCGGCTTCCAGGCATTTTTCCTTATCCCCGTGCAGCGCATGGGCGGTCATGGCGATGATCGGCGTATGCTCACGTCGGTCCTCAGCCTGCCGCAACCGGATGCGGCGCGTGGCCTCGAACCCGTCGATATCGGGCATCTGCACATCCATCAGGATGACATCGTAACGCCCGTCCTGCCATTTGCGCACAGCCTCTTCGCCATTAAGCGCGGTGTCGTAGCGATAACCGAGCGTCTCCAGCAGGGTCGTCGCCACCAGCGTATTGGGAGCATAGTCCTCGACCAGCAGAATCCGGGCCTGCCCGTCACCTGGCACATCATCGGCAATCTCTGGCGGCGTGAGAACTGCCGTATTACCGGCCATGGCTTTAAGCGGAATCTCCACAAAAAACTCCGCGCCCTGATCGGTGTCACTGATGACCCAGATAAGCCCGTCCATCGCCTCACATAGCTTGCGGCTGATTGCCAGACCCAGCCCCGTACCGCCGAACTTACGGGTGATCGACGAATCGGCCTGAGTGAACTTATCGAATATGTGCTCGGCCTTATCGCGCGCAATACCGACGCCGGTATCTTTCACGCCAATACGCACACTGACCAGCCCATCCGGCCGCACCACACCACTTGCGCTGATGCGAATTTCGCCCTGCGCGGTGAACTTGACGGCATTGGACAACAGGTTGGTCACCACCTGACGGATACGCAGGCCATCGGCATAAAAGCGCATATCCGGATCGAAGTCATAATCGAGCCCCTGCTCAAGACCCTTTTCCTGCGCCTTGACCGAGATGATGCTTAAGCTGTCTTCCAGCACCTGTTTCAGATCGCACGGGCCGTAGTCCAGTTCAACCTTATCGGCCTCCAGCTTGGCAAAATCGAGCACATCATTGATCAGGTCCATCAACGCTTCGGCGCTGTCCTTCATGGTCAGCAGGTATTTCTCATGCTTTTCCGGCTGGGTGCGGTAATGCAGCATGATGTTGGTCAGACCGACAATCGCGTTCAAGGGCGTGCGGATTTCGTGGGACATATTGGCCAGGAACTCCGACTTGGCACGGTTCGCACTTTCGGCCTGTTCACGCGCCACCACCGAGTCCTGAATGTCGGTGCAGGTGCCGTACCAGATGCGCACCTGACCGTCGTCATCGCACACACTGACGCCGCGCGTCTTGAACCAGCGATAGGCCCCGTCGAACCGGCGCAGACGATATTCGATATCATAGGCCGCCCGACCCGCCACCGCATCGGCCCAATGCTGCACGGTGCGGTCGCGGTCATCTGGGTGCAGAACCTCAACCCAGCCCTCCCCCATAAGCTGCTCCAGCGGCAGCCCGGTATAGGACTGCCAGTGCCGGTTCATATAGGCGACCCCTCCGTTAGCCGACGTCGCCCACACCAGTTGCGGCATGGCCTCGGTCAGGCCGCGCCAGCGCTCCTCGCTTTCGCGCAGAGCCGCCTCGGCATGCTTGCGTTCCGTGATTTCCTGAAAATAGATGGAAATGCCACCTTCCTCGACCGGAAAGGCGCGCACGGCAAACCACTTTTGCCAGGGCGCATAAAAGTTTTCAAAGGCGACACTGACCCGCCCGGTCATCACCTTGCGCAGATTGCGCTCAAGCTCAGTCCCCCGCGCGTCCGGGAAGACATCATCCCAATAGTGCTGGCCGATGCGGGTGTCAGGATTAATGCCCTGCGCCCATAAGGCCTCACGCGCCGCCGCGTTCATATAGGTAAAGCGCCAGTCCGCCCCCAGCACCTGCACCCCGTCATCCAGGCTTTCCAGCACCCGCGTCACCCGCGCCTCGCCTTCATGGCGCAGGGCCGCCATCTGAAGCTGGGAGCGCACCCGCGCCATCAGTTCACGCGCACTGAACGGCTTGGTCAGATATTCATCGACCCCGGCCTCAAGCCCTTCGACCCGCGCCTCCTCACCCGCCCGCGCCGACAGCATGACCACTGGAATCTTGTGCGTGGCCTCAAAAGTGCGCAGTCGCGCAAGCAAGCCAAACCCATCAAGGCGTGGCATCATCACATCGGTCAGCACCAGATCGGGCGCCTTACGCAGGATCGCCGCCCACGCCGCTTCGCCATCGGCTACGGCCTCAACTTCATAATGGGCCGACAAAAGGCGCTGCACATAGTCGCGCATGTCGGCATTGTCATCGGCCAGCACGATGCGGGCTCCGGCGGTCGCGTGATCATGATCCGCCGCTTCGGTCGGCAGCAGGGTTGAGGCCCCGTGCGACGGCGGCGACAAAGCGGGCACATCCCCCGGCAACCAGCGCAGGGCCTCTTCGACATAGGCCTCCGCCCCGATGGCGGCGACCGAACGGCCACCGCGGTCATCACGCACCTGCGTCTGCGGCAGGTGATTGCGACCCAGCGGCAGGATCACGCGAAAGGCGCTGCCCACACCCAGTTCGCTGTCGACCTCGACCCGCCCACCATGCAGCGCCACCAGCTCCTGCACCAGCGACAGGCCGATGCCGCTGCCTTCATAGGTACGCCCCCCCGTCCCGGCAATGCGGTGAAAGCGTTTGAAGACATTCGGCAGTTCCTGCGGGCAGATACCGACACCGGTATCGGCAACCGTCAGTTCCGCCTGTTGATCCGTATGCTTCAGGCTGACGGTCACCTCGCCCTTCAGCGTATATTTGAACGCGTTGGAAATCAGGTTCAGCACGACCTTTTCCCACATGTCGCGGTCAATATAGGCTGGTTCGGGCAAGGTCTCGCACGCAATGCGGAAGGTTAGGTCTGCCTTGTCCATAGCCGAGCGGAACGTCGAGGCGAGGTCTGCGGTAAACGCCCCCAGATCGGTCGGCACAAAGGCCGCCTCCGCCCGTCCGGCTTCGATGCGGGCGAAATCGAGCAAGGTATTGACCAGTTTCAGCAACCTGAGCGCATTGCGATGGGCGACATCCATGCGTATCCGGTTATCGGGGATGGTCTGATGGTCGGCCAGCGCATCCTCAATCGGCCCCAAAAGCAAGGTCAGCGGCGTGCGAAACTCATGGCTGATATTGGAGAAAAATGCCGTCTTGGCGCGGTCAAGCTCAGCCAGAGCCTCTGCGCGCCGGGTTTCGGCCTCAAAGGCTGTGGCGCTACTGATACTGGCACCGATCTGGCCGGTGACCAGTTGCAGAAAGCTCTGATAGGCCTCGTCATAAAGCCGATAGGGATTAAGCCCCACGACCAGCACCCCGGCCAGAGCCTCACCCGACAAGGTGACCGGCAGCAAAACGGCGCGGGTGGGGGCCTTGTCCCAGGCCCCGTTGGGCAGGTCAGCAAACTGCGCCGAAAGATCATCGACTATCACCACAGAACCTGTGCGGCGCATCTGCTCAATGGGCCAGACTTGCGGATCGGTAGCCGCGTGCTCCTGATCCAGTCCGCACGCCATCTTAAGCTTGGGCGCGTCCCCCGTCAGGCAGTAAAACAGGCTAAACGGCATATCATGGGCGTTTGAACATAAGGCCTTATCCGCCTGAGCAAACACGTCTTCGGCGGTGCGGCAATTGGCGGTTTTTGCGGCCAGATCGCGCAGCAACGCCAGTTGCCGCTCCCCGATCACGCGCTGGGTATCGTCGGTATTGGCGCAGATAATGCCGCCCACCCCGCCATCATCGTCCGGGATCGGGCTATAGGAAAAGGTGTAATAGGTCTCTTCGGGATAGCCATTGCGCTCCATAATCAGAAGCTGGTCTTCGACATAGATGCCCTCATCGCCGGTCATGGCCTTATGCAGCAAAGGCTCAATGTCATTCCAGATTTCGCGCCAGACCTCGGACACCGGCTTGCCCAGCGCCCACGGGTGTTTGCCGCCGATGATCGACTTATAGGCATCATTATAGAAATAGGTGAGTTCCGGCCCCCAGCCGACCCAGATCGGCTGGCGCGAGGTCAGCATGATGCGGATGGCGGTCTTTAGGCTGCGTGGCCACAGTTCAGGCGGCCCGACCGGAGTCTTGTCCCAGTCATGCGCCCGCATCAGCCGCGCCAGTTCCGCCTCGCCTTTCAGGAAATCAGGTGCCGCCGATAACGAAACCTTCCCGTCATGACGCCCCTGATCCATAGTTTCGAAATCCGTATTGTCGTGAAGCCAAGCTACCGGCCCCATAGCCGATTGCGCCCATATTCATCAGAATATCATAAATAAGCTATGAGGCTTTAGGCCCCTGTATATGCGGCTGACATTAAGCTTATTTGCGCTTTAGTCGCGCGGGCCCAGCGCCTGAGACAGGTCTTGCAGGATACGGCGCAAAGTCGCCATATCGGCCGTCCCGATCAGGTCGGCGCAGTGATCCTCAAGCGTTTGACTAAGCTCGATCAGCGTCGCCCACACCGCCTGTCCGCGCGAGGTCAGAACCACCCGTTTGGCGCGGCCGTCATCGGGGTCAGGCACAACCGTCACATAACCCAGGCTTTCGAGATCTCCCACCAGATAGGCCATGCTTTGCTTGGTGATCTGTGCGCGCTCGGCCAGATCGACGACGCGTGAGCCTTCGGGGCGGATATATCTCAGCAGGCTGGAATGAGCCGGGCGAATATCGGGAAAACCACGCGCCGCCAGCCCGCCGTAAACCTTAGTCTGCAAATATTCGTAAGGGCGGCGCAATAGCGCCCCAAGGGTCGCCTGCGCATCGGGCAAGGGTACATTACTCATAATTCACGGCGTAGCATATTGACAGATAAACTGTCTATATGTAAATGGACAGACTTTCTGTCTATTAAAAGGAAATTTACATGCCGCTCGATCTCAACGATCATCACTTTAAACCGCAAACCCAAGCTGCCTTCATGACCCGCGACCTCACCGAACAGAACCTTGCCATTGTCGATGCTCACATTAAGGGCGAGGGCCGCGATCCATCATCCGTCATGTCACTCTATGCGGACGATATCGTGCTCGATATGCCGACACGCGGCATCACCCTGCGTGGCAAGGCCGCGATCGAGGCCAATTACCGACGCATGTTCGGGGCGATGGAACTGATATCCATGACCCCGATTGAGCGCTTTGCCACTTTTGAGCGTGTGATCGATGACTGCATCGCCCGCTTCAAGCTGGTGCGCGAAGGCTTTGATAATGCGCCCTATCCGATAGGTTCCACAATCGACCTGCGTCTGTTACATGTATTCCATATGAAAGACGGCAAGATCGCCCGCGAAACCGTCTTCGAAGGCTGGACACGGATAGATTAGGGGGAAACGCTATGATTGCGTCGTGGTTTTTACGCAGTGCCATTATTTTCGGTATCATCGGTATGATTATGGGCATCGTCATGGGCATCAGCCATGACCACACCCTGTCGCCGGTACATGCCCATATCAATCTGATCGGCTGGGTCGGGTTGTTTCTGGCCGGACTGTTTTATGGCAGTCATCCGGCGGCCACGGGCAGGCTGGCCACGGCCCATTTCTATGTGGCGGTCATCGGGCTTATCATCATGGCGCCCGGTATTGGCGGCTCGATACTGAGCCTGCCCTGGGGCGCGCCTCTGGCCGGTATAGGCTCAATCATTACTCTGATCGGGTTCATCCTGTTTGCCATCGGCGTCTTTCGCCATAGCGGTGCCAGAATAACCACAGCTTGACCTTTGCAATCCGCATGGGCCATCCTCCGGCCAATATAATAACCGGAGGATCGCACATGTGGCGCGCAGGATTACTCTCAGCCGTTTTACTGGTATCAGGTTCAGCACAGGCTGAGACCAAACCGGATACACCGATTAAGGTGCTGATCGTCACCGGTGGCTGTTGTCACAACTATCCCGAACAGCGCCAGATTTTAGAGGACGGTCTGAAAGCCCGCCTCAATGTGACCGTCAGCCACCTCTATTACGATCCCAAACCCGGCGAACAGGCGACGCGGCCCAAGCTGCCGATCTATGATAATCCGGACTATGGCGATGGTTTTGATGTCATTGTCCATAATGAATGTGCCGCCGATGAAAGCGATCCAAAAATCATCGATACCGTGCTGAGCCCGCACCAAAAGGGCATACCCGGCGTCAACCTGCACTGCGCCATGCACTCCTATCGCTCTGAGACCTATCGTCAGCCGGTGACAGCGGGCGAGGCCAGCGCCAAATGGTTTGAATATACCGGCATTCAGTCGTCCGGCCACGGCCCGCAATCACCGATTACCCTGACGGTGGCCAAAACCGCCCATCCGATCACTGAGGGCCTGAGCGGTTGGACGACCAGTAACGATGAGCTTTACAACAACCTGACCACGTTCAAGGTCACGCCGCTGATCTATGGTATTCAAACCGATTCATCTGTGGCTGCCGATCGCGATAAGACGTTCACCGTCGCCTGGACGCACACCTACGGCCCAAAGAATGTGCGGGTATTTTCGACCACCCTCGCCCACAATGAGGCCAATATGCGCGAAGAGGCCTATCTCGATCTGGTCGCAAATGGCGTCGCCTGGGCCAGCGGGCGGGTGAAGTAGCCCCCCTCCGACGGCTTCGCCGCCACCTCCCCCGGCACGCCGGGGGAGTAT
>DDPE01000055.1 GCA_002342035.1 Asticcacaulis sp. UBA2476 | reverse complement strand
ACGGCGGGCAATACCGGCATTGGGCTTGCCACAGTTGCCAATGCGCTAGGCTACAAGACCGTTATCGTCATCCCGCGCACCCAGTCTCAGGAAAAGAAAGACGCCATCAAGCTGCTTGGGGCTGAGCTGATCGAAGTCGATGCTGTCCCCTATTCCAACCCGGACAACTATGTGCGCTATTCCGGTCGTCTGGCCGAAGAGTTAGCCGCCAAAACCCCGGAAGGCGCCATCTGGGCCAACCAATTTGACAATGTCGCCAACCGTCAGGCCCATATCGACGCCACCGGCCCCGAAGTGTGGGCGCAGACCGAGGGTAAGATCGACGGCTTTATCTGCGCGGTCGGATCGGGTGGCACGCTGGCGGGCATGAGCCTGTACCTGAAACAACAAAACCCCGACATCAAGATCGGTCTGGCCGATCCTCTGGGGGCGGCTCTTTATAGCTATTACACCACCGGCGAACTGAAATCCGAAGGCTCATCCATCACCGAAGGCGTCGGCCAAGGCCGCATCACGGCCAATCTGGAGGGTGCGGTCATTGATCATGCCTATCAGATTTCGGACGAAGAATGGCTGCCGATCGTGTTTGATCTGGTGCAAAACGAAGGTCTGGTCATGGGTGGGTCAACCGCGCTTAATATCGCCGGTGCCATCCGACTGGCCAAAGACTTAGGCCCCGGCAAAACCATCGTCACCATTCTGTGTGACTACGGTAATCGCTATGCCTCCAAGATTTTCAATCCGGAATTCCTGCGCAGTAAAAACCTGCCGGTGCCGGCGTGGCTGGCCTAAAATGCTAAATGTCTTGCGCCGCGAACACAGGCTTATCATAGCCGCCGAGCGAGGGGTTGCCCTCCTCGCGGGCTTGCGCGCGCAACCAATCCATGAACCGCGTCTGAGCCTGCGACGGTTCTCTGGACTGCGGCCACACAAGGTAATAGCCGTAGGAAATCGGGCTGAAATCTTCGCCAAACAAAGCCTGCAAGCGCCCGGCCTTGAGATCCGCCTCGGCAATGGTGCGCTTGGCCAGGGCCACGCCTCGCCCCGCCACGGCAGCCTCAATGACCATGTGGCTCTGGTTAAAACGCGGGCCGCGCGACGCATCAACGCCTTCGACCTTATGGGCCTTAAACCACATCGGCCAGTCGGGGCAGGTCGGGTCAGTTTCAAACCCAACATCGTGCAGCAGGACGTGGTTGCTCAGGTCTTCGGGCTTACGGATCGGGGCGGCGTCATACAACAGCGGCGAGCAGACCGGCAACACGCCCTCTTCCAGCAGGTGCTCGACATTAACCCCCTGATAGTTGCCGTGGCCGTAGCGGATGGCCAGATCGACGTCAGAAGTGGCGAAATCGGTCGTGGTCATGTCAGCGCTGACCCAGACATCGACATCGGGATTTTCGGCGTTAAAGTCGCTCAGGCGCGGCATCAGCCATTTGGCGGCAAAGGACGGCGCAACCGAAATCGTCACCCGGCCCTTTTGCTGCACCTGTTTCATCAGGCGCGTCGCCTCAAACATCTTCTCGAACGCTTCCTTGAGGATCAGGGCCGAGGCCTTGCCCGCATCGGACAGCACAACTCTGCGGCCGTCGCGCACAAACAACTCAACACCGACATGATCCTCCAGCAGACGGATCTGCTGAGAGACCGCACCGGGGGTTACAAACAGTTCTTCGGCCGCGTGCTTAAAGCTTTCGTGGCGGGCGGCGGCTTCAAATACCCGAAGCGCCGACAATGGCGGCAAACGATCGCGCGACATAGCAAATCCATCAATAAATCTATCCCGGTTCCCTATATAGGGTTCGGCACGGTTTAAAAATACTAATCTTATAGAGTGATTGCCAAATCCTGAAGGCCGTTTGGAAATCGCTTCGCCCTTTGAGTTAGCCTATCGGAGACGAATATGAGCCACGCAGACCTGATCGCATCGCTGGACGTGCTGGAAGCCGGACAATCCTGGACCACCGACGTCATTATCATTGGCGCGGGCCCCGTTGGATTGTTTAGCGTTTTTGAACTGGGCCTGCTCGATATCAAGGCTCATCTGGTTGATATTCTGGATAAACCGGGCGGTCAGTGCGCCGAGCTTTATCCGGAAAAGCCGATCTATGACATCCCCGCCTGGCCGATCATCAGCGGCAGCGACCTGACCGACCGCCTGCTGGAGCAAATCGCCCCGTTTGGCGCCAAGTACCACTTCAACGAAATGGCTGTGGCCATTGAAAAGGTCGAGCAGGAAGACGGCACGGTCAAGTGGAAACTGACCACCGATCAGCACACGACGATTGAGGCCCGCTGCATCATCATCGCGGCCGGTGGCGGCTCGTTCCAGCCGAAAAAGCCGCCGATACCCGGCATTGACGGCTTTGAAAACCTCGGTGCAGGCAAGGGTGTGCACTATGCCGTCCGCAAGATGGAAGCCTTCCGCGGCAAGCGTATCGTCATCTCCGGCGGAGGCGATTCCGCCCTCGACTGGACGGTCAACCTCGCCAATGTGGCCGAACGCATTACCCTCGTTCACCGCCGCGACGATTTCCGCGCCGCACCTCACACCGTCGCCCAAATGCGCCAACTGGTCGCCGACGGCAAGATGGACCTCGTCATCGGTCAGGCCACGGCCCTCAAAGGCGAAACCGGCCATAACCTTGAGTCCATAACGATTGAAGACAATGACGGCAATGAACTGCACATCGATGCCGATGCCTTCCTGCCCTTCTTCGGCCTGACCATGAAACTCGGCCCTGTGGCGGAATTTGGCCTCAACCTGCACGAAAACCTGATCCCGGTGGACACCGAAAAGTTCGAGACCTCGACCAAACAGGTCTTTGCCATCGGCGACATCAACTACTATCCGGGCAAGCTTAAGCTGATCCTGTCGGGCTTCCACGAAGCCGCCCTGATGTCGCAGCAGGCCTTCCGCTACGTCTATCCGGAAAAGAAACTGCGCTTCCAGTACACAACCTCATCGTCGGAACTGCAAAAGAAAATGGGCGTGAAATAAGGGGGCCGCGCTCAAGGAGCGTAGCGTTAGCGCAC
>DDPE01000058.1 GCA_002342035.1 Asticcacaulis sp. UBA2476 | reverse complement strand
ATCGTCGCCGAACTGGTGGCGATCAAAAACGTCTCCATGTCGGTGTCAGAGCAGGACAACCTGATTCAGGACATCATCAATGATGTTCTGGGTTACGGGCCGCTGGAGCCGCTGCTGGCGCGCGATGACATCGCTGACATTATGGTCAACGGTGCCCAGCGCGTGTTCATCGAAGTCGGCGGCAAGGTTCAACTGACCAATGTCCGCTTCCGCGACAACCAGCAATTGATGAACATCTGCCAGCGGATCGTCTCTCAGGTCGGTCGCCGCGTTGATGAATCGTCCCCCATCTGTGACGCCCGTCTGCCGGACGGGTCGCGGGTCAACGTCATCGCGCCGCCTCTGGCCCTCGATGGTCCGACCCTGACCATTCGTAAGTTCAAAAAAGACAAGCTGACCATGCGCAATCTGGTGGAGTTCAAATCCATCAGTCCCGAAGGCGCGCGGGTTTTGGGCGTCATTGGTGCCTCGCGCTGTAACATTCTGATTTCCGGCGGTACGGGTTCGGGCAAGACAACTTTGCTCAATACCCTGACGGCGTTCATTGACCCGACCGAGCGCGTCGTGACCTGCGAAGACGCCGCCGAACTGCAACTCCAGCAGCCGCACGTCGTTCGCCTTGAAACCCGCCCGCCCAATCTTGAGGGTCAGGGCATGATCACCATGCGTGACCTTGTCAAAAACTGTCTGCGGATGCGGCCAGAGCGCATCATCGTCGGCGAAGTCCGGGGCCCCGAAGCTTTCGATTTGCTTCAGGCCATGAACACCGGTCACGACGGATCGATGGGCACGCTTCACGCCAACTCACCGCGCGAAGCCATCTCGCGTCTGGAATCGATGATCACCATGGGCGGTTACGGCCTGCCCTCACGCACCATCCGCGAAATGATCGTCGGCTCGATTGATATTATTGTGCAGGCCGCCCGCCTGCGCGACGGCTCACGCCGCATCACCCATGTCACCGAAGTTCTGGGCCTCGAAGGCGATGTCATCATCACCCAGGATCTGTTTGTCTATGAAATCGAAGGTGAGGACAAGGACGGCAAGATCATAGGCCGCCATCGCTCCACCGGCATCGGCCGTCCGCGCTTCTGGGACCGCGCCCGCTATTATGGCCTTGAGCGCGAGTTGGCGGAGGCACTCGATGCTGCCGAGTAGAAGCACCGCGCTCAAGAAGCGAAGCGTTAGCGCACTTAAAAAAGACGCGGCGGAATAAACCCATGCTCACCACAATCCTCATCGCGGTCTTAAGCTTTGTCGTTCTGGCCAGCCTGGGCTATGTGTTGACGTCCGACGGCAATGGCTCTCAGGTTGCCGTGAAGCGCGCTCAGGCCATTGCCTCTGCTGATCCCAGCCGTGCCAAACGCCAAAAAAGCCAGAACCGCACGCCCGAAGAACGCCGCAAACAAATTATGCTGCAGCTCAAGGAGTCTGAGCGGCAGGAACGCAAAGCCCGCCTGACCCTGACCGCTCGCATGACTCACGCTGGCATTACCCCGAACCTGACTCGCTTCTGGATCATCAGTGGGATTTTGGGCGTCGTCTTCGCCATAGGTGTATTTCTGCTGAAACCCAACGCTTTGGTGGCTTTGGGCGCAGGCTTTGCTGCCGGCTATGGTTTGCCGCGCTGGGTATTGGGGTTCATGGCGGGGGGGCGCCAGAAAAAGTTTACGCGGGACTTCCCGGACGCCCTCGATATTCTGACGCGCGGCATAAAATCGGGCCTGCCCATTCACGATTCGATCAAGGTCATCGCCCGCGAAGGGGCAGCCCCCCTGGGCCCTGAGTTTCAGCGTCTGGTCGATAATATCGGTGGTGGCCGCACCATTATCGAAGCGCTCGACATCATGTACGATCGTATTCCGACGGCTGAGCTAAAATTCTTCACCATTGTTCTGGCGATCCAGCAAAAGACCGGCGGCAATCTGGCCGAAGCGCTCAACAACCTGTCGACGGTATTGCGCGCCCGTAAGATGATGCGCGAAAAGGTCAAGGCCCTGTCATCCGAAGCCATTGCCTCGGCCTCGATCATCGGCTCCCTGCCGCCGGGGGTGGCGATCATGATCTTCCTGTCGCGGCCTGACTATATCCGCGTCATGTTCACTGATCCGCGCGGTCAGATGATGCTGGCGGCCGGTCTGGTTTGGATGCTGCTCGGCATATTGTCGATGCGCAAAATGATTAACTTCAAGATGTAGCTCATGACAGAATTTGCCGCGCTCATCATGGAACCGGGTAACCTGATCGCGATCGGGGTGGCGGTGCTTGTCTTCTTTACGTGCATGACCATTGGCAAGAGCCTCATTACGGGCCAGGAACTGGATAAGCGGATGAAGGCCGTCGCCCATCGCCGCGACGAACTGCGCCGTCAATCGCGCCTGAGCATAAATAAGGATTCTGGCCTCAGACAGCGCGACGAAGGCCTTTATAAACAGATCGTTGAGCGTCTGAACCTCAAAACCCTGCTGGAAGACCCAAAGGTGGTCGACAGTCTGGCCATGGCCGGGTTCCGCGGCCCGCGCCCAGTTTCGACCTTTTATTTTTTCCGCTTTGTTATGCCGTTTGTGCTGGCGGCGGCCGCTGCGCTTTATGTGCTGGTGATCAATCCGGGCGCACTTCAACCGAACATAAAGCTTTTGGTGGTCGTGGGCGCACTGGTCGCCGGTTATTATGCGCCAAACATCTACATCCAGAATCTGGCGTCAAAGCGCCGGGATTCAATCGTCGCGGCCTTTCCAGATGCGCTGGATTTGCTGTTGATCAGTGTCGAGGCCGGTATGTCGGTCGAAAGCGCCCTTCAGAAAGTATCTCAGGAAATTGGTTCCAGTTCGATCGAACTGGCCGAAGAACTGTCTTTGCTGGTGGCGGAACTGTCCTACCTGCCGGAGCGTCGCATGGCCTATGAAGGCCTGTCGCGGCGCACCAACCATCCCGGCGTTAAATCGGTATGTACCGCGATGATTCAGGCGGAGAAATTCGGCACGCCGCTGGGGTCGGCTTTGCGGGTCATGGCCAAGGAAAACCGAGAAATGCGTATGTCAGCGGCCGAGAAAAAGGCTGCCGCCCTGCCCGCGCAGTTGACCGTGCCGATGATCGTGTTCTTTCTGCCCGTGCTGTTTCTGGTGATCCTTGGGCCGGTCGCGCTTAAGATCATGGATATGAAGAAATGATTTCATCTCAAAGTTTGTGGCCCTTCGGGCCAAAATACTTTGAGATGGGTCAATAACGAAAAAATCCCCTAGGGGCGGCCCTTCGGGGATTTTTGCTTTAATATTATTGCGCTGATTAAAAATCGTGAGATTTGCGGGGAGTATTAGGCGCCTAGCACCGCAGGTACAGATAGTACCTGCAAGCGACGGTAACGACATAATCGTCGACACGGGCCGCCCCGCAAAGACCGCGATTTTTACTGGCAGGCTAAGCATTCTTCATAATCAGTCTTCGCGGCATCAATCATCGAAACGCTCGCCACCTTAGCCTCACTACCCGCAAATGCGGCCCGTTGCACCGACTTGGAGCGCAGATAATAGAGCGATTTGACGCCCTGCTCCCACGCCGTCCAGTGCAGCATGTGCAGGT
>DDPE01000049.1 GCA_002342035.1 Asticcacaulis sp. UBA2476 | reverse complement strand
CACCCGCCCATGCACCGGTGCGCGTGGCCTTAAGGAAAGCCCCTCCCATGTCGCCGTGATATCAACCGCGCCCAAGGCCGCCCCGCCAAAGCCGATCATACCGGCACGCCACAGGCGCGGTAGACCAATCTCATCGGTGTTCATATCAGCGCGGGTCGTTTCATCGGGCAAGGTGATGACTTCGGCACCGTTCGCAATGCCTGCGTCCAAAGCATTGAGTGTACCAAACTGCCCGCGCATCAACCCGCTCAGGCGATAGGTACGGGCCGACAGCAGAGTGGCCGTGCGGTACTGGATGATCTCCCATTCGCCGTTTATCGCCCGCACACAAAGCCGGTTCCTTCCGGCCAGAAGCTCCGGCTCCGACACACTGACGGGTGCGTCGCCTTCCAAATAAATATCCAGATGTGCTGCCTCATGCAGGCAATGCGCCCGTTGCGGCATAAGCGGCATAAGCGTGTAACCCACTCCGCCGGTCACCTGCACCCGACCGCGCAGACGCAAACTGCCTGTATCCGCGCCCGCATAGATATCGGCCCCCTGCCACGGCGCGGCCGACGGGATCAGCACCGGCGTGGCCTTATCCTCAGCCGTAAACGGCGGCACGTCTATTAGGCGCAAACCCGTTATGATCGGCTGGGTGATGGCACCACCCGTCGCCCCATCCGGCTCAGCATCGGGCCAAGTCCGCTTCACCGCCGCGGGCACAAGGGTCGCCGTCGGTTGCTCACCCGCCTCAATCGCGGTGATGCGGTAGGCGCGGACATCACCTTCCAACACAAGCCCATCCCCGACCTCCAGCCGCAGCAAGTCGAGCGGGTCGATATCCAACATCACCGTATGGCGCACCCGCTGCATGGCCGACAAAAGGCAATCGGCATGATCCGCCGCCTGTCCGGCAGTCAATGCCAGCGGCAAGTCGACGCTGATCCGATCGGCACCGGCAACTTCATCATGGCGCATCGTCACGGCCTGAAGCTGATAGTCGCGGTCAAGATCGTAGGCCCGCAGAGTCAACAGTCCCGGCACCTCAATCAGATCACGCCGCGCCATGACGGGGTTACGATCCTGATAGGCCAGCTCAGCGCGCAGCATATCGCGGTCCACCCCATGCCGCGATGACAGCAGCGCCACACCGCCGCCACGCTCGGCAATCTCCAGCCCCAGATAGGACAACACCGGCGATAAAGCCTCAAAACCTGACATCGGCTGCTCGATCACATAGCCGTCGATGGTGCCCTCCACCTCGGTTAGATCAAGGTTGGTGACGCCGGATTGCCGCGCAATATCGGCAATCAGATTACGCACTTCACCCGACCCGACCCGACCATTCAACCAATGCCCCGTGCGCCAGTTGCCGGCATCACCCCACAGATCAGCCTTTTGCGGAAAATACGGGTATGGTCGCGCGTCCCAACACCAGACTTCCATGCCGCTGATCATCCGCCCGCCATAGACCGCACTGACCGGATTATTCGCCGCCTCACCGTAATAGGACGCCAGCGCCATAAGATAGGCCCTCTGGGCGCGGTCGTCCCGCACACCATTGGAAAACGGCGGCACATGGCTTTCCGAGCTTTTGGGATCGAGAAACAGGTTGGGTGCATTCGGGCCCTTATCAATCGCACCGCAGCCATATTCGATAAAGCGCACCGGCTTGGACTGCGGCATCCACGCGGTCGGGGTCGCGAACCGCACCCCACCGATGCGGTTATGGTGCGCGTTCGACCACCAGCTTAAGATATCCTTGGGCCGGTAAACCCACGGTTCACCATAGGCGCCATCCGTGATCGGTGTACGTGTTTGCGCGGTACGAGCCGCGTCCGACGCATAGTACCAGTCAAAGCCTTCGCCGCCACGCACACGGTTTTTGAGATAGTCCTGATCATAGATATTGGCCGCCTCACCCGCATCCAGATGTGTGCCGTCCCGCCAATCGGTGAGCGGCGCATACCAGTCAATGCCGACAAAATCGATATTATCGTCCGTCCACAGAGGATCAAGGTGAAAGACCACATCGCCGCCCGTCTGATGGCCGAAATATTCACTCCAGTCAGCGCCGTAAGATATCTGCGTGTCTACACCCACAAGGCTGCGCACCTCTGCCGCCAGCGCCCGCAAATGCCCGACCGCCGGATAGACACCGGCCCCCGACCGCAGCGTCGTCACCCCGCGCATTTCCGACCCCAGCACAATGGCATCGACCCCACCGGCCTGCACGCTTAAGTCCGCCACATGGCGCACAAAGCGCTTAAAACCCCACACGCTGTCAAAGAACTGATCGACCTGTGCCGCCACCGCCGCCGTGCCGTCCTCAACCGATGTGATCCGCCCGCGCCACGGAAAGGCCGCCTGCCGCACAGCCCCATAAGGGTCGGGCAGATCATTATCCGCCGGCACATCCATCAGGATAAACGGGATCAGCGTGACCTCATAGCCTTCGGCCTTAAGCGCCTGAATCGCTGCTACCACCGTCTGATCCGACGGGGTGCCGCCGTATACCGGCCGGTCATCAATCGTGCTGATCAGATAGGCGTCTTCCCGCGATACTCCGTCCACGGACCATGTCAGCGGCGTGGTGACCTTCACCGCCTGCTCGACCCCCGGCTTGATCTTACATTCCCCCACGCGCAGGTCATCACCGAACCAACTTATGACCAGATTGACCCGTTTGACGTTCGGCAGATGCGTCTTCAACTGCGCCAACGACACCAAAAAATCCGTGCGGCCATCCTGCGTATTTTGGGTCTCAAAGCGCGCCCCGGTCAGCCCCTCCCGCACGGCATTGGGCTGCGTTGCATAGATGAATTCACCTGCGCCAGGGATCAAACACACCCCGTCAATCAGGCTTTCCAGATCATCGTACTCACCCCTTGGGCAGCGGAAAACCTCAAGCGACATATTGGGCGGACGATTGCCAAATTCGGTCAGGGGCAAATCTTCAAACACCAGATAGGCTAAGCCCCGATAGGCCGGGGCATGGCCTTCAATCGCCTCAATCGCGGCATCGGGCATCTGGTCGTCGTCACCCAAATACAGGCGGTAGGCGTACTTCGACTGATCCAGCAATTGCCCGTCGGCCCAGATGCGCCCGATGCCGTCAATCGGCCCTTCGCAAAGCCCCACGGCCATCGACAGGCTATAGGTAAAGCTCTCGGTTTTCGGTGACGATTTACTGGCGCGGGTCGTGGTGCGGTTTTCTTTCAACCCCGCCGCCCAGATGACCGTACCCGCCACGCGCGCGCGGCCAAACACCTGCTTTACCGGCTCGCCCTGCGCACTGGCGTTCAGGCGCACACCGCTAAGGCGCGGCCCGACCGTGCGGGTGGGTGACAGCGAATTGACGATGGTTTTGTCGATAGCGGAGCCTAACTGCGCGCCGATAAACCCGCCGACCGGCCCGCCCAAATAGGTGCCGACCGTGCTTAAAATAACCTGTGCCATTGGGAATCCAAATTAAGAAAAAAGACCTGGGGTCTCAGACCCCAGACCCCAAAACCGGAAAACGAAACGCCGCCACCGCCTGTTTTTGCCAGAACGGCCTGAGCCACGACGCCACCACTGCATGGCCCCAGTAGGCATGGATAATCTGCGCACGCGGATCGCCAAAATCGTGCAGCAAAATCGCCGCATGCTTGGCCACCGCGCCCGCTTTCATGCGAAAGATCAGCACGTCCCCTGCGCTAGCCTTAGTCAGAGGTATCGGCTCGAAATGCTGCGCCAAACCGTCAATCAGGATTTCACGCCCGCCGACCTCAGCCCAGTCAGGGCTATAGGGCGGCAAGGTCATTGGCTCATCGCCATACATCTCGCGCCACACCCCGCGGATCAGCCCCACACAGTCACAGCCGACGCCTTTGAGGCTGGCCTGATGCTGATAGGGCGTGCCGATCCAGGTGCGGGCGATGTCGGCTATGTGCACAGTCACCGCCCTGAACCCTGCCGGCGCGACGCCCCATCCAGCGCGTCACCTGCGCGCGGATACAGGGTCAGAAAATCCTCCCCTGGCAGGTCAGGGAAACCGCGAAAATTATGCGTATTCGCGTAAACTTCGCGGCAGGTGCGGTACCGCTTATCACACGGCCCCAACGGTGCGCTCAGGCCACAACGCGCATCCCCCAGCGCCGCATCACACAGGTGAGTAAACCGGCGCCCGATGACGCGATTAAGCTTCGCCGCCGGGCCTTCGATATGGGCGACAAACGATGCGCCCTCACCCATACCGCCGCGCGCCTCAATCCGCCCCAGAGTGCCGGACGACATCAGCACGAACTGATCCGGTGCTGTCCAATCGACAACATATTCGCGGATCGCCGCCTCGTCATATAGCCCGGCCTCAACGTCCGCAGGCGTGATGCGATCATCACTTAAAATACCAGACACGGCGCCTGAGCCTTCGCCCCCCAGCGTTTGTTCGACTGCCCCTTTGGTGAGGCCCGTTGCCGCCACACACAGTACCCCCTGAAACGTCAAATCTGCGTCATGATCGGTGAACCCAAGCGTCACGCCATCTCGCCGCGTGATCAGCCAGACATGACATAGCTTCGCCGCCCCGGCCTGAAGCGCGGAGTTCATAGATACGGGTAAGTTGCGCATGAATTATCCCCTGATCTCAATCAACGCCACCGCCGCCACGCGACCGGCCTCAAAGCTTTCCAGTGTCATTTCGATGCGATCGGAATTAAACCTGACCGGCACATCAAATTCAAAACCCGCCGAAATAACCGCGCCCGCAACCGGTGCCACACTGAATGTCACCACGCCCGTCGCGTGATCGACCGTGGCCGTAGTCTCCACGCCGTTCACCGCGACCGTCACCGTACCTTCGACAGGCTTGGTTATCGGGCGCATAACCGCACCGTAAGCCTTGGTCAGTTGAAAGATTTTTCGCACACCATCGCCTGAGCCGATGACCTGATCAGTGGGTGACGGTGCGGAATTGAGCGCCCCGCTTTTGAAGTCGGCAAAGGCCTTGAACCGGAAGCCATATAGCCGCCCTTCGCGCGCCTCATAGAAACTGAGCAGCTCTGCTGCATCCGTCAGAGAGCGCACGCCGGCACCTATCAGATAATGCCGGCGGCCTTGCGCCCACGGACTAATGCGACGTTCATGACCGGACGCCAGTGACGTAATCTCGGTCTTGCGTTCAATCGACACCCCCGACCCAAAGGCCAGCCGCGCCGGAAACCGAATATCGTGAAAAGTCATTATAAGCCCTTCTCCTCCCTACGCAGTGGGGAGGTGGATTTTGCGTTAGCAAAAGACGGAGGGGGATTGCGCTGACGAAGGCACCCCTCCGTCGCTTCGCAGGCTCAGCGCCACCTCCCCACTGCGTAGGGAGGAGAGTTACCGCAACCCCAACCGTGCGGCCCGATTAAGCGCGCTGGCGATCTGGGCTTCGGAGCGGATAAGCCCCTCACCGCCGCCACTGACATTGAGCGTGATATTGACCTGCTGTCCGCCCGCGCCCGTCTCAATTGACCCGGATGTGGCCGGCCGAAACAGCTCCGGTCCACGTTCCCCGACCAGGTAAGCGCCGCCGCGTGTCACCGGCCCGCCATCGGCGCGCGCCCCCGAAAAGACGCTGCCGATACCGGACAACACATCGCCCAGACCGCCACCCGAAGACCGGCCCGCGGCATTGACGGCGCTGATGACCGCAGACGCCAGTTCGGCCATGGAAATCTTGCCGTCAGACGCTGCCCGCCCAAGCGACCTGGCCAGAGATTCCCCGGCTTTTGAGAATGCCTGATCAATGGCATCGGCACTTTCCTGAGCGGGGCCTTCCAGACCTTTCAGAGCGACCGCCGCCGCATTGACGCTTTGCGTAAAATTATCGAAACCGTTCATTTCTTATCGTCCGGAAATAATGACATCAGAGTGTGCAGATCATCGCGCGGCAGGTTTGGCGCTGTGGGCGGGGTAATCAGGGCCAGCCATTCGTTTAACGACAGCGCCCAGAAATCCGCAGGCGTCAGCCCGATCTCTACCACCGCCTGCCGCAGACGCTGTTCCCAACCAATATTCATCACAGCGCACCGAACGCGGCGACAACCGCATCGAGCGCTTCCTGAAAGCCGATATCGAGGGCGGTGATGTCCTCTAAACTCAGCGCCATCAGCACAACCGAAAAATCAGCCGCACTCAAGGATTTAAGCCGCGCCCCCAGTGCTTCCAGCCCGGTCACTCCGAAATGATGCTCCATCATGGCCAGCGCCCGCAGGGTCACGCACAGCCGCACCTCACGCCCGCCAAGGGTCGCCAAAACCTCGCCGCGAGCGGGGTTAAATCGCGACAAAACTGATCTCCCCCGCCGAGGCCAGCGTCATGGCAAAGGTCGCCTCGCCGTCATGATCACCGGCGTAATCGAGTGATGCGATCAAAAACGGCCCCTCAAAGCGACCGAAATCCGGCACGATCAGTTGCCAGGTCTTTTGGTTTTGCGCGAAAAACGCCTCGCGCATCAAAGCATCGGACGCGGCATCACGAAACACGCCCGAACCCGACACCGACAAGGCCTTGACGCCCGCGCCCGACAGCAGTTCACGCCATCCGCCAGCGCTCTCAGAGTCGGTCACATCGACCGTGCGGGCATTGAGCGAAATGGTGCGCGCCCGCAATCCGGCGACCGTCACAAACGCTTCGCCGTCGGCAATTTTCAGCAACATATCGCGGCCTTTTTGCAGGGCCATGTGGTTGTCCTTTCTAGTTAGATTCAGTCACAGCCCGCACGCGCACCACGCCGTAGATCGTGCGCTGATCGGTGCCACGGAATACATCGACGTAAGAGACCCGGAGGTTCGCCAGCCGATTACCCTCCAGCGTCAGTTGGGCCTGATCGAGAATGACCCGCAGCTCCGCCGCCACGGCCTTGGCTTCTTCGGTGCCGTAAAAACGCGACACGCAAGATAACGTCACAATCTGCTCGGTAATCTCATCGCCGTTTCCCGCCAGAGGCCGGGCCTCAACCCGGTCAAGGGTGACGTAAGGATGGATGATTTCTTCGGGCAGTTCGTCATAGACGCGGACGGCATTGCCCAGCCAAAGTTTGAGACTATCCTGGGCGCGCAGGTGGGTAATCAGCGCCTGTTGCAGCGCATTGAGCGGGTTCATGATCAAACGGTTCTTTCGATGCGAAGGCGGAAATTCTGATCCACCCCCTCATCAATCGACCAGATAATCCAATAGGCGCCCTTGAGATGAAGCTCATCTTTCGGCGCCATACCGGCCCGTGTACGGACGATGAAGGTAGCGGTCTGAACAACATAACCGCGGCCATCGGTGCCGGTGACAAAGGCGGGAACATCCGGCTGAAAATCGCCCCAGATCGTGCCGGTCAGCGTGCGGGTTTTGAGCCGCCCGCCTTGCGCCGTCTCGGTCGAGGTGACGCTGTAACAGCGCGCCGGGGTTTGCAGATCGCGGGCCTTGAGCGGGGATAAAGTCATAGCCGCACCTGACGATAGGCCGCGATCCACGGCTCGACAGATTCGAGCGCCATCTCCCCGCGCGACTGGTAGCCTTCGGCCACCAGATTAAGCACGGCCAGCCGTAACGGTGACGGTGACATCTCATCGAGCACAAGCCCAAGCGCTGTCTCTAGCCGTGCCTTGGCAGCCGCGATCAGGGTGGTGATCAGCGTGTCTTCTTCATCATGAGACACACGCAGGAACAGCTTAGCTTCACTGAGCGAAACAGGATCGGACATGTTGGAAATCCTTGAGGAAAGCCCTCCCCCTGATTTCAGGGGGAGATGTCACGAAGTGACAGAGGGGGTTAAGACGGGGATTTAACCCCACCACCATCTTCGCTTTCGCTTGATGGTTCCCCTCCCCTGAGATCAGGGGAGGCTTTTAAAGCTACGATGCCGCAAACTTCATGACTTTAATGGCATCAAAATTCTGAACCCCGCCGCCAACGCGCTTGGTTGTGTAAAACAGCACGTAGGGCTTGGCCGAATACGGATCACGCAGCACCGATAAGCCGGCACGATCGACAATCAGATAACCCTTGGCAAAGTCACCAAACGCGATCGACAGGGAGTTCGCCGCGATATCCGGCACGGTCTCGATCTCCTGCACCGGATAGCCGAGCAGCAGCGGCAATTGCCCGGCCTGGGTCGCCGGATGCCAGATGTAATTACCGTCAGCATCCTTAAACTTACGGATGCGGGCGGCGGTGCGGCGGTTCATTACAAAGTGCGCATTGCTGCGGTACTGCGACTTGGGCGCATAGATCAAATCGATCAGCGCATCGACCGGCGAAGACGCGGCAAACGCGCCCGCAGCGCCTGATGCGATATGGCCGATCTGCCCCCAGGTCGCCGACGCATCGGCGGCTGTGGTATAGTTCAGGAACCCTTTGGGCTTATTGACGCCGTCGCCGTTGACGAAGGCCGCCGTTTCCTGTGCGGCAAAGCTGTCTTCGATCTCGGATGCCAGCCACTCATCAAGGTTGATGAACGCATCATCCAGCAGCGCCTGAGTGGCCGCAGGCGCCGCATAAAGCTCCGCCGCCGGAAACTCCAAAAGGTTCAGGGTTGACGGATCGGTCTCAGGGCGCGCGGCGGTTTCCGTTACCCAGTTGGCGACGACACCAACGGTCGAGATCGGTTTTTTAAACGTCGCCGCCCCGACAGTCCGCACCGTGGCCAAAGAGCGCATAGGCGATACTTGTGCCAGACGGCGCTCAATGAAACGCTCGGTTTCCACCGGTGCCATAGCCCCCGAACCCGATGCGGTCGATAGGCCGGCCTTAAGCTCCAGCGTGACACGACCGGATTTCAGATAACCATCCCAGGCCGATTTGGCCTCGGTCATGGCGGCTTCGCGCGCTTCACCCGCCTCAACGGCCGGGCGGGATTTCAGGCTCAACAGCCGGTTCAGGCGAGCCTCAGCGGCTTGCAGCCCACCTTCGATGCGCTCAAGTTTATCGTCGATCAGCCCGTCACCGCGTTTGGTTTCAATGGCGCTTAACCGCGCATCATTGGTGGCCTTGAACGCCTCAAACGCGCTCAACACTTCGTGCAACGCGGCCCGCACTTCGGGCGAGGCTGTCGCTTGTTTCATTTCTTTCATTCATGTCTCCTTGTAAAAATCAGATCAAAGTCTTGGGGTCTCAGACCCCAAACCCCGAAACTTTACGCCGCTTCCCGCACCCGCATCAGGCGCGCACTCGGCAGCATCGGAAAAGTCACAAACGACACTTCCCATAGCTGGATCTCGGTCAGGACGCGCAACCGCCGCGTCTCATCCGGTCTCGATTTCAACGTGCGAAAGCCGATGGAGAGGCCATCCAGCGCCCCAGCCCGGATCAGGCTTTGCACCAGGCGCGCTTCCGGCGTCAGGTCAAACACCCGCCCGCGTACAAACAATCCCGTCGCGTCCTCAGACACCTCATCCCAGACACCTACCGGCGTGGCGGAACCATGCTGATAAAGCATCTTCACGCCCTCAGACCCGGTGCGGGTCAGCGACGCTTTGAACGCCCCCGGCACCACGACATCGTCATTCAGATCGCGCTCAAAGAACTTTGACGCATAGCCCTCAATGATCATAGATGCCCCCGATCCAGCTTGGTTTCGATCCGCTCCAGCGAGGCCCGCGTGGCCAAAGACTGTTCCTCCAGCCGCGCCAACCGCTCGGTCAGACCGGCCTGTTGTTCCAGCCGTTTCTCAGTGGCCTCAATCCGCGCCGACATCCGCCCGACCCACAACAGCACAAACGCCGTGTGGACGATGACCGTGACCACAACCGTGATCGGCACGCCAAATACCTCAGTCATCGCAGTCCTCACGCTTCACATCGGCCAATCCCGCCAGTTGTCGCCGCTCGGCCTCGCTCAGGAAACTCGCCGCCTCCAGCCGCGCCCACAAAGCATCGCGCTCTGCCGTCAAGGCGGGCAAACCCTCAAGGTCGCAAACAATGCGCGCACCGCCGAATTTCGGCTCAAGCCACGCACTCAGCGACCGCGTCGTTTTCTCGACCAGCGGCAAAATGGTATGCCGCCAGAACGCGCCATTGGCCTCACGATAGTTGGCGTAGGAATTATCGCCGGGTATCCCCAGCAACTGCGCAGGCACCCCGAACGACAGCGCAATATCGCGCGCCGCCGCGTGCTTGCCGTCGATAAAATCCATATCGGCGGGTGTCAGCGACATCGGCTTCCAGTCTAGCCCGCCTTCGAGCAGCAGCGGCCGACCGGCATTGTTGACACCCGCATGGGCCTCAGCCAGTTCGGCTTTCAGGCGCGCAAACTGATCTTCGGTCAGGCGCTCACAACCCTTGGCGCCGTAGACCAGCGCGCCTGATGGCCGCGCCGAATTATCGAGCAGCGCCTTGTTCCAGGCGCCCGACGCATTGTGGACATCAATCGAAAAGGCGGCGGCCTCCAGCGGCGAGAACCCGTACCAGTCATCGAGCGGATGATAGAGTTTCAGATGCAACACCTTGAGCCAGCCCGCCTCATCGCGGCCAATGGCAATCTTTTGACCACCCACGCTATATTGATACGCTTCGGGCCAGCCCTTGGCGTTCGGCACCACCTGCATCCGGTCGGGCCGCAGGTTCCACAGCTCAAACGGAGAACCATCTATAACAGCAGCCTCAACATAGGCATTGCCCGCGGTTTGCAGCGATCCGTAAATCGCCTCGCGCAGATCCGCCCCGCCCTGCTCGGCATTGGGGCGTTCAATCAGGCGGCACAATGGATGATCGGTCACCCGCTGACCGTCATGCTCAACCCGTAACGGCACCGAGGCTGCGGCCTCAATGATCATGCGCACGCAGCGATACGCCACGGCATTTTTCATGAAGCCTTCGGACGCCAGCGACGCATAATCGCGCGGTGTCCACTGGGCCTTGCCCATCTGCGATACAGCGATCAGGCTGCGCGCTTCACTTTGTTTGGTCTCCACCCGTCCGAACAGGCGGTTTAGAAATTTTGACATAATCTCTCTTTCTCCTCCCTACGACGTGGGGAGGTGGATGCGAGTAAAACGAGCAGACGGAGGGGTATTTCCGCCATTTTACCCCTCCACCATCTTCGCTATGCTTGATGGTCCCCCTCCCCATTTCATGGGGCGGAGAAACGGTTCAGGTGATTACAACCGGCTAAGCCTCGGCTCGGCCCGTCCGGTGATCAGCAGCGCCGTCAGCGCCCACACCAGCGCATCCGCCCGGTCTGGTGATTTGGCGGGGCTTTTCCCACCCTCACCCCGCCCTAACGCCATCATCTCTTCCTCCAGCTTAAGGAACCGGCCCGACCCGCAGTGCGTGATCCGCCCCTGCTCATAAAGGGCGGCCACCGGTTCAGCCCGGGCACGCTTTCCGACCCGCGCATGGACGATCTCAATCGGCACCTCGCACCCGGCGGTCGCTAAAATGCTGCGCACCATTTCGCCGCCCTGATTGCCTTCGGCGACCACCCGGTCAGCGCCATGTTTGGCCACCATCTCGACCACCTGATTGGCCCAGGCATTTGGCGAAGGCGTCTCCAAAGTCGCATCCTCCAGCACATAACCGCGCCGGTCTCTGCGCCCCGCCACCACGATCCCGCAGGCATCGCCGTGATCGCTGACCGGCGGATCAACCGCCACAACGACCACATCAAGCTGCGGCGGACGCGGCCCATAACAGCGCGCAATATCTTCGGCCCGCCACAAAGCCTGATCATCGCTATCGACAATCACGCCCTCCAGTTCCTGTGCCGCCAGCCGCGTGCCGCCGTAAATGGCATTGAGGCTCTCCAAAAACCCTTCGGACAATCCGGCCTTATTCTCAGACGTGGCGGACCGCGCCACCTCAACGCCCGCCTCCGCCATCAGGGTTTTCAGCGCCCGGATCGGCTTGGGCGTCGTCGTCACACACAGCCGTGGCCCGTCACCCAATCGCAGCCCCATCCGCAGCATGGCCAGAGTCTCCGACGCAGACCGCCAGGCACAAAACTCATCGGCCCAGGCATGGTGAAACTGCGGCCCGCGCAACCGTTCCGGCTCCTCCGCCGAAAAGGTGTAGGCGATGGCGCCATTAGGCCATTTCACCCTTCGGCGTGATGGCTCAAAGGTGGGCCGCATATCGTCCGCCGCGATGGCCATCAGGCCCGACGGCCCTTCGATCATCACTTCGCGCACATCATGCAGGGTCGGCCCGATCAGGGCCAGCCGCGCCCGTTTTGTAGCGCAGGCCGACAGCCATTCTGCACCTGCCCGCGTCTTGCCCGCCCCGCGCCCGCCTAAGAACAGCCAGGTTTTCCAGTCGCCCTCCGGCGCCAATTGCACGGGACGGGCCCAGAAAGCCCAGGTCTTATGGAGGTGTTTGAACTGCTCGATCGTCAGGCTGTTCAGCCACGTCTGCCTCGCCTGCGGTGTCAGCAAGGCGATCGAGTTTGCGTTCAAAAAAGCTGCGCCAGTCGGCAAGGGTATCGGTTCCGCCGTCTGGCCCGTTATCTGTGTCATATTCGGGGTCATTCATATCCGTGTCTCCGCAGGACGCTTCGGTGCGCGTGGCCAGATCGTGGATTTCCGCCACGGTCTTAGTCACGGTCAAAAGCGCCTTGGCGTGTTTTTCGATGTCTGCCGGTTCCGTGCATCGCTTAAGCTTTTCCGCATCCGTCACCATCCGATCCGCCAGAATGAGCAGCCGGTTGATGTGTTCGCGCTTAAGCGTCTTGATTTCTTTGGGAGGGAGGGCCGGTGTCGTTTCCATGCACCGAATATGACACACCCCCAAACGCCGGGGATTAGAACGGGGATAGCTTTAGAACTCCCCCTGTTGCAGGGGGAGCTTTTATTTGATCAAACTGATCAAATAAAAGAGGGGGTAAAATGAACGGCGACACACGCTCATTTGCCAAGACATTACGCGCAGACATGTCCCTGCCTGAAATGCTTATATGGACACTCCTAAAACACCGCCAATCCGACAAACCGGTATTCCGCAGGCAATATCCAATCGGCGCCTATGTGGCGGATTTTTACTGTTCAAAAGCCCGGCTGATTATCGAGATCGACGGCATGGCGCATGATATTGGCGACCGGCCTGAACGGGATATATTTCGCGATCAATGGCTTAGAGAGAAGGGGCTTGAGGTTTACAGGATATCGGCAAAAGATGTTTTGTCTGATCCTGATGAAGCTGTTGAGGGGATGCTGATTGTCGCCTTGGAGCGTCTGAAGCTGTTCACGCGGTAAAATTACCCCCTCTTCTATTTGATCAGTTTGATCAAATAGAAGCTCCCCCTGCAACAGGGGGAGTTCTATTTTCTTCTCCTCCCCATGCCAATGGGGAGGTGGCCGCGCAGCGGACGGAGGGGTACTATCTCAAAATATGCAATCCAGCATCGCGCACTATCTTGACTACAGGTTCGACAAACACCTCGTCTTCGAAATAGAAATGGTGAGTGAGATCGTAGCCGCCTTTAATCCTTAGACGGTACTGAGGAAGATAAAAGTCATCGATATAATGCTCTCGCACCATGCGCGTTATGAGCTTGACCACCTGCGGTTTAAACCCAAGAAATTTTTTATTCTTAAACACCGACTTTGGCTCTAACGACCTGGATCGATTAAATAACACAAAGTCATTGCCGATTAGATTTCCAAACAAATACAAAAATCTATCTTCGATTATCTGGTAATCAGCCACTCGATCATTGTCCACGGCGTCCTGATAGAACATGAACGGTTGAGACCCGCATTCTCCCTCAGTCAGCCAGTGATCAAACGCACTCACACTAAAATTATCTTTGTAACGAGCACGCAAATTATCGCAGCAAATTTCCGGAAACGAAAAATCCATCCCCCTACCCCTTCGGGTCCCAGTCCGAGCGATCCTCGGCCCACTCCATCGCCATAAAATCGATCGCGTCCTCGATGTCGGCAAAGGCGGTTTCCGATACAGTTTGGCCGCGGATCGACACGCCCGCCTTATGGGTGCTGTCAGGGTCACCGGTGATCAGCGGATGCCAGCGCGGCAGGTCCTTGCCCTCATGCAGCCGCCGGTACGCACATGATTTCGGCATCCACGCCAGCGCCTCAATATTGTGTGGCGTCAGCTTGATGCAGTCGGGCACGTACTTTTTACGGTTCGGGTAGTCGGTACAGGTGCAAGCGTCGGGATTAAACAGCTTGCAGTGTACCCGCGTCGGGATCACCTCACCGGTGTCTTCATCCTCAAACCGCACCAGACAGCACAGGCCGCACCCATCGCACAGGCTTTCCCATTCCGTGCGGTTCATCTCCGACAGGGTCTTGGTTTCCCAGAAAGGTTTGGCGGCGGCGGTCATGGTCGCCTTATCCGCTTAGGTCGCGTCAAAATCAAGCCCTTGCCGTTTGCGGTGCGGGATAGTACAGGCTGGCCATGGCCAAAACACCCAGCACCAAAGCCCCCCTGCTCGCCCTCAAAGACATCCGCCTGATGGATGGCTCCCACCCGCTGTTTGACGGGGTCGATATCGCGTTAGAGCGCAATGTCCGCGCCTGTCTGGTCGGTAAAAACGGCGCGGGCAAATCGACGCTGATGCGCCTGATGGCCGGGCTGATCGACACCGATTCCGGCGAGCGCATCGTCATGAACGGCATGAAGTATGCCTTTGTGCTGCAAGAACCGGAGCCAGTGGGTGAGACCCTGCTCGATTGGCTGACCTCGGCCGGCGCGGAACATTATACCGCAGAAGCTGAACTCTATGCCTTCGGGCTTGATCCGCAAAAACAAACGGCGGGCCTGTCCGGTGGCGAAAAGCGCCGCGCCGCGCTCGCCAAGGCCTTTGCCGAAGAACCCGACCTGATCTTCCTCGATGAGCCGACCAATCACCTCGATATTTTTGCGATTGAGACCCTCGAAGACCGCATCCGTAGTTTCCGCGGTGCGGTCTTAGTGGTCAGCCACGACCGGACATTCTTAGAGCGCGTCACTCAACGGTGTTACTGGCTCTATAACCGTAAGGTGCGCCAGCTTGATGCCGGTTATTCCTCATTTGAGGCCTGGTCCGATCAGGTCATGAAGGACGATGAGGAATCCCTCAGCCGCCTGCAAAAAGCGATCGAGCGCGAAACCAAGACCTTTTATTCGTCGATCACCGCCCGTCGTACCCGCAACGAAGGCCGCGCCGCCCGCCTCAACGCCATGCGCGCCGATGCCTTTGCGCGCCTGCTGCAACGCTCCAAGACCATGGAAATGTCGATCGATTCCGGCGGCACATCGGGTAAGCTGGTCGCCGAACTCAAAGGCGTGTCAAAATCGTTCGGCGATAAGGTGTTGCTCAACGATTTTTCGACCCGCATCATGCGCGGCGACCGCCTCGCCATCGTCGGCCCCAATGGTGCCGGCAAATCGACCCTGATCAAGCTGTTGCTGGGTCAGGAACCGGCCAACAGCGGCGAAATCAAACTCGGCACCGCGCTTGAAGTCGCCTATCTCGATCAGGGCCGCGACGCCCTGAAAGGCGATGAAACCCTGTGGGACATGCTGGCGAACTCTGGCAGCGATCAAATTTTGGTGCAGGGTCAGCCCAAGCACGTCGCCGCCTATGCCAAGGATTTCCTGTTCCGCGACAATCAGTTGCGTCAGCCGGTCAAGTCCCTGTCGGGGGGCGAGCGCAACCGCCTGCAACTGGCCCGCGCCTTGGCCAAATCGACCAATCTTCTGGTGCTGGATGAGCCGACCAACGATCTGGATATGGACACGCTCGACCTGCTTGAAGACATGCTGGCCGACTTTGACGGCACGCTGATCCTCGTGTCCCACGACCGGGATTTTATCGACCGGCTGGCGACCTCGACCTTAGCGCTCAACGGGCGCGGCGGGGCGGTCGAAACCCCCGGCGGCTGGCAAGATTTCCTGCGTCAAAACCCGGATTTCTTTTCTGAGATCAGCTCAAAATCGCGCGAAAAAACCACCGGCAAGACCTTTACGGCGGCCCCGGCAGCCGCAGCCCCTGCGGCCAAAACTGCCGCCAAAAAGCTGAGCTATAAAGACCAAAAGCGTCTTGAGGACTTAACCGCCTTCATGCCGAAATGGGAAGCGGAGATCAAAGCGCTTGAGGCCACACTCGCCGACCCGGATCTCTATGCCAAGAACCCGAAAAAGTTCGACGCCACCATGGTTACGCTCGACCGCCTGAAAAGCGATCTGGAGGCCGGCGAAATGGAATGGCTGGGCCTGGAGGAAATGCGCGAAGGCTTGAAGGGGTAGCCCTCCCGTTTGCCCCCTCCGTCAGGACGCTACGCGCCTGCCACCTCCCCCAACACGTTGGGGAGGGGGACCGCACGAGGCGAAGGCGAGATGCGGTGGTGGAGGCTAACGCCGCGTCCTGATCCTTCGCGCGGGCGATCCGGCATACCGATCTATTGAAGATCGCCCCTGCCGATCCCGTATCTCGGCCACGAAATACCCTCCGTAAACCCTATCTACAGCAAAGCGCACTTTGAGACTCTCAAAGTCATCAAAGGCCAAACCATGCCGTTCACACAGCGTCCTTAAGGCCTCTTTGTAGTGCTTAGTCGCGCGCAACAATGTCTCCGATGCCACGCCCTCAATTATCGAGCCTTCCAAAAAATCAACGATAATATACCCATCAGGTGAGACCTGCGCTTCAGCATATACATCGATGAATTCGACACAATTAATCAGCAGACATATCCCGGACGTAAAGGAGTCTGCGATATTATGTGCGACCGATTTAAGCTGCCCGAATTTCATCCGTTACCGCCAACAACCTTTAAGACTATCATCCTAAGTATTATTCCGAAAATATATATCTCAAAATATTAACCTGCGAATCCTCCCATCCGGTTAGGCGGATATTAAACTTGACGGCGTAGGGTCATCGCGTTGCAACCTGTTTTTTGTGATCGCGGTGTGATGGTAAAGGCTCTGTTTCGTCTCAGTGTGTGCGGGATTTTGGTGAGTGTGCTGCCTGTGGCGGCCGCGCCTGACCCCATGCTTAACTGGCCCGGAAAACCATCAGATACGGCCCCAAAAGCCGGACAGTATGGTGTACCGCCGTCCCCTTATGGCGAAGTCGGTGGCTTTTTCAAAAAAGACCTGAATTGGGCCGGAAAATCACAAAGCCAAACGGCCCCAAAAGCCCAGCCCGCAGCCCCGCAAAACATACCCCCTGTGGCCCTCTCCGACATCTTATCCCCGGTTGCGGCATCGTCTGAGCGCCCCGCGCCCTATGTGCCGGAACCGGCTGCCGCCTATATCTATCGTCCGCGCAGCGTCGCCGTCGCGCCCCAAACCGCACCCATAATGACCGTGGCGTCTGTTAACGCGCCTGCACTGCCCGCGCCACCACCGCGCCTGACGGCTGAGGCCCTGCGCGAACTGGAAGCCGCTGGGGTGGTGCGTCATACATCTGCGCCCGCGACCAAACCGGCACCCGCCAAGCCCGTAGCAAAGGCGGTTCCGCCGCCGGTGACCATGGCGCCGATCCCCAACCCTAAACCTGCCGCACCTAAGCCAGCGCCGGTTCAGGCCGCTGCCGCCGCAAAGCCTGAAACGAAAGTGGCGCTTAGCCCGGTTGCCCCGCCGCCTTCGCCATCTGCGGCCGAACAAACTCTGACGGTCGCGCCCGATCCTGACGCCTACCACATTCCGCCCACCAGCAAATATTACCGCGGTCCGGCGGTTGCTGCGGGCGAAACCGACAGCGCCACCACCGATCAGGGCGCGCGTTATTATTCGCTGCACCGCGACTACGGTCTGGTGCCCGATAGTCTGTCCAACACCTCTGCGGCTGGTGACAACCTGCCGACGGCCCAAACTGCTGATACCAAACCGTAAAAACTACCGCGTTCCGAAATAGAATATTTCAATCACATGGTCTGCACATGTCATCTGCCTTATTATCTCTGATCGACCTCGCCAAGGAGCCGTCGAGCGGCAAACGCCGTGAGCTCCTGCGCGAAGTCACCAACCTGTTTCTGGCCCATCCTGACGCCATTTCCGACACGGAAATGCAGCTTTACGATATGGTCATGAGCCAGCTCACCGATGAGATGGAGGCCGTGGTCCGCGCCGAAATCGCCCATAAAATGTCTGGTGCGGCGGCGGCTCCGCAAGGGCTGTTGCGCCAACTGATGGTCGACCATATCGATGTGGCCGAACCGATCCTGATGCGCTCAAACGCTCTGTCGGAAAGCGACCTTTTGCACGTCGTCAATACCCAGGGACAGGAGCACTTACGCGCCGTGTCGCGCCGGGAAACCGTCACCGAAAACGTCTCCGGCGTCATCGTCAAACGCGGCGACGACACCACGCTCAATGTGCTTTTGAAAAACGAAGGCGCGCGCCTGTCGCGGGAATCGACCGAAGCGGTCGTGGCCCGCGCTCAGGCCAATCCGGAACTACACGCCGCCGTCATTGGGCGGACCGACCTGCCCGCCGACCTGATGAACGAGATGTATTTCGTGGTCGAAGCCCGCCTGCGTGAGCGCATCCTCGAAGAAAACGCCAAGCTCGATCCGGCCTTGCTGGATGAGGCCATGAGCAAGGGCCGCAACAGCGTCGCCATCGCCCACGGCTCATATCCGGCGGATTATGAAGCCATTTCGGCTGAGGTCGAGGCCCTGCGCAAGAACGAAAAACTGACCCCGCCGCTGCTGGCGCGCTATATGCGTGACCCGAATCCGACCTGGTTCCTGGTCGCCCTGTCGCAACTGGCCGATCTTGATTTCCTGACCGCCAAGCATCTGGTGGAAAAGCGTGAAATCGACGCCCTGGCCATTGCGTGCAAGTCCGCTGACCTTGAGAAATCGCTGTTCCTGACCTATGCCATGATCATGCTTAACCATCAGGAAAACGCCATGGCCAAGGCGCAGGAATATGGCCGGCTTTATGCCGACCTGCCGCGTGAGACGGCGCTGCGCACCATCCGTTTCTGGCGCCTGCGCCGGGCGGAGGGGCACGCGGCTTAAGGGCTTCAGTCAAAAGTTGCCCTTCGGGTACTTTTGACTGGTTTAAGTGCCGTCTAAGTGAGCGATCTCAACCAAACCCGCAAGGTTATCTGGCTCAACGCCAACGCTGACCCATAGATCATCAACGTCACCGATCAATCTGTCCCCGCCTGTGGCTATCCACATAAACTGACTGCCGGTTTTAGTCGTCAGCAGGTGTTTCACACCCACAATCCGCTGCAGCCTGTCATCCGCTTCGGCGTAAAATCGGACTCCCGATACCGCAGAATCACAAATCTCTTCCCAAGGGCCATTCCAACGACACCCGATGCGATCAAGGCTAAGCACTAACCAATTATTCTCAGCCTTTTCCGATACTGCCAGGCAATATTGCCCGTCCTGCCACCACCACGTCAGAAACACCTTTTGGCCATTTTCGGACACGATGAGCGCGCCGCCGCTATAGCTAAAGCTTGACTGTTCCATATCACGCACCAGATCCGGAGTGTCAACGGCTATGGGATACCATGTGATCGTTCCGATAGAGGTGGATAAAATGCGGCTATAGGCTTTTGTCCATAAATCCATTTCCGCTCCGGATGAAAAAGGGCGTTTTAATTTTGCTTATTTCACCTTTGCCTCAAATGACAGATTTTTGTCAAAGAACGGCAGGACATGGTTCTGGAAGCGGTCGGCAACGCCGCTGACGTGATCGCCGTCATAAAGCTGATAGCTGTTCTTAATGCCATAGTCGCTAAGGATTTTGTGCAGGGCTTCGGTATCGGTTTTCAGCCCGTCACGGTCGCCAACATCCAGGGCAATCGCCTTATATTTTCGCAAGCTCGGCACATATTGATGCACCATCGCGTTGGGCGCATTGGCCGCCCATCGCGCCAGCACATCCGGCTGCACCACGCCGTCTTTGGTCGGCAGATCAGCATAAAACGGCGCGGCCTTGGGGTTAGGTGACCAGGCCGATGCCGTGGCCAAAGTCGCCCGCTCCATGAACCCCAGCGACTTTGACTCTTCAGGGCTTTTCAGCGCCTCAAGCTTGGCCGCCGTCTCTGGTGGCGGAGCCCCGCGCGCCGACATGCAGCACGGGCTCATGGAATAGAGCGCGCCGAACACCTCCGGGTGCTTCATGCCGATGCGCATGGTGCCATAGCCGCCCATCGAATGGCCGGCCAGCCCCCGGCTCTCACGCTTGGCAATCGTGCGGTAGTTTTTGTCAATATAGGCGACCACATCGCGGGCAATAAACCCTTCCCAATCGCCGGTCGTGACCGAGTTGGAATACATCGAGCCATTATGCACGGTCTGCGAATTGGGCAGGACGACGATCATGTCCTTTACCCCCGCCCCAAAGGCCGCCTCGATCGTGGCCGGTGATTTGATCTCGCGCGTCCAGATTTCATTGCTGATCGAATAACCGTGCAGGGCATAGATAACTGGATAGCGTTTTTGCGGGTTGGCGGCATAGTCGGGCGGCAGATAGACAATCACGCTGCGATCCGCCGAATTACCCTCCAGATTGCCCTCAAGCGATGTGCCGTGGACCGTAATCTTTTCCACAGTCACCGGCTTTGCATAGGCGACTGGCGCACAGGCAATCGCGGCCGCCACCATCAGGTGAGCGAAAATCTTCATCAGCGTTTTCCCGTTTATAAGTGTTATTTGACCGCTATTTACTCAGACTATTGCACATCTGTCAAAGCCCGCCATACTAAGCGATAGTCGAAAAGTGTAAGCGGCTTTCGACAACGATATCGCGACAAAACAATCTAATAAAAAAACAAAACCAGGGAAGATCAACATGCTGAAAACCACGTCACTCATCATGGCGGGCCTTATGCTGGCCACGACCGCCACAGCCGAGCCCCGCGAACCGGGGTCCAACCCGCTGTTTACCGATATGTTCACCGCTGATCCGGCCCCGCTGGTGGTGGGGGATACGGTCTATCTCTACACCGGCCATGACGAAGCGCGCGGCGAAGAAATGTTCACCATGAAGGACTGGCGCGTCTTTTCCTCCAAAGACCTTCTAACCTGGACCGCTCACAGGCCGATCATGAAGGCGACCGATTTCAAGTGGGCCGCAAAAGACGCCTGGGCGGCACAAACGATTGAAAAAGAGGGCAAGTTTTATTTCTACGCCGCCGTTGAGCACGACAAAACCCAGCCCGGCAAAGCCATCGGCGTGGCGGTCTCCGACAGCCCTACCGGTCCGTTTGTCGATGCCCGCGGCACTGCGTTGATACATAACCAGATGACCCCGCAGGGCCCGCACACCTGGGACGATATCGACCCGACCGTGTTCATTGATGACGACGGCACGGCCTGGCTGATCTGGGGCAATTTCAACTGCTATTACGCCAAGCTGAAACCCAATATGATCGAGCTGGACGGCCCTATCAAGCAGTTCGACCTGCCTCATTTCGAGGAAGGCCCGTGGATCACTAAGCGCGGCGATATCTATTACCTGACCTATGCCTCACGCGATAAGTCAAAGGATAAGGATGAGACCATATCATACGCCACCGCTGCGTCGATCACCGGCCCGTGGACGTTCCAAGGTGTGCTGACCGGCTCCGGCAAAAACAGCTTTACCATCCATCCAGGCATCATCACCTTCAAAGGCAAGGACTATTTCTTCTACCATGATGCGTCGCTTACCATCGGTGATCAGACCGGCGCCATTGGCAGGCGGGCTGTGCGGGCCGAGCATCTGTACTACAACCCCGATGGCACTATGCAGCCGGTCGAGCAAACCGATGCAGGACTGTCCGCCCCGCGAAAACAATAGGCGTGACTATTCTCAGAGTTTAGAAATAATCGCACACACTTTTTTGTGCATATCCATTCCATAGTTTGTGATCACATCCCCATTGTGACTGTGGATAAGTTTAGGTATATGTTAACTAGGTTTAAAGGGATTGGGGCACCCGCAGGTCTCCTCAGCCAAGGTCTCACCGGGGGTTCGAGACTGACGGCATTAAGGAAACCGCCCGCCACAATTCCCTTTGCTTACTGGATAAATCGCCGCAAGGACTGTTGGATGCTCAGCATCGATGACATTTCAGAAACTTATGGAACGCAGTTTGCGGCGTCCCTGACCCTGTGCGCGTCGGTTATCGACGTGTCTGAAAATAACCTGACGGCCAGTGACGACCTTTGGTCGTACCGCGCCGGAACTTTACGGCCCGCCCACCGGAATCTTCCCGGCGGCGGCGACCCGCAAGGCCCGCAGGCTTAACCGCCGGACGTTGAAGCTTATCCCTTCGGCGTTCGGTCATCAGACCGGAGTCGGAGGAAAGCAAATGGCTGGACATCCCCAGATCCGCACCAGATATATCATGGCCGTAGGCAGCGGCCTCGTCACCACGGCGCACCGCTTTGCGCATGACGATAATCCGCACATCGTCGCGGTTAATGGATTTTATCAGCTTAAAGATCTTATCTTCACAACAGCCGACATCGCCGTCCTGCGCCAACTGATCGAAGGCGAAGGCTGGAATGCATTTGGGGCAACGCACCTTGCCTCCTCACGCCGACCAGAGGTCTGGTTCGACGGCCTCAAAATGGATGGCCTCAGCCTTGAGGATATCATCGCCCGGATGTCGCCCTATAAACTGAGGATGCAACGACTGAAGGCGCTGGGGTGCAATCTGGGGTACGACCGCGGCCCTGAGCCTGTCCGCAATGACGATCATACGCCGAACGACGCGCCGCCAGACCCGTTTGGCGACCGGATCGCCCATAGCCGGATCTTAGGCTGGGCGTTGGCGACGGTTAAAAACTATCAGGTCTATCTGAGGCGCAAGACGGCGGGGTTGCGTCAGGCCAAGACCAGAATCCATGGCATCTGGCTGATCAGCGCGGTCCTCAGCCTTATGGCCATCGGTCTGGTCAATCTGTGCAGCCACGTGTGGAAGCCCGCCCATCTATGGCTGCCTCTGGTGGCCATGGCGGGGGTTCTGATCTTTATCGGCACCTTTAGCGGCCTGATGATCCACACCACCTATAAGGAGGCCCTGCGGCAGCAGACCGAACTTAAAAATACGGTCACCGGCACCATCCGCGAACTACACCTTAAGACGGACGCCTTTCTTAAGGCCCGCAAAGCCGATATGGAAAAGCTGTATAAGGCCTGCCTCGATCAGTGCGAGCACGCCCGCGACGATAGCTGGGCCGATCAGACGCCCGCCCACTGGCCGCTGCGGCGTAAGCGCTGGGCTGAAATGGCTGAATACATCAACCACCGCCGCCGGGTCGAGGATATCTATCTCGATACGGTCAGCGAGTTTATCCCGATTGGCTATGCGGGACTGACCGCCAAGGCGATCTATAAGGCGCACTTTATTCGCTTCTGGCTGAGACGCGATGCCATCGGCCACGGTATTCAGGCGGGCGGTGTTGCGCTGATCCTCAGTGCGACGACCTTATCTACACTGACCGCCACAGATGGCCTGCCCCGCATGCTGCTGCCGTTGATGGTGACGACCTTGCTAACCCTCACCTTTATCTACGCGACCTTGAAAACGCGCCATCTGGAGGGCCTGGTGCGGACACCCGAAGGCACCGACATCATGATGAGCAACCTGAGTGTGGTTACACCTGACGATGATCCGAACCCTACCAGCCCGCTACCGGAACATCTGCGCCTCGACGCTATCCGTCAGATGCGCGATGACGACCGGAGACGTTAGGCAGTCTTCAGCGTCCGCGCAAACAAGGCCATGGTCCGCTCCCATGCCAGCTTAGCGGCATCGGGTTTAAAGCGCGGGGTGGTGTCGTTGTTGAAGCCATGTTCGGCGTTTTCATAGGTATAGGCCGCGTAGCGCACCCCGGCGGCTTTGAGCGCGGCTTCGTAGTCCGGCCACGCCGCATTGACGCGGGTGTCGTTGCCGCCCATGTGCACCAGCAATTCGGCCTTGATATTGGGCACATCAGCCAGCGGCGCGGGCGATCCATAAAACGGCACGGCGGCTTTTAGCGTGGGAATGCGCGTGGCCAAAAGATTGGCAATCGCCCCGCCGTAGCAGAACCCGACCACGCCGACATTACCGTTGCTGCCGGTTAATGTGCGGGCATAGTCTGCGGCGGCGACAAAGTCGTTACGGGTTTTGGGCTGGTCCAGTTTCTGGAACAGGGCGCGGGCGTCATCTTCGTTACCGGGATAGCCACCGAGTGTGGTCAGGGCGTCGGGCGCCAGAGCGATATAGCCGTCGAGAGCTACCCGGCGGGCAATGTCTTCGATATGCGGATTAAGCCCGCGATTTTCGTGGACGATCACCACGACCGGCAGCTTGGTTTTGGTTGCTGCGGGTTTGACAAGATAGGCCTTGATGGTGCCGTTGCCATCGGGCGAAGCGATATCGACACGGGTGGTGATCAGGCGGCTATCATCGGCAGCGGTTTGGGCGCGGGCAAAGTTGGGCGCCAGAGCGGTCAGCGTCGCTACCGCACCGGCAGCCCCTGCGGTATATTTCGCCGCACTTTCTAAAAAGCCGCGCCGACTGATAACGCCATGCACATACTGGTCAAAAAGCTGGAGCACTTCGCGCTTAAACGGCGGTGTGGCATGATCGGTCATTCCGGCCTCTCCTGTGTGTTTGAAGGGAGGTTACGGGGTTTTTTAAGGTGTGGCTATGGGGATTTTAGTCGTTAAATATCTGCCTTATCGTCGCCACCGGCAAGAATAGACGCAGTGGCTGAGACGGCAAGGGCTGAAACCCATAGCCCTGATATAGCGTCAGCCGTTTGGCTACCCGCTCAGGATCGCCGCAATCCAGAACATCCAGAATAACTACGGCAAGGCCCAGATGGTCTGAGGCTTTCAGGATGCGCATCAAGGCATCCGCCAGCAGGTCGCCACCGTACCCGCCACCGGAAAACCTGACATCGCGCCCGATCATCGAGATATAGGCGGCGGGGATGCGGCCATGACCGGGCCGGGTGCGCGTAAAGGGTTTCGGCAGATCCTGATAATCGACGGCATGGGCATTGAGGGCATAAAACCCGATCACCGTACCCTCGGGGTGCGTCATAACGAAGACACGCAGATTGTCGGCCTTCGACAGCTTGCTGGCGGTCTTTTTGAAGAAGTTATCCACCGACTCAACGCCGCACGAAAAAGCCGCCCGATCATGTGTTTGAGGATCGAGCGGCGCGATGACGTATTTCGGCCTGTCCGGTTTTGGCATTATTCGGAGATGACCGTATCTTTGTGGCGCTGGAATGCGGCCTTCAACGCCTGGGTCGGGGGCGCCGGATTATCAAGCGCCGCAAAAAACAGCTCATGGTCGGCAGGTGCTAACAGCGTGCGCTCATGGGCGGCGATGGTGGCCAGAGCCGACTGGTAGGCGGCGCTTAAGGTAAAGGCGGAATCGTCAACGCCGGATAAGGCGGCCGCCCGCTGGATGGCTTTTTTGATCCGCGCCTTGGTGCGGAAGTTCATCCGCTCACTGTTCGGCTCATCGATTTCGGTAATCGCATCATTGAAAGCTAACATCTGCCGCCTCCTTTGGCGCATTGATTAGCTGAATTTGTACGTCAGGATGGCGTACATGTCAAGGTTTGAGATGAGTTCTTAAATCGGCCCAGTGGGTCAGGCGATGAAAATTAAAAGTTGGCTTGGCTCATGTGTTTTGAAAACCAGCCGTAATTAACTTTCTAACCACGCCCTCAACACCCAAGTTAGCGGGAATTCCAACTCTATCAGCTAATATGGGTGAGTAGTTGTAAACCTCTTCCCTTGTAACATCCAACCAGACTGGAATCATTCGGCGCTCGCCATCTATAATTTCGCGAGTATAAATAGTTTCAAACTCACGTTTCACCCAACCCGTGTTTTCAAAAAAATTTCTAGAGAGTACGATAATACATTTAGGGCATTCCTTGAGCCCCTTTTCTATACTTTCACGAAGACTGTCTCCAGGCCTCAAGCTGTACTCATCATACCATACCGGAAACATAGACTTTGTTAGACTGTTGGCTAGTTCTCTAACGAACCCTTCTTTGTCACGGCTGTCGTGTGATATAAAGGCAATTGGCTTGGCGTGTTTATTGCGTGCGTCAACATACCTTGCATCCCTGACTACTAATGATAGGCCAATATTTTTCATCTCTTTGTTGAGCGCCTCCAACCTTCCGTCCTCAAGTAGTGCTGGAGTCCAGACCAAAATACGACCACTAAATTTGCAATTTTCATGAGTTAATTTTTCATGATGTCCAGCTGTTCCACTCGCAACCTCTATGCCAGCAGCAAGACCCCATACATCATCAATTTCTTTCAGGAAATGCTCAAGTAAAAGCTCTGGATGCTCACATTCCGGAATGAATATTTTAATATATTTCGATCCCCCTTCAAAATCATAGCAAATGCTACAATCGACAGATATCTTGAGTCCCTTTTCATCCATGTACTCTCTGTTAGAGAGTATCTCTAAATGTTTGTTTCTTCTGAAATACTCGTATGCTGTGGCCATTGTATCGCATCCATTGCGTAGTTAAGCTTCAGAATTTTCGAGAGATATTCCACATACAAAACGTATGGGCTTCGGTACAAAACCACTACCCCCGCCCAAGTCCCGTGGCGGTCCAGTAGAGGCCGCCCAGTAGGTGGCTAAGATACTGCGGGTCGCGGTACATCTCAACATTATGACCCAGGGTCGTCACAAACACGCGCGCGCCTTCATAGCTGTGATACCAGGCGATCGGGTGGTCCTTACCCATGCCTTTGACGACCTGACCGGGCCAGATCTTGGTCGGGTCATAGCTGGTCTCATCGACGTTCAGCACCGGCGTAATCTTCACATTATGCGGGTTGGTGGTGGTGTAGAACTCATCGCTCCAGATCCAGCGCTCCGGCAATCCAAAGGTCGCAGGAAAGCTTTTGTCGACCACCGTCACCACGCCGGTTTGCAGCATGGGATGCACGCCCACCGTGCGCCCAACCAGCTTTTCATACCACGGCCAGCTACCGGCCGGCAGGGCAATGGCGGCGCGGTGCACAACCATGACATGGCCGCCGGCGCGCACATAGGCCTCGAACTTCGCCCGATGATCGGCAGATAAATCCTCGGTCGGGGTGTTGAGCAACATGATGGCCGCATAGGGCTTAAGGTCCTGATCCAGCCCGTAAGCATTGTGGCTCCAGACCATTTCAAAGGCATGGAGTTTGGCCATGCGCTCAAGGCTTTCGCGCGCGACCGGGACATATTCGTAGTGGTACTTGCTGGGCATGCCGATCACCAGCACCTTGAACTGCGTGTCTGACCACGCCGCTTTTGGCGCCATGATCGCCGCCGCCATGCCTGATAAAATCGCCCTGCGCTGCATTGCTATCCCCTCAAAGGTTTCCTGCTTTTATTACCGCATTGTTCCCTTGATTTGATCGCTTGTCACGCGCTGTCTTTATATCCCGCGAAGCCTGACCAGATGGCTTTCGGCGGTGGCCGCGAGGCTGTGCAGGCCGTGTTCGATAAAGATTTCCTTGGCGGCATCAAGGGCGTAGGCGGCCTGCGCGCGCTCCAGCATAAAGCCGGTGATGTCGCCGCGCGTCACATAAAGCTTACCCAGATTGGTCTGAAGGATCGCCCAGTCAATGGGGTCTTCGAGCGGGCGGGTGGCGCGAAGTTGCTCTTTAAACGCCCGTTCGGCATCATCCAGCGCTTTAAGGTCGCCGGTGGCTTCGGCGCGTTGCGCCAGACACGACGCCCGCAGGCTCATCAGCCGCGCCCGTATCCCTAAGCCCTTTTGCAAAGGCCGCTTAAGCGCCAGATCATAGACGGCCAGCGCCTTGTCAAAAATGTAGTCGGCACCGGTCAGGGTCGCCAGCACCTCTAAACCTCGCGACAAGGCCATCTTATGGCACACCCAATCGAGCGGGCTGTGTTCATAGACCATCAGTTCGTCTTCGGCACTGAGCAGGGCAATGCCGATCGATACCGCTTCGGCATTGCCTTCGATCTGACCCTGATGGATGTGGGCTTCGGCCAGACGGGTGACGATGGCAGCAAAGGTGACAGGCTCATAGGCCGGATCAAGGCGAGCGCGCACAGCCTCAAGGTCCTTGATGACCGCACCCAAAAGGCTGGAATCCTGACGGTCGATACCGACCGCCATCAAAAGGTCGGCCCGCTCCAGACGGGCCTGCGCGGCCCAGATCTTGTCACGGTTGGTCTTGGTCAGGCGGACCTGTTTGTCGAACTTTTCCACGGCGCGGTCGATATGGGCCATGGCGTTCAGGGCGGCGTCCAGTTCGCCCACCCCTTCGCGCAAGGCGAGGCGCGCCCCCAGCATTCCTTCAACCAGCGACAGGCGCGCGTTCAACACCGGATCGGCAGGGCTGATGCCCGCCATGGCCACACGCCCTTCGGCGAGCAGGCCTTCGGCAGAGGTCAATAATTCTGCGGTTTCAAACAGGTCGGCGCCGGTCAGGCAGGTCAGGGCCTGCTCCAGCACGGCCTGTACGGCCTGGGCGATGGTCTTGGCGTCCTTGCCGGCGGATTCAGCGGCGGCGGCGGCTTTGCGCATCGCCAGCGGATCGCCGGTTCGGCGGGCATATTCGCGCCAGATAACCGCGGATTCGATATGGGGATCAAAGCGGTTTTTGGTCGAGACGCGGCCAGCCTCAATATCAAGGCTGCGGCCCTGAGAGATCAGCAGTTCAAGGTTTAATAACTCGTACAAACTGGAGTCCGATTCAAACCGGCCCTGATTGCCGAAAATACGTCTTAGTTCGCGACCAAATTCAAACATCGATATCCCCGCAGGCCGTCAGGACACGGATTACGTCTCATAAGGGGACGCCGTGCCAAGCCTCACGCCGGGAATTGCAAACCCCGCGCCGGATTAGCGGCTTGCGCCATAATCCTTGGCCATTTGGCGATAAATGTCGAGCAGGTTGTTGGCGTCATAGCGGCCGCCGTGGCTGCGCGGACGCTGTGGCACGGTGGCGGGCGCTGACGGCGTTGACCCCGGCGCTTCGGCAGCATTGAGGCCCTGAGAGATCAGGTTCGGGCGCGGGCCTTCGCCAGCGTTCTTTCCGCCTTTGTCGAATACGGCTTCCTGATGGCGGGCCGGCTCCCAGATATAGGCGCCCCAACCATTGGGGTGCGTATGGACGATATCGTTGACATAGCGCTTACGGCTGGAATATTCGGCCACGAAAAACCCGTGGTCGGGATAGCGTTTGGCGTATTCGGCAAAGGTGCGTTCCCAGTCGCCTTCAGCCGCCTGCTGGTAGCAGGAAAAACCGGTGGCATCGAAGCGTACGCCGCGACTGATCAGATTATCCATCCAGTTCTGTACGATCGGCCAGTGGCGGCCCAGATGGTTGTGCACAGCGGTTTTGGCGTCAGGGGCCGCATCATAGCAGGCGGCCAGTCCGGCTTTGAGGAACTGCGCGAACACATCAAATCCGCCCGCATTCTCGACCTTCATGTGGTTGCCGTCAGTGATGGGATTGCCGGTCGGAATGGTTAGCGGCACCCGCCCCTGCGGCCACAGCGTCCCAAAGGTCGTCTCGTTGCCGATCAGGATCAGGTCGGGCGCAACGCCTGCGGCCTTCATGGCGGTCAGGCTGTCGTGGGTGTGGCGATAGACGGCGTCGATCAGGCCGGTGGTGTCCAGTCCCACCCAGGCGGCGGGGATGTTCTGATGCTCAGGGTCGGCCCAGGTGTCGCTGTAGTGAAAGGTCAGGGAATAGTGCATCCCGGCGGCCTTGATGCGCTTGGCAAAGGCTATGGTCTGATCGATCCCGCACCATTTTTGGTCGGGGTGACGCTTGGAATAGCCGTTTTCGGGGTTCACAAACAGCCGCAGTTTGATGGCGTTAAACCCGGCAGATTTCAGGATCTCCAGCGGGTCTTTTTGGACGCCGTCTACGAAATATGTGGCCCCTTCGGCTTCGTCCTGCGGTATCCATGACACGTCCGCACCGATCAGGAACGGCCACGGGCGTTTGGTGGCAGCATGGGCGGGTAATGCGCTCATTGTGGCCAGCCCTGCGCCTAAGCCCAAAGCGCGCGTCATCTGGCGGCGGTTGATGCCTGAATTGCCCATGCGGTCCTCCTGAGATCAAATATGATTATTTTTGAGCAATGGTGACGCGTTTGACAACACTTGGCAAGGGGGCGATTTAATGCATCGGGATTTGAATTTTACGGGAATTACTGATACTGCGGCACCATGCAAACAGAATCCCAAACCTACGAAATCAAGTTTTACCCGCGCGGCCCGAAAAATACCGAGTGGAAAATATGGCCTACCGGCGGCGGCGTGGCTGCGGCCACCGGCGTTGCGGGCAGCTTTACCCTGGCCGAGCGTGATGCCAAAAAAGCGCTGGAGCGCCTGACGGGTAAGGGCGTTTAGACGCGCTTATCCCCCCAGACACAAAAAAGCCTCCGAAGTTACCTTCGGAGGCTTTTCTTATAGCATAACCAAACCCGTTAAGAGTTCAGGTTGGCCGGGGTATTACCGCGCTCGATGGTCAGGGCAATCAGCTTGTCCCAAGCCAGCAGCGAGATCAGGTGCGCATAGATGTGCGTCAGGGCGCCGTTGTCGCGCAGGGCCACCAGCTTATCAGCGGGCAGCGCATTGAGCTTTTCTTCATCGACGCCGAAATATTCAGCGATCTTTTGCGGCTCACCCGGTGTGCCATCCGGATTTTGCGGACGGTAAACGGTTTCGCGCGGCGACAGCAGGTCATAGTCCTTCAGCAGGTTGACGAAGGATTCCGTGCGACGGCGCTCAGTTTCAAAGTCCGTGCAGAACTTCATGGCGTTTTCAACGAACGGTGACGCGGCCCCGTTCTCAAAGAACGGTACGTCGGGATTGTTGGTGGTGACCATGGAGGCGCCGGTGTCAACGCACAGGATCATGCGCTCCTGACCTTCGTCATTGGCGAACACGAACGGGTAACGGCGGGCAAACGCCGGCAGATATGCGTCCGAACGGAACACGCCCGCGTCGGACACGAACACGTTCTGGCCTTGGGTCAGGCCCATAGCGGCGACCGGCATGCGGCTTTCGCCGATGAAGACGATCGGATAGCTCAGAGCGGCGGCCGGAAATTCGGCCACGGTCAGCGGCACGACATTGGTTTCGGCTACGAACGCGTGGGGGGTCGTTGAGGCGCTGATGCCGAGGTTGGCATGAAGCTCAGGGCTCAGGGGCTCAGGGGTTTTGTAAAACAGGACGCTTCCGGTCAGTTGGGCATCTGCTAATGGAGTTTGTTCCATAGTGGCTCTTTATCTGGGCTTAAGGTAAAAACAGTAGGAAATCGCTTCTAGCGCATGGCACGGCTGTGGGCAAGCCGGGTAACAGCCAAGTTGAGTGCCGTGGCGCGAAAACCCCAAAAGGCACCTGCCAATCACAGAGGCCCTGTCTTCTCCTCCCCCGTAAACAGGGGAGAAGGAAGATGATTAGAACCGGTAGCTCAACCCTGCGCGCAGATTACGGCCCGGCTGAACCAGGATATCCTTATTGAACGACGCATGTTCGCGCGCCTCTTCGTCAAGGACATTGCGCACTTCGGCAAACACAGACACGCCCTCAAAGCGCGCCACCTTATAGGCGGCAAACAGATTAACCAGCGTATAGGCATCGGTCGGCAGTTCCTGTGCCGTCAGACGATCCTGCTCACCGGCGTAGCGGGCCTCAACGTGGGCCGTCCAACGCGGATCGGTGTAAGAGACCTTGCCCGTCACGCTATAGGGCGGGATGCGCGCCACCGGCCCCAGATCGCTGTCGCCATGCACATAATCATAGGTCGCATCAAAGCGGACGGTCTTATCGCCGTGCGCCCACAGATTGATGCCACCTTCCAGCTCAAGACCGTAAAAATCGGCATCGGTCTGCACATACTGATAAACCGGCAGTTCGTCCTGTTCGGCACCCGTCGGGCGCAGGTCGATGAAGTTATCGAACTTTGAGGTATAGACATGGGCATCAAAGGTGAAGTCGGAATGTTCATCCATCAACCAATGACCGGTCAGTTCAAGGCTATACCCCACTTCGGTATCGAAATCAGCATTGCCGATTTCATAAGAGCCTGTACCCGCATGAGGGCCATTGGCCAGCAGTTCGACATCGGACGGCGCGCGTTCCGACCGCGTCAGGCTGGCGCCAAAGAAGCTGTGATCGGAGGGTTTATAGAACGCGCCCAGTGACGCCGAGGTGTTGGTGAAATCACGATTAAAGCCCGCGGAGCTGATCTTTTTCTGATCGAGACGTAAGCCCCCTTCGACGCCCCAGTTGCCCTTATCGAGGCGGCCCTGAGAGAACACGCCCAGTTCTTTGGTGGTGCTGGACGGGACAAAGGCCTCAGCGCCAATGGCTTCAAAATCGCGGGTCAGGCCGTTGATGCCGATGACGCCGGACACTTCGCCCATGCCCTGCCGGACCAGATTGGCGCGGAACTCCTTACCGTCCGACAGGAAGCGGGTGCCGATCTCATCGCCTTCCAGTTCGGTATGCTCATAGTCGGTATATCCCGCCGCAAATTGCAGACTGTTGAACGGGCCGGAGTCGATATTCAGGTGTGAGCGGAAATCATAGCGGGTTTGTTTCAGGTCGATGCGAACGGGGCCTTCTTCCTCGTGTTCGTCTTCCGGTTCGCCCTCTTCGTGTTCATGGCTGTGGCCGGGGACGCCGTACAAAGAATTGGTCTGTTTGGCGCTGAAACCGATAAAGCCGAAATCGCCGACATAGCTCAGACCCGCGCCGTAAGATTCCAGATCGGTAGCCGAGTTGACTTGCGTGTCACCGGTATCGGGTTCTTCACCCTCAGAGTCGGTCAGACGGCGCGATTCCGGCCCGACCGGGGTTTTATAGTCCTCAGTCTTGCGCTTAAGGCCATCCAGCGTCAGCACCCACGGCCCGTTACCGGCCTTGAGGTTAAACGCACCCTGATAGCCCTCATCCACTGATGAGGCTTGCGTCGTAATCCGGCCATCAAGACCGTCTTTGGCGGGTGTAGACGCGATACGGTCATCGATGATGTTGACGATGCCGCCGATGGCATTACCGCCATAGGTCAGGGCCGACGGCCCGCGTAAGACCTCAATGCGCTGCGCCTCCAGCGGATCGGTGGCCGAGGCATGGTCCGGCGATACGGCTGAGGCATCGACCTGCCCCATGCCATTATTGAGCACCAGAACGCGAAAGCCATCCAGCCCGCGAATGATCGGCCGCGACGCCCCCGGCGCAAAACTGGAAGAACGCACGCCCGGCAGATCAGAGAGCATATCGCCTAAGCCCCGCGCTGGCATTTCATCGATCTGCGCCTGTTTCAGCACGTCGACATTGGACATCAGGGCGTCTTTCGAGACCGCATAGGCCGAGCCGGTGACGACGACTTCCTTGACGGGTTCATCGGCATTTTGCGCCTTAACCTGAGCCATGCCGGTTATGGCAAAAAGTGAAATACCTGCGCTTAACGCAATTTTAAAAGACGATCCGGTCATGATAATGCCCCGTTACTAAATAACATTAACGTCCGTGTTATTTAATAACATAACCACTGTCAAGCCGTACCGTCAAGATTCATGCTGCATCTGCACAATTGCGCGACGGATCAGGAACCACTACATTGCGATTATGACTCAGCACGCCTGCGACCACGACCATAGCCACGACACCACCACCATCAATGTCGATGCGCGCCTCAAGGCCGCCGAAGCCTTATGCTTGGCCTCCGGTGAGCGCCTGACCGCGCCGCGCCTGCGCACCTATGAACTGATCCTGGGCAATAACGGGCCGATGAAGGCCTATGATGTCATCGACCGCTTTCATCCGGAGGGGGCCGCCAAACCACCGACCGTCTACCGCGCCTTAAGCTTCCTTGAGCAAATGGGCCTGATCCACCGGATCGAGAGCCTCAATGCCTTTGTGGCCTGCGCCACCCCCGCCAATGTCGATCATCATCATCCGCACACGGCGGCCTTTCTGTTGTGCGATTGCTGCGGTCAGAGCGAGGAAATCGCGACCTTAAGTTTGGCCGATATTGAACATCAGGCCCAGCATCTGGGCTTTGAGGTCAAACACATCACGGTCGAGGCCAAGGGCCGCTGCAAGACCTGCCGTTAGGCGTAAGTTTCCCTGTGGCGTAAAGTTTCGCTTGAGAAGATTTTTTTCTTAGCGCCTATATCTGGTACAGAAGCCGTGATCACTTAGGCCACGGCCAGCCGCTCACCTCTCTAAGAAGGCCTCCATGCCCTCGGCCGTTACCCTGCAAACCCTTGATGCGGCGGCGCTTCGCCATACGCTGGATCTGCACCAGCGCTATAAAGCCTGTCAGGCCGGTGGTCAGGTGGCGAACCTCAGCTATATCGACCTGACCGGCATGAACCTCGAAGGGGTTGACCTGTCCGATGCCAATCTGACCGGTGCCTGTCTTTATGACGCCGTACTGCGCGATGTGAATTTCATGCGCGCCAATCTTTACGGCGCTGACCTGCGCAATGCCGATTTGCGCTTTGCCAATCTGGATCGCTCCGACCTGCGCGGGGCCAGTCTGCGCGGGGCCAATCTGACGGGGGCCAGCCTGATCCGCTGCGACCTGCGCGAAGGCCAGATTGCGTTCAAGGATGACAAGGCGGGCCTGCGCCTGATGAAGCATCAGGTACGCCCGGGCGAGCTGGACTATGCGATCTTAAGCGGTGCTGATCTGACCGGCGCACGCATGAACGGGGCGCTGGCGGTTTCCACTGATTTTCGCGATGCCAATTTGTCAGGGGCGGTACTGTCCCATGCCAAGCTGCGCAAGGCATCGCTCGACGGCGCTAATCTGTCAGGCGCCAATCTGTCGGCGGCAGACCTGACCGGCGCGTCCCTGAGAAACGCCGTCATGTCAGGCGCCAATACCGCCGGATACAATATCTCCGAAGCCGACTTAAGTGGTGTTTTGACTACCCCGGTTGCTGTCTATATCGATAATGAGCCGCTCGATGCCCTGATCAGCGAACACGAATTATGGTGCGTAACCAGCGGCGCGCAAGGCTCCACCACCCGCTTTGCCGGGCTTGATTTCCGTGCCGTTCCCGACATGAAAAAGCGCAACCTGACCGCCGTCGATGCGCAAGGGGCGGTGTTTTACGGCCTTGATATGACCGGGGCCCAGCTTCAGGGGGCGAACCTTTCCGGGGCCGACCTTCGCCGTTGTGACCTGAGCCATGCTGACCTTCGCGGCGCACGGCTGATGCGGACGCGGATGCAACATTGCAACCTGACCGCCGCCAAATTGGGACCGCTGATGCTGGGGGTCGATAAGATGCTGCGCACTGATCTGACGGGGGCAAACCTCAGCCATGCCGACCTAAGCTGCGCCGATTTCACCCGCGCCAAGATGATGGAAACCGTGCTCGATCATGTCCGTGACGACGGCTGTAATTTCTCCCTAGCTGAACGGGAGTAATGACTGAACGTGAGTAGTTGCATCCGCATCTAAAATAGTGCTAAGGCACTGCCTGCATCAAGAGTTGGGCCGACGCCTGACACCAACCTGCTTATCCGGCAAGGTGGTGCCCTCGACCCGAGGGGATGTGGCCTGACCGGCAATTAACGGAGTCACAGCCACATGTCGTTTCGCTCTTTTTAATATAACGAAAGGGCGCTTACATGGCCAATATTCCCCAACAATTCGCCAGCGATAACTATGCCGGCATCTGCCCCGAAGCCTGGGCCGCTATGCAGGCGGCCAATGACGGCTCAGCGGTGGCTTACGGCAATGATGACTGGACGATCCGGGCCGCCGATGGCTTGCGCGCCCTGTTCGAGTCTGACGCTCAGGTCTTTTTCGCGTTCAATGGCACCGCGGCTAATTCACTGGCGCTGGCGTCCCTGTGCCAGTCCTACCACAGCGTCATCTGCTCATCGTCGGCCCACGTTGAAACCGACGAATGTGGCGCGCCGGAATTTTTCTCCAACGGCTCAAAGCTGTTGGTCGCCCCCACTCCGGACGGCAAGCTGACACCACAGGCGATTCGGGATCTGGCCATCAGCCGCTCCGACATCCACTTCCCCAAGCCGCGGGTGGTGACAGTCACTCAGCCGACCGAAACCGGCCTTGTCTACACGCCTGACGAATTGAAGGCCATATCGGCGACCTGCCGCGAACTGGGGCTTAAGCTGCACATGGACGGGGCGCGCTTTGCCCACGCCTGCGCGACGCTGAACTGTGCCCCTGCCGATATCACCTGGCGGGCCGGGGTCGATGTGCTGTGTTTTGGCGGCACCAAGAACGGCATGGCGGTCGGGGATGCCGTGCTGTTTTTCGATACGGCCCTGTCGGAAGATTTCGGCTACCGCTGCAAGCAGGCCGGGCAACTGGCCTCAAAGATGCGCTTTCTGGCCGCCCCGTGGGTCGGGATGCTGGAGAGCGGCGCGTGGCTTAAGAACGCTAAGCACGGCAACGCCTGCGCCAAACGTCTGGCAGCTCAGATTGAACCGTTAAATGGCGTCGGCCTGATGTTCCCGGTCGAGGCCAATGCGGTGTTTCTGCGCGCGCCAGAGACGGTGCTGCAAGGTTTGCGCGATCGCGGCTGGCTGTTCTACACCTTCATTGGCGGCGGCGCGCGTTTCATGTTTGCGTGGGACGCCAAGGTGGAGCGCATCGACGAGCTGGCCGCCGATATTCGGTCTTTAGTTTAGGGTTGAATGATTTTTGACGAAATCATTCAACTCAAGCCGCCATTGAGGCGGCGGCCAAGGTGGCGGAGCCACCGCCCGGCGAGGGACTAAAAATCATAACCAGCCCTTATACTTAAACCACACCATCGGCAGCACCGCCGACAGCACCATGGCCCCAATCGCCAGCGGATAGGCCACGGCCATTTGCAGTTCCGGCATGTGCTCAAAGTTCATACCGTAGATGCTGGCGATCAGGGTCGGCGGCAAAAAAGCCGCTGACGCCACCGACACGATCTTGATGATCGAGTTCTGTTCGATATTGATTAGCCCCATGGCCGCTTCCTGCAGATAGGTGATATTGCCGGTCACATAGCCGGCATGGTCGGTCAGGGACTGAGCGTCCTCGTGCAGGGAACGCAGGCGGGCGCGAAAGACTTCAAGCTCCGCCGCATCGCCGCTGACCTGATCATCGCTCAGCAACAGCCCATAGGAAAACAAGCGCTGAAACGACAGCAAACTGTCGCGTAGTTTAGCGATGTCGTTCTGATGGCGCCCCATCTGACGCAGCAGCTTATCCAGCCCGCGATTGGCCTTGGTGGCGAAAATCTGCGTCGAGATATCATCAACACCGGCAGAGACCTTTTCCACCAAATCGGCGGTGCGGTCGATCAGCACATCCAGCAAATTGGTCAGGGTCATGGCCGCACTGTCGCATAAAGCTGGAGATCGGCTGATCTTATCGGAGAAAATAGTGAACGATTGCGGGTCGATATAGCGCACCGTCACCAGCCGCTCACGCAGCAGAGCAAAGGTCACCGGCCCGCTTTGTAAATGCGGTTGACCGCCGAAATAGGCGACCTGAGCGGTCATGAACACCGCGCCATCTTCGGTATAGAGCCGCGAGGACGTCTCGATCTCGTTCATGTCCTCACGGGTCGGAATGCCGACACCGAGCGCACCTTCGACAAACAGTTCTTCATCGCGCGTGGGGTTGTGCAGATCAAGCCAGGTCATGGCGTCATCAATATCGCACCAGGCCGAGCCCGCCCCCTGCTGCGGTTCCAGGGCGATCATCTCCTCGACCTCGCGGCCATGATCGATGGCGGCGCGCCGGTCTTCGGCGGGCACATCCCCAAAGGATTTGATGACCGCCAGATGTCCGTCTTCGGAATCGTGGACGCGGCTATAGATTTTCAGCATGACTTTACCTCAACGGCGTGAGGTAAACATGATTTGCGCACAATTTGGAGAGTTGGTTACCGCTTTAAGCGGCTTTTTTCGCGTCAGCCTTGGCGGACTTTACAGACGCAACCTTTTTGTCGGTTTTGGCCTTATCAGTCGTCTTGTCAGAAGACGTTTTGCCGGATGACTTAGCCGTGCTCTTGTCCGCCAGTTTTTTGGACGCCGATTTGGTGTCGCCCTTCTTGGCATCAGCTTTCTTGGACGAAGCATCAGCCTTCACCACCGTCTTGGTTTTCATCGCGGCAGGTTTGTCGGATTTTTTGACCGGAATAGTCGGCGCGTCGATCAGATTGGCCGCCAGAAGCTTGGCCTCAATAGCGCGGGTATCGACCTTTTCGATCGCTTTCTTTTCGGCGACCTTGGCGTCATTAGCCTTCATAACCGCATAAGGCACCGGTGCGCTGTTTTCCGACTTATCACCTGAAAACGTCTCAGCAATCGAGGCCGTCAGGCTTTGGCCGATGTCCTGCCCTTTTTGGGCGGCGGCATAGATAAAGCCATAGGTCGGATAGACCGAGGTGCCCAGATCGTTGATAGGCCCGTACCATACCTTAACCTTGGACCAGTCGCCCTTATCGGAGACATCAACCACGGTGACGTCTTTTTCGACCTGACCACGACGGCCATTGATCGGCGACCAGTTGGCATGGGTGATCTGAATGATGCGGTCGGTGACAACCTGTGAGACAACGGCGACGTGGCCGACCCGCATCTTACCTGTGGGTTGAAACACCAGAACGGCGCCCGCCTGCGGGGCCTGCCCTTTGTCGTACTTGCCGGAAGCTTTTTCCCACCAGGTCCAGGCATCGCCAAAAATCTGCATGCCGGTGATCGAGCGAGCGAAGGTGACGCATTGCCAGTAGGGCGATTTCTCAGCCGCCTGAGCCATCGGGGCGGCCGCCATGACGCCTGCGCACACCATAGCCAAACCGGCCTTAACAATTCGCGATACCTTAAATGCCTGCAACGCCTCACTCCACGGTAGTTAATCCAGTCGCGCATCTGATCCAAAAACCGCACTACACTTTTTGGGATGCGCTTTAACACTCTGTGTCTTTGATACATCACATAAAATATTTTACAAATACTTTATGACTATCAAATGGGGAAAAGGTTAATTTTTATGAATAAACCCTTAACCGGACACCGCTCTAAGCCGTAAAGCTTACTTCGACGTGCCTTGCAGTCGATAGTTGAGGCGATAACGCACCCCGTCACCGATGTGGCGCACGACGTTGCGCATCGGGTTTTCGACCACATGGTGGGCCAGCATGGCGATGGGGATAATGGCCACAAGTCCGCCCAGCCACCACATCAGCGGCAATGACTCTTCGCGGCCCAAAATCATGCCCGCGGCCTTGGTAAACACCCACTTCCACGGCACATAGACCATATACATGGCAAAGCTGACATTGCCGAGATAGACCAGAACACGGTTAGACATAATCCCTTTACCGTCCGCCGTGGCCAGCCCGCCGACCGACAGGATCAGCCCGCCCAGCGCCAACACCACCAGCGCATCCGAGGTCATCAACGCGGTCACGCCCAAAATCACCGCCAGAGATACCGCAACTCCGCCAAGGGCTATGGTCTTGGATGCCACCGCCCCGGCCCGCCACGCCAGATACACGGCACAGCCCAGCGCAAAGCACGGCACGATGCGCATCGCCCCCCACATAAAGGTCGCACGGGTCAGTGCAAAGCCAGCCAGGGCTTCAAACGCCCAGTAGAGAATAGTCAGAAACGCCGCCGCCAATGCCACCGCGACGACCGGCCTTGATCTTAAGCCCCAGGTCACACTGGCAAACACCGGAAACAAAAGGTAAGCAAACCATTCCGCCGATATCGACCATGACGGGTGATTCCATGACGCTTCGGGGGCCAGCCCCCAGGCATGGACCATGAAAATCTGCGCCGGCAGCGATGCCCACGACGCCACATGGCTGTCGAGCGTCAGCCCCTTGACCGCCGCTGCCATCACCAGCGCCAGCGTAAACAACAGGGTCGCGATGTGCAGCGGGTAGATGCGCGCCAGCCGGTTGACGATGAATTGCCCGTACCGGAACTTACCGGCCCCAAAGCTTTCCAGATAAACATGGCACAGGATAAAGCCCGACAGGATGAAGAACAGATCGACCCCCAGATAGCCGCGCGCAATGATCCACAGCGGCGCGGCCCCTTGCAGCAGCGGCCAGTAGCTGAACAGGATAACCCAGACGGCGGCAAAAAAACGCAGACTGGTCAGGGGCTTGAGATAATCGGACACGGCATTCTACCTTGGATGTCAATTCAAGGCCCGTTGTACCGCAAAGCCATGAAAAAACCCTGAAGCCGTCTGGCTTCAGGGTTTTTTCATCGGATTTCTCAGCAAAAATTACTTCTGCTTCCAGGCGCCAGAAGCGTCTTTGTAATACTCACCGGCCTTGAGTTTCGGCATAATGACGCTGGAGAAGGTAGCCGCACCGGCTGCGGCTACCGGCACATTGTTCTTGGCAGCGGCTTCGGCATAGACCTTGGCGCGTCCGTCATTGATTTCCTGAACGGCAGCCTTGGTGGCGGCATCGCCGGATTTAACAAACCCCAGATAGCCGTCGGACTGTTCACCCACAACCCCGGCAGCCTTGGCGGCATCGACGGTGGCCTTAGCCGCGGCCTGAGCGAATACCGGCGCAGGTGACGCCATATTGATCGCCACACCCGCGGCCATCATACCTGTGGCAGCCATCATGGCCGCCGTAACGGAAAACACTGTTTTTTTCATGATAGGTCTCACTTTGAAGGGCGCGGAATTAGAAGAGGTTAGGATTTTGCTGCACCAGAGCCTTGGCGTCTTCGTCAAGGCTGATGCGGACATCGTGGTCAAGCTTGGCATAGATCGAGATCGGGGCGACCTCGACCCGAACGGTCGGGACGCAGGCGGCAAACACCGGTGCGGTCAGCACCAGTAATGCGAGAGGCTTAAGGCCTTTGTGGGTCATGACGAATACTCCGTTTCAAAGGCTCTCGGCCTTATCATGAATGTCTTATATGATTTGCAGTCTGAACCCAAGCTGAACAAAAAGTGCTCAAGAAGCGGACGGGCCTTACTTCAATCCCGCTTTTTGCGCCTCAAACGCCATCAGGTCATCCAGCACCTGATCGAGATTGAGCGTCATATCGAGATTAAGATCAACGCCGGTATCGGACGGCAGGTTTATCGGCTTATCAAACAAACGTCCCCGCAGCACATCGACGTAGCTTACGCGCGCTTCCTGTTTTTTGGGCGGGTCATAGCGGCCCTTGATCTTGAAGTTGAAGCCCAGACGACCGTTCTCAAGGCTGTTGATCGTGGCCGACATATCGCTGTAGGCCATGTTTTCCAGCGCCTGATAGGCCATGCCTTCGACCACTTTTGAGGCATCGGCAGGCGAAGGGGCCACTTCCTGCGGCGCGTCGGTCGTCACGCCACCCGATGAGGCCACGCCCTGCAACGCGGCGCGCTGTATCGACAGGCGGCCCGGCCCGTCGCCTTTCAGTTCGCCTTGCGCAAAGTGGACGCGGTTGCCATTGATTTCAAACGGCATGCGGCCCGTGACCGTGCCTTCAAATTTCATGTCGCGGCCCAGATCGGTGGCGGCAATGATCTTACCGAAATCAAGCTCGCTGAAGGTCAGCGCACCCTTGATAGGCACATTTTCCGCCAGCGGCACATCCATAGGCTCAAGGCCAAACTGCCCGCCCGGCGACATGGCGGTGGCTGCCGCAAGCGACAGGTGATCGCCCAGGAACTGCACTGAGGTATTGATGTCGGTCAGCGGCACGGCGGTCGTCAGTGAGGCCACACTGATGATCTGACCCGGCGGCGTCATCAGGGGCGACAGGCTGGTGAATTCGACGTCGCCGCGCAAATCCTGCGCCTTGCCCAGTGGCCCTTCAAAATCGATATCGTTCAGGCGCAGACGGCCCTGACTGGTCGGCGTACCCGTGCGCGACCAATCAAACCGGCCATCAAAGGTGGCCGAGCCCGTGACATTCTTGGTAGCGACCGTCGCCACCTGCGGGGTCAGGTCAATCGGTTGCAGGCCCTCTGGCGCAAACACCATGTCGCCGGTGCTGATCAGGGCATAGCCATCATCGCTGCGGGCATCCTGCACGATGTCGATGCGCGCCAGATCACCGGGGGCGCGTTCGCGCACCACCGGATTAAGCGGCTTTACCCCCAGCCGTCCGGTCATGCGGGTGGCGTCCTGATCCAGCTTACCGGCCAGCGTCACCGGATTAAAGCGGGTCTTGGCCGCCGTATCATGGGCCTCAGCCGCAGCGACGGTTATGCGGAACCCGGCACCATTGGCCGCGCCCGATTTGGTCGAAAAGGCGTTGAACCGGCCCTTGGCATTGCTCACGCGCGCTTCATAATCCGGCGCGTTCAATTTAAGATCATCAAAGGCCCCGGCCGACTGCCACTGGCCGTTTTCCATCGTGAGGATCGGCGCTTCGGTGGCACAAATATTCGCCGTCAGCCCTTCCAGCCGCCCGCCGATGTCCGCGCGCGCCGCGCTAAACGGCATGCAGTCATCCAGCACAAAATGGGTGCGCCCGCCCGCCACGGTGAACCGGCCACTGGCTTTGGTTTGCGCCGCCGTCACCGGGGCGAAGTTGAATTTGGCATCCGCCGCCAGTTTGCCGCTCAGCTCGCCACTGGCCCCAAAGCCCATATCGCTGAGGAAGGCATTCACTTCGGGCAGGTCTTCACCCTCAAGCTTTACGGCAAAGGCCGCGCGGTCCGTGCTGGCGATCAAAGGCCGGGTCCGGTCAGGCGTCAGGGTCAGTTTACCGCCCGACGCCGGGGTCACGGTAATCGGCGTTTTGGTGCGGACATCAAAGGCCGCCGGCTTACCCGCGGCCCCGTCCAGCTTGATAGTGATATCATTGGCCTCAAGGCTAAAGGCCTGTGCTGCGGCCTGTAGCGCCAGAACGGCATCGGCCTTAATCGGGGCCACCGGCACCGGCGGGGTATCGGTGTTGACCGGCTCAGGATAGACCACGGCCTGAAGATCTTTGCGGCGCACCTGCGCCATCTCATCCAGCCCTTTGTAGCTGCCGTGACGGCTGTTGAGGCTGGTCTTGATCGCGGCGGTCCAGGCCGACGCGTCATTTTCAGCCGCGCCATTAAGTCCGGTTTCAGCCTTGGCATTGCCGCTCACCGTCATATTGACCCGGTCGAGTGACAGGTCAGCCGCCGCCATGCGTCCGGCATAGGCTGTACCCTTAAAGCTGATGTCAGATTCGGTCCCCGCCATATGCAGGGCCACTTTTTCAAGGTCGGCGCGGGCGTTACTGACTTCAATCCCGTCCTGACGGTAAAGGCCGATGCGCGCCTGCAACGGCCCGTCGATCCAGACATGGGCACCACCCTGATCAGGGTTCTCAGCCGTGGGGGTTTTGGACGAATGGGCGAAACTGAGATTTAGACTTGAGGCATCCAGATAGACATCGCGCCCGAACATTGCCCCCTGGCTGACTGACTGCGCCCGCCCCTGAAAGCGCGACTGGCCCTCAAGGCGGGTTTCATCGCGCTCAAAACTCAAAGCCGCCAGAATGGAGGCATCGGCGGTTACGCCTTTTAAGGCAGTGTCACCGGTGTTCAGCTCATCCGCCGCCACCTTCATGTGCGTTTCTAACGGGCCTGAAAACTCCGCCAGCGGTGAGGCCTTGAGGTTGGCCGCCTGCTCTAACTGGCGATACGGCAGGTTGGAGGTCAGCTCAAGCCGCACGCCTTTGAGGCGGGTCACGGCCCCCGCCTTATCCGGCTTCATCTCCCAGGCGTCGGCGACAAATTTGCCCTCGACCTTAAGGCCGTCACCGACCGAGCGGGCCTTGATAAAGCCGTCGCTTAAAGTGCCCTCCCCCAGCGGCCCGCTCAGACGGGTCGAGGGGATGTTGAGATTAAGCGCCTGCAACCGTCCGGCCTGCATCTGGACGCGGCCCGTAGCGTTGATGGTGCCGTAGTCGGTCTTAAGCCGCACCACCGCATTTTCAATCAGGACCTCGCCGGGGGCCTCGCCCTTATTGGACGGCGACGACAATATGCTCTGGATCAGCGGATCGAGCGAACCAAAGTTCAGCCCCTTAGAGGTCAGCGCCAGAGCGATTTCCGGCTTGGTCAGGTGGATGCGCTTAAAGCGCGCCATCGGCTTACCCTGACCGGCAAACAGGTTCAGGTCGTAATCAATGCGGAAATCATTGAGGATCACATCCGGCGATGTCGCCTTGCCCAACCGGATCGAGCCTTCGGCATGATCAAGCCCTAGACGCCCTATCTTAAGCTCGGAATCTATCTGCTGCGACCGCAGCCACCCTTGCGCGATTTCGCGGGCGATTTCCTTGCGCGCCACGACGGCGGCCACACCGATCGCTGCGACCCCGCACAAGGTAAGCCCGATGATTTGTCCGGCCTTACCGGCTCCGGATTTAGGCGGGCGACCATTGCCGCCACCCTTTTTGGTTTTCTTTCCCGGTCGGCCCTTTTCGCCGCCACCGGCCTTGGCATCGCCGCTGACCACGCGCGAAAACGTACCCAGCGTCGAGGTGCGCACCGGGAACATCAATTCATCGTTTTGATCAGCGGTCGGATCAGTGGGCGTCAAGAGGCGAGCTCAAACTAAAAGGGAAACAATGGCGGTCGAAAAATGTGAAGACGACGCAAAAAATAATTTGATCATCATCCATAGGTCATTATGGCACATATATTGGTAAAAATTATGGACACATCACCGCATTTCGCACAAGAGGCGCGAATTTCACCCAAACCCTTGCAGGAAATGATCGCCATTGGCGAATTCTTTGCCGTTTCGTTATAAATTTTAAATGCTTAAAGCATCACTTATCAACAGATCGGTGCTCAGCGCCCAAAGCCCCTGCACTATGCGTATACCCTTTTTTAACAAAATTTAAGGGCGATCTTAATCTTAATCGGCTAAAAAGCGCCCTTCGTTGTTGCCTTCGCGACTGCGGTATGCTTGATCTTAACCCAAGTTTTCGGGCCTCACTTTGGCCCTATTTCGGCGTAAACAGGATGGCACGGAAATTGTAGCTGAGTTTTCAAGCTTCACGACTCAGGCTTTTTCGCTCATAAAGAGCGTCTGTAATGAGACAGATCCGTAATATCCGCACGACTATAACCTTTAAGACTACCGGGCCCTTGTGGGTTCATCTGTAAGTTTTAGTATCGTTTGTCTTTTTTAGTGTTTGACGGGGACTGATGGCTCAACTCGATCCACGCCGACAGCCAGTACGCTTAACGCCCATGGTCTTTGCGACCGTGGCGGCCCTCACGGTGGGCACCTTGATCTGGCGCGTTTTTCAGCCGACACCGGGCATATTGCCGGGTATGGCCCTTGATCCGGGCGCCGTTATGGCGCTGGAAACCGAAGCCTATGCGGTGGCGTCTGCACGGCCCGGCTTTGACCAGCCGGAGCAGGTCTCCATTCTGGTCCGCTCAGGCGAAACCCTCTCTCAGGCTATTGCCCGCACCGGTGTCGCACCGGCTGACGCTCAGGCCGCCGTTAATCTGCTGTCGCAAGCCTTTGATGTCGTCAATGTCCGCGCGGGCATGTCCATTCAGGCGGCGATTGCCAAACCGGCCCTCGGCTCCGGCCAACCTGCCCAGCTTTTGGGTCTTACGACCCGCACCGGCCCTGCCAAGCAATTGACCCTGACCACCAGCCATGACGGCGCCATGCGCTTGCGGGTGCTGGAAGAAAACGTGCGTGATGAACGCCGCGTGGCCATTGGCACCATCGACGGCTCGCTGTTTACCTCAGCCGCAGCGCTTGGGGCGACACCGGCGGTCACCAACAATGTCATGAAGCTGTTCGCCCATAAGCTCGATTTCGAGCGCGACATCAAGGCAGGCGACACCTTTAAGCTGATCTTCGACCGTAAGGTGACCGAAAGCGGTCGCACCGTAGAGACGGGCAAGCTTTTGTACGCGGAAATCGAAGCCAAGGGCGGCATCAACCGCTTCTACAGCTTTCAGCGCGCAGGTGAAAAAGAGCCGCAGTATTTCGATGAAACGGGCAAGAACATTCGCGGCTTCCTGCTGGCCACGCCGGTTGACGGGGCGCGCACCTCATCAGGGTTTGGCGTGCGCCGCCACCCGGTTCTGGGCTTTATGAAGATGCATACCGGCGTTGACTTTGCTGCCGGTTCCGGCACGCCGATTGTTGCCGCCGGTGACGGTGTGGTTCAGGACGCCAAGTGGTGGGGCGGTTATGGCCGCTGGGTGCGTGTGCGCCATACCGGCGACTGGCAAACCGGCTACGCCCACATGTCGCGCATCGCCGTGCAACCGGGTCAGCGCGTCAAGCAGGGTCAGATCATCGGTTATGTCGGCTCAACCGGCCGCTCAACCGGCCCGCACCTGCACTTCGAAGTCTGGTACAAGAACCGCCCGATTAACCCCAAGGACGCCAAGGTTCCGCAAGGCACTATCCTGGGCGGCAAAGAACTTCAGGCCTTCATGGCCCGCAAGCGTGAAATCGACACCATGATCGCCATGGCCGACATTAAGCGCGGCGACGAAAAGCAGGCTCTGGCCATGAACAGCCCGGCCAAGTCCGCGCCTGTGGCCGCAGCCCCGGCGCCGGTCACTCTGGTCAGCCATGAACGCGCCAAAACCTATGCCGCGCTTAAACCGGCCCTGTCGTCGACCCGCGGGATGAATTAAGCCGCGAAATCGTTTTAACGTAATAGGATTTTTAGTTCCTTTGGTTTTAGTCTAAGGCATCATATGTCTGGCTATTAACCAAGGGAGCTGCGCGGTGTTTAATTTCTCCGAGAAAATCAGCGAATTAAAATCCTCGATCCTCTACATCGTGTTTTTGGCGGGCAGTTTGCTGATCGGGCTGACCTGGCTGAGCATCGGCCTTTATAACGCGCTCAAGCTGTGGATCGGCACGCCGTGGAGTTCGTTTGTTCTGGCGCTGATCATGCTGGTGCCGGTGATCATACATCTGCTGATCAAGGCCTTTTCGCCTGATCGCCCCACCAAAGCCAACACCTTGAGCAGTCAAGCCCGCCCCGCCGTTGATCCATCGGGCGCGTTACTATCTCAGATTATGGGTGCGGTCGCCGGTCAATCTACCATCATCGTGACCGTCGTCACCTTGCTGGCCAGCTTTATCGCCGTGCGCTTTCCGTCGTTTCTAGGCATGTTCGCGCAGGTGGTCACGGCCTTTGTCGACGACATGAAACTGCGCCCCACGGCCGCGGCCACACCCCGCAAACCCCGCCGCAAAACAGCCGCTGACACAGAAGAATAAAGGCCCCCAATTCGAGGAAAAGCCTGAATTTTGGATGCAGTATTAGGCATTAAAACGGGGCTGTATATGAATACAGCCCCGTTTTAATAACGACATAATGCGCCAAAAGGCAGAGCTTTTTACCAGGGTTTGAAGTGTTTGGAGAGTTTGAGCCCCTGCCCCTGATAGTGGGACCCACGCTGGCCGTACAGTTCTGCCGGACGCGCGATCAGCGGCTCATAGACCAGCCGCGCCACGGTTTGCTCATCTTCCAGCAGGAACGGCGTTTCGTGACAGCGCACCTCCAGCACCCCGCGCGAACCGGCAGCCTGCGCTTCTTCGGTGCCAAAGCCCGGATCGAAGAAACCAGCATAGTGGACGCGGAATTCTCCGACACTGGGGTCGATCGGCAGCATTTCGGCGGCTTCCATGACCGGGATCACGACGGCGGTTTTAGACGCCAATATGTAGAACTCACCCGGATCGAGCAGAAGCTGGCCCTTGTTCTGGTACAATGGCTCCCAGAAATCGCGCGGATCATGACCATCGACATTATCAAGGTCGATCACCCCGGCATGCCTGCGGGCGCGGTAGCCAACGAGGTCTCCGGTCAGATCGACACCACAGTCGGAGGTATAAAGCTTGGGCACCGTCCCGCGCTTGACCCGAAGCTGGTTCAGGCGCGTGCCGGTGCGGGCCAAAACGGAGAAAGTTTGCGGCGCGATTTCGACATAGATCGGCCCGCTATAGCCTTCGCGCACGTCATCAAAGGCATCGGAATAGTCCGACAGCAGGCGCACAAACACATCACAACGGCCGGTCGAGGATTTCGGATTGGCGCGCGCGCTTAGGCCCTGCGGCAGGTTCAGGCTTTCCTGAAGCTCGGCGATGTAAACGCAACCGGCTTCAAACACCGCCCCCTTAGACAGGTCCATCTCATGCATGACGACATCGCTGAGGCGCTCCATGACCGTGCGCTTCCGCGGCAGGTAGGACGCCCGCACCCGCCAGGCGCGCCCCCCCAGACGCAGGTCGATGCTGGCGGGCTGAATCTGATCGGCATCAAGGGCTGAGGCGCTCAGGACAACACCCTGATCCACCAGTTCCGACAGGGTTTGCAGGGGCAGGATGCCGTGGGCGGCAGGCGTAAGCGTCATGGGTGTCTCAACTTTATGGGGGGCTTGTTTACGACATTTTTGGGGACACGCAAACCGAAGTTTAAAGCCAAATCCGCAATGACGGGCTTTAAATCATCCCCGAAGCTGTTTAGATTAAGGCCATGATCTATGAAGCCGTCAGTCAGGGCATACGCATCAGCGTCGAGGTGGAATATATCCCGCCCGAAGACGACCTTCCCGCCACGTCGCGGCGACCGCGCGCCTATGTCTGGGCCTATCACATCATCATCGACAATGAACGCGGCGACCGGGTTCAGCTTAAGACCCGGCACTGGACGATCATGGACGGGCTGGGCCGGATTGAAATCGTCGAAGGCGACGGCGTGGTCGGTCAACAGCCGATACTGGAACCGCAGGAAAGCTATAGCTACTCCTCCGGCTGTCCGCTGCCGACGCCGTCAGGGTCGATGAGCGGCTATTACATGTTCGAGGACGAGAACGGCAAACCGCTCAAGGTCACCATCCCGACCTTCTCGCTCGACCTGCCCGAAGCCCGCCGCATCTTAAACTGAAACACCCGCCGTTTCCGACGAGTGTTTTTTATTACCATTCGCGATGCGTAAAATCGTGAGATTTGTGAGAGATAATAGCCGACAAGGGAAGCGGGTACATTTGAGTACCCGCAAACCGCAGACTGCGTATTAGCTCTCCAAAGACCGCGATTTTACAAGTAGCGGCGGAGTGAGCGGGATAAGTCTACCCCGTCCTTTTTCTTCTTTTGCTGCGGCTGATAGGCGACGCGTGAATGCTCGACGCAGTAAGGAATACCGTCATCGGCTCTGCGGCCGCAGAAGGTGAATTCATCGGATGACGGATCACCGATCGGCCACTTGCACATCTTGGCGCCGAGGGTCAGCACGGTGGCTGTGCCAGGGCCTTCCACCAGCGGAACGATCGGCAGGGTTGGCGCCTGACGAACGGCAACAACGGGTTCAACGCGGCGGACAGGGGCTGCCTGCGCTTGCGGACGGGCGGCTTCGGGGGTAGCGGCCCGCGGCGGCTTGGCGGGTTTATAGAGCGGACGAGCCGGTTGCGACGGTGCGGCACGGCCCGACAGGCCGAGGCGATGCACCTTACCGATCACGGCGTTGCGGGTAACGCCGCCCAGTTGCTTGGCGATCTGGCTGGCGGAATGACCTTCCTGCCAGAGCTTCTTGAGTGTTTCCACGCGTTCGTCTGTCCAGCTCATATTCTAGCCTCCCATTCCCCGTGCAACAGGGGATACCAACCACAAGATATAGACCCCGAACATAGGAAGTTCTTCCCGGCCATCTACATATCGTAAACAAATCGTTAAAAACCGCAATATTTAGTGCCGATAAGCCACAGCTCTGTCCACATGATTCTATATATGGTGTTCGCCTGTGGATAATGCTTAACAAGATGTTAATTCCCGCTGCAGGTGATCTTTCACCTTGCGCAACAGTTTGCTAACGCCCCGATTCTCCGGAATGACCGTCACGGCATCGAGGCATCCGCTTAAGCGCAAACCTGCGGATAGTGCGTTTTTGGGCTTTGAGTCTGCTGGCGATTACGCTATGAACGCATCGCTTTTAGCGATCCGCCTTCTGAGCGGATTACGCGCTGTGTAGAGCGCGGGTGTCTTACAATGGTAGTAAAGCAGCTTCCCAAGCTGAGAACGAGGGTTCGATTCCCTTCACCCGCTCAAATCTCCCAATTCCCGACAATTTATCGTTCAAGATCAATGAGAAGGCTCTAAGCCCCTCTTTTTTTGACGGTTATTGTGCCACCAGATTGTGCCACCCAGACAGTTTCTCATCGTTCGCAAACCCTTATCCTAAAAGGGTTGGAGACGATTCCGACTGTGCCGCTTCACTGTGCCACCAAGGCTATAATTCCCGGTCCTTAGAACTATCCGGGCGCAAGTCTTCCCATGATGGGCCGCAGGCTAAGAACCCGGCGCGTAAAAGACCGTTAGCCCAAGCCTCGGCAAAGCCCTCTCAGGAGGCTGGAGACAGGCTCAAGCACAGTCTGGCCGATCATGAGCCGATCATCTTCCCCAATCGTCGTAAGGCCATCAGGAAAGGCTCTGGGCTGATCGTCCGAGGCCAGATGTTCTATGTGAAGTGGAAGGTGCCCAAGGCGTTGCAGAAGATCGTCGGCAAGACGCACTTCGTCAGGTCATTAAGAACTGGACGATTGAATGAAGCCGTCAGGATGAATGGCTCATATGGCAAGGAGTTCAGCAAATGGTATTCGCGGTATATGAGAAAAATCGGCGTTCAACAGTCAGGCGATAAAACCTGCTATCATAGTCATCGTCACCGGTGGCGCGATGCCCTTAGGAACGCTAAAATCGATCACGAGGTCAGCTTGGCGTTAGGAGGCTGGACAGGCCCAAACAAAGGGGAAGTTCACGCGAACTACGGTAGAGGACATTCCATAACCGACCTTAGTGAGGCACTTAACAAGCTCAACTTTGAGGTGATTTCAAGAATCTAAATTTTTTATAAATCCCACCATTGCAAACAGCCGAAATGCTACCAGATATATATAATCACCAGACTTGGGCTGGTGAGTGTTGCGTTATGAACGTCAAGACCGAAATCGGCCGCGATGCGGAATACGGGCCACAAGGCCATGAGAACTGCTCCAAGGTTGAACGAGGTTGCGATGGACACGCGCGCCGAGAAATCGATGCACGGATAACCATAGCACAACGTGTTAACACAGGTGAGTGTCCAACTGACTTCAATTGCTTCGGCTTGAGAGTGTCGCAGGGAGGTGCGCTAATCGAAACTCACTCGATTGCACCTCACCGCATAAGACTGTACGGCTGCGCGAGATTGCCACGCAAACGCCCGGCCGATACCTCTTCGCCTGTCCGACCATCGAACTAATCAGGGAACAGGAGAAGCTGCTACAGGGCCGGGGGCTGGATGTGAGGAGCTTTCATTCCAAGCATCGCCGCAAGCCGATATTGCCGATATGGAGTTCTTTACCAGCCAAGTGCGGATGATCCTGCCAGTGTTGGGCATGAACTTCCTGCGTGAGCCGCCCGTTGTCCGGACAAATGCTATCCGGCGAGCCAAGAACGAGGCAAAAGTCTTGGACGCGATCTCCCAGATTCAGTCATCTAAGAAGAAGCCGACCAAGGCCGAAGTCGCCAGAATTACGGGCATCAGCCGCGAACAGATCAGCCGAAACTACGCCCATCTTTTCGAGAATATGTGAGGAACGGTATCTGCGTATTCGGTGTAATATCAGGCCGATAGACCTGAAAGTGACCAATATTGCCAACAGCGTTCCTCACGATTTCTTGCCTAAAAGGACCGCAATAGCCCCAACGCCCCGCCGCTCAATCTCCGCTACAGCCCGGTCCCGGATCATTTCGCCGACATCTTCGCTCATAACTTGGCGCAGGTCATTGTCGGACTGACTGACGAGCCAGTTCTGGAAGCAGGCGTCGAGGCCGAGATTGGACTGGGACGGGTTTTTCAAAGTCATTATCGGCACCACCTTTCGTGAAGTATGGATCGGCGTAAGTGACCGCTCAATTTGGCATTTCGAGATCAGCATAGTTCACGCTCCGCAACCTGCGTGGCCAAATATCGCAAAACGATATAGTTGGACGCAACAATATTCTAAAATCGCATATATAAAAATATATGAATATCGAATAATTTTGCATCCGAAGGCCACTTTTCGCCATCTGGATACGTTGACAGATTCGGATTGCATGCGAGAATTTTCGCATGGGTTTAGACGCATCGAAACAAGCGGCATGGGTGATCGATTTCAGGGTGTTGGCCCAAGCTGACGGCCAACCTGACTTCATGGAAGCCTTTCAATGTCTGGATAGGCGGATCGGGAAGACGGGCAAATGGCACCCATTATCCGACCTTGCGGACTTTAAGGTCATCAAAACCGAAACCAGAACCATCTATGCGATGGAAGTGCTGGTGCAGGAGCGTCTTATCGACCTATTGAAATGGCAAGACATCGAGCAGGACGATCTTCGTATCCTCGATGAAAGGCTTGCCACAAAAGAAGAATCTATACTTTTAATTGGTTCAGAAAAGTCAAGCCAGCGGCTATAGCTAAGCTATTTTGACAGCATCGACCGCTTCATTTCCAGATGCGCCTCACGCAGAATATCCGTCGGATTGGCGTTTAGGATGATACAGAGTTCAAGAAACTCGGCCATGTCGATCCGGCGCTCACATTGCTCGATCTTCGTGATGGTCGGCTGCTTCTTACCCCAGATTTTAGCGAGTTCCACTTGCGTCAAGGGCGCGGCTTTTCGCGCCGCAATCAGAGCATCGACGATCATCGAATAGGGTTTGGAGTGGATGCCGGTCATGCGCGAACCTCGTTGACCCAATCTTAAGTAGATTGCGTCATACGATATTCCAATTCGTTATATTTTTTCGCGGATGCGGATCATATAATGAAAGGGAAATCAGAAGGAGATCATCGCCATGAAGAAGTTCAAAGCTCGCGTTCGTCCGGCCGGTTCGAACACATCCACCGAAGTCCGTATTGAAGCTGAAAGCGCCTACCGCGCCAAGCAATTGCTTGAGACCCAGTATGGCAAGGGTTCAGTTACGAGCGCGCCGCAAGAGACTCGGTGAGGCAGACATGATCAACTGTCTATCCCCTGTTCAAAAGTTCTTTGCCGCCGTTTGGGCGGCAATCGGCCTCGCCATGATCATTTCGGCATTGGCCATCCAACAGGCCGTTGTCGGCGTGTTTGCGCCGGAGGCGGCATCTGCGCGCCTCGGCAATTCAGCTATCCCGACAGTTCTAATTGTCGTCATAGCCTTTGTCGGCTTGTCCCTTTCCATTCGTGGCCAGTTCGAGTTCTTGGACAGGCTCCTTCATGCCCTTTCCGCATCCTTTCTCAAAAGCCGTCGATCCGAGGGCCGAGTTACCCGGTGGATGGCGGAGCGTCAGATTATCGAAGGCTGGGAAGAGCACGTCGGCCGGACTGGGTGCGCGATCAACTTCGAGAACCTGTGCGGCTACCTCTTCGATGAATATGACATCGAAATCGATGAACTCGACAATTGGCGGCGCAACGGATCGGCGAGGAAGAACCTGACCGATGCTCAGGCCCGACAGATCATCAAGGCCGTGGCGGAGAACGCCGACATTGCATGATAAAGCCCGCCGCGCAAACGGCGGGCTTCTTCTTTCACCCGGCAACCGCGAACGGAAGCGGCGGGTCGTTATCGTTAAATCCCTGACTTCCCTTGGCGACAATGGCTTCGTATTCCGCCACGACGTCGTCGTAAGAAATGCCGGGGGCGCGGACAGCCTTTCGGCGAGCCAGCTTGCCGAAGTCAATCTGCCTCAGCCGCCTCAAGGCTACAGGGGCATTCACCCGGATGAACAGCCAGTGCTTGCGCGGATCATTTGGCACCTGATTCAACTCAATGAGTTCGTATCTACCAAACCCCTGTCGCTTGACCGCTAAGACCCAGTTACCGTTGAGAAGGCCAGATAAGACCCCCTCACGGTCTTTGCCCTGAGCGTTGTACTGCTGCAGTACGAAGTCTGGGTGTGTCTGTCGTGGCTTCGTCCGGATGCGAAGGTCAGGCCGGTTGCCCGGATAGAGCGTCCAGATTTGGAAGCAACATCCGACCGTAACCGATGCCCCGTCCAAAATGAAGGCATCAGACGACAGGTCGCTGTCGTGGATCAGGCATGCGTCCGGGCGCAAACCCTTTTGAAACCTGTACCGGCGTGCAGTCCGAGGCAGGATGAACGCTACGGCTAAACCTAAAAGCAGGCACTTATTGATGAACTGCGCCGCAAGGTCGCCACTCCGGCCGAATGGTGGATTGCCGACAACGACCGTTATCGCGGGCGACACCTTGGCCAAGCCCAGAACTTGCTGATCCGAAAGGCTCAGAAAATTCGCTTGATGGATGTCCGGCCGCTTAGGCTCGATGTCGAAGCCAACAATACGGCAGCCAGCTTCCCGTAATGGGTCGATGAATGCCCCGGCACCGGCGGACGGCTCAAGGAAGTTCTGGATGTGGGGGTATAGCGACCTGACCAGACCAATGCATTCACGGCTGACCTTCGGCTGGGTGAAATACTGGTCGAGCGCCTTGCTCGACGATTTGGCTCCTTTGGACTTTTGGTTGACGGTGGAAGAGGGAACGCCTTGAGGGATGGCATTCCGAAGAAGGCTGTCCTGAATGGACATGGGTAGCGCACGCTTTCTGCCCTTATCTCCGATCCCGTGCTTGAGATCGGCAGGCGTGCGCAGGGCAGGATTCGAACCTGCGGACCCTCTGTGATCCATTCAGCCTGCGCGTATTGCCGCTAAGTCTTAAGCGGCTTGGATGATTTGCTTTATGAGATCAGGGCCTCCCAGATTGCAGCCTCTTGTTCATTCAACATGCAGCGCCACTTCATGCGTTCGCAGTCCCGGTCCTCTGCGTCTTCGATTAGTCCAGCATAGCGAAGGACAAATTCATTGATATAACTGATGTGCGGTCCGATGCTGGCCATGAGTAAATCAAAGGCTTCACTTCCTTTTCGAAAGGTCGGCAAAACCTTGTACACTGACACTAATGCCACTAAGGTCTCCGTTGAACAGTGAGGAGCGCCCGGTATCGGCAGCACATCTTCGGCTCGGTTCGTTCGAGAGATTTGAAGTGGGATGGTGGCCCTTCGTTGCATATTGAAGCTTGTCATCCGTTTGCCATCCTTTCTTCCCGTTCATTGACCCTCTGAACCGCCGGATCGGCAAGCATGGCGTGTTCCATTCGGTCGATATAAGCTGTCCAGTATTCGTTTACGGTGTTGGCATGCTCAACGTCGGCCCTTAGGCCGGTAAGCCGCGCCTTATCCAATGCGGTTTGTAGGATTTCTATCGTGGTTTCCTTCGCTTCAATCAGCGCGTCGGCCCACATATTGTACCGCGCATAATCAGCGACAATACGCCGGTGTTCCCTCGCACGCGCTTCAATAAAAGCTTCAAATTCGGTCTTTTTTCGTGCTCTATATTGGCGCTGGTATTCGCGCTTTTGTTCCAATGACTTACTCATCACAACCCCTCCTGCAGAGAGGTTTGCGCAGTATAGAGGATCGAGTCCTCATGGGTCATATTTGTCTCAACAGACATAGCTTCTCCTTTGCCTCGCAAGGCATCTGAATGTGTTGAATTTTCAGGAAAGGATATTTTATGTCTGCCCGACTCTGGGCGGCCCATGACTACATGATTACGGTCATCACGCAGCCTTTATATAATATGTGTTGATAGATACATGAATATATACGAGAATGCAAGCGGTTTATTTTAGAAAAATGAATATACATCGATATTTTATCAAGATGCTCATGTTTGTTCCATCTTGATACAAGTTGATAGCCAGTCAATAAATCAAAGAGACTTGCTAACGCTCCCCTATACAACACCCTAAACCCCCATCATATCCACCTGACCATCTCCCCGAACTGTCGCCTAAACTTTCTGATCGCGTGTATATTATAAGAAGGTCAGAAAATGTTGGGATACGAGACTGGGCAGATGGAAGCGATTGCCTTGGCAAGAGCGGCCGGATGCCCATGTCTCATGCCGGAGACGACGAGCCGTGGCGATGGCGATCTCCGCTCAGATTGATTGTTGCGAAGCGGGTTCGTGTACATGAGCCTTGAGGCTTATCTGATGAGTGATGCGTCGCGGCAGCCGCCAAGTCGCCCCTCAAAGGGCGACCTGTTGGCCACCGGTAGAGAATGGGCCGTTCCTGACCATCCTTTGATGCGTCATTGCTACGCAACGCCACATCCAAAGCACCGTCATAACAACCCATTCTCGTATTGGATATGACTTGGTTTATGAGATCGACCTCATAGATCGAAGTCTGAAAGCCGGGCCGACAAGGAATGGGGCGGGATTTTGTATGCCCGGTGCCCGGCCGCCGGGCTTATAATAATGGTGGCCCATTGCGCTAGTCGGCTTCGACGCCAGCCAGCGAGAAGATCAGCGCAGGTTCACCTGCGGTGATTATCGAGTGCTGGATCGACTATAATGATGCCGGTCGAAGGACTTGGTGGTCCGATCATCGAAAGACCGGGCTTAAAGCGACGCCTGCCTCATGACCAGATCGCCAGTTCTCTCGTTGCCTGCTCATTACCCCAGTCAAGTTGCACCGGGCCGGAGGCCCCCATCTGACGAGACACGCAGTCAGAAAACCGAGTGATCGGCATGGCCGGGTCAATCTCGTGAAAAACATGTCCCTGATACTTGGACAGATCAGGGTTTGCATGAGACAATTTAAATGACGGATACAATGACGCAAATGCAGACCGGGCAAGGGTTTGCGCGAAGTGTCATGAAATCGAACGTTTGTGATGGACTATTTTAGAGAGGATTGTTTTTGAAGATTGGCTATGCGCGCGTTTCCACACATGACCAACAGACAGACCTTCAAATGGATGCTCTCGTCGAGCATGGGGTGAAGGTCGAAGACATCTATCAGGATATAGCCAGTGGGAAGAAGGATGACCGCCCGGCGCTGATGTCATGCCTCAAGGCGCTGCGTGAAGGCGATACGCTGGTTATCTGGAAGCTCGACCGTCTCGGCCGCGATCTGCGACATCTGGTCAATACCGTTCATGACCTGACGAACCGCGGTATTGGACTACGAGTGCTGGCCGGTCATGGCGCTTCCATCGACACGACGACCGCATCGGGAAAGTTGGTCTTCGGCATCTTTGCCAGTCTGGCTGAGTTCGAGCGGGAACTCATCCGAGAACGCACAATGGCCGGGATGCAGGCTGCTCGCGCCCGCGGACGGTTGGGCGGTCGCAAGTTCGTGCTGACGCCATCTGGCCTGCGCCGGGCACAAGCGGCAATGGCACATCGGGACACGAATGTCGCCGATCTGTGCGCAGAACTTCGGATAACGAGGAACACATTGTACAGGCTCGTCAGTCCCGATGGACAACTGCGGCCCGACGGTGAGAAGCTGCTCAAGATGGCGGCTGGAAAATAGGTCATAAATCACCTCGGCTTGGGCGTGCCAGCATAAATACATGGGCACCCAAAGACAGGAGAAAAGCCCATGCCCCAGACCTATATCACCCAATCAGAGGAATGGATTCTAAGCCATCTCCCTGCCGGGCAGTTCCACGCGGAAGACCGTCAGCTTTACCACGACCATATATCACCACGTCTGATCCGCGAACTGCTCAAGAACTATGATTACGAAGAGGCCATTGGCCTTCTGGACTACGTCATCGAGAGGATCGACATCCGCCTCGACCGGGCCAAGGATCGTCGCCTGAGATATGAACTGGCCTGTTATCGCTCATGGCTGATGAACATTCGTGGCCAGATCGAAGCCAGCCATTCCCCAGAACGCGCCGCCGAGCGTCGAATAAGCTTTATGGAAGCCCTAAAGCGCGTCATCGCCCGTCAGGCCCATCCATAACGCTCGCGGTCCTGAGCGTTTGACGAGAGCCTCCCGGAGCCAGTCTCCAATAAACCCGGCCGAGGGAGGTGATCGCCAAAACGACTATGGTAAACGCCCCGGCGCAATGATCAGATAGGCCATCCGATTCCCACTTATGAGGCCGATCATGCCCCAGATCACCGCCACTAAGACCGCACCCAAGAGCGGGGTGCCCGGTCCCTTCACCCGCTCCAATCTCCCAAATTTTATATCCCTACTTATGCACTAACCTTCGGGCTGCGCCTTGGCGTAGCGAACATCCTCCGTTATTCATTGCTCCCTACACACGCTAAGGTATTCATACCCCGCGTAGGGAGAGCAAATGACTAAAAACGAGCGACTTACATTAATTGTATCCAATGGAATATTTTTCGGAAGCGTTCTCCTGATCTTGACCCTTATCGCTATGGACAAAGCAGACGATTGGGAGACGTTGGCCTCTGGGTTTATGGCGTTATGTGCAGCCGTCTGGGCCGCTTATTTGTTGAACAAACAGATTCAGCAAGCTGACAAACATGAACAAAATCGAAATAAGCGTCTTTATGTAGCAGCACGCGCCACACTCCCTTTAGCGCTAAGTCAAGTATGTGCATACTGCATAGCCAGCGCCGAAAGCTTAAAGTCTATATACATGTATCTTGCTGGCGGGGAGTTCGGAATAGTTCTGCGTACGCCCGATGTAACCACCCACGACTTACCTCAGACGGTGTTAACGAATTTTGAGACAATCCTAGAAAGAACCCCACACGATATGGTTGCTGATCGTTTATCAGACCTAATCGCCATGATTCAGGTGTTTCAATCTAGATGTGAAGGTATAAATCGCGAGTTTAGCCATATGGATCATAACTTTGTGGCAGAATGCATATCAAATTGCGCCGCTATCTATGCGACATCATCTAGCCTGTTTGATTATGCCCGCGACAAAACTCAGTTCGATCGTGAGTTCATACTTGAACCCATAATGTTTGATAAAGTAATGTCTGCATATTTCGCTTTTTCTATGCACAATGAAATTTTCGAGCCAATAAAGAGTTTAACGCGCAGAGATATCGAAAGAAATCGAGTTGTGAACGCCGACACATTCTAAATTCGTTTGCTAACCAACATATCAGCCAGCCGTGCTGCGATCAGTTTGCAACTGATCGTCTGCAACATTATGCACCGCCCCATTAGCCTCTAAACCGCTTGAAGATCCCCGCTATATCACCTGCCCGTCAAAGGCACGACAATCATGTGCTTAACGTGGGAAAACTACCTTATGTGTTGTTTCGAGAACAGTGTCTCCTTACCCACTAAGACCTCTTCAAGAACACTACAGCGCTTGGCGTGACAATAAATGACGCTCACGGCCACTTTAAACCTACAAAATCTCCAGCAATCGCTCGACCGGGCGGGCGATGAGTGCGCCCTTAGAGGTCACCACGATTGGGCGTTCGACCAGCACAGGCTCACGCACCATGGCCTCAAGGATCGCATCATCGCTAACACCCGCCGCCGTCAGGCCCAGTTCCTCGGCAGGCGTGCCTCTGGTGCGCAAAATATCGCGCGCGCCCACGCCCATGGTTTTCAGCAGGCCCTGCAATTGCGGCTTGGTCCAGCCGACCTTGCCATAGTCGATGATGGTTGGCTCAACACCCTGCGCGCGGATCAGTTCAAGCGCTTTGCGTGAGGTGGAGCAGGTCGGGCGGTGATAGATAGTGACTTCGATGGCCATGAAACGCTTTTCTTAAATGGTGTCTAAGCGTTTTGTTTAAGCCATGCCCGCAGCGATTCATAGGCTTCGGGCCGACCCTGCGCGCAGTCTTTGAGCAGAAACCCGATCATCTGTGAGAAATGAGCCATGTCGGCGCTATAGATGATCGAGCGCCCTTCGCGATGCGCACTCAGAAGACCCGCGCCGGTCATTATGCTGAGGTGCGTCGAGGCGGTGTTGGCGGGCATATTGACCGCGCGCGCCACCTGACCCGCAGCTATGCCACCAGGTCCGGCCGCGACAATGACCTGATACATGGCCAGCCGCCCAGGGTGCGCCAGCGCGAAAAGATTAACTACGGCATCATCGGTGTTCATGCCGCCAAGTTTACATGAGTTTCAGCAATCAGAAAGCGAAAGACAATAAAATATTTCGTCTTTTTCGCGACTATGGAATTAAAAATCCATAAAAAACCAGAAACTTAAGCCGAAAAAGACCTCACGACGCCAGCCGGAAGGCTTCCTCGCCCATGCGCTCCAGACGACCGCGCAGCGGCATGAACTGCTTCAGGGCCTCATCCGACATCTGCGACAGCGTATCGATCCGGCTCGACAGGCGCGCGAACATGTCGCCATAAGCCTGCGCCACCACGCTTTTGGAATCGCTCAGATCGCTGGGGTCAGGCAGGAACCAGTCGATGACCATCGGCGCGCCCTTGAAATCCGGCCAGTGACCATCGGCCGGCAAATGGTGCGACAGGCGAAACACAAAATCAAATACCGGCGCATCGTCAGTGAGCATCGCCTCGACCGGCTTGGGCGAAAGCTTTGAGAGGGTATAGTTGATCTTTTGCAGTACGCTCATGACATAGGGGCTGACGGAGGGGGCAGGGGCGATGCCTGCGGAATAGGCTTCAAACCGTCCGGCGCCTAAGCGGTTGAGCAGGGCCTCAGCCATGATCGAGCGCGCCGAATTATGCTCACACAGAAACAAAACCTTGAATGACTGAAAACCCATGACCGCCCTCACCTTGATTATTTTGGGAATTCTTATCCCGCATAACAAGGTTACACCATCAGGTTTAGTTTAAGGTTTACAGACACGGTTAAGCAAAGCTGAACAAGCGCATGCCAAAAAAGTGTGAAGCGGTTTTTGGAAACAATGCGCGTTAAAAAAGCGCGTAAAATAGAAAGCGCCCATCGGGAGGGGCCGACGGGCGCTCAGTCACCTTCCAAAATCAGAAAGGCGATAACGTAATCGATGTATCCGTAGATTAAGCGGCGACAGTACCGCCAACTTCGGACGGATCACGCAGAACGTAACCACGGCCCCAGACGGTTTCGATATAGTGGTTGCCCGAAGCGGCCACGGCCAGCTTCTTACGCAGCTTACAGATAAACACGTCGATGATCTTAAGCTCAGGCTCGTCCATACCGCCGTAAAGGTGGTTCAGGAACATTTCCTTGGTCAGGGTCGTGCCCTTACGCAGGGACAAAAGCTCAAGCATTTCATATTCTTTGCCGGTCAGGTGAACGCGGTTGCCCGACACTTCGACCGTCTTGGCGTCCAGGTTGACAATGATGTCACCGGTCTTGATCACCGACTGAGCATGGCCCTTGGAGCGGCGGACCACAGCGTGAATACGCGCGATCATTTCGTCTTTGTGGAACGGCTTGGTCATGTAGTCGTCAGCGCCGTTGCCCAGGGTCTTAACCTTGGTGTCGATTTCAGACGTACCCGACAGGATCATGATCGGCGTATTGATCTTGCCCACGCGCAACTGGCGCAGCACTTCGACGCCCGACATATCCGGCAGCGAAAGGTCCAGCAGGATCAGGTCGTAGTCGTAGATCTTACCCAGATCCACGCCTTCTTCGCCCAGATCGGTCGTGTAGACGTTAAAACCTTCCGACTTAAGCATCAATTCGATGCTCTGCGCGGTCGCGCTGTCGTCCTCAATCAATAAAACTCGCATCAAGCCCCTCCGGCGTTGGGAACGAGGTCGGGGCAACACGCCCAAACCATTCGTTAATCAGCTAAAACCAAAATCCCTTAAGATTCGTTAAGCTTACCCGAATATTGATTCGTAGGGTGATTTGCGACTCACCCACAAGGCCGATGAGTCAACGATTCTATTTATTAACAGGATAAATATGTGCATTTTTTGGCACTGAGTCTTTTGAATCACAGCGGGGAACCCCCGCGGGTGAAATAGATCATTAAAATATTTCTTAACTTTAAGAATTACAATTGATGATCAGTAGCTCCTTGGGGGGAATAATATGAAAAAAACCATTCTATTTTTTTCACTTCTAGCGATTAGCAACTCAGCAAATGCTTTCTGCACCGAGCCAGCGGCACCCCGAAGCTATTACAAGCCAGAAAAACCACAAAAGCCAGAATTACCATTCTGCGCAAAAGCATATTCGTCAACCAAATGTGCAGAATGGGAAATAACATCTTACAATTCTAGAGTGAAAAATTACAACTATGAAATTGAGCGCTATCAAGAAGAGCGAAATAGATACATTATGAAGCTAAAGGATTATTTCGAACAAGCCACCGAATATGCAATTTGCGAAGCTAAATCTTTGGAAGACTAAAAATACGATCACGGTTCAATCTTTCTAAAATCTACGCTCCTGCATTTGCAAGTCAGCATCCGGTGCAAATCGTTTGGAAATCACCGTGGTCACGGCGGCGTTCATGCTGACATTGCCGGTGGTGGCGACCATATCAGGCAGGACATCGACGGCAATCAAAAGCGCCAGAATCTCAACCGGCACCCCCAGAACGGCATAGACCGGCAGATAAGGCCGTGAAAAAATTTAGCTGGTTCGGCAAACCGATCGAGCTTTGCTCGATCACCACCGCCACAAGAATGGCCGCAACGATCAGCATGAAACTGGGGTGCATCCCATAAAGTGACGCACCGTACAGTCCCAGCATAAGATTCTGCATCGGACCATTAAACCGGAAAATCGACACCGCCAGCGGCAGGGTGACTCCGGAAACGGCGCGCGGAATACCCAGCGCATCCGTGCTGGTCAGCGTGGCGGGTAGGGACGCCAGTGACGATTGGGTGCTGACGGCCACGGCTTGCGCCGGTGCCACGCCGCGCGCAAACCGCCAGGGCGAAATCCCGCCACCGATCCAGGCCATGACATAGGCTAAGCCTATGCCGATCACTGCAAGGCCCCATGAAAACGCGACATAGTGCGCCAGCGCCCCGAAGGCAGATGCTCCGGCCCTGAGCGCCAGTGATAGCCCAAGCGCACATACCCCCAGCGGTGCAGCGATCAGAACCCAGCGCACGATCACAAACATCACGTCGTTCAGGGCATGTAAAAAATCCACGATCGCCGCCCGGCGGGTGACATTGACGCGGGTCAGGGCCAGACCGAACACCAGCGCAAATATGACAATTTGCAGCATGGCGCCATTGGCTGCCGCCTCAATGGGGTTGGCCGGGATGATGCCCAGCAGCATCTCACTGAGCGGTGGAGACGGCATGATCTCGGCATGGTGCAATCCGGCGCTCGATCGCAGAGCCTGCGCGGCATCGTCCGGAATGGGAAACAGGGGCAACAGGCCCAACGTCAGCGCGGCCCCCAATACCGCTGAGACCAGCAGCAGGACAACATAGGTCACCACGGTTTTTAGCGCCAGCGTACCCTGCCCGGCCAGCGCGGCGGCATTGACCACCCCCAGCGCCAGCAACGCGAACACTAGCGGAATAATGGTCATGCGCAGGGCATTGAGCCACAGCCCGCCGATCACCTGCGCCGTGGTGCCGACGGGACCTATGCTGTCCGGCAAAAACTCAAACAGCACCACTCCGCCGATTAAACCCAGCGCCAGACCCGTCAGTATGCGCATGGTTAGCGGCATCGGCTCCCCCCGAAAACGCTAGGGAACCATGTAAATGGCGCTTAGTCCAGAAAAGGTATGGTTTCGCTTGCCGCGTATGAATGCGCAGGTCTGTGTCTCCTAAAACAAACGGAGGAACCATGTCCGGACAGGGTATTCATGCGCCGGTCACGCGCAATGAGGCTGTCGATGCGTTGCGCGCCTTTGCCCATCCGAGACTTTAGGAAATATCTTACTCTTCACCCACTGTGGCGGCGGCTTTTTCCTTGGGCTTGCGGTCTTTGAAGACCTTACCCATGTCGCGTTCTTCGGATGTGGTCAGTTCTTCATCTGCGGCGGGGAACATTTCCTCTTCCTCCTCCTCGATGTGGTGAAGGTATTCGTGTTTTAGCTCCGCGAATTTCTCGGACCATTTTTTTGAACCGGCATCAAGCTCGGCAATCTCGTCGATCAGGTCTTCGATTTCTTTGTGTTCAGCCACCGAATGGCGGGCCTTAGAGGTCAGGTCGGGATTGGCCATCATGACCGAATAAAGCGCCTGCTCTTCCGCCGCCGCATGGGCCTTGGCCTCAAGCGCAAAGGCTGCGAAATGCTCCAACCGCGCATCCTTATCGGCAGCCTCGATTTGGTCCAGCAGCTTACGATGCTTATTGTGATCAGCGATCAGGGCGGTGAAGATATCAAGCGCAGATTTCGTGGGGGTTTTATTAGTCATGGGGGCCGCCTCCAAAAGGTTAACCCACCCTAACCACCTAATAATGGCTTTTCGATCAGGTCGCGCTGTCAGATTATAAAGTCTGCGTATCGTCCAAAACCATATCGGGCCGCGCATCAAGGGACGAGGCTTCCAGCACCACATTATCCATTTTCAACCCACGTACATGCCGCGCCCACAGGCCATAAGCAGGGGTGATTCCGAACATGCTCGGTTCCGGATAGGCGCTATCCAGTTCATCGGGCCTTCGCGCCGCGTCCTCTAACGTACCTCCGCCGCGATAGGTGAAATGCAGGTTGGTTAGCGTCACATCCTCAATCGGGTGATCGCTCAACCCCATGATCAGGGCGCTGTAATCCGGCAATATATCGGTCGCCGTCATGTCGGATATCCGCACCCGTCGGATCGCGCCGGGCGTTGTGCCTTCCGGCCCGCGCAGACGCGCCCCAATGCGCAAGAACAACGGCGCGGTCGTTACCTCCGTCAGGCTCAGATTTTCAGCCACCACATCTTCGATCACCCCGCCATCAACCGTTTCCAGCGCCAGGCCGCGGGAGCGTTCAAAATGGCAGTTGCGGATGGTGATGCGCCGGAAACTGCCGTTCGATTCTGTGCCGATCTTGATGCGGCCGGTGACGCGGTCCTGATCGGGGGCGCGCGCTTGCGTCCGCCCAAACGTGCCGTCCAGCATAGTCCCCAGGTCAAACCCGCTGACGCGACAGTCTTCGATATGGATGTCTTCGCAGTCGCGGATTTCACCCAAAGCAAAACTCGATTTCAGCACAATCGCATCGTCATTAGGTGTGTTGACCTTGCATCCGGTGATGCGCACGCGCTTGCAGCCGTCGATATCGAGCCCGTCGCGGTTGGTGTCGATGGTCAGCCCGTCAATCACCATGTCCTCAACAGCCGTGGCCAAAAGCGCAAAATGGCCGCCGTTTTTGATCGTAAACCCGCGCAAGGTGACGTTCTGGCAGTTCTTAAGCGCGATAGATTTATTACCCAGACCCTTCATGGCCGAAACTTCCGGTGCCAGTTCGGCCATGACTTCGGCGGACAGGCCACGCATGCTGAGCGGAAACTCACCGGCCTGTTTTTGCCATTGCGAGCCCGGCCCTTCGCGGGTCAGGCCCTCACCATTGATCATGCCCGCGCCGGTAATGCCGATATGCTCCAGGCCCTCGCCCCAGATCAGCGAATTGTGCCAGTGCGAATGGCCAAAATCCTGATAGAGATCAAACGGATTGGGCTCAAAAGGATCATACTCGCCGCCGTGGACTTTAGGGTCGGCAGCGATAATCTCCGCCCCTTCGGACAGGTGCAGGGTGACGTTACTTTTCAGCCGGATCGAAAAGCTTAAATACCGCCCAGCCGGAAACACGACCACGCCGCCGTCAGTGGCCGCCGCGTCTATGGCGGCATTGATGGCGCCGGTATCCAGCGCCACACCGTCACCGACCGCTCCGAAATCCCTGATATTTCTCAACTGAGGCTTCAATTTATCAGGTTCAAGAAGTTTCGTAATTGGCGGAATAGCCATATTGTCGTTTTCGCCGTTTTGGTCGAGCCAGCTAATAAGGTCATCTCTAAGCTTAACTACGTTCGCTTTATTTATGTCCCGAAGATTTTTAAACGCATAAGGGCCGTTTTCAATTTCATCAAGCACCAGCCAAACCGCCTTAATAGGCTGCGTCAGTTTTAATTCTTCGGCTCGATCTTCCGCAGATGACAATCCGAAAATATCGAACGCGTCGATATTTAACGGTCTGCACTTTCCACATATCCATCCCGATTTGCAGGCCTGACATAATACTTCGGGCCATCCCCACAAAAGAAGACGCTCTAAGTAGCCCAGCAAGGCATAGGCAAATAATTTCTGACTGTTATGTGAGATTTGAGACATGATGATCAGCGCAGATTGCGCAAAATATGATCTGACGTCTTAACACCACAAATCAAGCCTGCAAACCCTGAACATAGAAATGCAATACCTGCTACGGCACCAATATCGTCGTGCCCGTGGTGGCGCGGCTTTCCAGCGCTTGGTGGGCAAGGGCTGCGTCGCTCAACGCAAAGCGCTGATGGATCGGGATGGTGATAATACCGCGCCCGATCAGGTCAAACAGTTCGCTTGCCGAGGCCAGCAAATCCTCGCGCGTGGCATTATAGGCAAACAGCGATGGCCGCGTCATGTAGAGCGAACCCTTGGCATTGAGGATGCCGATATCAAACGGCGGAATTGGCCCTGACGATTGCCCGAACGACACAAACAGACCGCGCGGTTTCAGCACATCTAATGATGCCGGAAAGGTATCCGCGCCGACGGAATCATAGACCACATCAAAGCGTCCGCCATTCAGTTCCAAAGCTTTCGGCGCAAAGTCTTCATCGGCATAGTTGATGACGTGATCATAGCCGTGCGCCATCGCCAGATCGACCTTGGCCTGAGACCCGGCTGTACCGATAATGTACGCGCCCAGATGCCGCGCCCACTGCCCGGCGATCAGGCCCACGCCACCGGCGGCGGCATGGAACAACAAACGGTCGCCTGATTTCACCTCAAACGTCCGGCGCAGCAGATATTGCACCGTCAGCCCTTTCAGCAGCGATGCCGCGGCCACCTCATCCGGCACCTTATCCGGCAGTGGGATCAGCTTATCGGCGGGGACATTCCTCGCTTCAACATAGGTGCCCGGCCCATGCAGATAGACCACGCGGTCGCCAGATTTAAAATCGCTGACACCCTCCCCCACGGCCTCAACGACACCGGCAGCTTCATTGCCCGGCGAAAACGGCAAAGCGGCCTTATAAAGCCCTGAACGGAAATAGGTGTCGATATAGTTGACCCCGATGGCGGTATGGCGCACCCGCACCTCACCGGCCCGCGGCGGGGTCAGGTCAATGTCTTCGGCCACCATGACGTCAGGGCCGCCGGTTTGGTGAACGCGGATCGCTAAGACCATCGGATATCTCCATATTACTTTAGAGATATATCGGCGTCACGGCTTTCAGTTCAATAGCGGGATGCCGCAGCTTTGCAGAAACCGGAAGGTATCGTCATAAAACCCTGACGGCCGTGTCGGGTCGCGATCATCGCCCTTCGGCACAAAGATCACCATGCCTTGGCGGGCGCGGGTGAGGATGACGCGGTAAGCATTTTTGAGGTATAGCCGCTGATGGCGGTCCTTGACCGACTGCCATTTCGTGCCTTTGAATTTGTTCAGTTGCCAACCGTGGCTATCATGGCGCAGGTCGGCGTCCCAGCACACCCCGGCCCAGTCAAGCTCCAGCCCCTGCACATCAAATTCGGTCGCTACGTCTTCCAGGTAATAGGACGACCGCACATCGGCGCGATCGTTCAGAAACCAGTTGGCGGGGTCAATCTCAGTCTTGATATGCACACCTTCGGGCTTGAGCCGCAGCGCCCCGGATGAGGCGATCAGACCAAACCGCGCTGTACCTCGCCCCTGCCTAAGTAACCATTCGCGGGCGGCATGAATATCGCGGGTCAAATATATGGGATACTTTCCACCCATCACATCAAAGGCCGTCCGCGCCGCCTCGGCATCACCGTTCAGGACATGGCTGATAAAATCCGACAGGGTTTCCGCCCGGAACGAACGCATAGACACGGCCAGATGCAGATCATCATGCAGGGTGACCTGCTCGGTTTCGATAAAGCCTTTGGCCTCATGATTAAGGTCATAATCCGGCTGCGTAATCTGCGCCGAGGCATGGACACGCCAGTGCGGGAAATGATCGCGGATCGCCGCCATCCATTCGGATAATCCCGCCTCACCGGTATTGATTTCCTGCCCACCGCCGATCAGGCAGACCACCGTGCACCAGTCGGCATGACGATCCATAACCCGCAAAAGGAACTCAGGCTCGGACATATCAAAGTCGGCGACGGCGCGCTTATTCTTCATGAAACTGGCGGCCTTATCCCGCGTCCAGGCACGCTGAGCCTCATCAAAGACCACAATATGATCGGACGGCGCTTCATGGCTACGCAGATAATGGTCGCGGAAGTGGTGAATGTTCTGGATAAAGGCGTGAACATTGCGGGCAATATGGGTTTTAGCGCCGCCCGTGTTGTTAGCTTTGTTTCTGGCCTGCTGATCGCGGATCAGGGCCTCAGACAACACCGCCACCAGCGGCCCGTTGCCCGACAAAAACGTCGCGTGCGTGTCGCTCTCACCGCTGCGTTGGGTGGCGATATTCAGCCCCGCCAAGGTCTTGCCCGCCCCCGGTACGCCGGTGACGAAACAGATCGACTTTTGCCGGTGAGCGCGGGAGGTCTCCACCACGCGGTTGATGATATCCTGTGTGCGGCCAAGGTTGAGGGCACCCGCGTCATGACGCACAATGTCCGCCACATCATGGCGGGCATAGAGCGCGCGGGCGGCCTCGATAATGGTCGGGGTCGGGCGATAGCCGGTGGCGGCCCATGTGTGCGCATCGAATTGCGCGGCCGCCGTAGCGCTGAACATTTTCAACACATAGCCAAGGTCGGCAGGGCATACGCATAAGGGCTTGGCAACATGCGAGCCGGGCAACTCAAACTGGATGATGCCGGACGCAAGCGCTTTGGTCGGCACCAGCACCGGCACAATCGCCAGATCATGACTGCCCAGATGGAAGTTTTTGAGATCAAGCGCATAGTCTTCTACCTGTTCTATGGCATGGCGGTCAAAGCTGTCTGAGCCGACCTTGAACTCGATCACAAACACGCAGTCACCGATCAGCACCACGCAATCGGCGCGCTTACCCATGCGCGGAATGGCGAACTCGAAATAGAGCGTAAAGGCCGGCTGATCGCTAAGTGCCGCGCGCATCAGGATGATTTGCTGCCGCCACGCTTCGCGCTGGGTCATCTCCAGCGCGAAGGAATGCCCTTGCGCCAAAGCCCCCAGAATATGCTCACCCGTATCGGCAAAAAACCGCGCACGGTCTGCGGTATAATAGGCGCGCATGGCTCCCCCTGAAATCGAGCCTAGGCTGTCATAAAGCGTCAGATTTACAAGAAAAATATCCAAGGCGTGTTTTCAGCATTCACAACCCTGAACAATTCTATAGATAACTATACCAAGTATATTGATGGGGAACTTATGCGGTATTTTGTGACGCTGGCAACGGCCTTTGCAGCCTTGATAACGACAAATAGCGGACATGCCGAAACCACACCCTATGACGGCACCGGCAGCCATTTATATGTCGTTACAGAAGCCGAAACGAAACCAAACAAAAATTATCTGGACATTAAAGCACATCGCGCACGCACAATCAGAAGCCTCCGCTATGCCGCTGATAATGGCAACCGTGTCGCAATGTTTGATCTGGCTTCGGTTTTGTCCCAAGGCATATACGGGCCACAAGACTTAAAGGCTGCATATAATTTATATGAGGCCGCGGCAGACAAAGATGAACCTCGCGCACTCAGTGTGATGTGCCAAGCCTACTTGCTAGGTATCAATCGTCCCGTCAATATCGCCAAAGCGATGAACGAATATTGTATTAAGATAAAAGTCAGCCAGCCCGCTCTGATTTTTTCCGTTGCTTACGATTATGAGCACGGCCTATCCGGCCCAAAGGATGAGACCGAAGCTTTCAAAAATTACCTGCTTGCAGCACAAACTGGTAGTGGCGAAGCCATGAATCAACTCGGCCTTAAGGCAATAAATCAAACAGATAAGGCTGAAGTAGCACGCGAATGGTTTCGCAGAGGCAGCGCCGAAGGCTCTGCGGACGCTATGTTCAATCTGGCTCAAATGACGGCAGAAGGGCGCGGCGGCTTTAAGGATGAAAAAGAAGCCGCATGGCTTTATGTCAATGCTGCGCGACGCGGCCACAAGGGCGCCAGTGAGTGGCTCTCGGCCCAATTAGTTTCACCAGAACCTTTGAAACGGACCATACTTTATAAAGATTCAAAGTGGCTAATTACTCAGGCAGATGGGACTAAGAATACAAAGACCCCCAAGTCGTTCGACGTAAAAGATCTCGCTCAATTTTTTTCAAAATACAGAGAGGAGGGAGGGACTGACATATCAGCCACGATGCATTGTTACATTACAGAGTCGCATATTATCGATTTGTGCCTAAATCAGGCAGAACTCCCGGTAGGGTATAACGCAGGCGCCATACTTCGTGGTGTTTTCAATGACAAATTGACCATTTCACCGATTGATGCCAAAGGCCAGTCCACCGCACAAAGTGTATTTGTTTATAATTTTACCTGGTCATTCAATTAAGCGTTTCGTTAACCATTCTTAAGTTTGCGTTACCTAAACTCACCCCATGCAGGATCTGATTCACGCCGCCGATAATGTTGAGCCGTTGCGGGTTTATGGCCGTGTGGCCGTGGTCAATGGTTTGCTGATCGAAGCCAAGGGCGGGCTTTCTTACATGCAGGTAGGTGCCCGCTGTGAGATCATCCGCCGCCATGCCGAACCCCTGCCCGTCGAAGTCGTCGGCTTTCGCGAAGACCGCGCCCTGATGATGCCGTTTGGGCCCATCGAAGGCATCGCCCCCGGCGCCGAAATCCGTATCCTGTCCGATGGCGGCAAGGTCTATCCGTCGCGCGCCTGGCTGGGGCGGATCGTCGATTCCTTCGGTGAGGCCATTGATGGTCTGGGGCCGCTGCCCAAGGGTCAGGTCGGCTACAACTTACGTGCCGCACCGCCGCCCGCCCATACCCGCGCCCGCGTGGGTGAGCGGCTGAACCTTGGGGTGCGGGCGATGGATGTGTTCACCACCTGCTGCCGCGGTCAGCGCCTGGGCGTATTTGCAGGGTCTGGTGTCGGTAAATCCGTGCTGTTGTCGATGCTGGCGCGCGAGGCCACCTGTGACGCGGTTGTGGTCGGCCTGATCGGTGAACGGGGCCGCGAAGTGCGCGAATTTATCGAAGAAACCCTTGGGCCCGAAGGCTTGCGCCGCGCCATTGTTGTGGTCGCCACCTCGGATGAGCCCGCCCTGAAACGCCGGCAGGCGGCCTATATGACGCTGGCGCTCAGTGAATACTTGCGCGATCAGGGCCTGGAGGTTCTGTGCCTGATGGATTCGGTTACCCGCTTTGCGATGGCCCAACGTGAGATTGGTCTCGCCACCGGTGAGCCGCCAACCACCAAGGGCTATACCCCAACCTGCTTTGCCGAATTGCCCAAGCTTTTGGAGCGCGCGGGCCCCGGCCCGACCTATCCGGATGGCACCCAAGGCGGGCCAATTACCGGCCTATTTACCGTGCTGGTTGACGGCGATGACCATAACGAACCGATTGCCGATGCCGTGCGCGGGATTTTAGACGGTCACATCGTCATGAGCCGCAATATTGCCGAACGCGGCCGCTTTCCGGCTATTGATGTTTTGAAGTCGATCAGCCGGACCATGCCGGGGTGCCAAACCCTGCCTGAACGCGAGGTCGTGCGTCAGGCGCGGCAGGTCCTATCAGCCTACACCAACATGGAAGAATTGATCCGGATCGGGGCGTATCGCGCAGGCGCCGACCCCGATGTTGACCGGGCGATCCGCCTCAACCCTGACATCGAAAATTTTTTACGTCAGGACAAGGAAGAATACACCTCTCTTGACGACTCGTTTACATTTCTGGCGCAAATTCTGACTTCGGATCAGGTGGAACCTCCACCGGGTTAATAAGTAGGGGTTCTACACATGGCTAAGTGGGTCAAAAGCTTAATCCGCATCTCGACCTTTGAGGTGGAGACCCTGCAAAAGACCCTCGCCGAAGTCGTTACCCGCCGCACCCATGTTGAGATGAAAATCGCCACGCTCGACGCCGAATTTGAGCTGGAAACCGTGCGCGCCCGCGAAGATTACAGCCTGTCGATCCATATGCCTGCCTATAAAAAAGGCTGGGACGCGCGCCGGGTTCAGGTCGTGGGTGACCTCAACCTCATTGCCCATGAAGAACTCGGCATCCGCGATCAACTGACCGAGGCGTTTGAAGAGCTTAAGAAATTCGAGCATGTATCCGAAGTGACCAAGCTCAATCGTCAGCGTCAGGAATTGGCGCGCGAAAATGCCGCCATGGACGAAGCGGCCCTGCGGATGAGCTACAGCCGCGCTTAATGATCTCACGCCCGATGCTTTCACGTCGAACCGTGCTGACCGGGGCAGTAGCCTTGGCCGGATGCGGCCAAAGCACCGCGCAAACCGACGCCCCCCTGCCCCCGTTAAAGTCGCTGGCCCCGTTCGATCTGGGTGTCTGCGCCATGACCGCCAGCTTCAAAGACCCGCAGTGGGGGCCTTTGGCTGCCACCCATTTCGACCGGATCACGCCGGAGTGGGAAATGAAGATGGAATATATCCTCGGTGAGGACAGCCCCATCAATTTCGTTGAACCTGAAAAATGGTTGAGGTTCAAGGCTGCCGATCAAATACTCACTTTTGCAAAGACCAATGGTATGGGCATGTTTGGCCATACCCTAGTCTGGTACGCCCAAAGTGCTCCTTTATTTGATAAACTGTCCGGAGATTACGATAATTTCTTCGATGCATATCAGGCATATATCGATGGTGTTGTTGGACACTACAAAGGCCAACTTACAGGCTGGGATGTAGTCAATGAGCCTATGCTGGATGACGGCTCAGGGCTGCGTGACTGCTTATGGAAGCAAGTTCTTGGCGAAGATTACATTTTGTTGGCTTTTCATAGGGCACACGAAACCGACAGGCATACCCCCCTGTTTCTCAACGACTATAATCTGGAATATTATCCAAAAAAGCGGGCGGCGTTTCTACGGCTGGCCGAGCGGTTGCTGAAAGCGGGGGTCCCGCTGCACGGCCTCGGTACCCAGACCCATATCGATGCTAATATTGCGCCGGGTATGCTCAAGGCCGCAATCACAGACATCGCCTCATTGGGTTTAAAAGTGCATGTCTCGGAAGTCGATATCAGCCTGAAACCCGAAGGCATGGTTTTACCGGGAACAGATTTAGCCGCCGGACAAATACGGGCACTGGACGAGATTACCGACGCCTATTTGCAGCTCAAACCCCATCAGCAGTTCGGCATGACCATCTGGGGTCTGCGTGACAAAGACACCTTCCCGTACCGCAAAGACAACAGCGATAAGCCCGTTTTGTTTGACAGCATAGGCTTTGCCAAACCTCTGGCCCACGCCTTTGCTGGACGGTTTAGCGCCTAATTTTCTTTGGCCGGACGGACATTGGTAAAGGGCGAATCCATCACATCCTTGGGGTCGCCCATATCGATCGGGGCCTGCGGGTCAAGGGTCGGGCGCGGCTCAGGCGCTGGCGCGACAGGTGCCTGGCGGCTGGCCGTTTCGGCCTCTTTACGCAGAAAACGCAGATCGTCAGCAATGCGGAAAATGGCGACGTAAAATTCGCAGAACGACCGCCACAGCAGTATGCCTGCGAACACAAACAGCAATCCACCAATCAGAAACGGCACCGCCAGAAACCAGCCCCACGGCGCTTCTTCGCGCATGGCGATGCCAACCGTGGCACCGAGCACACCAAAGGCCGACAGCAGCAACAGCGACAAACCCGCCCAATAGATCAGATGAATGACCGGCCGCGTAATCAGGCGGTCAAAAGTAATCAGGTCAAAGAAAATATCGCCCGGAGAGGTTGAACCGAACACCTGCTTGATCAGACGCTTCATAAGCTGGCCACCCTTTAACCCGTCATGGGTTTGTCATTAAGGCGTTAGAAATGATTTTAACCCCGATTGTCAAGCTCTGAGCTTGGTTCGCAGTGCCGCTAAAACGCAGACCGCACCGGAATGAGAGGTATCATTTACCCGCAGCCCTGACGCGATTTTTTGCATTGCAAAATCACCGGTTTAACTCCACTATCGTGTCATTCAGCGGGGGGCCGGATGATGTCATTAACTGCCTGGATCAATCGGCTGGATTACAAATCTGCCCCTGTCATGTGGGCGGTGCTGGGTGCCATTATTCTGAGCGCACTGATTTTGCGGATATATCTTTCCGACATATCCTTATGGGTCGACGAAAGCGCTTCGGTATCGTTTGCGCGCGCGCCGGTTCAGTTATTGTGGTCAGACTGGATGGCCCGCGAAACCAACCCGCCGCTCTATTACACGTTCCTGAAAATCTGGATGGCCCTATTCGGGGACAGCGATTTGGCATTGCGCAGCCTGTCGATTATCGCCGGATGCACCAGCATATTCATAGCCTTCCTGATCGCCCGCGACATAGGCGGTCCGTTAGCGGGCCTGTTGGCGGCACTGCTTTTGGCCATATCGTTTCAGAACATATTCTACAGCCTTCAGGTGCGCGGCTATATTTTCACGCAAACCTTTGCGCTGGCCGCCCTTTATGCCGTTTTACGAATCATGAGACCGGATGAGCCACAACTTTTGAGGCGATGGGCCTTGGGTGTTTATGTCGTCAGCGTCAGCGCCGCGGCCTATTGCCACACAACCTTGATCATCCTGCCGGTCCTGATCAATCTGTTTCTCATCCCCTGGGCGGTGAAACAATGGCCTGTCAACCGGATCGTCGTGATTGAATGGGCGCTGGCGCAAGCCATCGTGCTGATCCTGTGGAGTTGGTGGGGCGGCATAACCTTGCAACAGATGAACCATGCCGCGACCATTAACTGGATACCGCAACTTAACCTGTCCGAAGCCGTAGGCATGATCCGGAAAGTCTATGCGCCCAATTTCCAGTCGGTGGCGCCGGGCGGAAAATTCTGGGCCGCAGTGCTCATCGGTCTGGCCGTCTATATGGCGGTCAAATATCGCGCCCGCCCCGCATTGATCCTGCCACTGGTAGGGCTGGCCGTGCCGATCCTGATATTTTTGCTGAACCTGAAAACCCCCATCATGCTGCCGCGCACACTTTACTGGGGGACCGGCCCGTTCATCGCCGCCGTAGCCATAGGGATCTGCGCCCTGCCCGATCATCGCGCCGCCATCGCCGCGGCCATACTGGCCATCACCACGACCGGCCTTGAGACGGTCAGCCAGCGCCACCAGTATCAGATGGAACCGTGGCAACATATTACAGAGGTGCTCAGCCAACGAAACCCGACCGCCGTCGTCCTGACCAGCTATGAATTACAAGGCCACCTGATGCAGCGCTATTGTGCCGAAATCAACTGCCGCCTGACCATTCTGGTGCCCCGCACTGATCCCGGAACCACGTCCTATTTGCCGCTGCATAATCAGGTTAATCTGGCGCAGGTTCCGGCCTTGCTGTCCAAATACAGCACCCTGTATGTCATCAGCCGCCGCAGCAAGAACCTCAATGGGCTGCTCACCCCGCACGGCACATCCCGGCCCGTGGCGATTGACGGCCTACCGGAAATTATCGCGGTCACGGAATGGACAGCTGCCGCTCGGCCCATTAGATCAAATGAATGACTTGACGCCTTACAGGTTGGGCACCCTTTAACCCGTCATGTGCTTGTCATTAAAGGTGTTAGAAATGATTTTAACCATAACTGTCAAGAGTTATGGGCACAGTCAGATCAAGTTATAACTTTTCGCTTCCCCAAAAGCCAAGTTCATAGTTACTTTGCCCTATGGCAATATCATTGGGGTTTTTAGAAAGATTTTGGCTAAAACAGCGCAATAATACCGTCTACACGGTTTATACGCGCGACTATGATAGAATTGTCCACGCCAGAGAGTTGGATAGCGTGCTTGGTCCACTATCCGGAGAAAACCTTAAGGGTTTAGAGGCGACGTGGAACCAGTTTCTGAATGCTTTGTCAGGATGGAAGACCAAAACGCATTTACATGCTCTCAAACTGTCTGAAAATTTACGCTCAAATATAGCAGAAACGATCCTTTCCGACACAAGCATCACCATCTTAATAGACCAATCGGGTTCGATGCGCGCCCAGTCGATGCTGATGGCAGCCGCAGCGTCTGACATAGCACAGGACTTCTTGCGACACCTTGGTTGTACCGTGGAAATTCTGGGTTTTACGACGACAAAATGGCATGGCGGTTTATCAAGACAGCGCTGGTTAAGCCGTCGCCAACCCAAAACTCCCGGTCGTCTATGCGATCTGTTGCATGTGATTTATCGTCAAGCAAACGACATGCGCACCTCAGCAGGCAGTTATGATTTCAGGGCAATGTTACGGCCAGATTTGCCGAAAGAAAATGTGGATGGCGAAGCTTTGGAGTGGGCTTGGTCGAGACTGTCGCACAGGGCAGAAATGAGGAAAATTCTGCTCGTGATATCTGACGGAGCACCGGTTGACGACAGTACGCTCATGGAAAATGGCGCGGATATTCTGCACAATCATCTAAAAGACGTTGTGGATCATCTTGAGGCCATACCCAACCTGAGAGTTGGCGCTGTCGGTGTCGGCTTTGATGTCAGCCGGTACTATAAAAACGCAAAGGTCTTACATACGGCAAATGAACTTGGTGAAGCCGTCCTTGACCAACTCTATTCCCTGATAAATTATCAGGATATTTCAAACAAAGTTACATAGCTATATTTGTCCAACCGTCTTGAGCTTTACCTTGGGGTGTATTTCGTTCTGGCTCATGACGGTGGTGGTCGGCCGGAAGCGTTCCACAATTGAGCGCACATAGGGCCTGATCTGCGGGCTGGTCAGCAGCACTGCCACTTCGCCGTTCATCGATACGCGCTCAAAGGTGTCACGCACGCCGCGAATGAAGTCCTGCAAAATGGACGGCGCCATGGTCAGTTGACGCTCTTCGCCAGTGCCGACCAGCGATGTTGAGAACGCATTTTCCCATTCATGGCTCAGGGTCACGATCGGCAGGGTGCCGTCATCGCCGCGGTTATGCCAGCACAACTGCCGCCCCAGACCGGAACGAACATGTTCGACCAGTTGGGTCACCGATTTGGTATAGGGTGCCGCCTCCCCCAAGCCTTCGAGGATCGCGGGCAGATCGCGGATCGAGACGCGTTCTTTCAGCAGGGCCTGCAACACCCGCTGCAGGGTCGCCACCGGCACGACTGACGGGATCAGGTCATCGATCAGCTTTTTCTGATCATCCGGTGCGTCTTTCAGAAGTTTGGTCAGCTCGGCGTAGGACAACAGATCGCTCATATTGTCTTTCAGGATCTCGGTCAGGTGGGTGGTGATCACGGTCGCCGGATCAACGATGGTGTAGCCCAGAAACGTCGCCTCTTCGCGCAAGGCCTGATCAATCCAGGTGGCGGGCAGACCAAAGGCCGGTTCCTTCATATGCTCACCGGGCAGCTCAACCTGACGCCCGCTTGGGTCCATCGCCATCAGCGAGCCGATGCGCACTTCGCCGGAGCCCGCTTCCATTTCCTTGACGCGCACGACATAGCCCTGATGGGGCAGGCGCATATTGTCGAGGATACGCACGCTCGGCATGACAAAGCCGTACTCCTGCGCCAGCGTCCGGCGCAGGGCCTTGATCTGATCGGTCAGCTTACGGCCATCCAGATCGTTGATCAGCCCCAACAATCCCAGGCCCAGTTCGATCTTGACGTCATCAATCGCAAGCGTGGCGGAAATCGGCTCATCTTCCTGAATGAGCGGCTCCGGCGGCGGCAGGTCGGCCACAACCGGCTCCAGCATTTTTCGCCCGATGCGCCACGCCATGAACCCGGCCCCCAGCGATATGCCCGCCAGCGGCAGGATCGGCATCCCCGGCACCAGCGCCAGCACGCCCGCCGCCGCCGACACCATGCCGAGCACGACCGGGTTTTGCGCCAACTGTGCGGTCAGGGCCTTATCAGCCGAGCCATCAACGCCAGCCTTGGACACCAGAAAACCGGCGGCGATCGAGATGATCAGGGCCGGAATCTGCGTGACCAGACCGTCACCAACGGTAAGCTGAATATAGGTTGAGGCCGCTTCACCGGCGGGCATCTGGTGATTGATAATGCCGATCAGGATGCCGCCGACGATGTTGATGGCGGTGATCACAAGGCCTGCGACCGCATCGCCGCGCACGAATTTCGAGGCACCGTCCATGGAGCCGAAGAAGTCCGATTCTTGCGCGAGCTCTTCGCGGCGCTTTTTGGCGGTTTCCTGATCGATCACACCAGCATTCAAGTCGGCATCAATCGACATCTGCTTGCCTGGCATCGCATCCAAGGTGAAGCGGGCATTGACCTCAGAGACACGACCCGCGCCCTTGGTCACGACGATCATGTTGATGATCATCAGGATCGCGAAGACGAGGATGCCGACGACATAGTCGCCGCCGATCAGGAAGGTGCCGAACGCCTCGATCACATGCCCCGCTGCCGCCTCGCCCTCATGCCCGTGCACCAGCACGACGCGCGTCGAGGCGACGTTGAGGCCGAGGCGGAACAGGGTGACGAAGAGGAGGACGGTGGGAAAGGACGAGAAGTCGAGCGGCTTCTGTGCGTTCAGGGCCACCATCAGCACCGCGAGGCTGAGCATGATGTTGGCGATGAAGAACACGTCGAGCAAAGCGGCCGGAATCGGCACCACCATCAGCACGACAAGGAGCAAGATCGCGCCGGGCAGCGCCATCGACCGCGAGGCGCCGGCAAGGCCGCCCTTGGAAAGCGAAGCGAACATCAGGCCCCCAGATTGGCGAGCATGAGATAGGCGAGACGCGCGGTTTCGGGCGTCGGGCGATAGGGGCTGACGCCGTCGACGCGCCCGGGCTTCTGCCCGCGCACCACGTTGAGGTTGGCGAGCGTGGTTTCGAGCCACGCATCGTCCCCGCCCTGCGCCTCGCTGCCCAGGATCACGTCGATGCCGGGGATGCGCGGGGCGGCGGTGTCGGCGATGGCGAACTGCATCCCCTCGGGCAGCGCGCGCGCGGCGGTTTCGGCACCGCGATCCAGCTTGCCGGCGAAGCGGTCGTAGATTTCGGACAGGCTGCGCGGGCGCCCGCCCTCGGCAAAGAAGATGCTCGAATTGGCGCGCGCGGCGGCGGGGAACATGCCCGCGGCGCTACGGCCGGGGTTGGCCTGCATCTGCGACAGGAACTTCTTGGCGCCGCCGATCCCCAGGAAGTGCGCCATGTAAAGGTCGGTTCCCGTCGCTTCGCGGCCCAGCATCCCTTCGAGCTCGGCCTTGTTGTCAGCGGCGTGCTCGGCGGCCATCAGGCTGGCGGCGCGGGGATCGGTACGCAGGCCGAGGATCGCCTGACGGGCATTGGGGTCGGTGACGTAGTAGCGCCCGTTGCCGCCGCGCTGGATGCGGTCGGCGGCCCAGCCCATGCCGTGCTCGGCGCCATGCTCCTTCATGACGCCCAGCCAGCTCTGTTCGATGAACTGATAGAGACCCGTCGCCGAGGAGGTGCGGGCGCGGGCGCCGCTGCGCATCCCGCTTTCGATCTGCGCCTGGCCGAGGAGATAGCCGAAGTCGATGCCAGTGCGCCGGCTCGCCTCGGCGATCGCCGAGTGCGGGCTCGATGCCATCATCGGTATGTCTGCCGCGGCTGCGGCGCGCATGTTCATTGCAATCAGGCCCCCGTATTCGGAGGCGCAGCAGCAAGGGGCGTGCCAACTATATCCGTCATCCCAGCGAATGCTGGGGTCGCTTGCTTTCAGTGCGGGGCATCACTGCGAGCAATCCCAGCTTCCGCTGGGCTGACGTGAGGGTCAGGCGTAGGCGCCGGCCCGGTATGGGGCGACGGCAGTGCCGGCAAGCGATTGCAGCCGGCGGCGGACATTTGCCGCCATCAGGTTGACGTAGATGCGCGCGGTCTCATTGAGCCGCTGCGCCTCGTGCGCCAGCGCGCGGGTTTCGTCGGTCAGCGCCTCGCCCTCGCAGGCGGCGACTGCCTCGATATGGCCGAGCTTGGCAGCGGTGGCGCGTTCGAGCGCACGGGTGTCGTTGGCCTTCAGTGCCGCGATCTCGGCATGGAGGCAGTCGATCACCTGAACCAGTGCGTCACGCCGCGTCATCGGGTTTCCAGTTGAGCTTGAAGGCGATCAGGCGGTCGGCAATGGTGGCGGGGACGATCGGAAAACGCCCGTCCTCCACGGCCTTGCGAATCTTGGCCACGCGTTCATCATCGACGGGTGGCTTGGCGGCCATCTCGCGCGTCATCGATACCATCGACGAGCGCGCGGTCTCGCTCGCCTGCGGCGAGGCGGCCGTGCTGATGCGCGCCGCCGGAGAGGTCGGGGCGACCGGCGCGAGGCCGAGCTTGGCAATGGGTTTCGAACCGATCGGGTCCATGGCGGCGTCCACTATCCACGAGAGGTGACACAGCGAGTAACGACCGACGGCGATACGGCTTTAGGAATTTTTTCATCTGCCGCCTTCGGCCCGGAAATGGCGGTTCTGCGTTGTCGGTCCGAACGACAAGGGAGAAGCGGGGCATGGCCGACGACCTGATCGGGGCACAGATCGCAGAGGCGGCGCCCGACGCTTTCGAACGCAAGGCGGAGGAGCCGGTGGGGCGCATGGCGCTGCTCGCGGTGCTGGCCGGCGCGTTCATCGCGTTCGGGTCGATCGCATATCTCGTCGTACAGGCGGGCGGGCCGGCATCGGGCGCCAAGCAGATCGCCTCCGGCCTCGCCTTTTCGGTGGGCCTGATCCTCGTCACGCTGACGGGGGCGGAGCTGTTCACCGGCAATGCGATGTTCGTGCTCGCGGCCGAGCGGGGCGAGATTGGGGTGGGGCGGATGCTCGGCTCCTGG
>DDPE01000051.1 GCA_002342035.1 Asticcacaulis sp. UBA2476 | reverse complement strand
CGGCCGGTGCCGGGGACCGCGCCAATTTATTGGCGGGGTGGTGGGGGCTCTTACTTAAGGCGACGGTATCTGTGCAGCGTGGCGCATGACATGAAAGATCAGGATCTGCTCGATCGTGCCTTGCAGCAGGTGCGCGAACGGGCCTGATGCCCGCACTGCCACGTCTTCACCGGAATGAGCGGCAGCCGGCGCGGGTAGCAGGGCTTGCTGATGATAGTCGTGATCTTCGGTGTTAATGGTGCTGATGTCGCCCCGCGGTTTGTTGATCTCAGCACCCGGCCCGGTGGCATAGGTCAGCGTCGTGTAGGGCTTGCCATCGGCGGCCTTGATCGCCTTGCCGTCCTTATCCTTGGCCAGCCCCAAAATCGGGTTGCCGCGGGCCGGATATCCGCTCAGGGTCAGGCCGTGGCTGTGGTCGGCGGTGACAATGATCAGGGTGTCACGGCTGTCGGTCATCTCCAGCGCCTTATGCACGGCGTTATCCAGCGCCACCGTGTCATGCAGGGCGCGTCCAGCCTGACCGGCATGGTGAGCGTGATCGATGCGCCCACCTTCGACCAGCAGCACAAAGCCCTTCGGGTTGGATTTCAGGCGGGTGATGGCCAGAGCGGTCATGTCCGCCAGAGACGGTTCACCGGCCTTATCCGCAGCGCGGTCAACTTCGTACTGCATGTGATCAGGTTCAAACAGCCCAAGGATCGGCCCCTTGGCGGTGAGGTCAAGGCCCGCAAAGCCCTTAGCATCCCAGACATATTGACCCTTGGGGTGGGCCTTTTTCCAATCGGCAATCAGGTTGCGACCGTCCTTGCGCAGGCCCATCTTATCACCATATTCGGGATCGGCCAGGGTTTGCGGCGTGAAGTGACGGCGGCCACCGCCGAGCACTATCTCTATGCCGTCGCCGTGCTTAAATTCGACCAGTTGGCGGGCAATATCGATGCAGCCTTCGGCTTTGGCCTGTTCGGGTAAATCGGCATCGTCTTCCCAGTCGCGTTGCGGCGTGTGGGCGTAGGCGGCGGCAGGTGTCGCATGGGTGATGCGGGTGGTGGTGACCACGCCGGTCGCAAGACCCGCCTCTTCGGCCAGTTCAATGAGTGAATCGACGTGGGCGGTTTTGGCCGAGGCGCAAGAATTGACCTGCGCCAGATGGCTGACGCCAATTACGCTGTTGCGGCTTTTGACGCCGGACATAAGGGCAGTGGCAGTCGGGGCCGAGTCGGCGACCTGACTGTCGTGGGAATAGGTCTTGACCAGACCGGCAAACGGCAGGGCATCCATCGCCATGACATAGCCCTCACCATCTGTCCCCGCCTCTTGCCCGGCCAGAATGCGGGCCGCCGTCGTGGTTGAAACTCCCATGCCATCGCCGACAAAGATGATGATGTTACGCGCTTTGGACGTATTGGGCTGAACAGCCAGTTTAGCTTTCAGTTCGGTTTGTGCGGCACTGTAATAGGGGTTTGCCGCGTCCGTTTGGGCGGAGGCCTGCGTCGTCAGCATCATAAATGCCGTCAGGCAAACGGATGACCAAATCTGTGCACGCATGAAAAAGGCTCCTTGAAATCTCAGGAGCCTTTTAGGGACAGCGTATGACAGAGACGTGTCAGTTAGCTATTTAGTACGCCCCGATCTTGGCGGTGTTTTCGGCATTGTGGACTTTATGGTGGTCTTCTTCGGCCAGCAGGCGCACGGCTTCTAATGCGGCCATGCAGCCCATGCCTGCGGCGGTCACCGCCTGACGATAGACATCGTCGGTCACATCACCGGCCGCAAATACGCCCTCGATCGCGGTCTTGGGCGTGCCCGGTGTTACGCGCAGATAGCCGCCTGAATTGGTCTCAAGCTGACCGGCAAACAGTTGCGACGATGGGGCGTGGCCAATGGCGATGAACACGCCATCGAGCGGGATTTCGTACTTTTCGCCGGTCTGAACGTGTTTGAGGCGCACGCCGGTGACGCCCATCGCACCAAATTCGTTGGTGTCGCCCAGGATTTCGTCAATACCGACATTCCAGATCGGCTCAATCTTGGGGTCAGCCAGCAGGCGCTCCGTCAGGATTTTCTCTGAACGCAGTTCTTCGCGGCGGTGGATCAGATAAACTTTTGAGGCAAACTTGGTCAGGAACAGAGCTTCTTCGACGGCGGTATTGCCGCCGCCGACCACAGCCACGACCTTATTGCGATAGAAAAACCCGTCGCAGGTCGCGCACGCCGAGACGCCAAACCCCTGATAGGTTTTTTCCGACTCCAGCCCCAACCACTTGGCCTGCGCGCCGGTCGAGATAATGACGGTTTCGGCAAGGTAGGTCGCGCCGGTTTCGGTTTCCAGCAGGAACGGACGCTTAGACAGGTCAGCCTTGACGACGATGTCGTTGATGACTTCGGTGCCCATGTGCACGGCCTGAGCCTGCATCTGATCCATCAGCCACGGCCCCTGAATCACCTCCGAAAAGCCCGGATAGTTTTCGACATCGGTGGTGATGGTAAGCTGGCCACCGGCTTGCGGGCCCGTAAAGACGACGGGATGCAGAAGGCCGCGCGCGGCATAGATGGCGGCGGTCCAGCCGGCGGGGCCGGAACCGATGATGGCGCAACGCAAAGGACGGGGCAGGGACATGAGGCTAACTTCTGATCAGACGTGAAACGGATTCGCGTGAAATACGCGATGGGTCTTTAGATAGGTATCGGGGCCGCGATTGTCATCCGTTAAGATGATGTAGCTCGTGATTTTAGTAGCGCGAGCACGGTATCAGCGGCGCGATCAGTTTCATTGAGCGGTGTGTATGACCATGTGCGCAACTCACCATTAAACGGACGCGCGGCGCCATAGTCCTGCAAAGCGCGGTGAAACGCATCAAACTTACGCGTCGATTTAAGGGCGGAGCGACGATCCATGCTGAGGATATGAACCGGCTTCCCAGTAGCGGCGGCTTCGACGGCCATATTGATCGAATCTTCGGTGACCAGAATATGGTCGGCTTTGTGCAGGAAGGCGAAATAGGGATTGTCGCCTTCGCCAGTGTAGATAATTCCGGGCAAGTCTTTGAGGGCGTTCACCAATATATCACGTGCAGTCTCAGGGGTGCGGCGGGAAATGGTCAGTAGCAAGGTGGCTTTATCGGTTACGACCGCCTGCCGGATTTCGGCTGCCATCGCCTCGGCGCGGGCGGCGCTCAGGTCATGGGACTTGGATTTGCCACCGATCAGGACGGTAACAAAAGGGCCTTTGAAGCCTGTGAACCGATCCGCCCACGGTTTAAATTCGCTGGCCAGCCGATCTTTGGTGATGCGGTGGGGCGCGCCCAGAATCGACAGGACATTATCGCCTGCGACCTGATCATGCTGAGGGGCGATGACCAGATCAAAGGCGCTCAGGTTTTCGCGCGGGTCCTGAAGCTGCACGACCAAAGTCTTGCCTTTTGAGGCGGATTTCTGGCGCAAGGAATGGGGCAGGGTGGCACGGCCAGCAGCGATCCAGATGTCGGGGTAGGGCGGCCCGACCGGATCGGAATCGCGTTTCAGCATCTGATCGGGCCATAGTTTCAGGAACGTCGGCCAGCGGTCAAAAATGCGGCGATAACGGATATGGCGAGTGACGATCTGAGCGTGGGTCTTGTGCGCAATCGCCTGAGCCAACCCCAGTACCTGATTTTCGATGCCCGCACGCCCGTCCGAAACCGCCCAGATGGTCAGCGGGCGCCCTTCGGGAATATGCAGGGTATCGTCAGGTGCAGACATCATGTCCTTCTAGAATTTTAGCCCCCACCACCACATCTCAATCGCTTCGCGATCTCGTGCGGTCCCCCTCCCCAACATGTTGGGGAGGTATAAAAAGCCAAAGACTTGCGACGGGCCGCCCCGAGCAAGTCTTTGACCTTAATACATTCCGCGAAAAAACGTATTGAGGCGCAGCCTCAAACTTTTTTGCGATCAGGTTAGATCCATTCGACCTTGAGGATCTCATAGGCCTTGACGCCACTGGGGGTCGGGACTTCGACGACATCGCCGACTTCCTTACCCATCATGGCGCGCGACAAAGGCGAGGTCAGCGAAATCTTGCCAGATTTGACATCGGCCTCGTGCTCGCCCACCACCTGATAGCGGCCTTCTTCTTCGGTGTCCTCGTCAACCACGGTCACGGTCGCGCCGAATTTGATATTCTCACCCGACAGCTTGGTCACATCAATGACCTGAGCGCGGCTGATCTTATCTTCGATCTCAGCGATTCGGCCTTCGATCCAGCCCTGACGCTCCTTGGCGGCGTGGTATTCGGCGTTTTCAGACAGGTCGCCGTGCTCGCGCGCCTCAGAGATCGCCGCAATCACAGTCGGACGCTCAATAGACTTCAAACGCTTCAATTCTTCGTCGAGGGCGCGATAGCCTTCGCCCGTCATCGGCACTTTTTCCATGTGCGATTGATTTCTTAAATGCACCCAGAGGAATAACAAAAGATTTCACGTCCGGTCGAGGGTGCCTACGACCGAAGTGAAAAGATAGATACGGTTTATGCCGGTTGCAAGCGATCTTCGTGCCGAAAACTCGATAAAGCACAAAGGGTGTTTTGATCCGGGGCGGCGTTATATCGTGTTTTGCCGGAAGGTTAAACCCCTTAAATTGCGGGGGGCTTAAGGCTATGATTTCAGGTGGTTTTGAGGGTGAGACTTGAAATGTTAAGCCGCAAATGTTCGGGTTTCAGGTCTTTCTGAGGGGCTTTTGGCGGGGTTACCACAAAACGGATATTCAGCGTTTGAGACTGAGCCGCCACGGCTTGCGGGATCGTGACCGAATAGTCGGCATCTTTTTTAGACATTTCGAATCGGCCTACCGGCACACCATTGGCAAAGACGTCGACCTGAGCCGCCTTCATGGCGCGGGCTTTGATATCAAGGGTCATGCCGGTAAGGGCGGGGGTCGGCAGTGCCAGATTCACCTCAGCGCGCGCGCCTTCGGTCCAAACGCCCACACGCTCAGGCAACCGCCAGCCTTGACCAAACAGGCAGGCTGCCGGACTGTCCCAGGTTATGGGGTGGGGTTTGTTTATTTCAAACTGCGGCACCTGCGGGATGGTCTTGAGCCGGGTTTCCAACCCCGCGGGCGGAATGATCCAAATCCCGTCCAGTTCGCGCAGGCGATGCTCCGCCCCTTTAGGGGCAGGGCATTTATTGAGCATGACATAAAGATGGCGCGGATTGAGCTGACCGCTCTGGTAGCGCTTATATTCCTCATACTCCAGCGCGGCCTGACTGAGGTTTTCACGGGCGGCATACATGGTATTGACCGGCACTTTGTTGGATACGGCGTGCATGGTCACTTCGTAGAACAGGGGCTGATTGCTGTGAACGGACGGGGCCTGAAATGACACCAGATCGCTTTTTTTGATCAGCATATCCCACTCCGTGCTGGTGGCGATGGTGAATACCGTCCGGTCAGAGGCGCGCGCGGTCAGGCCTTTGATCTGGGTCGCAAAGCCCGACAGATCCATGAACTGCAAGACGACCGCTACGGACAAGACGATGGTCATGGTCTTTGGCTGCGACCGATACAGCGTCAGCAGCGCCAGAAAGACCATAAGATAGGCAATCGGCCAGAACAGGCGGCCTGATGCCCGGACGATGTTGAAGAGGTCTTCCAGAAAATTCGGCAAAGGCAGTTTGAGGATCAGAATGTCATAGATCTGAATCTTGTTCGATATGGCCAGCGCCAAAAGCGCGATCATTGGCCATTTCAGCGGGCGAGCCTTGATCAGTATCTCTTTGACGGTACGGGAGTCTTCCGATTTGCGGTAGAGCCAGATGGCCGCCCCGATCAGGAACAGCAGCCCAAGGCCCAGATATTGGAACCCTTCAAAGGATTGCCCTTCGTCCTGCTGCACCGACAGGAACGGTAGCATAAAGGATTTGTTGGACGGATTGAACGGCGCATCCAGCCCCATGGAATAGAGGCCAAAGCCGCCGCTTTTGGCGCTGGAGCCGGAAAAGGCGCCTGAAATGGCAAGGGCTATAATTGGGGCCAGCAAGGTCGCGGCCATTTTGAGGCCAGAAACCCCAAGGCCCTTAATGTCTTTGGTCTGCCATTGCGGGCCAAGTACGCGCAGCCAGTCGGCTCCCCAGATGGCCAGCACCATGACCAGAATATAGGGATGGATGAACCCGCACAGAGCCAGAAGCCCGCTGTAAGCGATCCATTTGCGCTTTTCGCCCTCGTCCTCAAAGAAGATATAGATCGCGCCCAGTATGAGCCAGTGCGCCACCAGCGTATCGTGGCCAATGCGGCCGTAAAGGGTGGGCAACAGGGTCAGCAGAACCGCTCCGGCCAGTGCTGACCACGGTTCCGGCGCGTGGCGCGACACTAATCTGTAGGCAATAAAATAATGCAGGCAGATACACAGCAAAAACCACGGGCCGATATACTGGAAATAATCCGGCAAAAGCGGTGAGATCAACTTGAACGGGAAAGCCAGAAATGGATTGGAGTCGGTGTAGATAACGCTTTGACCCGTCGGATAACCGAGCAGGTTTTGATGGTTGAAACCGTCGGCGCCGTTACGATAGGCATGCCAGCCCAGAAAATGCTGTGCCCAGTCCCCGCGCATCAGCCAACCGACATTGGTCGGATCAAGTATGTCTGGCGTGAAGAACAGTAAAAACAGCAGGATAGGTGCAGCGAATTTCAGAACCGTATGGTACGGCGCAGACGTATTATCGGGCATGACATCAGACTTAAAAAAACAGCGAACGAATGCAGGGGCGCAAACGAAGTCCGCTGGATTTAGCCCAACAATGCTACGGTAATTTAAACCCGCCCCCAATGCGCGGCGAATATAGCCGGGTCGCCTGAAAATTCAAGCGATTGCGACCTATTTTCAGCCCTTAGTCTCACTCAGACGAAGGTCATAAAGCCTGATGCCGAGCTTGCGGGCGCTGGCGGAGGCCTTGGGCGACGGCTTAAGCGAGGCTTCGAGGTCGGGTTCAAGGCGGATGTTCAGGGATTTGCCCTTGATCCAGCGGCGCGGGATGACGATTTCATGGTCGGTGATCTGGGTCGTCAGGTCGAGGTGCGTCAGCAGACGGTCATTGACATAGACCTTGGTCTTATTGCCGCTCAGGAAGCTGAGCAGACTCATCGACAGGCTGATGTCATGGCGGGGGCGGTCCATCAACGGCAGGTTCAGTTCCGCCGGTTGGCCAGCGCGGCTCCACACGCCTTTTGAGTCGGGCGATAGCCAGTTGTCCTCAAGGAAGCAGGAGCCCAGCGCATTCCAGGTAAAGTTATAATCTTCGCCGTATTCGATGCCCGGCACCTGCGGCGTCTGTGGCAACTTATCTAGCATCTTAACTGGCGGCAGAATGAACACGCCGTCAAGTTCGCGCAGGCGGTTTTGAGCCCCGGCCGGCGCCTGACACTTATTGAAGAAGACATAGAGGGTATTCGGGTCGAGCTTGCCTTCAACGAAATTGGCGTGGGCGATGCGTTCAAGCTGGGTCTGGCGCGGGTGCGGACGGGCGGCATACATGGTGTTGACCGGCACGGCGTGCGACACCGAGCGCCAGGTTAGCTCATAAAACAGGCGTTTATTGATGTGGGCGTTGGCGGGCTGAAACGACACCAGATCAGCATTGGTGATCAGGTCGTCCCACAGCTTTGACGGCACTTTCTGATAGACGGTGCGGTTGGCGGCCATCGCCGTTTCGGAATGGACCGATTTGGCAAACGGCGCGATGTCGATGACCTGTATCACCAGAGCCAGCGGCAGGATAATCGCCACGGTTTTCAGCTTCGTGCGATAGACGGTTAGAATCGCCAGCAGCACCGTGAAATAGGCCATCGGCCAGAACATCCGCCCGGACGCGCGCATGATGCCGAGCACGCCGTCGAGGGCTTTGGGCGTAGGATATTTGAATATTTCGATATTGTAGAACTGCACCTTGCTCGACAAAGCGATGATGAACAAAACCACGAACGGCCCGATCAGCCACACCGATTTAGACAGGGTGTCGCGGATCGTGCGCGCGCCTTCTGAGCGGTAAAAAAGTACTATGGCGGCGACGATCAGGAACAGCAGGCCGGCCCCCATATACATGAAGCCTTCCATCGCCTGACCGCCGTCCTGCGGCACCGAGACCAGACCGCCGAAAGTGAAATCCTTACGTGACGGATTGAACAGGGCGTCGAGGCCCATCGAGTAAAAGCCGTAGCCAAAGCTGCCCGCACTTTGGCCAGCGGCATAGGCCCCTGACAGGCCAAGGGTAATGATAGGGGCCAGCAGGGTGAGAACTGCCACCCCGACCGTGCGGGCGACCTGTACGAACTCACGCGCCATAAGCTGCGGCCACACGCGCCGAAGTTGCTCACCCCCCCACAAGGCCAGCACCATGATCAGAATATAGGGGTGAATAAAGCCGGTGACGCCCAGCATGATCGCCCAGTGGATGGCCTTGCGGCGGGGCTCATTGATCTCGAAATAGATGTAAAACGCCCACAGGATCAGGAACTGCGCCACCAGCGTGTCGTGCATGATGCGGTTGAACAGAGTAGGCACCAGGGTCAGCAGGATTGCGCCGACAAGGGCGGCCCAAAACGACGGGGCGTGACGCTCCAGCAGCCTATAGGCCAGATAAAAATGGGCGCAGATGCAGAACAGGAACCACGGCCCGATATACTGAAAATTGGCGGGCAAAAGCGGTGAAATCAGCTTGAGCGGCAGGGCAAATAAGGGGTTGGAGTCGGTATAGATGACGCTGAGGCCGGTCGGATGGGCCAGCAAATTCTGGTGATTGAAACCATCGGCACCATAACGAAAGGCATGCCAGCCCAACACATGCTGGCCCCAATCCTTCTGGAACAACCAGCTTACATTAGTCGGATCAAGCACCGCCGGATGGAAAAACCACAGGAAGATCAGGATAGGTGCAGCCACCAGTGCGATCTGCTTTGCCAGATCTTTTTTGTCGCCCAACAGAGTGTCCACACGTTCAGACAGGTTCATGAAACCGGATATGCCTTTTGAATAAATAGGTGGACGCCCATACCAAACCTAACCGTCCGCGTTAAATCACATTTTGCAAGTGCGAAATGACGCATCTGCCGGTCACGCGATCATACACGAAATCGTGAAGACAGGGAAGATGGTGTAAAAAAACCTCCTGCGACCAGGATCACAGGAGGTTTTAATTTTTGAGCAGCAATTAGGACTAGGCGTATTCCTGAATGGAGCGCACATCGAGGTCTTCTTTCCGGCCGGACGCGATGGCACGAGCGGCGGCCACAGCCCCGGAGGCGGTGGTGTAGTAGGGGATCTTCATCATCAAAGCCGTGCGGCGGATAGAGAACGAATCGGCCAGGGATTGCTTGCCTTCGGTGGTATTGAACAGAAGCTGAATCTCGCCATTTTTCATGGCGTCCAGAATGTTCGGACGGCCTTCGAGCACTTTTTTGATGCGTTCAACCGCCACACCCTGTTCGGCCAGATAATCGCAGGTGCCGCCGGTCGAGACGACCTTAAAGCCTTGGGCCAGCAGGGTTTTAACCGGCTCAATAATGGTCGGCTTATCCTGATCCTTGACGGAGACAAAGACAGTGCCGCCGGTCGGCAGAACCGTACCACCGCCCAATTGCGACTTGGCAAAGGCGCGCGAAAACGCATCGATCATTTCTTCGCCGTCACGCACCCAGTCAAGCCCCATGACTTCGCCGGTCGAGCGCATTTCAGGGCCAAGCACCGTATCGACATTGGCAAAGCGTGCGAACGGGAACACGGCTTCCTTGACCGCAACGTGCCGATAATCGCGCGGTTTCAGGCCAAAGCCCGACAGAGGCTCACCGGCCATAACCTTAGCCGCGATCCCGGCCAGTGGCTGACCCAGAGTCTTGGCGACAAACGGCACGGTCCGTGAGGCGCGCGGGTTGACTTCGAGGACGTAGATCTTCGGATCTGTGTAGGGGTTCTCGATCGCGAACTGCACGTTCATCAGGCCGCGCACCTTAAGGGCCTTGGCCAGTTCGACGGTTTGGCGCTCTAACTCTTTGACGGTTTCGGGTTTGAGCGAAAATGGCGGCAGCGAACAGGCCGAGTCGCCGGAATGGACGCCGGCTTCTTCGATATGTTCCATGATGCCGGCCACAAACACCGTGTCGCCGTCGGCCAGAGCGTCGGCATCGACTTCGATGGCCGCCGACAGGTACTGGTCGATCAGGACGGGCGAAGACCCCGACACCTTAACCGCTTCTGTGACATAGCGCGTCAGTTGCTCGTCGTCACGGATGATTTCCATGGCGCGGCCACCCAGCACATAGGACGGGCGGATGACGATGGGGTAACCGACCTGATGACAGGCTTTGAACGCTTCTTCGGGGCTGCGGGCGATGGCGTTGATCGGTTGACGCAGGCCGATTTCGGTCAGCAATTGCTGAAAGCGCTCACGGTCTTCGGCCAGATCAATCGCATCCGGCGTGGTGCCGAGAATCGGGATGCCTTCGTCTTCGAGGGCTTGGGCCAATTTCAGCGGGGTCTGGCCACCGAACTGCACGACCACACCGGCCAGTTCGCCCTTGGACATTTCAACGCTGATCAGCTCCAGCACGTCTTCGGCGGTCAGCGGCTCAAAATAGAGGCGATCCGACGTGTCATAGTCGGTCGATACGGTTTCGGGGTTGCAGTTGACCATGATGGCTTCAAGGTCGATGTCCTTGAACGCGAAGGCGGCATGACAGCAGCAGTAATCGAACTCAATGCCTTGCCCAATTCTGTTGGGCCCACCGCCGAGGATGATGGCCTTCTTGCGATCGGTCGGTGCGGCTTCACATTCCGGCACCTGACCGAGCGCGCCGGTTTCATAGGTCGAATACATATAGGCGGTCGAGGACGCAAATTCGGCGGCGCAGGTGTCGATGCGCTTAAAGACAGGACGCACGCCAAGGCCGCGGCGGGCGTTGCGCACTTCGGCTTCGGTCTGTTGCGTCAGGGTCGCCAGACGGGCATCGGAGAAGCCCAGACCTTTGAGGAGGCGCATGGCGTGGGCATCGGCGGGCAGGCCAAGCGCTGTGATTTTGGCTTCTTCGGCCACGATGGTTTCAATCTGGCGCAGGAACCACGGCTCATAGAAACAGGCGGCGTTGATATCTTCGACGCTCAACCCATGACGGAAGGCCTGAGCGATGACGCGCAGACGATCCGGCGTCGGGCGGCCTAGTTCACGCACCACGGCTTCACGGATGGCGTGGGGGCTTTCCGCCGTTTTGATGCCGGGGATGTCAACTTCATCAAAGCCCGACAGGCCGGTTTCCAGCCCGCGCAGGGCCTTTTGCACCGACTCAGCAAAGGTCCGGCCAATGGCCATGACTTCACCGACCGACTTCATCGAGGTGCCGAGCAGCGGCTCAGAGCCCGGATATTTTTCAAACGCAAAGCGCGGGATCTTGGTGACCACATAGTCAATCGACGGCTCAAACGAAGCCGGGGTGACCTTGGTGATGTCATTGGACAACTCATCGAGCGTATAGCCGACTGCCAGCTTGGCCGCGATCTTGGCGATCGGGAAACCGGTCGCCTTGGAGGCCAGAGCGGAGGATCGAGACACGCGTGGGTTCATCTCGATCACGATCATGCGGCCATCGGCAGGATTGAGCGCGAACTGTACGTTTGAGCCGCCGGTTTCGACGCCGATCTCGCGCAGGACGGCGATCGAAGCCGAACGCATGATCTGATATTCTTTGTCGGTCAGGGTCAGCGCCGGGGCAACGGTGATGGAATCGCCGGTATGCACGCCCATCGGATCGACGTTTTCGATCGAACAGACGATGATGCAGTTGTCGGCGCGGTCACGCACGACTTCCATCTCATATTCTTTCCAGCCGACGATGGATTCCTCAATAAGGACTTCGGTGGTGGGCGAAAGGTCAAGTCCGTTCAGGACGATCTCTTTGAACTCTTCCTGATTGTAGGCAATGCCGCCGCCGGTGCCCGCCAGCGTAAACGACGGGCGGATCACGGCGGGCAGGCCGCCAATGGCCTCCAAACCGGCCACAGCCTCTTCCCAGGTGTGGGCGACGGCGGACTTGGCCGATTCGAGGCCGAGCTTATCCATCGCGTCGCGGAATTTCTGGCGGTCTTCGGCTTTATCAATAACCTCGGCCTTGGCGCCGATCATTTCGACATTGTACTTGGTCAGGACGCCCGAAGCATCCAGTGCCAGCGCGCAGTTCAGCGCCGTTTGACCGCCCATAGTGGGCAGGAGCGCGTCCGGGCGCTCTTTGGCGATGATTTTTTCAACGAAATCAGGGGTGATCGGTTCGATATAGGTCGCATCGGCGATATTCGGATCGGTCATGATCGTCGCCGGATTGGAGTTCACCAGAATGATCCGGTAGCCTTCTTCGCGTAGTGCCTTACAGGCCTGAACGCCGGAATAGTCAAACTCGCAGGCCTGACCAATGACGATCGGACCAGCGCCGATAATGAGGATGGATTTAATATCGGTACGTTTGGGCATAGGTCTTCTGATACTTTCGTGCGCAAATAGCGGATGAGCGAAAACGCAAATCCGGTTACGGGCGGGCGACCATTTCAGGTCATTTTTGATGTAGGCTAAGCGGGTGCTTTAGAGGCTTAAGACCCCAAGCGCAACCCTTTATGTTTGGTTAATTCGACTTAGAACTCACCCTCTTGGAGAGATGGGAGCTGGTCATGTGCATGATGGTTGTCCATGCCGGTTGCGCGAAAGCGCGTAGTGTGTGGCCTTAAGCTCAGGTGTTATTATTGTTACCGGATTACTAATCGCTTGGGCTGCCATATTTTCTAGTTCCGCTTTAACATCCGGCAGATCATTTGCTGGTGTGAAACCGTCTAGAGACACGTCTTGTATAGGGGGGATAGAACTGCTTTGGGAGACAGATGAAGGCATTTGGCCAGTCCTGACCGCATGTTCAATGCGTCCCCGTGCCAGCCACGGATCATATCGACCAATAAAATTGTAAGTTCCCTCTTTAACAAAGAAGTGAAATGTTTCGCGATTATAGCAAATTCTCCAATCAGATTGAAGATTATACGAAACAATCAATACCTCCCCTTGTCCGATTGGACCGACTAAATACCGGCGACCGTTCTCAGCTACAACAGTATTAAATTCAGCTAAATTGGGTGAAGATACCCAATGCAGTTCTAGATGCGGGCGTTTTAGGTCCGGATCAAATGATGTGACTCTGAGTTCGAAGTCATTTTCGGGAAGTTCCAGTTTTCGGTCGGTTATAAAGCTGTCATCAAGCGCAATAATCACCATGCCTTTACCTGGCTTATTACGCTTAGCCTCAGGCAGTACCCAGGGTGATTTTGGGGCCGCTATAGTTATGTTTGGTGATGTGCCTAAAGTTAAAACCAGACAACCGATCAAAATATGAAGTAAGCGCATAGGTTACGCCACAACCGCCTTAGCGTCTTTCATATATCCGGCGAAGCGTTCAAACAGATACAGCGAATCGACCGGGCCGGGGGAGGCTTCGGGGTGGTGCTGAACCGAAAACACAGGCTTGTTTGCCAGCGCGATCCCGCAGTTAGTGTTGTCAAACAACGAGACGTGGGTTTCAACGACACTTGCGGGAAGGCTATCGCGGTCAACCGCAAAGCCGTGGTTCATCGACACGATCTCAACCTTATTGGTGGTGATGTCCTTGACCGGATGGTTGGCGCCGTGGTGCCCCTGATCCATCTTGACGGTCTTGGCACCCAGCGCCAGAGCCAGCATCTGATGGCCCAGACAAATACCGAAAACGGGCGTACCCGACGCCACCAGCTTTTGGATTTCAGGCACCGCATAGGCACCGGTCGCGGCCGGATCGCCGGGGCCGTTCGACAGCAGTACGCCATCGGGTTTCAGCGCCAGAATGTCTTCGGCTGAGGTTTGAGCGGGGACGATCTTCACCTTCGCGCCGATATCAACCAAGGCGCGCAGAATGTTTTGCTTAACACCATAGTCAATGACCACGACATTATGCTCATGTTTCGTACCGTCGCTGTAGCCTTCCGGCCAGACCCAAAGGTTCGTCGTGTAATCCGATGACTGCGCCGAGGTCGCCTTGATGGCCAGATCAAGCCCGACCAGACCAGCCCAGTCGGCGGCTTGTTTCTGTAAGGCCGCGATATCGAACTTGCCCTCAGGGTCATGGGCGATGACGCCGTGCGGCATACCGTTTTCACGGATGCGCTTGGTCAGCGCGCGGGTGTCAATGCCCGACAAAGCCACCACGCCGCGTGAGACCAGCCAGTCATTAAAGCTCATGGTCGAGCGCCAGTTGGCCGGCGGGGTTGGGGCGTCACGGAAAATCGCGCCTTTGGCGGCGCGGGTCGGATCGTTGCCCAGTTGCTCAACATCGTCCGGATTGACGCCGACATTGCCAACGTGCGGGAAGGTGAAGGCGACGATCTGATCCATGTAGGACGGGTCGGTCAGAATTTCCTGATAGCCGGTCATGGCGGTGTTAAAGCACACTTCGCCAAGCGCAGAACCGGCAGCACCGTGGCCATAGCCCTGATAGACGGTGCCGTCCGCCAGAACCAGAACCCCCGTAACACCATTTAACAGTTCAGTGGTCATGGGCTTTGGGACTCCGTATCTAATGGTCAGGGCTGCGGGTAAACGGCGGCACACATAGGGGCCACGGCGCGCGGGGTCAATGAATTTTTGGTTTCAGTAGGTCACGAACGCTTGCCGAATGTGAGTGCGCAGTGAACAGCCTGACTGATTTCTGAAATCGACCGGATTGTGGATGCGGCAACCGACAGAGACAGACGCCTTAACTCAGGAGTTTGTTACCATGTCGTCAGAAGCTATTCACACCCTCAATATCATTATCCATGTCGTGTCCGGGTCTGTGGCTATCCTCGGCGGGTTTATCGTTCTGGCCCGGCGCAAGGGAGATCAGCGCCACCGTTTTGGTGGGCGGATTGTCGTGGGCATTATCATGATAACGGTGGCCAGTGCGTTATTTGGCGCGCTTATGTTTCGGGCGCGGCCGGATCTGATCGGCATCAGTATTCTGGTGGCCTATCAGCTATGGTCGGGGGTGCGGGCATTGCACCTCAAAGACAATGGTCGCAGACTGCTGGATTTCATTCCGGCCCTGATGATGCTGATGGGCGGTGTGGCGATGCTGATTCTATCGGGTTCAGGGGCATCGTTTTTCTGGGAATCCGCGCTGGTCAAGGCGGTGATCGGGGCCATGCTGGTTTATGGCGGCTATGATGTGGTGAAGGTAATTCTGCCACGGCATTGGCGGGTTTGGCTGAACCCGGCGGAACATGCCTATAAGATGTCGGGCCTGATCGGTGTGCTGATTACCGTGGCGCTGGCGACCCTGCTTAAGGATCAGGTGGCTTTAACAGCGATTGCGGCATCAGGTGTGGCATCGGTAGCGGCGCTCGTGTTTGCGGTGCGGGCGGCCATGCGGGCCCGGCGATATGCGCTGGGGGTGACGTCCTCTAGCGCCAGAAACGCGCGGTTAAAGGCCGACAGCGAGTTGTAACCGGCCTCAAGCGCCAGTGACAGGATGGTTGCGTCCTCTTCGGTTTCAAGGGCCGCTTTGACAGCGGCGATGCGGTAGCCGTTCAGATAGAGGCTGAAGTTGCGTCCCCCTTCGCCCAGATGGATGATACGGCGCAGGCGGTGTTCCGGCACCTCAAGCCGTCGCGACAGTCTGGACAGGGTAAGATCAGGATCGCGAAAGGCTTCGTCCGTGACCATAAGCCCGCGCAACCGCCCAAGGATTTTCTGCTCACGCGCATCAAGGGCGGGTCGGGACGTGGAGGTGGCTTCAGCCGTTTGCCAGGTTTTCAAAAGCTGAGGCGCACAGGCCACGACCACAAAGCTTAAGGTCAGCGTCAGGCCTGCGCCGATGGTGGCCGAAATCTCACCCAAGCCAGAGGCCGCCCCGATCGCCATCAGCGGCCCGATGACGGTGCTGATGCCTATGATGGCGATCCGAGCCCGACGGCGGCCTTCGATCATGTCATCGGGCAGTTTGAGGATCATCAGCACCAGTGGCTCGCAGAACATATAAAGCGCCAACAGATCATAGAAGCGCGCCGCCACAGGTTCATGTGACCAGACATAGCCGATAATCCCTGAGACGATCAGTAGTCCGGCAAGACCTGCGTCGATCAGCGGCGAGCGGGTGGGGAGGTCAAATCCGGCTTTAAGGCTGCGGTTGCACGCCACCGGCCCCGCCAGCACCAGCGGCAGCAACCATGAGGTGCGCAAACTGGCCAGATACAGAAAAAAGCCCGCACCTGACAGCAGGCCGAGCGTGATATCGACCCGGCCGGGTATGCGGATCGGTCTGAACAGAAGCGCGATCAACAGTAGTGAGACACAGGTGGCAGCCGCAAGGTGGGTTAGCATGGCATGAACTTGCCATGCTTTCAGTTTAGCGCAATAGGCGTATTTATCTTGCGCCTTGACTTCACTGCCTTGACTTGGCCGCAATTGAAGGGTAGTATCGGAGTTAACGATGATGTTCGGCAACTCTCTAAGCTCGTGATCGAGTGCCGAGCCCGTTTTCCCTTCTCTTACCGTTTAGACGCCAAAGCGCTTTTGCTTGGCGTTATTTATTATTTGGCCGCGCAGGACTTTGCGAGGCTTTAAGGACAATTATGCAAACGACCTATACCTTCTCACACGCCCCGCGCAGTCATTATATGACGCGCCCCACCCACAAATCGACCTCGACACGGATGCTCAAGGCCTGCGGTTTCAGCCGTCAAGAATTGCGGGCTATGGTCGCTGATATGCTGGGTTAAGCTACGGTGGCCTCTAAGCCAAGCCTTGACGCTTCTTTGCGCAGTTTCTTCTGCATCGGCATGAACTGCGCGGCCCCCGATCCGTCGCAATTATAGAGTATGGCCAGCGTCAGTTGGTCATCGTGATAGCTGCGCAGGTGGCCGGTAAAACCGTTGATCCGCCCGCCGTGCGTGGCATAGCGGCGCTCATCCTCAAGACCTAAGCCCAGACCAAAACCGTATTCCAAAGGCTCGGCCCCGCGCCGCTCAAACGCCGGCTGGCCATTTTTCAGCAGGGCCGGGGTCATCATGGCGGTCACGCTGTCGGGCTTTAAGACCTTGCCGCCCAGTAGGCCGTGGTGCCACAGTATCAGATCTTCGGTGGTTGATCTGATCGCGCCCGCCCCAGCGATAAACGTCGCCGACAGGGGTTTATTTTCCACAAAGCCGTGCGGGGCCCGGAATTCCGGGCGATA
>DDPE01000025.1 GCA_002342035.1 Asticcacaulis sp. UBA2476 | reverse complement strand
TATGCGCCGATCGCCTTCCATCCGTCGATACGATCTGATGACATCCCATTCCCTTGCCTGCGTCGCAACTATAGTGTGCGGCTACCGCGATGATCAATCCTCTTGATGGCAGTCTCTAAGGCAAATTTTGTCGACAGAAACGGGCGTGGCCAGCAGCGTGTTTGTCGGCCGGTGCAAAAATACCTAGGTTTTGTCGATTTACTCTCATTGCAATCAGTTAGCGATCATCCACATCGCTTCAGTATAGCAAAAAGTTGAGCATAGAAGTGAGCACCCAAATTACTTATTGATAATTTTGAAGTTTTTTAAGGCAACTTATTTCAAAATCGTCATGGCCATCATCTCCGCCTGTGTCGCTCTTCGCGCCCAAGCCGGAAATTGCTCAGCCACATAGCAGCTTTCGATAAGCGGACATCGCAGAATGCATGCTTAAATTGAACCGCATCGTCCCATATTGACTTTTTTCGGCATCCTGTTGGATTTTTTAAGGGCGGTAATTTTCAGACGGTTCAGCGCCTGACTATGCGGCAGTGAAACTTCAAGCCATGACCGGTCTTGCCGGAAGGTGGCAGTCAGAACCCGGATATGGCCCTATATGTTAGAAAAACCCGCTAAACCGTCAACCGTACAAACGGGCATTGCTGAATTTGATAATATTCTGGGCGGCGGACTTACCCCGTTCAGATCCTACCTTCTTCAGGGCTCGCCCGGATCCGGCAAAACGACACTGTCCCTGCAGTTTTTGCTAGAAGGCGCCAAACAAAACGAAGCCGTTTTATACATAACGCTGTCGGAATCGGCAGCCGAGCTAAGGGCGGTGGCAGCATCGCACGGTTTCAGTCTGGACGGCGTCAACATAGTTGAGCTTATTCCCGAAGAAGGACATCTGGAACCTGAAAACCAGATCACCATGTATCAGCCCTCCGAGATCGAACTTAACGTCACGATCAAGAGGATTGTCGAGGCGGTTGAAACCCTGTCACCTAAACGGGTGATCATAGACTCACTATCTGAGATCAAATTGCTGGCGCAAAGTACGCTTCGCTTCCGCCGTCAGGTTTTAGCGTTGAAGCAGTTTTTTGCCGGACGGTCGTGCACAGTGTTTTTGCTGGATGATAAGACCTCATCGCGTGATGAGGACTTGCAACTGGAAAGCATTGCTCATGGGGTGATCAGCCTTGAGCAGCTATCGCCTGAGTACGGCGCCGAACGTCGCAGGCTTCGTGTTATCAAGCTGCGGGGGCAGAAATACCGCGGCGGCTTTCATGATTTCAGTATCGTGCAGGGCGGGTTGAAAGTTTTTCCGCGCATTATTGCTCAGGAGCATGCCGGCAGCCATGAAACGAAAATCGTCAGAAGCGGTGTCCCGGAAATGGACGCGCTTCTGGGCGGCGGTATTCAGAGCGGCTCCAGCGTTTTGCTATTGGGTCCCGCCGGGGTCGGCAAATCTTCGCTTGCCATCCAATATGCCGTTGAAGCCGCCAAACGCGGTGAGGCGAGTGTTATGTTCACCTTCGATGAGCGCATTGAAACTATGCTGGCGCGCGCCGAAGGTTTGAACATGCCTCTGCGTGAATTTATGGATGCCGGGTTGATTGAAGTGCGGGCGATTGATCCGGCCGAACTGTCCCCCGGCGAGTTTGCACACATGGTTCGTATGGCCGTCGATGGAAAGGCGGGAAATCCGGTAAGGATCGTCCTTATCGACAGTCTCAATGGCTATCTCAATGCCATGCCGGAAGAGCGTTTTTTGACCGCTCAGTTGCATGAACTTCTGACCTACCTGGGGCACCGCGATGTCGTCACATTCCTGGTGGTCGCCCAGCATGGTCTTTTGTCCCATGCCATGACGACGACGATCGACACCAGCTACCTCGCCGATACCGTTATACTGTTTCGTTATTTCGAGGCGGCCGGCGAAGTGAAGCAGCTACTGTCAGTTCTCAAAAAGCGTAACGGGCACCATGAACGAACCATCCGCGAGTTTTCGCTGGGGGCGAAGGGCGTTCAGATTGGTGAGCCGCTCACGAAATTTCATGGTGTTTTAACCGGAACGCCGATTTTCCAAGGCACTGACAGCGAGTTGATTTTCAGGAATGACTGATGCCCCCGAACACCGCGTGCTAATCATGGCGCCCACGGCGCGTGACCGGGAACTGACTGCGGCACTGTTGCGCGAAGAAGGCATTGATAGCTGCGTCTGCGTGGATGTCGATGCAATTTGCGATCAATATGCCTACGGTGCCGGGTGTATCATCCTCACTCAGGAGGCCGTGCTTCAGGATGACCGGCAGTGCCTGCATGATCTGCTGGAAGATCAGCCAGCCTGGTCAGACGTTCCCGTAATCCTTCTAACTCCGCCAACCGCAGATCATTCGTTCATTTTGAAGCGGCTGGAAATGGTCGGCCACATGACCATGATCAAGCGTCCTGTTCAGTACGGCAACTTTATATCAACCATCAGGGCGGCTCTTCGCGACAGAAAACGCCAGTATAAGATCCGCGCGCACCTTGCCGACCGCGAAGATCAGGCGCAAGCCCTGCAACAGGCGGTCGAGAAGGCCAATGCCGCCAATGTCGCAAAGTCTGATTTTCTGGCCAATATGAGCCATGAAATCAGAACGCCAATGAATGCAATTTTGGGGCTTTCGAGTATTCTGGCCCGCAGTCAGCCCCTGACGTCGCTGCAAACCAAATATATAGAAACCTTAAACCAGAGCAGCGAAAGCCTGCTAATGCTGATCAATGACCTACTGGATATCGCCAAGATCGAAGCCAGCGGCATTGAGATTGAATCCATACCGTTCCGGCTCGATCTGCTGCTGAGGGAAATTGCCGATATGATGGCATCCAAGGCTGAGGAGAAAAGCCTCAACCTCAGCCTTAATCTTGATCATATTCAGGGGCGGTCGTTCCTGGGCGATCCGGCACGAATCCGCCAGATCGTCACCAACCTGTGCAGTAATGCCATAAAATTCACCGTTCAGGGTCATGTGACCATAATTGTGACGAGTAAAGATAAGACCGGCGATTTATGTGAAGTTGCCATCTCTATTACAGACTCAGGCATGGGCATATCGCCTGAAAAACTGTCCAAGATATTCGATAAATTCACTCAGGCCGACAACACTATCAGCCGTAAATTCGGTGGCACGGGCTTGGGTCTGGCGATAAGCCGGACGCTGGCGGAATTGATGAACGGCAGTATCAGCGTGACCAGCGACATCGATAAGGGATCATGTTTTGTCCTGCAGCTTCCGCTTATGGACAACCCCCATATGGCGTCGGAACAGCCGTCCATGCCTCGGTTGGCTGAGGTTTATCGTGCCAGCGGCAAGGTGTTGCTCGTCGAGGACTTTGAAGCCAATGTTCTGGTGGCCCATACCCTGCTGGAACAATTCGGTTACGAGGTCGACCATGCGGAAAATGGCCGCATAGCGGTGGAGAAAGCTAAAAAATGTAGGTACGCCGCCATACTGATGGATGTCCAAATGCCGGTGCTGGACGGTTATTCCGCTACACGCATGATCCGTCAGAATGAAGCAGAGGCCGGTGACGTACCAACGCCCATTATAGGTGTTACCGCACATGCTATGGCCGGAATGCGCGACCGATGTATACAGGCCGGCATGAATGATTTTATATCGAAACCCTTTGTGGCATCGGAACTTCAAAAGAAACTAGGAAACGTTCACAGAGCCGAATAGTAGCCGAGTATGACGGACACCGCGAACTTGGCATCCATTATACTGGAAAGTGGAACGGAAAAAACCTCAGCCTCGTATGACAAAATAACTCAAATGCGCCCCTTGCGGACATTGTGCCCAACCGCGTGCGAGCACACCATAAGCGGACTTTTCCAAACCGCACGCTTATTCTCAGCCGTCGTCGTTGGTTTCAATCCGTGGTACAATGCCAACGTGCAGAAGCGAGTTGCGGTGGGAGGGCCGGCGGAGGATACGTCATGTCTGAAGACCAATTTCCCACTCACAGCCAACCTTGGAACAAAGGCCTACTGGTTGGCCAGAAAAAGCCGCTCCAACCCAAACACGCCTGGTCGATCCGCGTTCGGATCGAATTAAGCCAATCGCCTAGAGACCTCGCGCTCTTCAACCTTGCCATCGAAAGTAAACTTCTTGGCGCAACGCAAAGACTGTGGACGTCTTGCCGCCCGGCAGTCGGCGGATCGGCAAGCTGCGCGTACGAGCCATCTCATGACCGTTGTGCGGTCACGGTTAAAATATGCGCCGATCGCCTTCCA
>DDPE01000099.1 GCA_002342035.1 Asticcacaulis sp. UBA2476 | reverse complement strand
GGGTGAACCCTTAAGGGTCTGCCTTTCGCCCGTTCCTGAAACCCGTGAACGTGATGATCCCAGATTATTCGGCCCCGGTTAAGGATGCCATGTGCCGTTAGAGCCCGGCATGTAAAAAAGCCGTAAGGCTCAGTATGGGCGCGCGCATTGGAATCCGAAAACCGTTTACACTTTTAGGAATGCGCTAAAGACCGTTATCTCATTTTTACGAAGCCCACCCATAGCGGGTGCGTCATATTTATACGCGGTTCCTTATAGTGAACGTCACGCGGTCATCCTTGTGGCCGCTAAGCGATTTCATTCCTTAAAGGAGATATCATCATGTCTATCAAAGGTAAGATCAAGGAAACCGCCGGCGCTGCCGAAGAAGAACTCGGCGAAGCTCTGGATAACGAAAAAATGGCCAATGATGGCCGCCGCCTGCGCAACGAAGGCCGCCTCGAAGACGGCAAGCTGCCCAAGGTCACCAAGGTCGGCTCAGAGAAATAGCTCTGTTTTTTTAGATTTGTGACTTCCTCAGAAAAACTTCAAAGCTCGCATCTCATGCGGGCTTTTCTTTTTGTGTAAAAATCAAAAAAAACCGCTCCGGCCATGCGCAGCCGAAGCGGATAATAGTTGCAGGGAGGAAACCCATGAAAGGGCACAATCCTTATGAGCCGACAGTTGAGCGATTGTGAGGCGCATACATGTCCAGAATGGGGCCATTTGGTACGATGCCGGTCGGATTGATGTTCAGATGGCTTTGGTAATAGTGGCCTTTGATGTGCTCAAAATCGACTGTTGCGGCGATATCCGCCGTCTGGAAAATATCGCGTACATAGGCCGACAGGTTGGGATAATCGGCAATCCGGCGCAGATTGCATTTGAAATGCCCGACATAGACCGGATCAAACCGGATCAGGGTTGTGAACAGGCGGATATCGGCTTCGGTCAGGACATTGCCGACCAGATAACGCGCGCGCGACAGCCGATCTTCCAGCCAGTCCAGACTGTCAAACAAAGGCACCACCGCATCGTCATAAGCAGCCTGCGTCGTCGCAAACCCGGCCTTATAGACCCCGTTATTGACGGTGTCGTAGACCCGTTCATTGACCGCATCGATCTCAGCGCGCAGATGTTCCGGATAATAGTGGCCCGGTTTAGCGCCCAGCCCGTCAAACGCTGCATTGAACATGCGGATGATTTCGGAGCTTTCGTTGCTGACGATGCGCTTTTGATGTGTGTCCCACAAAACTGGCACGGTCACGCGTCCGCTGTAGGTCGGGTTATCGCGGGTATAGATGTCATGCATGAACTTAGCCCCCAGCGGATCGGGCACAACGCCGGGGCCGTCAACGAACGTCCAGCCATCTTCGCGCATCAGCCAGTGCACCACACTGACCGAAATCAGGCCATCCAGCCCTTTGAGGTGGCGCACGATCAGGGTGCGATGCGCCCACGGACAGGCCAGACTGATATAGAGATGATAGCGGCCCGCATCGACCTTAAACCCGCCCTCACCCGACGGCCCCGGCGCGCCATCTGCGGTCAGCCAGTTCCGGTACTGCGCTTCGGTGCGGATAAACCGGCCACCTGAAGATTTGGTGTCGTACCACTGATCGTGCCATTTACCGTCAACCAGAAGGCCCATCGGAGATTCCTCTTACAGTTAGGTCGCCTCCCCTTTTGACAGGGGAGGCTTGGGTTTTTAAGCCGCCAGTTTCAGCAACTCAGCGGTAGCCGCTTCAATCGCTTCGGCCTTGAACTCCGGCCCGAAAGCGATTTTCTCAGCCCGCACTACGGTCACATCAGTGATGCCGATAAAGCCGAGCATAGTTTTGATGTGGCCTTCCTGAAAGTCGATCGCCGCCAACGGGCCTTCGGAATAGAGACCGCCACGGGCCAGAACGATGATCGCCTTCTTGCCTTTCAGGAGGCCTTCAGGGCCGGACTCGGTGTAGCGGAAGGTGCGACCGGCGCGCAGGACATAGTCAAACCAGGTCTTAAGCAAAGCCGAAATACCGAAATTGTACATCGGTGACCCGATAACCAGAAGGTCAGCAGCTTCGAGTTCGGCAATCAGAGCATCAGATGTCTGCGACAGGGCGATCTCGGCAGGGTTTTCACCCGCGGTTCCGGCAAAACCGGCGATATTCAGGCTGGATAACGGTGCCAGCGGGGCCTTGCCGAAATCGTGCTCAGTAAAGGTCGCCAGCGGATTAACGGCCGCATACTTGGCCTTAAAAGCGTCAGTCAATTGGGCGGACACGGAACCGTCACCGGTAGCGGCGGAATTGATGATCAGGACTTTGGACATAATAAAATCTCCTTAAACGGTTGGAAACCGTAATAGTTACTGTTATCTATTTAGACCTGATGTGGGCGTTAGATGCGCACGCATCAGAGAGGTTGTGAGGGCCTCAACGCCCCTCCCGCAAGGTTAGCGGCTCTACGGGAGGGGCATTTGCATCAGGGCGCACGACTTGTTGTTGCGTGCAGCGTTTTTAGAACTTGCCGCTCTGATAATCGGCAAAGGCCTGGTGGATTTCCTGCGGCGTGTTCATGACGAACGGGCCATGGCGGGCGATAGGTTCTTTCAAGGGCTTACCTGTCACCACCAAGGCACGGGCACCGTCAGAGCCTGCGGTCAACACCAGAGATTGACCGGCCGTCAAAACCGCCGCCTGCCCCTTAGTCACGACCGTGTGGTCGATCTCAACCGCACCGTCGAACACATAGACAAAGCCATCATGATCAACTGGCACCGGCAGACCGATATCCCCATCAGCTTTCAGCGTGACATCGACGATAAAGGGCTGCGTCGTCGGTGAGGCAATCGGGCCTTTCAGATGGCGGTACTCACCGGCAATGACCTTGAGGTGGGCATCGTCGTAGGTGATTTCCGGAATAGTTGCGGCCGGAATATCCTGATACTTGGGATCAAGCATCTTTTCCTTGGCGGGCAGGTTGAGCCAGAGCTGAAAGCCCTGCATCAGACCGTCTTGTTGCTCAGGCATTTCCGAATGGACCAAACCGCGCGCGGTCGTCATCCACTGCACATCACCGGGGCCCAGTAGGCCTTCGTTGCCCTTAGAATCCCTATGGCGCATCCGACCGGCCAGCATATAGGTGATGGTCTCGAAACCGCGGTGGGGATGATCCGGGAAACCGGCAATATAGGCCGACGGATCATCAGAACGAAACTCATCCATCATCAGAAACGGATCAACCGCCGGCAGGGCCTGCGTGCCAAGCACGCGGTTAAGCTTAACACCCGCGCCATCGGTGGCCGGGATGCCGCGCACCAGACGCGCGACAGACCGGGTCTTATCAGAGGCACTGTCGCGAACGACGGAGTTGGTAACGGACATTTTCTACCCTTCTATTAGGACAAAATGATCTTGTGAGACGATATATAGACCGCTATGGTCGTTGCCAGAAGATACTAAATCGGAACACTGGTGTTGCTTTAAATGGAACAGCTAAAAGTCGATATCGATGACCTGTCGGCCTTTTTTCTGGTGGTCGAAACCGGCAGCTTTGCGCGTGCCGCCGACCGGTTGGGCACCTCAAAATCGATCATCAGCCGGCGGGTCATGCGGCTGGAGGAAACTCTGGCGGCGCGATTGCTGACCCGTGGGGCTAAGGGGACGCAACCGACCGATGTCGGCCAGACCTATTATGAACGTGCTCGTGAAGCCCTGGCCCAGCTAGAAGCCGCCGGTGAAGCTGTGGCCGAAGCCGTGTCCGATGTGGCGGGCCCTATCCGTTTGTCGGGGCCTTTAAGTTTTGGCGTCAGCCATCTGGCCCGTGCCCTGTCAGAATTTGCCGCCGCCTATCCAAGAGTTGAGCTTGATATTTCGTTCGATGATCATTCAGTCGATCTGATAGGCGGCGGTTATGATCTGGCGGTACGCATTGGTGAACTGGCGGATTCGTCGCTGGTGGCTAAACGTATCGGTAAGGTACATACGGTCACGGTCGCCAGCCCCGCCTATCTGGAAACCTATGGCCGCCCGGAACATCCTGACGATTTGAGTCATCATCGCGGCATCCATTATACGAACGTGGCACCGACCGTGAACTGGCGTTATGCCGATGGCGACGGCTTCAAAAGCTATCGCATTAACGGCATCATGCGCTCGGACAATGGCGACATGATGCTGGAAGCCGTAAAATCGGGATTAGGCATTGCCCGGTTACCGACCTTTATCGCTAGCCGCGCCATCCAATCCGGGGAAGTGGAGGCTATACTGAAGGCCTATGAACGACCACCGGTGCCAATGCACGCCGTCATGCCGCCGGGCCGCGCCACCACCGCCCGCGTGCGCGCACTTGTCAGCTTTCTGAACCTGAAATTCGGCACCGAATTGCTCTAAGTTTTGGCCGTTTTGTTGCGCAGCAATTTGTAATAGAGCCGATCCGGCATATAGCGCAGCGCCTTAATCAAAACCGTCAGGCGTTTAGGGAAATTAATCTCAAACCGGTCTGACAAAAGCCCCGTAATGATGCGCGCAGCCGCATCTTCGGGCGTAAGCAGAAACGGCATATTAAATTCATTTTTGTCGGTCAGGCGGGTTTTGACAAAGCCCGGATTGACCAGTTGCACCTTGATGCCGCTGCCCGCCAGATCCAGCCGCAGGTTTTCGGCCAGATGGATGATACCTGCCTTTGACGCGCCGTAGCCTATGGCATTGGGCAGCCCCTTGAAGCCCGCCAGCGACCCAGTCAGAACAATATGTCCGCGCCCCCGCGCCATAAAGGCGGGCAGAACCGGCTCCAACACCCGAAACGCGCCCATGAAATTGGTATCCGCCACCATGATTGCCGTGTCGGCATCATAGCGCGTGGCCGACATCGGCTCATAGGCCCCGGCATTATAGATGACCATGTCGGGCACACCGCTGGCCTTATTGAGCGCTGCCCAGGCCAGATCAACAGAAGTTTGCTGGGTCACATCCAGCGGATAAACGCCGTGGCCATCGCCTTTCAGCTCGGATTTTAACGCCTCAAGTTTTGTCTGATCCCGCGACGACAGCGACAGTTTCGCGCCCGCGACCGCCAGATCACGCGCAAGTTGCGCCCCGATACCGGTGCTGGCGCCAATCAGCCAGATATGTTGGTTTGTGAGTGACATGAACCTGATACGCGCCACCACGCCCAAAGGTTCAGATCAAACCCGATTTTTCAAGCCGATCACGCAGGGGTGACAGTTGCTCTTCATACCGCCTCCACGCCCCTACCCCTTCGCGATTGATGGGTTTGCGCACCTGAGCCGAACTGGCGGTCGCCACCGCCCCTTGGGCTTCGTGCGGCGACAGGCAGGCGTCCTCAAACGGCAAATCGCAGGCTTTAAGTAACCGCCGAATTTCAAATTCAGGACACTGGATCAGAGTCTCTAGCGAAACGTCGATCACCCCAAACGCCGCCCAGTGATCCATCAGCGTGCGGTAGCAGCCGTAATGGGCCGCCAGATCGTCAAAACTGTAGGACCAGCGATGGGCATGGGCGAACAGCAGCTTATAGGCCCCGAACAACGAATCCATCGCATCGCGCCGGACGTGGATAATCAGGGCATCAGGAAAGGCCCGCCGGATCAGCCCCACATAGTCATGATTGTGCGGCAGTTTATCGATGGTGTGGCCCGCGCCGTTGTGCAGATAGGCGACCTCACGATCATAAAGTTGCGCAAAAATTTTGGGATCGGTGCCGGCCGCTGCTGCGATGGTTTCGGCATCCAAAAGATTCCGACCCACCGCGCCTGAGCCATGCTTGACACTAAGCCCAAAGGTTTGCAGTTCCCCCAAGGCCTGTATATCGGAATGGGCGGTCAGGATGCGCTCAACCAAGGTCGTGCCTGAGCGCGGCAGGCCGACAATGAAAATGCGGCGGGGGTGATGGCCAGAGGGCGCGGCGACGGGCGGGTGCGGCATATGCGTCCGCCAGGCATCCACGATCGCGGCTTCCTCAGTGGCGTCCCACGGATAGACCTGCTGCGCGGCCTGTGCCCCGGTTTGCAGATAGCTCCACGCCTGAGCCTGCTCGCCTAAATCGTCATGCTCCTTAAACAGCGCGTAGTTCAGGCGTGCCGCATCAATGACGGTCGTCGGCTTCAGGGCCTTGAGCCGGTCGATGTGGTGGTTATCCAGCGACCATTTTTTCAACCGCGCCAGCGCCAGATGGGCCGAAAAATGATCGCTCGTCGCCACCGCCCGTTCATAGCCATATTCGGCGGCGTCCATATCGCCCAGGAATTGCTGCACCCCACCGAGATTATACCAATAATCGGCAACCTTGGGGTCAGCGCGCACCGCCAATTCCAGCAGTGGCACGGCATCTTCGGGCCGCCCCGCCTGCGATAAGGCGGTACCCAAAATGTTCAAACTGGCCCCATCGGTCAGGCCGCAATTGAGCGCATCCCTCACCACCTCGCAGGTTTCACGGCCCCGCCCCAGCGTGACCAGCGCCCGCGCTCTTTGCACCAGAAAGCGGCCCTGTGCCGGGGTATGGGCAGGCGCCCGGCGCGCCCCCTCGGCCAGTACCTGCTCGGCCTCATTGAACGCTTGCGCCATCATGGCCGTGGTGCCCCAGATGTACCAGCCATCCAGCCGATCGGGGGCCACTTCGGTCGCCTGACGCGCCGCGACCATCGCGGTTTTCAGATCGCCCCGCCTGCGTGCGGCGGTCGCCTGCGCGATCAGACTATCGGCATGAGCATTAAGCGTCGGCATAAGCATCCATAGAAAAACCTCCTGCCATCATAGGCAGGAGGTTCGGTTACGCAATCGACTTTTGATCAGAACTTCTTGTTGATCGATATACCGATGACACGCGGACGGATCGGGATAAAGAACTTACCCTGAAGGCCGTAGGTGGCCTCACCCTGCTGGGCGACATAGGCATATTCATCAAAGACATTGTTGACGAACAGCTTGACGCCGACCGTATCCATAGGCTCCCAACCGAACGAAAGATTGGTCTGGCTGAACCCTTTCAGTTCGGCATAGTCGAGGTTAGGTGATCCGTTCTTGATCGGCTCAGCCGAGGTGGTAATACCCGACGAATAGGAATAGTCGGCATGGAGGGTCATCAGTCCATAATCGCTATAGGGCAATGTATAGTCTGCCGCCAATGACACCTGCTGCTCCGGCGTACCGGGCAGGGTCGCACCCTTGTAGAACTGAGAGACAAAGGTGTCGTCTAAAGTATCATCGATACCATCATCGGGGATCTCAGGCGTGCCACCATCATCGGTCGGCAAGAAGTCTTCGCTGATCTTGGCATTGGTATAGGCATAGCCAAAGCTTAAGGTCAGGGCATCAGTCGCCTTCCACAGGGTTTCCAGCTCAACGCCCTTGGAATTGGCCTCACCGGCATTGGCGATGATGGGCAGATTACCCGGAGCCAGCGACGACAACTGCACATCCTGCCACTTGATATTAAACAGGGCGGCATTGACGGTCAGCTTACGGTCAAACCACTGTGAGCGCACCCCGATTTCATAGTTATCGACGGTGTCCGGTGCATACTGGCGCTGCGCGTCGATGATGCCGACGAACTGGCCGCCACTCGGCAGCAGGTTGACGCCACCGCGACGGAAGCCTTGCGAGAAGGTGCCGTAGACCATCACATCCGGCGTCCACTGGTAGGACGTGTTGAGCTTATAGATCGTATCTTCGACCGTCGATTTACCGACTGAATCTGGGCAATTAATCGCCGACGAATTGGGGTCTTCGTACAGCGGCAAGGCGGTACATTCGGTCGATTTTTCAATCAGCTTAAAGGCCCGCGCCCCGCCTGTGACCTGCCACGCCTCATTGATATGCCAGGTCAGTTCACCAAAGGCCGCCCATTCGCTGTAGAGCACATCGGACTTGGCGAAATATTCCAGATCATCGGTACGGGTGGCACCAATGAACTGGGTAAAGCCCGGCGTATATTCCGATGATGTGCCCCAGGTGCCTTCGTTGGCATAGTAAAGGCCGGCGACATAATCAAAGCTGCCGCCGTCACTGGACACCAGCCGCAGTTCCTGCACGGCGGACTCGAAATCATCAAGCTCGGTCGTGAACGACCGGAAATCGGGATAGCTTTCGTAGCCAAAACCTAAGCCCAGCAGAAGGTCAGTCTGGTCACGGTGACCAAGGCCCGTCTTCTTGGTGTAGGAGGTCGAGGAAATCAGATCGGCAAAACCGAGATCATATTTCATCTCCAGCGCCGTCAACTGATAGTGCATCGAATAGGGCTCTTCGAAGCGCAGACCGATATCGTAATCGCCCAGAACCTTGCCGGCATTGGCCGCATAGTTATAGGACGGGTAGGATGCGGCGGGGAGGGAGAGGCCCGGATTGCCGCCGGTGCGGCCGCCGGATTTGGAATTGTCAGTATAGTAACTTAAGGTCGCCTCGAAATTCTCAGTCGGCGTCCACAGAAGCGATGCCCGCGCCGTGGTGCGCTGCTCGAAATCAAGATCGGTCTTGGGCCCGGTGAGCACAAACGGATAGTCGGTAAAGCCTGAGTCATCAAGGTACTGCGCGGCAACCCGCACGGCCAGCTTGTCTTCGACCAGCGGTATATTGATCATACCATTGACCTCGTAGGAGACGTCATCGGCCTCACTGATCTGATAGACCTTGCCACCGGCAGAGGCTTCGAACTTCATCTTAGGATCAGCCACAATATAGCGGATGGCCCCGCCCAGAGAGCCGGAACCGTACAGCGTCCCTTGCGGCCCGCGCAGCACTTCGACGCGCTCGATATCGAAAATTTTCGGCTGATTGGTGACCGGCGTATCATTGATGTAGGTTGCCACCGAGCCATTGTCACCGAGGGTCGAGGCCCGCAATGGATCGACCGACAGGCCGCGCAGAATGATCGACGCGTCATCGCGTGAACCGACATCGCGCACCGACAAACCGGGTATGGCGCGCGACAGTTCCGACAGCTCAGTAATGCCCTTGGTGCTAAGGTCACTCGCCCCAATAACCGAAATATTATAAGGTACTTTTTGTACGCTGGTGGCGCGGCGGGTGGCGGTGACAATCACCTCCGTCACATCGGCCGCCGGCTCTTCCTGCGCCATAGCCGGCAAGGCAGCCCCCATGTTAAGCGCGGCGACCGAAGCCGTCGCCAATAAAGCCAGATGAATTCCGGCTTTCCCTGTCACTCTTTTATGTGTCGTCATAAATCTATCCCCTGAACACAACAAACCAATACCGAACCCAGACCCATTTTGGACACACACCCTCGCACACGCAAAAGTTTGCGCGGGATCAATAACTACTTACGCAGCCTTGGGTTCAGCTCTTGGAGAACCCACAGGCTCACACATGTTTTTTGGCAGCGCAATATAAATATTGTTAATTAAACAATTATCAGTCTACGGATTATTTTTCACAAAATTCATATATTTCAGTCTTTTAACAAAACCCGCCCTGTGGCTTTTATGACGCGCTTTTGAAGTATCGAATTTTTCAACGGCGATGTGATCACAGTGACGCACGCAGAGATTTAGGTTAAAATACCACCCGACCCCGTCTCAGGCCCAACCCCGAAGGAGGCGCAGACCATGACGACCCATCTTAAAATCGTGTCCGAAGGCTCCTATGCCGGAAACCCGCGCAATGAAGATCGTTTAGGCTATGTTGGCGATGCCGCCTGGTTGATGGATGGCGCAACCGGACTTGGGCCCTCCAAATTCAGCGACAAGACTGACGCCGAATGGCTGGTCGGGGCTATGTCCGGCTTCCTGACCGAGACCTTCACCAACGACCCGGAAGTCGACACGCTTGACGCCTTAAGCCACGCCATCGAGGCGGTCGGTGAAGGCTATCGGCGCGCCACCCACAACGCCGACCTCGAAGCCTTTGCACGACCATCCGCCGGTTTGTCACTGGTGCGGGTTAATGGTGAGGATGTGGAATTGTCGCATCTGGCCGATGTGAAGGCCTATGTGTTCGACAAAGTCGGCGGCTATAAGGTTTACGGTGGCGGCCCGCTGGAGGCCCTCGACAACAGCGCGCTGGAGGCCTTGCGTAAAGTGCAGGCCCAGCAAGCCGAGCCTGACCTGAAGGCCGCCCGCGAAGAGATCAATCCGGTCCTGCGCCAAAACCGCGCCCTGATGAACACGCCCGGCGGCTATTGGGTGCTGACGCTTGATCCGGTCTGCCTTGAGGGGCTGAAAACCGAATATCTCAAGGCCGCCGATATCAGCTATATTCTGCTGGCTACGGACGGGTTTTACGACCTATGGGAAAACTATGTCATTGGCGGGCTGCACGACATCAAGCGCCGACTGATTGGCGGAGAAGACGATACCATCATTGCCGAACTGCGCCGTATCGAGACCGATGATCCGCACGGCATCAAACATACGCGCTTTAAGCTGCATGACGATGCGTCCTGGCTGTTGCTGGCGATCGAAGGGTTTGGCGAAAAGGCCAGATCGCGCACCGGCCCTGAACGGCGCGAATAGTCAAAATCTTATGTGTTTTTAATATCAGTGCGGATAAGCTGGTGGCGATGAAGGTTTATCCGCTATGAAATTCTACCTGAAAAGCGCTGACGCCTGGGCCGCGATGGCGCAGGCCTGCGAGCAGGCCACGACCTGCATCGACTTTGAGCAATATATCGTGCGCGATGATGAGGTCGGGCAGCGCTTTTTAGGACTGCTGGCCCGCAAAGCGCGCGAGGGGGTCAAGGTGCGCATTGTGCTGGATGCCTTCGGCAGCCGCACTCTGCTCACCAGTAAGGTGCTGGAAGAGACCCGCAAATCCGGCGCCAAAGTCATCTTTTATCATATGCGCAAACCCCGCCGATTCGTGCGGATCGGGGGCCTGTTTCCGCGCACCCACGCCAAATTGCTGCATGTCGATGATAGCGCCACATATCTCGGCAGCATGTGCATGGCCGAATATATGCGCCACTGGCGTGACACTATGGTGGCGCTGGAAGGGCCTGCCGCCATCGCCGCCCGGCGCGATTTTGATGTGTTGTGGCGCGATCTGGATGACGGGCAACTGGACGGCGATCCGGGCATCATTGGCGGCAATCGTGGCGGGGTTTATCTGGCGCAAAACCCCAAGGGCGGACAGCGACCACTATATGAAGCTTTGCTGGCAGCTATTATGACGGCGCGCCATTCGATCCGGCTGGCCACACCTTATTTCTTTCCGCCCAAGCGCCTGCGCCGTGCCCTGAAAGAGGCACAAGGCCGCGGGGTCAAGATCAGCCTGCTCCTGTCGCAACATACCGATGTCGCCATAGCCGATCTGATCACCCATGCCCTACTGGGGCAGTGGCGGCGGCTGGACTATGACGTGCGCCTTTATCAACCGACCGTTCTGCACGCCAAATATGCGGTCATCGACGACGATTGGGCGACGCTGGGCAGTTGCAACTTTGATCACTTAAGCCTGATCCTGAACCGCGAATGTAATCTGGTGATGCGCGATGCGGACGATGTCGCTTTGCTGGCCGCGCAGTTCGAGGAAGATTGCCGCCATGCCCTGTCCGCCGGATCAGCCACAGTTTTGAGAACCCGCTGGCATCAGCGGCTGGTCGGGCAAATTGGCGCCATGATTTCTCAGGCCCTGTAAATGAAGATACTATTCAGCAATCTGGGTTATGCGACCGGCATCAGCGGTAGCCTTTATCACCATGTCACGCGCGCCTATCGCCACCTGTATCAGGCCCCCGCTCAGCAACGCCGGGTTCTGGCGCAATTCCGGCAAATCATGGAGGCGGAAAGACCCGACCTGTGTTGTCTGGTCGAAGTGGATAGGGGATCACTCCATTCCGGCTTTTTCAACCAGATCAAGGCCTTGCAATGCGCCCAGTACGACACCTTTGATATTGCCGATAAATATGGTGAGGGCAGTCCGTTTTCGCGCCTGCCGTTCCACGATGGCAAAAGCAACGGCTTTCTGGCGCGCGCAGCCTATCCGTTTTCGCGCCTTTATTTCCGTAACGGCACCAAACGCCTGATCTACCGCATCGAGGTGGCCGAAGGTTTGACCGTTTTGTTCGCCCATTTTTCGCTTAAACCTGCGGTCCGCCAACACCAGTTTGAAGAGATCGCCGAACTGGTCGCAGATACCTGCGGCGAAGTCATCGTGCTGGGGGATTTCAATACGCTGAATGGTCTGGGCGAACTCGACGATCTGCTGGCGGGAGATCGCTTAAGACTGCTCAACCGGCGCGATGAGGCGACCTTTACCTTTCACCAGTGGCAGCATACGCTCGATCTGTGCCTTTATACGCCGGGGCTTGAGGCGCGGCTTGGCCTTGCCATTATCCCGCAGCCATTTTCCGATCACGCCGGATTGCTGGTGAATATAGACTAGGCCGCCACCCTGTGGGTTTGCGCCGCTTCGCCACCGATCCATGTGCCTTTCAGGTTCAGATCACGATCAAGCCAGATAAGATCGGCGCGTGCCCCGACTTTGAGGGTGCCATACTGGGCATCAAGGCCTAAGAACCGCGCCGGGGCGCTTGAGGCCATGACGGCGGCTTCTTCAAGCGTCAAACCAACCATTTCCACGGCGTTTTTCACGGCGGTGGCCATATCAAGGTCAGAGCCCGCCAGTGTACCGTCAGGGCCGACGCAGACCCCGTTTTCGACCCGGATCAGCTTGTCCTGCAACATGAAGGTCTTGGTCTTGGAACCCACCGTGGGCATGGCATCGGTGACAATCATGAAGCGGTCGTGAGGGCGGCAACGCACGGCGATTTTAAGGGCCACCGGATCGACATGGCGGCCGTCAATGATCAGCCCGCAATAGACGGATCGGTTCTCCAGCGCCGCCCCGACCACGCCGGGGGCGCGATGGGTGAACGGTGACATGGCATTAAACAGATGAGTGATGCCGGTGACGCCCTCATCAAAGGCCTGCGCCATCCGGCCATAGCTGGCGTCGGTATGACCGGCGGCGACGATGACGCCCGCCTGTGTCAGGGCGCGGATATCGTCCGAAGTGGCCGTCTCTGGTGCCAAAGTCACCAGTGTCTTGCCGTGTTTCAGGCCGGACAGCAGTTTCAGGCTTTGTTCGGTCAGGGTGCGGAACTTGGCCGGGTCGTGGGTGCCCTTGCGGGCCTCATTGATGAACGGGCCTTCGATATGGATGCCGAGAACCCCCGGCACACCGTCAGCAATGGCCTGCTCAGTGGCACGCATGGCCGCATCAATGACCTCAAGCTCATCGGAGATCAGGGTCGGCAAAAAGCCGGTCGTGCCATATTGTCTGTGGGCAGCGCCAATAGCCGCAATAGCCTCAGACGAGGTGTCGTCATTGAACAAAACCCCGCCGCCACCATTGACCTGAGTATCGATAAAACCCGGCAGCAAATAGCCGCCGTCAAGGTCGATGACCTCACCGGCTGACGCAGATTTAGAGGCCTCAAGGCTTGCGATCCGGTCGCCCGCGATGGTCAGGACATGATCAGTGACAAAGCCTTCGGGGGTAAGGACAGATCCGTTGCGGAAGGTGGTCTTGGGACTCATACGGTGCGGGTCACTTTGTTGAGGTGCGGCGGGGCGTCGGGATTAAGGCCACGGCGCAGGGACAGGGCATTGGCGAAGCGGTAGAAGCTCTGGATCATCAGGATCGGCTCCAGCGCGGGTTCAAACCGGCCCGCAGGCAGGGTTGAGGTCGCGCCACCGCCGGCATCGGCCAGTTCGACCTTCGCCCCCCGCGACAGGAACTCGGCCGCCACCTCACGTACCCCGTCACCGGCGGTATCGGAGGTGGCAAAGGCCAGAATAGGGAAGCCTTCGCGCACAATCGCCATCGGGCCGTGACGAACCTCAGCCGAGGAAAATGCCTCGGCATGCAGGGCGCAGGTTTCCTTGAGCTTCAACGCGGCCTCCTGAGCGATGCCAAAGCCGTAGCCGCGCCCGATGACAAACAGGTTGGTGGCGTCTTCAAGCGTCGGCAGGGCGTGAGACCAGTCACGGGCAAACGCCGCGCGCAACTGATCGGGCAGGGCGTAGACGCTGGCTTTCAGGCCATCATCCCCGGCCCATTCGGCCACGAGGGCGGCAAGGCCCGCCAGCGACACGATATAGGACTTGGTCGCCGCCACCGACAGCTCAGGCCCCGCGCACAGCGGCAAAGCCTCATCAGCCAGCTCAGCCAACGGCGAGGTGAAATCATTGACAAGGGCGACCACAAACGCGCCGGAGTCCTTGTGGGCCTTGACCGAGGTCAAAAGGTCAGGGCTGCGGCCGGACTGGGAAATGGCGATGCACAGGCTGTCGGCTGCCATGACCGGAGCATCGTAGATCGAGGCCACCGATAGCGCCGCCGTCGAGGTCGGCACCCCGATAAGGGTCTCGATCAGGTACTTGCCATAGGTTGCCGCATGGTCGGATGACCCGCGCGCACAGGTCGTAACCCCTTTGGGAGGATGGGCCCGCAGCCGCTCCGCGATCCGCGTAAGCGTTGACGCGTTGGCCTCTAAAAACCGCGCCACCGCATCGCCACCCTCGCCCGCCTCACGGTGCATAAGCGTGGTCGTCGGATTGATGGTCGAAACCGCCATCTGATTTATGGCCATAATGAAATTCCTTTGTTGGGTACGGCTCAGGCCGCCAGACGCGCGCTGTCGGTCACGATCTGGCGCAGGCGCATGACGGTCTGAAGATCCGTAGTTTTAATGTGAGGCGGCACGAACCCAAGGGCGACCGCCTTCATGTCCTGAGCCGGAAGGGTTACGGCACCGGACGCATGAATGGCCCGCACGCCGGAGATAGCAATGATATCGGCGGCATTATCCGGGGTTATGCCGCTGCCCGCCATGACCTCAATGCGCCCTGCGGCACGCTGCGTCATGGCCGTGATGACCTCAAGCCCGTCCGCGGCATAAACCGCACCGCCGGAGGTCAGGATCGAGTCAAAGCCCAGTTCCACCGCCACATCGACCGCCGCCACCGGATCAGGCGTCAGGTCGATGGCACGGTGAAGGGCAATCTCCAGTCCCTTGGCATGATGACGCAGTTGCATCAGGGTGGCTTCGTCCAGATGACCGTCAGGCCGGTTGGCACCGATCACGATCCCCGCCAGCCCCGCCTGACGTACCGCATCGATGTCACGGCGCATCGTATCGACATCATAGCGGTCGCAGACAAAATCACCGGTGCGCGACCGGATCATCGCCCGCACCGGCACAGGGCTGATGCGCGCCAGTTCCATAAGGCCCGGCGACGGGGTTAATCCGCCCACGCTTAAGCCCAGACACAGCTCTATCCGGTCAGCGCCACCTTCGACCGCCGCTATGAATCCGGCAGGACTATCGACACAGATTTCGAGCCGGATCGCCGTCATGACATCACCGCCTCAACATCCATGCCGTTTGGTGCGCCTTGCGCCAGCAGGATCGCCCCTTCGATGGCATCATGTTCCGGCACCGCCAAAACCGACCGCGTCCAGGGCGCCAGCCACGGCGTCAGGACATCGGCCATACCCCCGACCAGACAGATTTTCGGCGCGCCGATCTCATTAAGCCGGGCCAGATATTTCCCCAGATCCTGAGCGGCACGCTCAACTATGCCGACCGCAATCAGATCGCCATCGGCCGCATGTGACATGATCATCGGGGCCAGCGTTCCGTAATCACCGGGGCGCGCAACCGTCACCCATTTGACGACATCCGACGGATGACCGCCAAAGTGCGCCATGACCGCGCGGGTAAAGGCGGTGTGCGGGGCCAGCCCGTCAAAGCCATGCAAGGCCGCGCGGATTGCTTCGCGCCCCAGCACTGCCGCCGAGGCATCGTCATTGACCTCAAAGCCCCAGCCGCCAACGGCATGGCCGCGCCCGCCGACCCAGGCATAGCCTGCCGAGCCGGTGCCGGTGATCATGATCGCGCCATCACGTCCCGAAAACGCCCCAAGACAGGCCGCATGGGCATCGGTGGCGGCATTCGCAAAGGCAAAGCGTGGGCCCGCCGCGATGGTGCGTTCACAATCCGCCCCCGTCGTTATCCCCGCTAGCCCCAGACCAAGGCTGGTATCGCTGAAAATCGCGCGCGTCAGGTGAGCCTGCGCCAAAGCCCCGTCGATGGCATCAAGAATGTGCGTCCAGATCAGATCCAGCCCCAGCCGGATATTGGCCGACCCACCAATACCCTCACCCAGCAGCGCCCCGTCACCGGTCACGCCTGATGGTGCGACCGCGCGCAGACGGGCCCGGCACTTGGTGCCGCCACCATCAATGCCAATATAAAACATAGTCGGCTTCATTATCCGGCGACCTTTCGGGTGCCTGCTTTGGAGCCCATAATAGCAAAGAACAGGATATAGAGATAGGCCGGGACCATCAGCGCCAGAAAGACGAGTTGAAAGTCATAGGTTTCTTTGAGCACTACAAACGCCTGCGGTATGATAGCGCCGCCGCAGATGCCCATGATCATGATCGCTGAGCCGGTTTCGGTATGGCGGCCCAGACCGCGGATCGCCAGCGGGAAGATCGCCGGCCACATCATGGCATTGGCAAAACCGAGCGCTGCCACAAAACCTACCGACACATAATCGCGCGTCAGATAGGCGGCGATGACAAAGACAACGCCGAGGATCGCGGAGAACGCCAGATAGCGCTCCTGAGAGGTAAATTTCGGAATGACAATCAGACCCACAATATAGCCCACCAACATGCCAACCAGCGTAAACGACGTGAAATAGGCCGTCTGTTCGATCGGCAAACCAAAGGCATGACCATAGGTGCCAATGGCGTCGCCCGCCATGACCTCAACCCCGACATAGAGGAACAGACAGACCACACCAAGCCACAGATGAGGGAATGAAAACAGGCTTTTGCCGCCATTGGCACCGGAGTCTGCCACCTTGGATTCGCCCTTGATTTCCGGCAGGGGGGATTTGAGCACAAACAGGGCCAGCAAGGCCAGAAGCCCGGCCATGGCCAGATAGGGGTAGTGAATTTTGGCGGCAAACGCGTTCAGCAAGGCCTCTTTCGCTTCCGGCGTTGCCGCCGCCGCCACCTGCGCATCCAACTCGCCCACCCCTTGCAGGACCAAGGCTCCGATGACAATGGGCGCTAAAATCCCGGCGAACTTGTTACAAATCCCCATCACGGCGATGCGTTGCGCGGCACTTTCAATCGGGCCGACAATCGAAATATAGGGATTGGCTGCCGTTTGCAGCACCGCAAGACCGGCCCCGATAATGAACAAGCCGGTAAGCGCCCCCTCAAAGATACGCATGGTCGCCAGTTGACCGAAAATTGCCGCCCCTATCGCCATGACCAGCAGCCCCAGCGCCATGCCCTTTTTCATGCCGGTGCGCTTTAAGATAAACGCTGATGGCAGGGCCAGAAAGAAATAGGACATGTAGAAAACCATCGGCACCAGAAAGGCTTCGACATCGCTTAGGGTAAAGGCCAGCTTGACGAAGGTGATCAACGGCCCGTTCAGCCAGGTCACAAACCCGAAGATGAAGAACATGACGCCGATAATCCCGATCGTCATGAACTGGGACGCGCCTTTAAGCGGCTGGGCCGAGGCAGATGTGGTTTCCATGGGCTGCACAATACCTTTTCGAGAGGCCTATATATGACCTATTTGCCATTTTGGTATTGTTTATTAGAATTATAAATCAGGGCCGATGTCTAGGAAAATATCGACATGGCGCGGTAGAAAATAAATATCCAATCAGAAAAATTTCTCAAAAACTACAAATTATTTAATAAAAACAATTATATAAAATTAGACACGCGCGTATTGTCGCTTAAAAATAATAACACAGGACTGACGATTTAAAAATCAGACACTTTTACAATTGGAACTATATTGGGTCTATTTTCAGCCGCCTACCTGTCTACAGGTCGTTTAGCTCAGCCACGACGTCATAGGCATCGCCGCGATAATAGGACTGAGTGAACTCCGCCGCCCGCCCATCGCTGAGGAAGCCCCTGCGCTCAATGAACAGCCCCGGATCACCGGCCCGGATACCGAGCGTTTCGGCCTGATCAGCATTAAAGGATATGGCCCGCAAGCGTTGGAGGGCCCGAACCGGCCGATGCCCGGCCCGCTCCAGCGCCTCATACAGCGAGTTTTGAACCGCCTCGATCGACGGCAGGCAATAGCCAGGTATAGTGGAATATTCGAGCGCCATGGTCGCGTCATCGGCATAGCGAATGCGGTGGAAACGATAGACCAGAGACCCCGGTGACAGGCCCAGAGACAGGGCTTCTTCCGGCGTCACGGCCCCTGCGGATTTAGAGACCCAAACGCTGTGGGGCTTACGCCCGCGTGAGATCATGTCTTCGGAAAAAGACGACAGTTTTGAAAAGCTTTTCTCGACGCGGGTAGCTACAAACGTGCCCGCTCCGCGGCGGCGGGTCAGCAGCCCCTCAGAGACCAGACCGTCGATGGCCTTACGCACCGTAATGCGTGAAACCTCGAAATCTTCGGCCAGATCACGCTCAGGCGGGATGGCATCTTCGGCCAGAATAATCCGGTTTTTGATCGCTTCACGCAGCACTTTTTGCAGTTGCAGGTAAAGGGGTGCCGGATCTTCTTTTTGCAGACGTCCAACCGCCTCGATAAACGACATTCTGCGCGCTCCGCCATTCAGGGCGGCCTCTACGTGCCGCCAGTCTGATTGAATATCTATTATATTGGTATGCATCCGTCAAATTCAAAACGGATCGCTTTTGCGGCCGGCCTTGCACATTTCAGTTCAGGCACAATTTCGCCTTAACCCCTTTAATATGTTGCATTTGTCTCAGAGACATTCAATTTTCAGCTAAAATAATGTCCTGCGGACATTTTTGCCACCGCGTAACATAGGCGGCCAAATTGGTACTATATAAATGGACATTTGAAAATTAACGCCCTTCCCTAAATGATGAGGGCCGATTAGGCTGAGTGCGAATGTAAAAACAGATGCTGCAAACCCCCAGGAATTCCATGTTTAACCCCTTCATGTCCGCCCTTATGGCCTGCGCCGTCATTAGCCTTACAGCCGTCGGCGCGCGGGCCGAAACACAGCTTCTGACCGGTGCCTATAGCGACGGCGCGCTCAAGGGCATGAAGCTGTTGACGTTTGACGCGGGCCGCGATGAGTTCACCATCGTCAAATCGTTTGAAACCATCGAAAATGCGTCCTTTGCGCTTTACGATGCGGACAACGGCCGCCTCTATGTGACGGGTGAGGCCGATACCGGTCAGGTCGGGGCTTTTAAACTCTCCGAAGATCATATGACCCTGACGCCGCTCGGTTATGTATCATCTCTGGCGGGCTCGCCTTGCTATCTGGCGCTCAGCCCTGATAAAAGCCGGCTGGCGGTCGCCAATTATCACGGCGATATCGTGGCGGTCTTTAAGATTGATGCGGCAAGTGGCGCTATTCAGAGCGACCCTGACGTTCTTAAGGGGACTGACACCACAAAGATGGGACATGCCCACTGGGTGCAATGGTCACCAGAAGGCGACAAAATCTACATGGTCGATCTGGGCCACGACGAAGTGCGCGCCTATCCTTATGATACCAAGACCGGGACCATCGGCGCAGCGACCAGCGCTTTTAAAACACCGATGGGTTCAGGCCCACGCCATCTGGCCTTTTCACCGGACGGACGGTTTGCCTATGTGGTGACCGAATATGCCAATACCGTCATCGCTCTGCGCCGCGAAACGGACGGCACCCTGACTGAGCTACAGACCGTTTCGACCCTGCCTGCCGATTATAAGGAAAAGTCATTTGCCGCCCACATTCAGATAAATAAGGCGGGCGACACCCTCTACATGACCAATCGCGGCCATAACAGCCTGAGCGTGTTCCGCATCCAGGCCGATGGGCAGCTCAAACCGCTTCAGACCATCTCCACCGGCGGTGACTGGCCACGGTTTTTCCTGTTGCTTGAGGATGAGAAACGGCTGCTGGTCGCCCACCAGAGGAGCAACGACATCCGCACCTTCCACATCAAGACCGACGGATCACTGGCCGTAACGCCCGTTAAGTTTGCCCTGCCCAAGCCGGTGATGATCACACCCCTCAGATAATTACAGTGCGACGTCGTCTTTATCGGCCACGCGGATTTCATCAATATCTTCGGGGGCATAGCCTGCGGCTACCAGATGGCTCATCAGATATCCGCGCACGGCAGGGGTTGGTTCAACGCCGTCAACACAAACCAGAGTGACCTTGTCGCCGTCGTCGACCACAAAGGCGGCAATCTGCGGCGTCAGAGGCGATGGCGATGTCATATTTGCTGATATCAGGCGGGCATAGGCATGGGCAACCTGATCCCGATGCACGCCACTGACATAGCCTTTGTAGAGCGCAGTCACGCGCGTAGCGCCGACCATAACTGTGTCAAACCCGCTCACATTAGGCCGCGCTATAGGCTCGGCAAGCGATGGCACGGTTAGCAGGGCGCTCAGCAGACTGGCGGCAATAATCGTTCTGATGGATGTGAACATGGCAGCATACCTTTCGGGACACCGCCTATATGGGACGCTTTTTGGGCTTTGCCAGACCACCGCGCTTTAAAATGTAACCGCGCCCCGTACAGAGCCGCGACTGTTACATTTTCGTCACATACATGGATCAGGGATTGATATCGGAATTGTAGTTAGGGCGAATGCCAGCTTCACGCATAGCCTGAAGGCTTAGGATGCCCAGAATTTTCGGCGCGCCTTCGGTGCCCTTGGCCACAATACCATCCACATCATAGCGATAGTCGCCAATATGAAAGAGGGCCGGATTCTGACGGTCCTTAAAGGCCTGAAGCGGTTGTTCAGCCCCTTCGATACGGACCCAGGCGCTGTCATATAATCGGATACTCATCAAAATATACTCTTAGGATAAATGGCTAAAAAAAACCCGCGACACGGCTAAGTGGCTTCATAGCACGCCGCTTCGCGATGTGGGATGCTATTTGGAATAAAATTTATGTCATAGGGCGCGAACCTTAAAATAATGTCGCCAGTCCGGTGATTTCCATCTGGCGGGCTGTGGTCCTAAATACCGGAATATCATGCACATAATCCCTGAATGTGCCTTTATTGAGATAGCCCCGGCAAAAGCGTTCCGCATCGAACAGATCATCGATCAGATCAAGCAAGGCTCCGGTCAGATAGATCCCGCCGCGCGCGCCCATGATCAGGGCGACATCTGACGCCATCCCCGCCAGCCAGTCGGTCACGATGCCGATCGCCTCCAGTGCACGCCGGTCGCCTGACCGGGCCCGCTCAACCACGCCCGCCGCATCCGTAGCCGTGACTGGCACGCCGTCAATCAGACTGAGCGTCTCCCACACCGCACACAGGCCGTTCAGCGAGATCCCCATTTCGCGCGACACATGGCCAAAGCGATGCTGCATGACCTTAAGGACAGCCCATTCCCGGTCTGTTTTCACCGGCAAATCCGAGTGCCCGCCTTCACCGGGCAGGGCCGTCCAGCCGCCCGCACCATCAGCCACAAGTGCGGCCAGCCCCAGACCATAGTGCGGCCCCAGCACAGCAATTACGGTCTCTTCGGCGTTTTCACCGCCGCATATTTTTGAACGCTCATTGCGCTTCAAGCTCGGAATGGCCAAGGCGCGCGCCACGAAATTATTGACCAGATTGACCCGCTGAATATCCAGCAACTCCCGCAGTTCATCGCGCGATAAGGTCATATTACCTTCGGGCAAATGGATGATGCCGTCATCTTCCCAACCGCGTGAGGATACCGCCGCCCCTTTCAGGCGCGGATTGTCCTTTCGTTTGAGAAAGTCGCGGATCGCGCCGTCCAGATCGCTGCGGCCGGCACATTCATATTGTTCCGCCAACTGAGGCCTGTGGCCCGGATCGGCCAGAGCCAGATTGACATGCGATCCCATAGACAGATCGCACAACAGAACCTGATCGCCCATTGTGTACTCCTGATGTTACTTGTCCCTGCGTGGCGTCTGATGCGCCCTTTATGGATCAGGAGTATCGGGCCCATTTCATAAGAAAGAAATAATAAATCGTCAGGCATCAATCCGCTGCAATGAAGCGCAGGTTTGCGCCACATGCTGCTCATGGGATGCCAGGCCGCCGACGCGGGCGGTGACGCCTTCGCGGATACGGCTGAGGCGATATCTGAATTCCTCCTCGGCCATGACATCGGCAACCGGGTGATGGGCCTGAGGGGCGAGCCCCTGCCCCACCAGAACGGCAAACCAACTGGCCTCTTTGAATAGTTCTTCGTGCCGTACCAGTGTCAGGCCATGCCGTTTGAAGCTTTCCAGCCGGTCTTTCAGGCTGTCGGGGATATCCATATGCTTGCAATAGGCCCAGAACGGCGTGTCTTCACGGGTCGTCAGTTTGTAATGGGCAATCAGGAAATCTTTGACATTGGTATATTCGGTCAGCATTTCCTGATTGAAGTGGTCGCGCTGATGATCGCTGATGCCGTCTTTCGGGAAATAGGTCATCAGCTTTGAAATCGCCGCCTGCACCAGATAGATCGAGGTCGATTCCAGCGGCTCAAGAAAACCTGACGACAGACCCATGGCGACGACATTGTGGTTCCACATCTTTTTGCGGTGGCCGGTGACGAATTTCAGCAGACGCGGCTCGGCCTGGGCCTTGCCATCCAGCCGTTGCAGGATCAACTCGCTGGCTTTGGCCTCATCCAGATAGGCGTCGCAGAACACATAACCATTGCCGGTGCGGTGCTGGAGCGGAATGCGCCATTGCCAGCCGGCTTCCTGCGCGGTCGAGGTCGTGTAAGGGGTGGCCGGCCCGACTTTGTCGCACGGCACGGCGACGGCGCGGTTGCACGGCAGCCATTTTGACCAGTCCTCATAACCGCTTTTGAGCGTTTGCTCGATCAGCAGGCCGCGAAAGCCGGAACAGTCGATGAAGAAATCGCCCTCGACCACACGGCCGTCGCTCAGGGTCACGGACGTGATATCACCGCTGTCGCCATCTTGCGCCACATCGACAATCTTGCCTTCCTGACGCACCACACCCAGAGCTTCGCCGAACCGGCGCAGGAAGCGGGCGTAAAGGGCCGCGTCAAAATGAAAGGCATAGTTGATGGCGGGCAGGGCCGGATTATCGTTAGGCACCCGCGCAAACCGGTTTTGCCGCGCCGCCATGGTTTCGGCATTAAAGATACCAAAATCAGGCGAGCCGCCCGCCTCCACGAAACGCCGCCAATAGTGCAGAAAACCGATCCCGTTCATATCGACACCGTAGACGCCGAACGGGTGGAAATAGTCGCTGCCCAAGGCCGACCAGTTCATGAAGCGGATGCCCAGCTTAAACGTGGCATTGGTCTCACGCATGAAGACGTTTTCATCAAGGCCCAGAACCTTATTGAAAAACTGCATCATCGGAATGGTCGCCTCACCGACCCCGACAGTGCCGATCTCATCGGATTCGATCAGGGTGATGCTGTGGTGGCGCTTCCCCAAAAGCTTTGATATGGCCGCCGCCGCCATCCACCCGGCCGTACCGCCGCCCACGACCACGATTTTGCTGATCTGTTTCATGTCCCTGCTCACGTTTATGGTTCAGGTTTTACCATCGATACCGCTGCACCAGAATAAAAAAAGCGCGCCGATCTGAATGACCGGCGCGCCGTTTAAACCCTGGTCAGGCTTTAGTATTTCAGGCGGATACCGACCTGAATGCGGCGGTCGTTTTCGTACCAACCGGCTGGCATGAACTTACGCGGCGTATCAGGATTGGCGTCCGTCGAGCCTTCGACCTGTTGCAGGAACTTGGTCTCAGTACCCAGCAGGTTTGAGCCCTGAACGTTCAGTTCGATATTGTCGGTCAGCTTATAGCGGAAGGAGGCATCAAGGAAGCCTTCGGCCTCATTCCATACCGGCAGACCGATACAGCAGTCGTTGACCGAAATCAGATATTCCGAACGCCAGTTATAGGCCAGACGCGCGCCAATCCGATCTTTTTCGTACATCAGGACGACGTTATAGGCATCATCCGACAGACCTTCCAGACGGCCCGGATTGATCGAGCCCGTCTCGGCTGAGCCCGCAGTCGTCCCACCGTCAGCCGTATCGATCACAATATTCTGGGTCGCCACACCATCATTCTCAATACGGGTATAGTTGGCCTGAATCCCCAAACCATCGAACGGGGCAGGCAGGAAGTCGAAGTAGCGCTGATAGGCCAGTTCAAGCCCTTTGAGGGCTGCGCCATCCCCATTGACCGGGCCGGTAACCCGTACATTACGAGTCACACCGTTATTGGTCATTTCGACATTAAAGGTACCGTTTTGGATGTAGTCCGTGAACTCCTTATAGAACAGATTGGCGGTGAATGACCCCACGGCGGCAAAGTAATGCTCAACCGTGATATCGAACTGATCCGCCATAACCGGGCGCAACCGTGGGTTTCCGGTCGATCCGGTATAGCTGTAGTTATAGCTGAACGGCTGACCATTTGAATCCAGAACTATGTTCGGATTACCAGCTTTGATGTCTGCCTGATTAAGTTGCCCGCGACCCACCTTCATATAGTTACGCAACAAGCCAATATCGGGCTTGGACATGGCCCTTGAGGCAGCAAAGCGCAGCACCCATTCCGGGTTTATATCGAACTTGATATTAAAACTGGGCAAGGTTTTCAGGGTTGAAGATTCAACTACGGACAAGGCACTGGCCGCATTACTGAAAGCCTGATCGTCCAGGGAATTTACTGCCAGACATCCCGGCGATGTTACATAAAGCCCCTGTTGCTGAAGTGCTTCAATTTGCTGCGTAGTTAATACTGGGCAGTTAAAGTCGTTCGGTGTAAACGGATCTGCAAAGTTGATACCGCCCGCACTGGCGACTTCTGTTTTTACGACACGCAGCCCGATGTTACCCGATACACCTATACCATCGAAAATGGTGGCGTCCGGCCCGCCGAATTTCAGCATGACGTAGGCGGATTTAGATTTTTCACTGACGTCCAGGATTTCCGACGGCGTGAAGCAGGAGCCGGCAATTTCAGTGGGCCGTTCGCAGATCGGATTCCAAGTTGAACTCGGTACACCGCCTGCATCCTGGCTGTTGTAACTGAACCGTTTGGCCAGTTCCGATGCGTTTGAAATCACATCATGGGTAATGAACGGGAAAACGCTCTGGCTCAGGAGGTTGTCATCCAGAATCCCGCTAATGCTGCGGGTTTCGATATAGCCAGGCTCATAACCCTGGAACGCCCCCGCAGGCCCGACACTGGGGCCGGAGTCGACAAAGTAGGACTGCGCCGCATTGGTGCTCCAGATACTGGCGACGTTCGCCCAGTTATAGTTCGACCACTGATGCTGCTGCTCGCGATCGGCATAACGCACCCCGGCGCGCACGCTGTCCAGCCATGGGCTGTCCATGTCATAGGCCACATCAGCGCGGAAGGCTTTTTCGGTGCCCTTTGAGTCCGTGACGTGATCCATGATCCATTCAGGTGAATAGTTACGCGGATCAGCCAGACCGTCACCAATCAGGTTGTAACGGGTGGGGTCTTCGAGTGTGATCTTTGGATATTCGCCGGTCAGGTCGAGATTGACATTGGCAAAGGACTTAAGCCCCATGCTGACATCATAGTTTTCGGTCGAGGCCTTGACGTACTGACCATCGAAATTGAAGCGCAGCTTATCGGTCGGGTTCCAGACGAAGTTGAGGCCGAGGTCTTCAACCACGCGGGTTTCCGTCGAATAGCGCGATGAGGTAACAAAGCCGACACCGTATTCGCAGTTACGATTACCGTGCGTTACGCCGGAATTGATACAGGGTTGAATAAACGGCACGTCCACGCCGTGCTGGTTGTGGGTGCCGAACTGATCCGTAGACCCATCCAGCCATGACACAGGGTTTGTGCCCCAGTTAATATCACCCTTACCCCAGCCGTCGCTGGCCGTGGTGATGACACCCGTCTGGAACAAGCCATCGGAGCGGAAGGTAAACGGAACCCCCGGCACATAACAGCTCGCGCAGTTTTCGTCGGTCAGATCCGTCGGCGTGATCAGGTTCGGGTCGGTGAACGGGGTCGTATGGGTGTTGGTCGCCGGGTTGACCCAGTAGAAGGTGCTGCCGACCGAATCTTCGAACCATTCATTGGTGTAGCTGGAACGGTTATATTGCGCGGTCGCCAACATGGTGCGATCGGGGCTGGCCCACTGCGCGGCCAGAGATGCACCTTCACGGGTGCGCTCATAGAGGTTGTCGTTGATTGAGAAACCTGACGGAATATAGACCGTTTCCGTATTGCCATAGGTGCCCGGCACAAACGGCATCATGCGCGGCAGGGTCGTACCCTGCGAATTGGTTTCGACCACCGAATAGGTCGCGTTGCCGAGCAGGCCAAATTCACCCAGATCAGTATCCCAGCGATTGGAGATCAAGGCCGACACGTTCGGCGTCGTGCTCTTGGCCAGATCGCCGTAGTTGGCTTCAAGCGTGCCGGAGATCAAACGGCCCTTCTGGTCAAACGGCAAGCGCGTGCGCAGATTGATCGTCCCGGCAATCCCGCCTTCGATCAGTTCCGCAGTCTGGTTCTTATAGATATCGACCCCGCCCATCAGCTCCGGCGAGACGTCCGACCAGTTCAGACCATAGCCTGACGTCGCGCTGAACGTATCACGACCATTGAACTCTGAGCGCACCTGCGCAAGGCCGCGCACCACCACGCCCGACGGCTCGGCTGAAAAGCGCATGACATCGTTCTTGGCCGCAAAGCGGGTCACGGCCACACCGGCAACCCGTTGCAGGGCTTCGGCCACCGACTTATCCGGGAAGGCACCGATATCGGTGGCGGTGATCGAGTCCACGACCGTGTCGGCATTCCGCTTTAAGGTCTGCGCATTTTGCAGAGCCTTACGCACACCCACGACAACCACTTCGGTCGGCGCGTCATCTTCGGAGGCTTCGGTGGTGTCCTGCGCATAGGCCGGCGCCATGGCGCCCAACGCGGTCAAGGATGCGCACAGTATAAGCGCGGCGTGCGACACGCCACCCTTCATGGTCTTCAGCATAAAAATGTCCTTCCCTGTGAAATCCAATGCCGCTTTCAGATCTTTTTTGATCTGTTGATACACGACACCGGACAGCTATTTGTGCGCACAATTACCCTTTGCGTACATTGCTTCTATTCTAGAGATAACTCAGGTCTGAACGGCTGAAAAGATATTAAATAAAATTGATATAATTAAACAGGAGGCTGTGACAAATTAACGTCACACAATTGCCAGAATTGTACGATGGTGACTTTACGCCTACGCGGCCTTGGATTCAGGGGGAACGGCGGGCCCAAACGCGCCCAGAATATGCTGAATCATGCCCTTGGCCAGTTCTTCCTCGCCAAAGAAGACAGTGCCGAGCTTTTCCTCCCGAATGAAGTTCATCTCATCTTCGCTGTGGGTGCGGATCACCAGCTTTATACCGGGGTTAAGCCTTTGGGCGATCTCGCTCATACGGCGGATATTGAGCGAATCCGGCGTGGCGATGACTAGCATGGCGGCGTGTTGAATGTGAGCCTGAATCAGCACTTCGGGTTCGGTGGCATCGCCCGATACCGCAACTTTACCCATCTGGCGCAGGTCTTCGACCCGTTCGCGGTTTTGCTCGGCAACCACATAGGCGATATTCTGGGATTCAAGCGCATCGGCAATGCGCTTACCCACCCGTCCGTAACCCACCAACACGACTTGCCCTTTGAGGTATTTTGCCTCGGTCGTGGCGGGCAATTCGGCATAGGGATCTTCGCGGCGGTCCAGCTTGCGCCCCAGATCCGAATGTTTGACGAACCAGTTTGAAAACGGCTTGATGGCGGCAAACACAAACGGGTTGAGCGCGATGGAGATAATCGCGCCCGCCAGCACCAGCGACATCCCTTCCGGCGGCAGCAGGTTCAGCGACATACCAAGACCGGCCAGAATAAACGAGAACTCACCGATCTGAGCCAGGCTGGCCGACACGGTCAGCGCCGTCTTAAGCGGATAGCGGAAGAACAGCACCAACCCCGCCGCGGCAATGGATTTACCGATGACGATAATGGCCACCACGCCCAGGACCTGAAGCGGCTGGGTCAGGATAATTTCGGGATCGAACAACATGCCGACCGAGACGAAAAACAACACCGAAAACGCATCGCGCAGCGGCAGGGTCTCTTCGGCGGCGCGGTGACTGAACTGAGATTCGCGCATCACCATGCCTGCGAAAAACGCCCCCAGAGCAAACGAGACTGAAAACAGCTCTGCCGCTCCGAAAGCGATCCCAATGGCCACCGCCACCACCGACAAAGTGAACAGTTCGCGCGATCCGGTGCGGGCCACCTGCCACAATATCCACGGCAGGACGCGTTTACCGACAATCAGCATCAGGGCAATGAACGCCCCGACCTGCAACAGGGTCTGGCCGATCGTGACCCAGATACCGGCCGAGACGGTCGCTTCCTTGCCCGACAACAGGCCCGACAGCGGCGGCAGCAGCACCAGTACCAGAACGGTCACCAGATCTTCGACCACCAGCCAGCCGACCGCGAT
>DDPE01000041.1 GCA_002342035.1 Asticcacaulis sp. UBA2476 | reverse complement strand
CCGTTAAGCCACTGGCACCTGAAGCCAGCGCGTCTACCAATTCCGCCACCTGGGCACTTTATCATTAGGTGCGGCCTCTAGCCTTATCGGCTGAGGAGGCGGACGTTTAACGACAAACTTTTGTGGCGTCAATGGCTTATGTGACGAATATCCAAAACAATTTGTGCATGTTTTGATGGGAGGCTTTCATCAGGCGTTGCGTAAGCCAAAACCTTACGCTAATTGGGGGAATGTAGCGATTATCCAGGGGTTTCCTATGGCGGAATTGGTCACGATCTTCGGTGGTTCGGGCTTTGTGGGCAAGCAGGTGGTGCGGGCCTTAGCCAAGCAGGGCTGGCGCATCCGTGTGGCGGTGCGTAAACCGACCGTCGCCTATGACCTTAAGCCGGCCGGTGACGTGGGGCAGATTCAGGTTGTGCGCTGCGATGTGCGCAAAGAGGCCGATATCGACCGCGCGCTGGAGGGCGCTTCGGCAGTGATCAATCTGGTGGGTATTTTATATCAATCTGGTGCGCAGACGTTTGATGCCCTGCACCGTCAGGCGTCGACGACGATTGCCCAAAAGGCCGCGGCTCTGGGCATTAAGCGCTTTGTGCAGATGTCGGCGATTGGTGCCGATGCAAATTCTTCGTCGAAATATGCCGCCTCCAAGGGGCAGGCAGAAGCCGCGGTGCTTAAGGCCATTCCGACCGCCACCATTGTCCGCCCCAGCGTGATCTTTGGCCCGCAGGACGGCTTCTTCACTTCGCTGGCCTATCAGACCAAGATGTTCCCGTTCATGCCGTCGATTGGTGGCGGCAAGACGAAATTCCAGCCGGTCTATATCGGTGATGTCGCGCAAGCCTTTGCAGAGATCATGTCGTCCGATGCCCATTTTGGTAAAACCTATGAACTGGGTGGCCCCAAGGTCTATAGCTTCAACGACGTCGTTAAATATGTCGGTCAGGAAGTCATGGCGCCCAAGCCGCTGATCTATATGCCGTTCTTTGTGGCCAGCGCCATCGGCATTGGCGGGGATCTGATGGCGGCGTTTGGCTTGCGGCCGCTGGTGACGACAGATCAGGTCCTGTTGCTGCAAAAGGATAATGTTGTGGGCGCGCAGGCGGCGGGTCTTAAGGCTCTGGGCATAGCGCCGACCGCCGTGGAATCGGTGGTGCCGGGCTATCTGTGGCGCTTTCGCAAGAATGGTCAGTTTGCTGTTGCGGTTGGCTAAGGTTTATCGAATATCATTTAAAAAGCCCGCTGAGACCTCAGCGGGCTTTTTTATTATCTGAACACCACGCCGTAATGCAGCAGGATCAGTCCGGTAATGCCGACCGCCAGCCGCCACAGGGCGAAGACGCCGTAGCCATGTTTGCTGACGAAATTGAGCACGGCGCGCACGACAAACAATGCCGTGACAAAGGCGGCGATAAAGCCAGTCGCGATCAGCCCTACATCGCTGAAATCCATCTGATCGTAGGTTTTATAGATGTCGTAGGCAAAGGCACCGGCCATGGTCGGCATGGCCAGAAAGAATGAAAATTCGGCGGCGGCTTTTTTCTCGACCTTCATCAGCATGGCTCCGATCAGGGTCGAGCCTGAGCGCGACATGCCGGGGATCATGGCCAGACATTGAAACAGGCCAATGGCCAGCGCGGTTTTGACATCCAGCCGCATGGCGTCGCTATGGGTCGGTGTGGGCGCAAAGCGGTCGACCAGCCATAGCAATATGCCGCCGATGATCAGGGCGTAGCAGATGGTCTGGGGCGATTCAAACAACACGCCCTTGATAAAGTCGTGCAGCAAAACCCCCAGTACCAGCGCGGGCAAGAAGGCGACCAGTATGCTGATGACAAAGCCGCGCGATTGCGGGTTGGTGGGCAAGGTAATAACGACGTTCCACAGCCGGTTGAAATAGAGGCTGAGCAGGGCCAGCACGGCCCCTAACTGGATCAGCACTTCAAACGTCTTTCCGGTCGTGCTGAAATTCAGGAAGTGGCTGAGCAGCAGCAGGTGGCCTGTCGAGGACACGGGAATATATTCTGTCAGGCCTTCGACAAAGCCCAGCAGCAACGCAATCAGATAATCCATAAAGTCCCTCTGAGGCTCACACACAAAAAGTCATGCCCGACCGTAATGTAATGTACGGTTATGACAAGAGGGTTAAGCCGCCTGCTGAAATGCTAATATTACGCTTTTCAGGGGTTTAAGGGGTGTTTGCCGATGTAACGCAAGCGGGCCTTGGGCGCGGATTTTGAAGCGATCTGCTCCATGGCGTGCGCCAGCCAGCCTGCGCTGCGACCTAAGCCGTAAAGGGTGAACGGCGCTTCCTTGGGCAGATCGAGATGACGACCCAGCAAGGCCACGGCCAGCGAGAACCCGGCGGGGCGTCCGGTGAGGTCTTCGCCGACCTGAAGGATGGTTTTAAGGTCATTGCCCATGTGGGGGGCAGCGGCCATCAGGCTTTCGGCACGTTGCTTTTCGGATGAGGCTGTCCCCGCCTCAAAGCCGGGGAGTTCCAAGCCCTGATTAAGGTAGGTCTTGGCGACCAGTTCCGGATTGCCGTGGCGGCGCACCTGAGTGACATAGGCTTCGGCGCGGGAAATGCGCCCGCCGAGCTTCGGCCCCATCAGGGCGGCGAAACCGGCCATGATCGAATTGGCCAGTGGCCCTTGGGTGGCGGCGCTGACGCGCACGGCCAGGGTCGATTCATCCAGTTCGGTGTCGGCCGACAGGATCAGAATACGCCGGATCAGGTCGATATCGCGCGGGTCATTGACCTTCCAGCCGCGCGCAAGGCGTTGATGGAAAAACAGGCGCGGGCCGCCGTTGGTGACCGAGTCGATCAGTTCGTTGAGCAAACCGGCGGCCTCAAGTTCAAGGTCGCGCTCCGGCAAAATTTCCTGCATCGCCTCTTCTTCGAGGCGGCGGCTGAGCATGGCCATGACCCGTGCGCGTGGGCCTCCGGGGAAGTTGACATCCGGGCGCGGCTTCAAGGGGCCAAACAGGTTTGAATTGTCGCTCTGCCACAGCAGGGTCGCTACGGGCTCGAAGTTTTCAGTCTCAGCGAGGACAAGGCTGTCTTGGCCGCGATAATAGTGGCGGCCCTGAAAGGTGATCGAGATCTCGGAATCGATGGAAGCTTCGCCGCGCGCCGGATTGCCTGAGCTTATGATATTGGGGGCGGGACGTGACGCGGGTGTTGCGTGGGCATGGTCGCTGCGTCCCGACAGGCGCTCAACATCGTCGAGGGAATAGAGGCTTTTGCGCGGGTGATCAGGGTCGCTTTTGGCCGCGATTCGCTGACGACTGACGTAGGCGTAGAGGGTTTGGGGCTTAACATCCAGACGCTCCAGCGCTTCGGCGCGGCTAATCCATTGACGTGTCATATGTTTTCCCTGTGTATGCGAACGCGAACTGACAATGCGATAATCAAGATTGACGACTTGCGGTAATTAGACACATTTCATATAAAAAATCCATTATTGATTCGGGGGCGAGTCAAGATGGATTTCGATAAAGATGTGCGTAAATCGCGTTTAGCCGCCGCTAAGCTTAAAAACCGTCCGTCCCTTGCCCTGCTTAAGTTCTTAGCCGGGCGTTAGCGTGAGACGCATACTATCTGCTTAGGGAATAAGACGATAATGTGGCGGCAGTCTGAGCGGGCGATCACAGTGTTTTGAAACTAATAAATGTAAGAAAATCATAAGCATGGTGGGTGCGGGGATGATTTCAAAGCTTTTCATGCCTTATTTGCGCATCCTGCGGTAAAAGGCTTGCCGTGACCGTGCGCAATATGGTTTTACTCGTCCTCCTTGGCCGCGTCGCCGCGCGCGGCTTTTTCAATTACGGTTTCGTTTATGAGTGCCATTGAACGGCAGTTTTATCATTTCGCCTTTGACCCGGCTTCGCGCGTGGTGCGCATGGCGCTGGGCGAAAAGAAGCTTGATGTCACAGAAATCGCTGTCAAATACTGGGCGCCAACCGATGAGTTGCTAAAGCTCAATCCGTCAGGGCTTTTGCCGGTGCTGGTTGAGAATTACGAAGACGGCCAAACCGTGGTGGTGTGTGAGAACCGCGCGATTTTAGAGCACCTCGAAGAACTGCCGCTGTCGCCGCGCCTGTGGCCGGTGCCGATGCAGGAGCGGGCCGAGGCGCGCCGTCTGGTCGGCTGGTTTGAGCGCAAGTTCGACTATGAGGTCAATGCCCTGCTGCTCTATGAAAAAATGGAAAAGCGGCTGATGGGGCATGGTGCGCCGGACATTAACAATCTGCGTGCCGGACGTGAGTCTTTGCGTGATCACTTGAGTTATTTCGAGAGCCTGCTGGAAACGCGCAACTGGCTGGCCGGACGGTCGATGTCCTATGCCGATTTCGTCTGCGCCGCCCACCTCAGCGTCATCGACTATTTCGATGAGATGAACTGGCAGAAATACCCGCATCTTAAGACCTGGTACATGGTCATCAAATCGCGCCCCTGTTTCCGGCCTTTGCTGAATGATATCCTGCCGGGGGTGACCGCAGCCGCCCATTATAAAGAACTTGATTTTTAGGTCAGCGTGCGCCCAATGATCACATGAAGGCGAAACCCAAAAAGCTGCCACCAGAAGCGTTTAAGGCTGTGGTCAGGACAGAGGCTCTGAAGCTTGGGTTTGCTGATCTCAGGTTCCTAGATATTCCATCGTCATGGGCCGCATCTGAGCGCTTGAAGGCCTTTGTCGAGGCCGGTCTGCACGGCCAGATGCAGTGGATGGAAGACACCTTGGAGCGCCGTGCTCATCCCACGGCCATGTGGCCGGACGCGAAAAGTGCGATTGTGCTGGGGTTCAACTATGGCCCCGATACCGACCCTTTGGAACAATTGCAACACCCGCAAAATGCCAATATCAGCGTCTATGCCCGCGGCGACGATTACCACGACCTGATCAAGAAAAAGCTGAAAGCGCTGGGGGGCTTTATCGCGCAAAACTTTGACTGCCAGCTTAAGGTCTTTGTCGATACGGCGCCCCTGATGGAAAAGCCGCTGGCCCACCTGTCGGGGCTGGGATGGCAGGGCAAACACACCAATCTGGTGTCGCGTGACTTCGGATCGTGGCTGTTTTTAGGGGTGATCCTGACCGATCATTTGCTGGACAGTGATCGTTTTGAGCCTGATCATTGCGGGTCATGTCAGGCCTGTCTTGAGGCCTGCCCGACGGATGCTTTTATCGGACCCTACCAACTGGATGCCCGCAAATGCCTGTCGTACCTCACTATTGAGCACAAGGGCGCGTGGCCGGAGGTGTTCCGCCATCAGATGGGCAACCGCATCTATGGCTGCGATGATTGTCTGGCGGCTTGCCCGTGGAACAAGTTTGCCCAAACGACGCAGGAAATAAAGCTGGCTCAGCGCGACGGGTTCGATCAGTTACGCCTGATAGATTTGGCGCGACTGGATGACGACGCCTTTCGGGCTCTGTTTGCTAAATCGCCGATCAAGCGCATCGGTTTGGCGTCTTTTTTAAGGAATGTTCACTACGCCATAGGAAATGCGGTGGCCAGAACTGAAAACGACGAGATGATCGAGGTGCTTAACTATAATCTCACTCGCGAACATCCGGTGGTACGGGCTTCGGCGGTCTGGGCGCTGAAACAGGGTATGGCAGCGGATGTGTTTGCGGTCTTACGGGCGCGGCACATGGATGAAGCTGACCCCGATGTGCGGGCGGAATGGGACGGCCTATGACGGGCAGCCTAAAATTTTCCATCATTGTCGTCAGTTACAATAGCGCGGAGTATCTGCCGCGCTGCCTTGAGGCATTGCAGGCTCAGACCCTGCCGCCTGATGTTTTTGAGATCATCGTGGTTGATAATGCCTCGGCCGACTTTGAACTGGCGGGATGGCGGGGCCGCTATCCCGCTATCCGGTTTGAACAGTTTGAGGGTAATCTGGGCTTTGCGGTTGCCAATAACCGCGCCGCCCAAATGGCCCGCGCGCCGTGGCTGGTGCTGATCAATCCCGATGCTTTTGCTCATGACGACCTGTTGCAGGCCTTGCAGGGGGCGGTGAGTGATTATCCGGCCGTTTCCATGTTCAGCGCCCTGCAACTCAGCGCCAATCATGACGGTAAGCTCGACGGCGCGGGCGATGGTATGATGGCGTTTGGTTTTAACTACCGCATGGGCTACGGCCACGATATTCCGGAGTCTCTGCCGGTGGGTGAGGTATTCTCAGCTTGCGGCGCCGCCATGATGATCCGGCGGGATCTGTTTGAGCGGCTTAAGGGCTTCGATGAGGATTTTTACATCTATTGTGAAGACGCCGATCTGGGCTACCGCGCGCGTCTGCTGGGCGAAAGATGCCTGCTGATCCCGCAGGCCAGGGTCGATCATATCGGCTCAGCCACCCTGGGGGCGCGCTCGGATTTCGCCTTGCGTTATGGCTATCGCAACCGGCTGTGGATGTATCTGAAAAACACACCGTGGCCGGTGATGATTCTGACTCTGATGCCCCATATATTAATGACCATCGCGGTGATGATCAAAGATGCGCTGTCGGGTAAAGGCGTGATTGCCGGGGCAGCTATTTGGGAGGCTTTGACCAACCTCGGTCATATACGGCGCAAACGCCGTGACATTCAGTTGTCACGGCGCTTAAAGTCTTTACGCCTGCTAAAACTTTTGACATGGAACCCCGGTAAGATTGCCCGACGTAGTATAGATGTGAAGGAGATAAGACAATGAGTGCGTTTGATGCGTTTAAGTCCCAGGCCAAGGCCGATGCCAAGACAGCCATTGTCGATCATTTTGCGACTGATCCGGCCCGTCTTGAGGCTATGAGCCTAGAGGTCGCGGGGCTTTATGTCGATGTCTCCAAGCAAAGCTGGTCGAATGACGGGCTTACCGCCGCGCTGAAACTGTTTGAAACCGCAAACCTCAAGGGCGCGCAGGAGCGCATGTGGTCGGGACAGGCCATCAACGTGTCTGAAAACCGCGCCGTTTTGCATGTGGCCTTACGCGATTCCGACGCCAACAATCTGGGCCTGCGCGGGCCTGAGATCACCGAAGATGTCGCGTCCGCCCGCAAAGCGATGCAGGCCTATGCCGGGGCGATCCGATCAGGCACCATCACCGGTGCTACCGGCAAAAAATTCAAGACCATCGTCCATATCGGGATTGGCGGGTCTGACCTGGGGCCGCGTCTGGTCTATCAGGGGTTGGCGGCCCTTAATCCGCAGATCGACATTCGCTTTGTGGCCAATGTCGATGGCTCAGAACTGGCTCTGGCGCTGGCCGGTCTTGATGCCGAAGAGACTTTGGTTATTGCGGTGTCCAAGACCTTTACGACGCAGGAGACTCTGGCGAATTTTCTGGCGGCCCGTGACTGGCTGATCAAGCATCTGGGCGAAGACAAGGCCAAGGCCCATATGGCCGCGGTCTCGGCCGCGCCCGATAAGACCGGGGCTTATGGCATTGCGCCCGACCGTGTGTTCGGTTTCAAGGATTGGGTCGGCGGGCGCTATTCGCTGTGGTCGGCGGTGTCGTTGAGCGTCATCATCGCGCTCGGCTTTGATGTCTATGAGCGTCTGCTGAACGGTGCCTATGAGATGGATCAGCATTTCTACCACGCACCGCTGAATAAGAACGCGCCGGTATTGCTGGCGGCGGCGCAAATTTTCAACCGCATCGGTCTGGATAGTCCGTCGCGCGCCGTGATCCCCTATGTGCATCGTCTACGCCGTCTGGCGGCCTTCCTACAACAGCTTGAGATGGAATCGAACGGCAAGCGTACCTCGCCTACGGGTGAGACCTTAAGTTCCGCGACCTGTCCGGTGGTGTTTGGCGACGAAGGCACCAATGCCCAGCACGCCTTTTTCCAGATGCTGCACCAGAGTGAGGATGTCGTGCCGCTGGAACTGATCGCGGTTCAGAACAATTCTGAGGCATCGGCCGACATGCAGCAAAAACTGCTGTCGAACGTCATCGCTCAGGGCGAAGCCTTTATGGTCGGTAAGTCCTACGCGACTGCCGAGGCCGAATGCAAGGCCATGGGGCTGGATGAAGCCCAGACCAGGATCATCGCCCCGCAAAAGGTCTGCCCCGGCAATAAGCCCTCAACGACGGTGTTGCTCAATGAACTGACCCCGGAAACCTTAGGTGCACTTTTGGCGCTTTATGAGCACAAGACCTTTGCCGAAGGGATCGTCATGGGGCTGAACAGCTTCGATCAGTGGGGCGTCGAACTGGGTAAGACTCTGGCGACCTCGGTGCTGAAAGACATAACCGGTGATACTATCGCCGCCCACGATGCCTCGACCATCGCGTTGATCAAACGCGTTAAGGGCTGACGGCTGCGGACATAACATGAAATTCACTTGATTGTGGTGGCCGGTTGCCCGATCCTTCCGGCCACATATCAGGGGGCTTTCATGTCAATATCGCGCCGTTTGCATCTTAAGTCACTGCTGGCCTCTGCGGGCTTGATTGGGTGCTCCGGCGCGTCTAGAGCGGCAGACTCCGACCTGATCGGCACTTGGTCGGGGAAGCTGGCGGTTGGGGCTACGTCGCTGCGGCTGCGGTTTGTCATAACCGATGCCAGTACGGCGAAGGTTATCAGCCTTGATCAGGGTAATGCTGAAATCTCGGCCTCCTCGGTGCGCCTTGACGGTAAAAAGGTCGATCTGGGCTTTAAGTCTATCAATGCCCGCTTTGAAGGCGAACTGACCGATAAGGACACCCTGACCGGCACATTCACGCAAGGAGCCGCCATTCCGCTAACGCTTAAACGGGGGGAGGCGATGGCCGAAATCCCGCCGGTTGCGTCAGAGCCGCTGACACTGGCCTTGCTGCAAACCCTGCGGGCTAAGGCCGGAACGCCAGCTCTGGGGGCGGCGGCGCAAGTCAAAGGTAAAGCCCCGCTTATCATCGTTAATGGCGCCCGCTCAGCTGAGGATGAAATCGGGGTTCAGCCAACGGATCAGTGGCATTGGGGCTCGGTTACCAAATCCATGACCGCGACTCTCGTGGCGCGTCTGGTTGAGACGGGTAAGGTCAGTTGGGACACCCGCGTGGGGTCGGTGTTCACGAACGACATTAATCCGGCCTATGCCGACGTCACATTGCGCCACCTGCTCAGCCACCGGGCGGGATTGCAGCCCAATATCGATATGTTCCATCTCATGGGCTATTCGCGCGATCCCTTGCCCGACGCGCGAGAAGAACGCCGCCGCTATGCCCTGACGGCGCTTAAGCAAAAGCCGGTGGGCGCTTTGGCCGAGAAAATGGTCTATTCCAATAACGGCTATATCGTCGCCGGTGCCATGCTGGAAGGTATTACCGGGCAGTCGTGGGAAACTCTGATCAGGGCACATGTTTTTGATCCGCTGGGGCTGTCCTCCGCCGGTTTTGGTGCGCCGGGACGGGCGGCTATGATCGATCAGCCGCTCGGCCATGCGGTCTCTGGCAAAGCGCGCAAACCGGCACAGGTCGGGCCAAAGATTGCCAATGATAACCCCGTCGCTCTGGGGCCTGCTGGTCGGGTGCATATGTCGCTGGCGGATATGCTCACCTATTTGTCCGCCCACCGCGACCAGCCAGAAGCGTTTCTAAAAACCACATCGTGGCGGACCCTGCACACGCCGCCGTTCGGCGGTGACTATGCTTTGGGCTGGGTGGTGCGCAAGGATGGCAGCTTATGGCACAATGGATCGAACACCGTCTGGTACGCAGAAGTGATGGTTGATCCGAAAGCCGGTGTGGTCTGCGCCAGTGCGGGTAATGATGCTGCCCCCGAAACCCAAAAAGTCGTCTCGACCACCCTGATGAGTGCCCGTGCCGCAGGCTTATCCGCCACCTGATCCCCGCAGTGTAAGGGCCGTTTAGCCTCAAAGCTGGTTTTCCCAGCAGAGGCTTAATTCATGCCCTATTCCCGCGATAGCGATCAGTTCCCATCCTCTATGCCGACGCCGCAGAGTCAGGCGCGGCGCAAACACCCGATTACACCCGGTGCGTCAGATCTTGATCCCTACGCCAAGGCCGTGGTGGTCCATGTCACCGGCGGCGGCCGCGCCAGCCTGAGCTACATCCCGACCGACAATGACGATGCTCAGACCGTGACGGTCGAAGTGGCTGATGGGTGGGTTTCGGACACCTCCGTGCGGCGGGTGTCGGCCCTGTCGGTGGTAGGCAGCGGCACGGCCACCGTGTGGGGCCTATATAACTGATGCCCTCATTAGGATTAAAGCTGCCGCAGGTGGCGGCCTGTCGCCGCCGTGTGCGCGGGCCGGTTGTGCCTGATCTGCCGATCTGGCGCGCGGCCCGTGCTGCGGTGGCGGCGGGTGAGCGCAATGCCCGCATTTTATGCATCGGCGATTCCACGACGGCGGGCCACGGCGCCTATGCCGCGGGGATGGGTGATAACAATAAGGCCGGTGCCTGGCCCACCCAATTGGCCGCTATTATCAATGCCCGTGGCGGTATGGCGTCGTGGTCTTCGATCATCGGCAATAACAACGCCGCCGATACCCGCCTGTACGACAGCCGGGTGACCTTTCCCGCCTTACAGGGCTGGGCGTTTTCCACGGCGAGCGGGGTGAACGGCTCGACCCTCGGCGGGTATCACACGATGGTCTCAGGCTATAGCCCACCGTCGAAATACAATTTCGCGCCGCTCAATGCCTGCGACACGTTCGAGGTCTATAACCCCAAGGCGGGTGGCAATGCGCGGGCATGGATTTTGAGCGTCAATGATGGCGCTGATCTGGCGACCATCTCGAACATGCAAACCCCATCGCCGCCGGGGGTGTTTGAAAAATATACCTTGACCACAGCCTTGGGTGCGAACGTACTCAATATTCGCGCACAGAATACCGAGGCCACCTACCTAGCCGGGATCATCGCCTATAATTCGGCGATCAAGGAAATATCGGTGCTCAATGCAGGCTGGTCGGGTGCCAAGGCCTCTGACCTCAACAATGGCTCTGGTTATGCCTATGGCCCGGTCAATGCCATTGGTGCCTATGACCCGGATCTGGTAATTATTAATATCGGTATTAATGACGCCAATCAGGCCTCACCCACCGCCACGGCCACCTTTTCCAGCCATGTTCAGTCGGTGATTACGGCGGCCAAAGCAGCCGGTGCGGACGTGATTCTGATGGCACCAAGCCCTATCGGCACCAGCTATGTCGCCAATCTAAACACGCTATCGGCGGCGGTGGTCGCGCTTGGGGTCACGAATGGAGTGCCGGTCATTGACCTGCGCACCCGGTTTACCGACTACAGCACCGCCAATGGGGCGGGATGGATGCGCGATACCCTGCACCCCAATGTCAGCGGCTATGCTCAGATCGCAACTGCAGTGGCTGATCTCATTTACACCTGATCCGGCACATTGGCGCGCAGTTCGTCCAGCCAGATTTTGGCCGTGGCATCGGACGGGGCGCGCCAGTCTCCGCGCGGGCTAAGCGCCCCGCCGGAGATCAGCTTGGGCCCATTGGGCACGGCTGAGCGCTTAAACTGAGACGTGGTGAAGAACCGCCACAAAAACACCTCCATCCAGTGTTTGATCTCGGCCAGGGTGTAGCTGCGTTTTTTGTGATCGGGGTAATCCTGCGGCCATTCACCGGCGTCTTTGTCTTTCCACGCTTGGTATGCCAGATAAGCGACCTTTGACGGTTTAAGCCCAAAGCGGGTGATGTAATACAGCGTAAAGTCCTGCAACTCATAGGGGCCGACCTTATCTTCGGTCTTTTGCAAGGCCCCGTCGGCCCCGACCGGCACCAGTTCCGGGGAAATTTCACGCTCCAGCACCGATTTCAAAATCCGTCCGGTGCGGGCGTCAAATTCCTTAGTGGCCGCCCAGCGGATCAGGTGCTGGATCAGGGTCTTGGGCGCCCCGCAATTGACATTGTAATGGCTCATGTGATCGCCGACGCCGTAGGTCGACCAGCCGAGCGCCAGCTCCGACAAATCACCCGTGCCGACGACAAAGCCTTTTTTTTCACCGGCCAGCCGAAACAGGAAATCGGTGCGCAGGCCCGCCTGCACATTCTCAAAATTGATATCATAGACCGGCTTGCCCTCGCCGTAAGGGTGGCCGATATCCATCAGCATCCGTTTGGCGGCGGGGCGAATATCAAGCATTTCGCCCGAAATCCCCAAAGCCTTCATTAGCTTCAAGGCATCGGTCTTGGAGCCCAGCGTCGTGCCAAATCCGGGCATGGTGTAGCCGTGGATATTCTCGCGCGGGATACCTAACCGATCAAAGGCCTTGCACGCCACGATCAGGGCATGGGTGGAATCAAGCCCGCCAGATATGCCGATGACGACATGCTGTGTGCCGGTCGACTCCAGCCGCTGCATCAGGCCGTGGACCTGAATATTGAAGGCTTCATAGCAGTCTTCATCCAGCCGGTGTTTGTCGGCGGGCACATAGGGGAAGCGCGGTACGTGGCGATGAAAATCGGTCAGGTCGTGGGGCCGGTAATCGAAGCTGATCCGGGTCATTTCCTTCGCGCCTTGGAACCTTCTGGCATCGGCAAAGGTACCGTTACGGAGGCGATCCTGCACGATGCGGTCGGCGTCGACATCGGCCAGCGTCAGGGTGTCGGAGGTAAAACGCTCACTCTCGGCCAGCAATCCGCCCAACTCGTAAATCAGCGATTGCCCGTCCCATGCGAGGTCAGTGGTCGATTCACCTGGCCCTGCGGCAGAATAGGCATAGGCGCACATTAGCCGTTCAGAAGCTGCCGCACAAAGGGCTTTGCGGGCGCGCGACTTGCCGACCACGACGGGGGAGGCCGACAGGTTGACGATCATAGTGGCGCCGCCTAAGGCCAGTTTTGTCGAGGGCGTATCCGGCGACCACACATCCTCACAGATCTCCACGCCAAAGGTGAAGGCCTCAAATCCGTCCGCGGCAAAGATCAGGTCGGGGGAAACGGCAACACCCACATCCCCTAGCTTGATCGTAGCGGACAGGCCATGCCCGGAGGCGAAATAGCGCTTTTCATAATATTCGCGGTAATTGGGCAGGAAGATTTTGGGCACCAGCCCCAGACAGAGTCCGCCCTGCACAACCGCTGCTGTGTTGTAAACCGCATCGCCCACCCTCAAAGGCAGTCCGGCCACAATAGCGCTGCGCAAGCTTGCGGTCTTAGCCATAAGGTCCATCAGCGCCCGACGGGCAGCGTCCAGTACGGTCGATTGGGTAAGCAGATCATCCAGCGAATAGCCGGTCAGGCTGAGTTCCGGAAATACCACCAGATCGGCACCGGCCGCATCGGCGCGTTTGGCCAGTTGCACATGCTCAGCCAGATTGGCCTGCGGATTGGCCAGATGTACCTTGGGCGTCACGCACGCTATGCGAACAAAGCCATGAGACGAAGATGTGTCGAATTTGGGCATTTTATGGCTTTCTTCATCGCTTCTGGATCGTATTTATCTGATTATAGGCTGATAATGATAAAACCATAATCCCTAAGTCTGAATAAATGCGTGCAAAGTGGTCAATATGTGTTGTTTGATGAATAGCCTTTGTGAAAATTGTATCAATTGAAATAATATCATTCCCTGTACACACTCTATAAAACTGCCGCCATAAACTACCGATGCCGCCTTTTTTGTAGATGCCGCGTAAAGTCCGGTGCTAAGGGAGGGCCTCATTTGCCCAACCGTAATCGGAATACCCATGAGTTTGACGTTTGACGATGTAAAGGCCGCCGCCCAGCGCATCGAAGGCCATGTGCTAAAGACGCCGTTCGCCTATTCCCAGCGCCTGAGTGCAGTCACCAAGGTCAGCCTGTGGGTCAAGTACGAAAACCAGCAGATGACGTCGGCCTTTAAGGAACGCGGTGCGCTCAATAAGCTGGCGCAGTTGACGCAAGACGAACGCGCGCGCGGCGTCTATGCGGCGTCAGCCGGCAATCACGCCCAAGGCTTGGCTTATCATGCGACGCGCCTGGGGATTCCGGCGACCATCGTCATGCCCCAGGGCACGCCGTTCGTGAAAATCCAAAAGACCCAGAGCTTTGGCGCCAAGGTGGTGATCGCCGGGGCCAGCTATGACGAATCATCGGCTCACGCGCAGGATCTGTGCCGCGAAGCCGGGGCCGTCTATGTCCATCCGTTTGATGACTATGACGTTATGGCGGGGCAGGGAACTTTGGCGATCGAGATGCTGGAAGCCGTACCGGATCTGGACGTGATGCTGGTGCCGGTCGGTGGTGGTGGGCTGATCGCGGGCATGGCGGTCGCGGCCAAGGCGATCAACCCTAAGATCAAGATTATCGGTGTCGAGGCGGCCATGTATCCGTCCTTTGCCGCTAAACGCAATCGTCAGAATGTCGTGTCCGGCGGGGCGACGATTGCTGAGGGTATCGCGGTTAAGGAGGTCGGTGAGCTGACTTTTGAGGTCGCCAATCCCTTGGTGGACGATGTCATCGTGATCGACGAATCCGACATCGAACGCGGCATCGCCATGTTCGTCAATGTCGAGAAGACCGTTTCCGAAGGGGCAGGGGCCACAGGGTTGGCAGCGGTTTTGCGTCATGCTGAACGCTTTGCCGGCCAGAAGGTCGGTCTGGTCCTGTGCGGCGGCAATATCGATTTACGCCTGTTGGCCAGCGTGCTTCAGCGTGAACTTGTGCGTGAAAAACGCCTCGTGACCTATCGCATTTTGGGCGACGACCGTCCGGGTATGTTGTCACGCATGGCTGATGTGATATCTGATAAGGGCGGCAACATCGTCGATGTGGCGCACAATCGCCTGGTGCTCGATGTCCCGGCTAAGGGCGCTGAGTTCGACATCATGGTCGAGACTCAGGACGCCCGTCATGCCTATGAAATTGAAGAAGCTTTGCGGAGAACGGGCTATGCGCTGCGTATGGATTAAACCTGTTTCGTGAGAAAGTTTTTTGCTGGCGCAAAAATACATTTCTCCCGTATATCAATATCGAGAAAAATGCCTTTGAAGCGGTTCTTCAGGCATTTTTCGCATTTTAATCTAAAGGGTCAAGGTTATGAACTGGGCGGGTAAAGTGTTGATGGCGGTTTTGTCGATGGCCGGTTTGTCGGCCTGCAACAAAGGCCCTGATCCGGTCGCGGTGGCTGCCAATGCCGAAGCCGGTAAGGCGTTCCTTGAGAAAACCTCTAAGGAAGAGGGTGTCCTGCCGCTGGAAGGCGGCATGTACTATAAGGTCGTGTCATCGCCGGCCCCGACCGCGCCACAACCGGCGGTGACCGACACGGTTAAGGTCCACTATGAAGGCACGCTGATCGACGGTACCAAGTTCGATTCGTCCTATGAACGAGGAGTGCCGCAGGCGTTTCCGCTCAAAGGGCTGGTCAAGGCCTGGCAGATCGCCATCCCCAAGATGCACAAGGGAGATACCTGGATGCTCTATGTGCCCGCAGAAATGGGCTACGGCGATCAGGCCATGGGCCCCATTCCTGCGGGCAGCGTTCTGGTGTTCAAGATTGAGTTGATCGATATTCAGCCGAAATAGTTTGGCAGCCTAAATAGTCAGGCCGCCTTAATCCGCACCGGCGTGGATTTAAACGCCGGTGTCTTACTGCGTGGATCGACAGCGGTTCCGGTCAGAATATTGGCTTCGGGGTAATAGGCCATGACCGAGCCGCGCGCGATATCAAAGCTGCGCACAGTAACATTCTCCATCTCGCCATGATCAGAGGTGAGGGTGGCCCTATCGCCGTCGCTCAAGCCATGTTGTGCTAGATCAGCCGCATTCATCATGACGCTCCAGCGGTCGTCCATACCGCGGTAGCTGTCTTTGTACTCATAGACGATCGTGTTGAACTGGCCTTCTGAGCGCACGGTGGTCAGCAGCAAAGTGTCGCCACGAACCGGCGGCAGAGGGCGGGTCATGAAACGGGCCTTGCCATCAGGTGTGTGAAATTCCGGCGTGTGCATCAGCCGTCCACGCACATGAAATTCGCGCTTGGCGACATCAATATCAGCCAGCCCTTCAAGGCCGGGGACGATGCCCGCAATGGCTTCACGGATGGTTTTGTGGGCCTTAAACGCCTGAAAATCGACGGGCGAGTCCGGCATCAGGCGCGTGGCCAGATCGCACAAAATATCGCTTTCCGGCCGCACGGTTTTGAGGCGCGTAATGCCGCCATCGGACAGGCGCACATAGTTGAACATCGATTCCTGCGTCGTTGGTTGCCATTCTTCGTCGCGGGCCGTGACCGGCAGGATTACTGCTTCGGAATTGTCGATGCCGTGGATATGGCCCTTATTGAGGGTGGTGGTCAGGTACATTTTAAACCCGACCTGACTGAGCGCTTTCGCGGCCCATGAACTGTCGGGATTGGCTTCATAGAGATTGCCGCCCATCAAAAGCGCTGCATCCATCTTGCCGTCTGCCGCCGCCTTCATGCAGGCCATGGTGTCAAGGCCGGTCTCAAGCGGCAGGGTGAGGCCAAAGGCCGCCTCCATCTTCGCCATGACCTCTTTGGCAAGTACCGGCTTGACGCCGATGGTGCCGATGCCCTGTACGTTTGAGTGACCGCGAAGAGGCAAAAGCCCCGCGCCCACCCGACCGATCTGGCCGCGCAGCAGGGCGAGGTTGGCGATATATTCGACATTATCGACGCCGTTAAGGTGATGGGTAATGCCCATGCCCCAGGCAAATACAGCGGATTCGGCCTTGGCATAAAGGGCCGCAACCCGCTCAATATCGGCGCGCGACAACCCCGTCGCGGTTTCGATATCGGCCCAATCGGTCGCCTCTATGTCGGCGCGAAAGGCTGCGAAATCATGACTATGCTGCGCAATAAAGTCCGTGTCTTCTGCCCCCATGTCGAGTACCGCCTTGGCCAGCCCTTTGAGCACCGCCATGTCAGACCCTATGCGTGGTTGCAGATAATCCGAGGCGATAAAATCCCCGCCCTTAAGCATGGATTTCGGGCTTTTGGGGATGGCGAATTTAACGAGGCCAGCTTCTTTGGCGGGGTTGATGATGACGACTTCGCCGCCACGTTCACGGCATTTTTTTAGCTGGTGGATAAAGCGCGGATGGTTCGATGACGGATTGGCCCCGATCACCAGAATGAAATCGCATCGGCTTAAGTCTTCTAATTCAACCGTTGAGGTGCCGGTGCCGACGGTGGTGCCTAAGCCCACACCCGTCGCCTGATGGCAATAATATGAGCAGTTGTTGACATTGTTGGTCCCAAAAGCCCGCGCCAGCAGTTGCAGCACAAAACCTGCTTCGTTGGATGACCGGCCTGATGAGTAAAAAAACGTCCGCTCCGGCGTGGTAGCTAAAAACCGGCGCGCCGCCAGATCCAGCGCGTCATCCCACGATATCGGCTCGAAACGGTCGGCATAACGGGATTTGTAGATGGGCGTGGATAGCCGCCCCAGATGTTCAAGCTCATGGCCATCCAGTTCGCGCAGGTCGCTCAATGCATGGGTTAAGACCTCAACCGGAATACCCGGCTGAATGTCTGTCGACTGGGCCTGAATCGACTTGTTGCAGACGGAGGGGAACTCATCCAGTTCATTGGTCATGCCGCCGCGCTGACCGCCCATGCCGAGCCCGCAGGCCTTGCAGGTATTATGGGCGGTCAGGGCCTTGGCGGTATTTTCTAGACCGATGCGGCGGGCGGTTTTGAGTGCATAAAGCACTTTCTTCGGTCCGCCGCCGACGATGGGTTTAGATGAGGGTCTGTCGGGCATCCGAATTAATCGGCAGCTTTTTCCATCGCGTCACCGACGGATTCAATATCACGGCCTACGCCCTTGACGGTGTTGCAGGCCGACAGAACTGGCAGGGTGGCGATCAGGGCGATGATCAGCAGACGTTTCATGGGGGCAACCTCTGAATAAAAAAAGGGACTCCATTGGTAAGACGGAGCCCCTGAATTAGCAATATATTTTGGTAGCTTAAGCGACCGGGAAGCCGCGTTTACGCATCAGGGGCGCAATGCCTGCATCACGACCCCTGAAGTTGCGGTAGGCCTCAGCCGGATCGACCGTATTGCCGCGGCTTAAGACTTCCTTGACCAGCTTATCGGCCACGGCCTTGTCGTAGAATCCGCCCGCCTCGGTAAAGGCTTCGGCGCAGTCGGCGGTTAAGGTGTCCGACCACAGGTAGGAATAGTAGCCCGCCGAATAACCATCCGATGAGAAGACGTGCGCAAACTGCGGCGTGCGGTGGCGCATGACGATTTCAGACGGCATACCGAGCTTGGTCAGTTCTTCGTGCTCGAACGCATCGGCGTCGATATCAGCCCCACCGGCCAGATGCAGCTTCATGTCGATCAGGGCCGAGGCCAGATATTCGACCGTGCCGAAGCCCTGATTGAAGGTATCGGCCTTTTCGATCTTGGCGACCAGATCCGCCGGGATCGGCTTACCGGTTTCATAGTGCAGGGCGAATTTGTTGAGCACCTCCGGCGTCCCCAGCCAGTCTTCGTTAAGCTGCGACGGGAACTCGACATAATCGCGCGCCACCGACGTGCCGGCCAATGACGGATAGGTGACATTGGACAGCAGGCCGTGGATGGCATGACCAAATTCGTGGAACAGGGTCGAGGCATCGTCCCATGAAATCAGCACCGGTGAGCCATCGGCGGTTTTAATGAAGTTCGAGTTGTTGGATACGATGGTCAGAATATCCTTGCCGTCCATGCGCGATTGGGAGCGATAGGCGTTCATCCACGCACCGGAGCGCTTACCCTGACGGGCATAAGGATCGAAGTAGAATAGCCCGATCATCTTGCCGGCTTTATTGACTTTCCAGACGCGGACATCTTCGTGATAGACCGGCACATCGGTGATCGGTTCAAAGCTGAAGCCGTAAATCTGACCCGACGCCCAGAACATGCCCTCGACCAGCTTATCCAATTGCATATACGGCTTGATGGCGTTTTCATCGAGGTCGTAGCGGGCTTTGCGCACCTTTTCGGCATAGAAGCGGTAATCCCACGGCGCGATTTTTATTTTGACGCCTTCTGCATCCGCGATTTTTTGCATGTCGGCCACTTCTTCCTTCACGCGGGCAACCGCAGCAGGCCAGACGGCTTCCATCAGCTTGGTGGCATTGTCGGGGGTCTTGGCCATGGCATTTTCAAGTCGCCAGTGGGCGTGGGTGGCATAGCCCAGCAATTGCGCGCGCTCAAAACGCAGCTTCAGGATCTTGGAAATCAGGGCATTGTTATCGTGCGCGCCGCCATTATCGCCACGATTGACGAAGGCCTTCCAGATGACTTCGCGCGCACCACCATCGGTGGCAAAGGTCAGGAACGGATCGGCGGCTGAGCGGGTGTTGACGATGCCATATTGGCCGTCCTTACTATTTTTCTTGGCGGTGGCGGCTGCACTGTCGATATAGGCCTGCGGCATACCGCTCAGTTGCGCCTTGGTCAGGTAGGTGACCTGTTCTTCATCGTGCAGCAGGTTGTCGCTGAACTGGGTAAACAGTCCGGCCAGTTCTTTATTGATCTCAGCGATACGGGTTTTTGACGCCGCCGACAGCTTGGCCCCTGAGCGCACAAAGCCGATATAGGTCACCCACAACAGGCGCTTTTGCTCCGGCGTCAGGTTCATTTTATCCTGATTTTGGTAGACGCTCTCGACCCGCTGAAACAGGGCTTCGTTCTGGCTGATCTCGTCACTGAAGGCCGCCAATTTCGGGCTGAGAACCTTGGACGCCGCCTGAACGTCGGGGGACGACAGATTGCCGCTCCAGATGCCGTAATAGGTATAGACGCGCTCAACCGCCTGACCGGATTTTTCAAGCGCAACGATGGTGTTTTCAAAGGTCGGCATGGATTTAACGCGCGTGATGGCATCAATTTCTTTGCGGTGCATGTTCATGGCATCGTCAAAAGCCGGCTCGAAATCCGAGACCTTGACCTTATCGAATGCCGGGACGCCGCCATAAGGGCCGGTCCATACCGCTGTCAGGGGATTAGGGGCAGCGCCTTGCGCAAAGCCAACAGCAGGCGCGGCGGCAGCAGCGGCCATGAGGCCCAAAGTCGTGCGGCGGTCGATGGTCATGAATAATCCTCGAAAGTTTACATAATCGTCACAATAGAAATCATATGGATGCCGGTGTGGCAACACACAAGATGTATAGACGACGCCAGAGGCTTAGCTTAAGCATGGCGGGACGGGTTTGGCGAATTACGGATAGTTCAGATTATGGCGATTGGCGTTTTTGATTCCGGTGTCGGGGGGCTTACCATCCATCGGGCCTTGGTTGAGCGGTTGCCGCAGGCCGATTTTGTCTATCTGGCCGATCAGAAACACGCCCCATACGGTGAACGGACGGGCGAAGATATCGTCAATCTGACGCGCCAAGGCTGCGAGACCCTGTTCGATCAGGGGGCGTCTCTGGTTATACTGGCGTGCAATACGGCCTCCGCCGTGGCGCTTAGGCGGCTGCAATCGACCTGGCTTTCCGACTATCGCAAAACCGCCGGACGGCCCGTGAATGTGCTGGGGATCATCGTCCCGACCATTGAGGCCGCGACCGGACTGCCGTGGGAGCATGAGGCCGAACGGCGCGGGCCGAAGATTGAAAACCTCGATATCCTTGGCCTGTTCTACACCCGTGCGACGGCCAATTCGCGCGTCTATGAGATCGAAATTGATAAGCGCCGTCAGGATCTGGCAGTGTTCGCCGAGCCCTGTCCGGGTCTTGCCGATATGATTGAGCAGGGGGCTGATCGTGAAGCCTTGAAAGCCAAAATTGACGGCCATGTGGCCGCGCTCAAGGCCCGCATCGGGCGGTTCCCGGACCGGGCGATTTTGGGCTGCACCCACTATGAGATTGTCGCTGACCTGTTCAAAGCGGCCCTGCCTGCGGGCACACCCCTGATCCATCAGCCGTCTTCGGTGGCTGCGGCGATGGGGCGCTATGTGGAGCGCCATACGGAATTTGATATCGGATCGTCGGGCAAGCGGCTGTTCCTGACGACCGGTGAGCCGAAAACCCAGTCGGCCCTGATTGAAACCTTTTGGGGCGCACCGCTGAACTTTGCCGCGTCTCAGGTAGCCGCTGCATAAAAACGGTCACATATGGGCTTTATGAGGGGATTATGCTCCGTATTGCGCTCATTTTCGTTCTGATGGTTTTTGTCTCGCTGCCGGTGCAGGCTGCGGTTGAGGACTGGAATCACACTGAGGTCGTGGTGGCGGCTAAGCGTCCGCCGGGCCCGGCCCTGTGGCGCGTCAAAAAGGGCGAGGCCGAGGTGGTGATCGTCGGCGTCCTGCCGGTCTTTCCGAAATCGCAGACCTGGAGCACCAAGCGCCTTGAAAATGCTTTGCGCGGGGGGAAGGTGCTGATTACCCCTCCCGATGCCAAGACCAGCGCGGGCGATGCGGTGCGGGTTTTGCGCACCAAGGGACTACCCGGCAAACAGACCCTGAAAGACGTCCTGCCGCCTGATCTCAATGCCCGCTTTGAAGCGACGGCAAAACGGGCCGGGGTGTCGGCCAAAGCCTTTGCGCGTGACAAACCGGTCTGGGCCGGGGCACGTTTACGGCGTGAAGTGCTGGAAAAACGTCGTCTGAGCGCTGATGAACCGACCGATACGATTGTGCGAATCGCCCGCAAACAAAGTGTGCCGGTCAGGCCAGCGGGCAAATATAAAACCGGGCCGGTGCTGAAAGACCTGAACCGTCTGAGCGATCAGGATAGTCAGGATTGCCTGCGCTATACGCTGGGCGATATCGACTTCAACATGGACCGCGCCCCCAAGGCCGCCGCCGCCTGGGCAGTGGGGGATATTCGCACCGTGCGCGCCAACTATCAGGGCGGGGTAATGGCGGCGTGTCTGGAGGGCTCAGATGTCGGGACAGCCATGTTAGAGCGCAGCGTCGATGATATAGTGGGCGCGATCAACAGCGGTTTGCAAACGCCGGGCAAGACCGTGGTGATTGTGCCACTGTCGCCGCTATTGCGCAAAGGTGGTGCGCTCGATCAGCTTCAGGCGCGGGGCCTTAAGATCAGCGCACCGGAATAGTCAGAATATTCAGGGTTTAGCGTCGTCGCGCGCCATATCAATGACCCGTGTGATGGCGTCAATCACGATATCGGGTCGGTTGCGCTGAATGAAATGTCCGGCATCCGGGATAAAGATAAATTCGCCGCGCGTGGATCGCTTGGCCAGTTGCTCATGCCCGGCGTGCCATCCATCACGAAATTCTGCAAAGGACGCGTCAGTATGAAATTCACCACGCGGAACTTTGCCGGCTGACAGGACGACCAAAGGCAGGTCGCCATAATCGCGCTGTGTCAGGCGTTCTTCCCGCCACATCAGGCTTTCAGGATGATCGGCGGATGGGAAATAGTTCAGCGATTGGGACAGTTCGGCTTCATGCCATTTGGGATCGATCAATGCCTGAACTGTATAGGATTTCTCGGTCTCTGACATGCCACCCGGCATCTTAAAACAGCCTTTCAGGTCATCGCCGGTGAGCTGTTTTTCCCGCGCCATCTGGGCGCACTTAGCCAGTTCGCCGTTGCCCTTGTCGATATCTTCCACAAGTCGGCGCCGGTCTTCGGGATCAGCGGGGTTGTTCTGACCGGCAAAGCCGGAATCGACCAGAACAAGGCCTGCCACATGGTCAGGAAAGCGATTGGTGTAGAGGGTGCCATAAAACCCGCCGATCGAATGGCCGACAATGACAATCGGTTTCGTCTCGCCACGTAATTTCAGCAATATACGCAGATCATCGGTGGTTGACGTACCGGTAACGGACACGGTCGGTGGATCGCTCAGACCAAATCCGTCGCGGTCATAAACGCAAGTGCGGGTAATCTTGGCGATATAGGGTTGCACAAAGCGCCAGTTGGGAATGGCCCCTTCGCCGCCCTGATCAAACACGACGGTCGGAGACCCTGTGCCTTCGCAGGCCATGTGCATCCGCCGCCCCCCGCCAACATCGGTCAGTTGCGGTGTGAGCAGTTCGGGATTTATGTGGCTGTCGGCAGGTCTGTAGGGTGCCGGTGGAGTCTGGGGCGTTTGTGCTGTCGCTACACCGACCCACAGCGCGGCGAGCATAGCTCCCGTTACAACTCTGAACATAATCATCCTCCCGTTTTTAGGTGGGAGGATGACTTACTTCAGGTTGTATGACAACCTATTGAGCGGCCAGAGTATCGGCGGGGGCCGAGGTCCGGATCAGGTGATCAAAGGCCGACAGTCCGGCTTTGGAGCCTTCACCCATCGCGATGATGATCTGCTTATAGGGCACGGTTGTGGCGTCACCCGCCGCAAACACACCTGAAACCGACGTTTCTGCCCGATCATTGATTTCGATCTCACCACGCGGCGATAGAGCGACAGTACCCTTCAACCATTCGGTATTGGGCAGCAGACCGATCTGGACGAATATGCCTTCCAGTTCAATGGTGTGGGCCGTGTCATGGATGCGGTCTTTGTAGGACAGCGCATTGACCTTTGAACCATCGCCATGAACCTCGGTCGTCTGGGCATTGGTGATGACGGTGACGTTCGGCAGGCTGTAGAGCTTACGTTGCAACACGGCGTCCGCGCGCAGTTCCGGGGCGAACTCCAGCAGGGTGACGTGGGCGACAATACCCGCCAGATCAATAGCCGCTTCAACGCCGGAATTGCCGCCGCCGATGACCGCCGTGCGCTTACCCTTAAACAGCGGGCCATCGCAGTGCGGGCAATAGGCCACGCCCTTGTTGCGGTACTGATCTTCGCCGGGTACACCCATCTGACGCCAGCGGGCGCCGGTGGAGATGATGACGGTGCGTGATTTGACCGAGGCGCCGTTTTCAAGATTGACTTCGATCAAGCCACCGGGGACGCTGGCGGGGACTAAGCCGACGGCGCGTTGCAGGTTCATGATATCAACGTCATAGTCCTTGACGTGCTGCTCCAACGCGCTGGCCAGTTTCGGGCCTTCGGTGTGGGAGACCGAGATAAAGTTTTCAATCGCCATGGTATCGAGCACCTGTCCGCCGAAGCGTTCAGCGACCACACCGGTGCGGATGCCTTTGCGGGCCGCATAGATGGCGGACGCCGCACCGGCCGGGCCGCCGCCCACGATCAGTACGTCAAATTCCGATTTGGCGTTGATCTTTTCGGCTTCACGGGCGTGGGCGCCGGTGTCGATCTTGGCGAGAATTTCTTCGAGACCCATGCGGCCCTGACCGAAGACTTCGCCGTTCAGATAGATGCTGGGCACGGCCATGACCTGACGGGCCTCGACTTCGGCCTGAAACAACGCGCCGTCAATGGCGACATGTTTGATCTTGGGGTTAAGGACACTCATCAGATTAAGCGCCTGCACCACGTCGGGGCAGTTCTGGCACGACAGGGAGAAGTAGGTTTCAAAGCGCAGTTCGCCGTCGATATCGAGCGCCTTGACGGCTTCGATGGTCTCAGCCTCGACCTTGGGCGGATGTCCGCCGACCCACAGCAGGGCCAGCACCAGCGAGGTAAATTCATGGCCCATAGGCAGGCCCGCAAAGGTTGTGGCCACTTCGGGGTTGTCAGCGCGCACGATATCAAACGACGGGACGCGTTCACCGCCTGATGATACCTTAAGCGTCACCTTATCCGAGGCGGCGACGATATCTTCGAGCAGGTCAACCAGTTCGCGCGATTTTGAACTGTCATCGACATGCGCCACCAGTTCGATCGGCGTGCGCAGGTTTACCAGATAGGCTTTCAGTTGCGTTTTCGCTGCGTCATCAAGCATGGCACGGCTCCAGTTTAAAATTCAGGGGGAAAATCATTGTCCATATTCGGGCTCCGCAAAGCCCGGATAAGGAGAATAAACAAGGTGGGGGGTACATGGGGGGAGATCCGTCTCCCCCCATGATCTTAACTAGATCTTGCCAACAAGGTCGAAAGACGGAGCGAGAGTCTTTTCGCCTTCTTCCCACTTGGCCGGGCACACTTCGCCGGGGTGAGACGCGACGTATTGCGCGGCCTTGACCTTACGCAGCAGTTCGGAGGCGTTACGGCCAACGCCTTCGGACGTGATTTCCATGAACTGGATGATGCCTTCGGGGTCAACCAGGAAGGTGGCGCGGTCAGCCAGACCTACGCCCGGACGCATCACGTCAAAATTGTTGGTGATGGTGCCTGATTGGTCACCGACCATGAAATAGTTGATCTTGCCGATGGCGGGCGAGGTGTCGTGCCATGCCTTGTGCGAGAAGTGCGTATCGGTCGAGACCGAATAGACTTCGACATTGATGTCCTTAAGGGTCGGGTAGATGCCGGCCAAGTCTTCGAGTTCAGTCGGGCAGACAAAGGTAAAGTCAGCCGGATAGAAGAAGAAGATCGACCACTTGCCTTTGGTGTCGGCGTCGGAGATGTCGACGAACTTGCCTTCTTTGTAGGCGGTGGCTTTGAACGGCTTGATAGGGGTGTTGATAAGGGCCATTGGTCTTCCTCGTGATTGTGCAGTGCAGAGCCACGGTTATTCCCAATCGTGCCGCAAAAATCAAATCTATTTTATTTTTAATTATTATAGATTTTTCTTATTGAGCCGCATGCGGAATATTTATGAGGCTACGTGCGCTTTCGGCGCGGATGACCGATGAGACCGCATTAACCACAGCCGCAATTTTCAAGGCTGCCTGAACCTGCACATTGCTCATGCCGTGGCCGCGCAGAACCTTTTCGTGGGAATCCAGACATAGCCCGCAGCCATTGATGGCCGATACCGCCAGCGACCACAGTTCGTAATCAAGCTTAGGCACGCCCGGATTGGCCAGCACGTTCATGCGCAAACTGGCCCGCAAGGATGCGTATTCCTGATTGTGCATCAGGTGCAGGGACCGGTAATAGACATTGTTCATCGCCATGATCGCCGCGGCTGACCGGGCGGCATCTGCGGCTTCGTCCGATAAGATGCCAGCGCTTATGGCCTCAATATGCTGAATGACGTCGGCGACCCCTACGGCATGGGCGCATGACAGAAACGTGCCCCACTTTTGCTGTTCGGTAAGCAAGGTTTCTTCGGCCAAATTGGTCAGATTCACCGCAATATCGCGGGCATAGGCAGGCATTAGATGCGTGAGGGACTGAACGGACATAAGCATTTCCTCTTCTTACTTTTGCTGCAGGTATTATACGCCTTTTTGTGCGCTTTGTGCAGGGTCTGAGGGTGCGGCATAAAGGATCGGGCGGTAAAAATTAATTGATTGATTTTGCATGTGCGATAAATCCGGCTTATATAGGCAATCATGTTACCTACCTTAAGACAACTCCAGTACCTTAAGCTCCTGGCCCATCACCAAAGCTTCATGGCCGCTTCCGAAGCCGCCCATGTTTCTCAACCCGCCCTGTCGTCAGGCATTGCCGAATTAGAGAAAATTCTGGGGGCGCGGCTGGTTGACCGGGCGCGCGGTAAGGTCATTCTGACCAAGGTTGGCGAAGAGACCCTTAAACGGGCCGAGGATATTCTGGCCCGTGCCGAAGATCTGGTGGAGGCCGCTCAAGCCGCCAATCACCCGCTGTCGGGTCGGTTTCGGCTGGGGGTGATTCCGACGGTGGCACCGTATCTGTTGCCCAAGGCGCTGGTGTCACTGCGCAAAGAATTTCCGCAGTTGAAGCTGTTCCTGCGTGAAGATCAGACGGCGCGTCTGATCACGGCCCTCAAAAGTGGATCATTAGATGCCGCCATTATCGCCTTGCCCTATGATCTGGGCGGGCTGGATTATGCGTTTATTTGCAGGGACGCCATTTTGGCGGCGACACCGTGCGATCATCCGCTGGCGCGTGGGACCAGCATTTCGCCGGATGACCTCAAAAGCGAGGAACTAATCCTGCTGGAAGATGGACACTGCCTGCGTGACCATGCGCTGGGGGCCTGTCAGTGGAACGGCGGCAGCAATGTCGATATGACCGGGCCGCAGACCCTGGCCGGGGGTTTTGCCGCGACCTCTCTCAACACTTTGGTGCAGATGGTTGGGTCTGGTCTTGGGGTGTCGCTCCTGCCGGCTATGGCGGTTGAGGCAGGCCTTGCCGGCGGCAGCGAAGTCTCTATCCGGCCCTTGTCATCCGATAAGGCGTTCCGCGATATCGTCGTCATCTGGCGCGCCGGTTCCTCACGCGCCGCCGAGGCGCGGCTGCTGGCCAAGACCTTGCAGGCGTGATGAAAGTTTGTTATAACTTTTGTTATAACGAGGTGCGTCATGGAACTCAAAATAACGAAAATCGGCAACTCTCTGGGGGTTATACTACCCAAAGAGGTCGCTGGGCATCTCAAGGTCGATAAGGGCGATAGCCTGTGGCTGAACGAGTCACTATCGGGCTATACCTTGACACCTTACGATCCCGAATTTAGCGTCCAAATGGATGCGGCCCGCGCCATTATGAAAAAGCGCCGTAATGTGCTGCGGGAACTGGCTAAGTGAGCGAATATCGCTGGCTCAGGGAAGATACGCTCTTAGCCATTCATGACGAACAACTTGCCGAACATGGCGGGCTGGCAGGGATTCGTGATCTGAAGCTTTTGCAGTCGGCGGTGGCGCGTCCGCAGCAGATCATGCATTATGGGCAGCCCAATATTGCCGAACTAGCAGCGGCCTATGGTTATGGCATATCGCGCAATCATCCATTTTTGGATGGTAATAAACGCACGGCTTTCGTATCAGTCGAACTCTTTCTGATTTTGAATGGCTTTGAGTTGACTGCGGATGATGCTGCCTGTGTGCTGACTATGCTGAATGTTGCCAGCGATGATATTACCGAGACGGATTTTGCAGACTGGATCAGACTGCATCTCAGTCAAGCTTAGCTTTTTCAACAAACCCCTACAGTTTTGGACATTTTGCGACTATATAGCCGCCTATGACGCGCCCGTTTCTAAAGATGAATGGCCTCGGCAATGATTTCATTGTCATCGATGCCCGCGACGCTGGCTTTGCACCGCGCACGGAAGATATCCGCGCGTGGGGTGACCGTGCGTCCGGCATTGGCTTTGACCAGTTGATCGCTATCGAAGGGTCTGAGACCGGCGACGCCTTTATGCGGGTATGGAACTCAGATGGCGGCACGGTCGAGACCTGCGGCAATGCTTTGCGGTGCGTGGGCTGGGTGCTGGATAAGGCGACCGATAGTAGCGAACTGACTATCGACACCCTAGGCGGGCCAACGACGGCCAAGGTGCTTGAGGCCGATGCCCGCACCGGCATGGTCAGTGTCGATATGGGTAAGCCCCGGCTGAACTGGGATCAAATCCCGTTGCGCGAAGAAATGGACACCCTGCGGCTTGAATTGCAAATCGGGCCGATTGATGCGCCGCTTTATCATACGCCGGTCGCGGTCAGCATGGGCAACCCCCATGTGGTGTTTTTTGTCGATGATGTCATGGCGGTTGATGTTGAACGGTCGGGCAGCCTGATCGAGCATCACCCGCTCTTCCCCGAAGGCGTCAATGTCGAATTCGCGCAGGTGATGGATCGCAACACTATCCGCATGCGGGTGTGGGAGCGTGGGGCGGGTATCACCAAGGCCTGCGGCACCGGTGCCTGTGCGACCTTGGTGGCGGCGGCGCGTCGGGGCCTGACCGAACGCCACGGCAATGTCATCATGGACGGTGGGCCGCTGCATATCCTGTGGCGCGCCTCGGATGATCATATCATCATGACCGGTCCGGTTGAGGTTGAATTTGAGGGCCAGCTTGATGGCTGACACCCTGCACCCGCATCACCACGAACATGAGGCGCTCAACGAAGCTCCAGAAGTGCCGGTTAATGTCGCGACCGGAGTCGAAGTCGTGACGTTTGGATGCCGCCTGAATTCCTATGAATCGGAAGTGATCCGCAAAACCGCTGCCAGTGACGGTTTGGCCGGCGCGATCATCTTCAACACCTGCGCCGTCACCAACGAAGCGGTCCGCCAGGCGCGTCAGGCCATTCGCCGCGCTCGCAAGGAAAATCCGGACGCCAAGCTGATCGTGACCGGCTGCGCGGCCCAGACCGATCCGGACACGTTCGCCAACATGCCCGAAGTCGATTACCTGATCGGCAATGGCGATAAGGCCAAATCAGGCGCCTATGCGCTGACACCTGACAGTGCACGTATCGTCGTCAATGACATCTTCTCGGTCAAGGAAACGGCGGGCCATCTGATCGATGGCCTGAAAGACCGCGCCCGCGCCTATGTTGAGGTGCAAAACGGCTGCGATCACCGCTGTACATTCTGCATCATCCCCTATGGTCGCGGCAATTCGCGCTCGGCTGCGGCCGGTGATGTGGTCGGGCAGATTCAGCGGCTGGTGGGGGAGGGCTATAACGAAGTCGTCCTCACCGGTGTCGACATGACGTCCTGGGGGGCGGACCTGCCCGGAACGCCGCAATTGGGGCATCTGGTGGCGCGTATCTTAAAGCATGTGCCGGATCTGAAACGCCTGCGTTTGTCGTCCATAGATGCCGCCGAGATCGACGATACGTTGTTGCGTGCCTTCGCCGAAGAGGAACGTCTGGCGCCGTACCTGCATCTGTCGTTGCAGCACGGCGACGACATGATCCTTAAGCGCATGAAGCGCCGCCACAGCCGTGCGGATAGTATTGCCTTAGTCGAAAAAATCCGGTCGGTGCGACCTGACATTGCCTTTGGGGCGGACATGATCGCGGGTTTCCCGACCGAGACTGAGGAACATTTTGCGGGTGCCCTGTCACTGGTCGATGACTGCGACCTTAGCTTCCTGCATGTGTTTCCGTTCAGTCCGCGTCCGCAAACACCCGCCGCCAAAATGCCGCAGCATCCACGCCCGCTCATCAAGGCCCGCGCTGAGCAATTACGGGCCAAAGGGGCACAAGCCCTGATCCGTCACCTTGATCGTCAGGCAGGCCGTGAGGTTATGGCGGTAGTCGAAAAACCCGGTTTTGCGCGCGCCCCAGATTTTACCGAAGTGACCTTTACGGGTGAGGCGACCATCGGCGGACTTGCGCGCTTGCGTATAACCGGCCATGACGGTAAACGCGCGATTGCCGAACTTATTTAAGTCTGGATATTTATGAGCGACGATAAGAAAAAAGGCGGCTGGCTGTCGCGGTTGACGCAAGGGCTGACCAAGACCTCGACCGAGATCAGCCAGCAGATCACGTCCGTATTTACGCAAAAGCCGCTGGACGAGAAGGCGCTCGAAGACCTCGAAGATCTGCTGATCGAAAGCGATTTCGGCCCGCAGATCGCCGCTGATATTGCGCAAAAACTGTCGCAGCAAAAGTTCAATGACCCTAAGGATACCAACGCCATCAAGGCGGCCTTGGCCGATGCCATTGCCGATGAGTTAAAGGGACGCGAAGACACCTTTGATGCCCTGTCCGGCCCGAAGCCCTATATCGTATTGTTTGTCGGCGTGAACGGTTCGGGCAAGACCACGACGCTGGGCAAGATCGCCGCGGATCTGACGTCCAAAGGAGCGCGGGTTTTGATTGTGGCGGGCGATACCTTCCGGGCGGCAGCGGTTGAGCAGCTTAAGGTCTGGGCGCAACGGGCCGGTGCCGATTTTATGGGCCGAAAGACCGGCGCTGATGCGGCGGGGCTGGCCTATGACGCCTGCGTGCGCGCCAAAGAAGAGGGCTATGATGTCGTTCTGATCGACACCGCCGGACGGTTGCAAAACAAGCAGCAGCTTATGGATGAACTGCTCAAAATCGTGCGGGTGATCAAGAAGGTCATCGACGGCGCACCCCATGAGACGCTGCTGGTACTGGACGCGACGGTCGGGCGCAATGCGCTGGCGCAAGAGCAGATTTTCGGTCGTCAGGCCTTTGTGTCGGGCCTTGTGATGACCAAGCTTGACGGTACGGCGCGCGGCGGGATTCTGGTGCCGATCGCCAAGGCATCGGATGCGCCCATTAAGCTGATTGGCGTCGGCGAAGATATTGATGATTTGCAGCCGTTCAAGGCGCGGGAATTTGCTCGTTCCATGGTCGGCCTTGAGCCCTTGGGATAAGCCTATGTCTGAGCCGAATAAGAATGATACGACCGAATTTGAGCCGGTCATTACGCCCGTCGATGCGGACGCACCGGCACCTGTGGCGACCAACTGGGTCAAGATGGCGATCGACTTCGGCGCGCCTTTGATTTTCGCCGCCGTGTTTTTCACCACCAAGAATTTCATTTGGGCGACCGCCGTGCTGGTCGCGGGATCGGCGATTGCATTGATTGCTGGCTTTGTGCTGGAAAAGCGGCTGGCCATTATGCCGCTGATTGCCGGTGTGGCGGCCATCATCTTCGGTGGGCTGACGATTTATTTGAAGGACGAAAGCTTTATCAAGATTAAGCTGACTATCCTGAATGCCCTGTTTGGCACGGTGCTGATTGGCGGGCTGGTGATGAAAAAGCAGCCACTTAAGGCGTTGTTAGGGGAGACGCTAAAGCTGAAAGAAGAGGCGTGGGGTAAGCTGACGCTCTATTATGCGCTGTTCTTTTTTGTGGTCGCCATTGCCAATGAGATCATCTGGCGCACGCAATCGAATGACTTTTGGGTGGTGTGGAAAGCGTCGCTGTTTTTTGTCACTATCGGGTTTTCACTGGCGCTAACGCCATTCCTGATGAAAAACATGATCGGCACCGATAAGGAATAGTGATGGTTGTCCGTGTGCGGATGGTAATGTCGTAATTCTGATATATAATGGTGCGAAGATGCCGCTAAGATGAGTTTCGAGGTGGGAATCTATGAAAAAGCATAAGGTTAAGCGCGTTATGTCCGCGAAAAGCGTTCTCGAAGATTCACCGTCCCATTTGCTGCACCGTGTTTTGCAAATCGCCCTTGATATCTATGGTTCGGAAACCGGCGGCAGCGCCCTGACCCAGCGTCAATATGCTCTGCTGAAGGCCTTGGATGGCTCAGAAGGGTTGACGCAAACCGATCTGGTGCGGGCCACCGGCATTGACCGCTCGACACTGGCGGATATGGTCGCGCGGATGATCACCAAGGGTTTGCTGGCGCGTGAAAAGTCCGCCCTTGATGCCCGCGCTAATCTGGTGCGGCTGGCGGATGATGGGGTGGCGGCACTGGCCGACATGACACCCAAGGTTCTGGCCGCCGATGAGAAAATCCTGTCGCTGCTGGCCCCGCCCAAGCGCGATAGCTTTGTCAAATTGCTGCGCAAAATCACCTCAGCGCGTGAGACGGAACTGAGTGCGCCCGCGCCGTTGAGTGATGAGGAAAAGCTGGCCCTGAAAGCCACCAAAAAGGCGGCTAAGGCCGACAAGCCTAAAAAAGACAAGAAGCCCAAAAAAGACGGCAAGAAGTCGAAAAAAGCCGATGAGAAGCTGCCGTTCCCGCCGCTCAGCGAAGGTGCTGATATGACTCAGGCTGATGCGCCGGAACTGGTTAAAGAGCCCGAAGTTTAGACTATAATATTCAGCAATGAACCGGGCCGCAGAGGCGTCAGGTTTTCCTTGCCCGAATTGCTGGCGACATCGGCGGCTTTGAAAGTTGCCGGTGTTATGGCGGGCTGAACCTGCGTGCGGGTGGGGGCGACGGTCGCGGGCGTGTTGGCTGCCGGTTGCGCAGTGGTATTGCCCAAAGCCTTCTGGAAAAAGGCCCGCTGAGCATCAAGGCGCGCGGTCTCTGCATTCACGGGTGTCGCAGGCGCAGGGCTCGCGTTGGGGCGGGCGCGCAAAGCATCAGCAAGAGACGGGCGAATCGGGGTGGCCATAACCGCAAACCTACATGAAAATCAGTGGTTATATGGTTAATAAACCGTCTCATAAAACTTTGCCACCCGAAAGGACTTCGGGTGGCAAAAGATTTGTATGGTAGTTAGGGCTATTGGAGATTGACGAACAAACCGCCGTCCACCAGCAGGGACGCACCCGTGACATAGCCGGCCAGATCAGACGCCAAAAATACCGCGGGCCCTGCCATGTCTTCGGGCTGACCGAGGCGGCCAAGGCAGGTGCGGCTTTCCATATAGCTGCGCTTGGCGTCGTCGGCCAGATCGTCCTTATTGATGTCGGTCAGGATGGTGCCCGGCAGCAGGGCGTTGCAGCGGATGCCGTGCTTGCCCAGCGCAATGGCGGTCGATTGCATCAGCGACAATACACCGGCCTTGGTGGGGGTGTAGTGGGTCTGGAACTCACCACCGACGAGGGCTGAGATCGAGGAAACGGCGATAAGTGTTCCCCCATGCCCTTGCTTGACCATTTGATTAGCGGCGGCCTGAGACATATACCACGCGCCGTGCAGGTTCACGCGCAGGGTGCGCTCCAGCACTTCCTGAGGCATATCAAGGAACGCGTGGAATGGGCAGATACCGGCGTTCGACACAAAGCTGTCGATCTTGCCGAAGTGATCCACACCGGCCTGAATGAAGTCCTTGGCCGACTGCGGATCGGAGACGTCGCCCTTAAGCGCAAAGGCCTCACCGCCTGCGGCCTTGATCTCAGCGACCGTGGCCGAGGCTGCGGCATCGTCACCGGCATAGTTGATACCGATTTTAGCGCCATGTTTCGCGGCACCTACGGCGATGCCGCGACCGATCCCTTTTGAGGCGCCGGTGATCAGCATGACTTTGTTTTCAAGCAGCATTTTATCTCTCTTCGTTGTCTCAACCGTCCCAGGCTCTGAAACGTCCTGTTGTCCCTGTTTTCTCGCAGCCAAGGGGTTTTCGCCCTTATGCCCTTACTCTTTAGTTAGTTCTCTTGGGCAAGCCGATCGCCTATGGTCTTTGCACATAGACGCACCGCCTCACTCAAAACCTCCATCCGCGCCGCACTGACCGGCATGGCGAACCGGCATAGCTCAAGCGTCGCCACCTGAGCCCCACCGGACATTACGGCGGCGCTCACACCCGGCTCTGGCCGCAAAGCTTGCAGACGCGGGCCCAAGGCATAACCGCCGCGCGGCACGGTCACCAGATAGTCGCGCTCCACCAGAGCCGAGGCCAGCCGGTAGGTCGTTGAGCGCGTCAGCCCCAGATCATTTGACAGTGCATTAAGCGACGAGGCCCCACGGCTCACGGCTTCGATAATGTTCAGGCCCCGAATAAGAGTCTGACTGCCCGTGATTGGTTTTGCGTCGCCCTTGTCCTCACTGCGCATTATCATTTTCGAGATTGACGTTTTTTGCTCTGTAATATAGTCATTCAAGTCATATATTGGAACTAAAAGATTGACAAGCGTGGAAATGAGCATAATTGCTCAATTTTACGAATTTCCAATCATTCCAAAGCAGGCCAAGGACGACACTCATGACATTCCCGAAGATTAAGCAGGTTCGCGCCTATGTGATTAAGGGCGGCGAAGGCGGCGGGGGCGCGGATTATCACGATCAGGGCGAAGGCCACTGGATCGACAATCATATTGCGACGTCGATGGGGCGTTACCCTGAATATCGCCAGTCGCGCAAAAGCTTTGGTATCAACGTACTGGGTACTCTGGTGGTTGAGATCGAAGCCGATGACGGCACGATCGGTTTTGCCGTGACGACCGGCGGTGAGCCCGCCTGTTATATGGTCGAAAAGCACTTCGCGCGGTTCCTTGAAGGCCGCAACCCGTTTGAATATGAGCGCATCTGGGATCAGATGTATTTCGGTTCGCAATACTATGGCCGTAAGGGCCTTGTCGTGAACGCCATCTCCGGCGTCGATCTGGCCCTGTGGGATCTGATGGGTAAGCTACGTGGTGAGCCGGTCTATCACATGCTGGGTGGTGCGGTGCGTGATGAACTGCAATTCTATGCCACGGGCGCGCGCCCGGATCTGGCCAAGGAGATGGGCTTTATCGGCGGTAAGATGCCGCTCTATCATGGTCCGATCGAAGGTGATGAAGGCTTAAAGAAAAACGTCGAGCTGGTCGCGGATATGCGTTCCAAGGTCGGCGAAGATTTCTGGCTGATGTACGACTGCTGGATGGCGCTTGACGTCAACTACGCGACCCGTCTGGCCCATAAGTGCCATGAGTATGGCCTGAAATGGATCGAAGAAGCCATCAATCCCGATGACTACTGGGGCTATGCGCAGCTTAAGAAGAACGTGCCGCAAGGCATGTTGGTTACGACCGGCGAGCATGAGAGCACCCGTTGGGGCTTTAAGATGCTGATGGACATGGGTTGCTGCGATATCATTCAGCCGGATGTCGGCTGGTGCGGCGGCGTGACCGAATTGCTGAAAATCTCTGCGCTGGCCGATGCCAATGGTACTCTGGTCGTGCCGCATGGGTCTTCGGTCTACAGCTACCACTTCGTCATTACCCGCCATAACTCACCGTTTGCGGAATTCCTGATGATGGCCCCCAAGGCCGATCATGTCGCCCCGATGTTCCATCCGCAATTGCTGGGTGAGCCGGTGCCGGAAAATGGCCGCCTGAAAGTTACGGCGCTGGATAAGCCGGGCTTTGGGGTTGAACTGAACCCCGAAGTGAAGCTTTATCGCCCTTACGAGCACTGACTGCCTCACCCCAAAATGCTTTAGCGTTTTGGGGTGGATTATTATTTTAAGGATAACTCTATGAAACTCGTCCGTTTTGGCCCCAAGGGCCAGGAAAAGCCCGGTGTTGTTGATGCCGAGGGTAAGCTGCGCGATCTGTCGTCGGTTGTGGCCGACATCACCTCCGAAGAGGTGCGCCTGTCGAAACTGGCGGGCCTGAAGGCCGCTGATGTCGCCGCTCTGCCGGTGGTAGACGGCGACGTCCGTTACGGCGTGCCGGTCAAGAACATCGGCAAGATCATCGCCGTGGGTCTGAACTATGCTGACCATGCCGCTGAATCCAATCTGCCGGTACCGCCGGAGCCGATCTTCTTCACCAAGGCGATCACCTCGCTGTGCGGTGCCAACGACGATGTCATGAAGCCGCGCGATGCGACCAAGATGGACTGGGAAGTCGAACTGGGCATCATCATCGGTAAGACCTGCCGCTATGTCGAAGAATCTGAAGCTCTGAACCACGTCGCCGGCTATGTGCTGGTCAACGACGTCTCTGAGCGTGCCTTCCAGAAAGAACGCGGTACCCAGTGGGTTAAGGGTAAGGGCTGCGATACGTTTTGTCCGACCGGCCCGTGGCTGGTGACGGCAGATGAAGTCGGCAACCCGCAGGAGCTGGATATGTTCCTCGACGTCAACGGCGTGCGCATGCAAACCGGCAATACCCGCACCATGATCTTCCCGGTCGCGGAAGCCATTGCCTATATTTCGCGCTTCATCACCCTGCAACCGGGCGATCTGGTCATCACCGGCACCCCTCCGGGCGTGGGCGAAGGCAAAAAGCCCGACCCGATCTATCTCAATGTTGGCGATAAGATGCACCTCGGTGTCTCGAAGTTGGGTGAACAGCGCCAGACGGTTTTGGCGTTCTCATTAGACGGTCAGGAGATCATCGGTTAATGACATACGCTAATCGTTACGAAGGCCGTTGTGCGGTCATCACCGGCGGCGCAGGTGGTCTGGGTAAGGCTGCTGCCGTTCGCATCATCGCCGAGGGCGGCAAGGTCGTCCTGTGGGATCTGAATGCCGAAGTTCTGGAAGCTACGGCGACCGAAATCGGCGCGGCCGGTTTTGTGGCGTTGGATGTCTCAAAGCTAGAGGAAGTCTCGGCGGCCGCTAAAAAGTCGGCGGAAATTCTGGGCAAGATCGACATACTGATAGCGTCGGCGGGCATCACCGGTGCCACGGTGCCGGTGTGGGAGTTCCCGGTCGATAGCTGGCTTAAGGTCATGGATATCAACCTCAACGGCCTGTTCTACTGCAACCGTGAGATCATCCCGTACATGCTGCAAAACGGCTATGGCCGGATTGTCAACGTGGCTTCGGTCGCGGGCAAGGAAGGCAATCCCAACGCTTCGGCCTATTCGGCCTCCAAGGCGGGCGTGATTGGTTTCACTAAGTCGCTGGGTAAGGAACTGGCCGGCAAGGGCGTGATCGTCAACGCGCTGACGCCTGCGACGTTTGAATCGCCGATCCTGGCGCAATTGCCGCAGTCTCAGGTCGATTATATGCGCTCAAAAATCCCGATGGGGCGTTTGGGCATCGTCGATGAATCGGCGGCTATGGTGACGTTTATGGCTTCGGAAGAGTGCTCGTTCACCACGGCGTCGGTGTTCGATACGTCGGGTGGCCGCACCACGTACTAATGTTAATCCTCCTCCCCTGCGCAAGCGGGGGAGGTGGCATCTAAAGCCCGTGAGGGCGCATGGATGACGGAGGGGGCAGCCCCTCCCTTCTTTGCCCCCTCCGTCACGGTTTTCGCCTTTGGCGACTCCCGTGCCACCTCCCCCGTACGCTTGGCTACAGGGGAGGAGATATTGATGGGGAAGCGCGCATGAAACTGCCTTTTGTTGATGCCCATATCCATCTCTGGGATCTGGAAAAGCTGCGCTATGACTGGCTGTCAGCGCCGTTTGATGACAGCGGCGTCAATGGCTCGACCGAAGCGATCGCCAAGACCTATCTACCTTCTGACTACCTTGCTGATGCCATCGGTTTTGATGTCCGCGGCACGGTTCATGTCGATGCCGGGGCGCGCGCTGATCAGGCGTTGAGTGAGACGCAGTGGCTGCAGGGACTGTCCGATACTGAAGGGCTGCCGACCGCGCTGGTCGCCTTTGCGGGCCTGAATGATCCCAATGTCGAGGCCCTGCTGGAGGCCCATAGCCACCACAAATCCGTGCGCGGTATTCGTCATATCCTCAACTGGCACCCGGACGGCTTTTTCAGCTATACACCCGCCAATCTGCTGGATGATCCGCACTGGCAGGCGGGCTACGCCAAACTGGCAAAGCATAACATGTCATTTGATCTGCAAATCTATTCTAACCAGATGGCGCAGGCCGCAGAGCTTGCCGCCAAACACCCGGATGTTCCGGTCATGCTCAACCACGCCGGTATGCCGGTGAAGGATGGCGCGGATCACATGGATCGCTGGGAGGCCGGTATGAAATTACTGGCCGCACAGCCCCATGTCTGGGCCAAGATTTCCGGCATGGGCTTTGTCGAGCGTAAATGGACAACGGCGTCCATTCGCCCGCTGGTGCTCAAAGCCATTGAGATTTTCGGCACGGATCGCGTCATGTTCGCCTCCGACGTGCCGACCGATAAGCTGTTTTCCGATTACGCCACAATCATCAATGCTTTTGATGACATCACCGCAGATTTTTCCGACGACGAGCGCCGCGATATGTTTGGCCGCAATGCCAACCGCGCCTATCGCCTCAATCTCGACCTCTAATATACCAGAGCCTATAAAGGCCATATCACCGGGAGTTAACGCAAATGTTTTTAAGGGAGACTTTTCGGTGCCAAATCCGATCTTAGGCGTACTGTTTCACTGGATAGGCGGGTTCGCCTCGGCCAGTTTTTATGTTCCGTACCGGCGCGTGCGCGGCTGGTCGTGGGAAATCTATTGGCTGATCGGCGGCCTGTTTAGCTGGGTGTTCGCGCCGTGGATTTTCGCTTCGCTGCAAACCAAAGACCTGCTGGGTGTGCTGTCGGCAGCGCCCGCTGATATCTGGGGCCTGTGCGTAATGTTTGGCCTGTTGTGGGGCATGGGGGGCTTAACCTACGGCCTGACCATGCGCTATCTGGGCTTGGGCTTGGGCACGGCGATTGCCCTGTCGCTGTGTGCGTTTTTCGGCACCCTGATGCCGCCGATTGTTGACGGCAGCTTCTTTACCGAAATTTTGCCGACTACCCACGGTCAGATTGTGCTGTTTGGCCTGTTCCTGTGTCTGGCCGGGATCTGCGTCATCGGCATGGGCGGGGCCAGCAAAAATAACGACCTTACCGAAGAAAAACGCCGTGAGGTGCTCAAGGAATTTGACCTGAAAAAAGGCATTTGGGTGGCGGTTTTTTGCGGCCTGATGTCGTCGTGCTTTGCCTATGGTCTGGCGTCGGGTGCGCCGGTGCAAAAGCTGTCGGCGGCGGCGGGTACTGATCCGCTATTTGTTGGTTTGCCGGTGCTGTGTATGGTGCTGCTGGGCGGGGCGCTGACCAATATCATCTGGTGCGGCTATCTGATCCTAAAGAACAAAACCGCCGGTGAAGTCACCCAAACCCATGCCCGCGAAGACGGCACGCGCCCTAAGATTGGCGTGAACTATCTGCTGTGCGCGCTGGCGGGGACGACCTGGTACTTCCAGTTCTTCTTCTACACCATGGGCGAAAGCCAGATGGGGTCGTATGGCTTCTCAAGCTGGACCCTGCACATGGCCTCGATCATCATATTTTCCAGCCTGTGGGGCTTTGCCCTTAAGGAATGGAAGGGCTCAAGCCGTAAGACCTTGACCTATGTGTTTGCGGGCTTGCTGCTGCTGATCGCCTCAACCGTCGTTATCGGTTATGGCAACTATATCGGCGGCGCGGGCGGCCACTAAATATTCCGGCGTTTGTGCGCTGGTGCTACTAAGCTTTGCCCCTGCCCATGTGGCGGGGGCATAAACCTGTTTGGAATAGACCTATGATTATCTCCGCCTCGACTGATTATCGTGAAGCCGCCCGGCGCAAGCTGCCGCCCTTTCTGTTCCACTATATCGACGGCGGGGCCTATGCCGAACATACCCTGAAACGCAATGTGGCGGATCTGTCGGACATCGCCCTGCGTCAACGGGTGTTGAAGAACATGTCCGATCTCAGCCTTGAGACGACCCTGTTTGGCAAGAAACAGTCCCTGCCGATCGTGCTGGCCCCTGTCGGCCTGACCGGCATGTATGCGCGGCGGGGTGAGGTTCAGGCCGCCAAGGCCGCCTGCGCCAAGGGTATCCCGTTTACCCTGTCGACCGTCAGCGTCTGTCCGATCGAAGAGGTGCAATCGCAGTGCCCGGCCCCGATCTGGTTTCAGCTTTATGTGCTGAAGGATCGCGGCTTTATAAAAAACGCGCTTGAGCGAGCGCAGGCGGCGGGCATTGATACGCTGGTGTTCACGGTCGATATGCCAACGCCGGGGGCGCGATATCGCGACGCCCATTCCGGTATGAGCGGCCCCAATGCCGAGATTCGCCGTCTATGGCAGGCCGCGACTCACCCGTCCTGGGCCTTTGATGTCGGCCTGATGGGGCGGCCCCATGATCTGGGCAATATCTCGGCCTATATGGGTAAGCCGACGGGACTGGCCGACTATATCGGCTGGCTGGGCAACAACTTCGACCCGTCGATTTCGTGGTCTGATCTGGAATGGATACGCGATTTCTGGAAAGGCCCGATGATCATCAAGGGCATACTCGATCCCGAAGACGCCAAAGACGCCGTCAAATTCGGTGCGGATGGCATTGTGGTGTCTAACCACGGCGGGCGTCAGTTGGACGGTGTTCTGTCGTCGGCGCGGGCCCTGCCGGCCATTGCCGATGCGGTTAAGGGCGAGCTGACCATACTGGCCGATTCCGGCATCCGTACCGGCCTGGATGTCGTGCGGATGATCGCGATGGGCGCAGATGGAGTGCTGCTGGGCCGGGCGTTCATCTATGCACTGGCCGCCGCCGGTGGGGCAGGGGTGGCTAATCTGCTTGATCTGTTTGAAAAAGAAATGCGGGTGGCGATGGTGCTGACCGGGGCGAAATCCATTGCCGATATTAAGCCGGAAATGTTGGTCAGGGCTTAAACCCAACCACGACGCATAATAAAAAAAGGGCCGGTTTCCCGGCCCTTTTTCGTGTCTGTTATCTACCGGCCACGGCCCCACAGGGTGGAGTATTTCCAGCCGGTAAGGTCTTCGACGACCTTACCGCTTTCCGGCGTTTCAGGCTCGGTCGCCCCGCCGCGCAGACGTTCAACCTCATGGACCAGAACGGCGTGGGTTTTGCCGTTGAGGTGGAATTTCCACGACACGATCAGGCCAAAGATCATCATGACAATCGGCCCGATGACCAGCAGGGCGACGATGGTATGGATGGCTTCCGGTGTCTGGGTGATGACCACGGCCGGAGCGCCATCGACCGGCTTGGGCGGGGAGATATAGCCGCCAGTGTCAATGATCCAGCCGGTGACGATTATGGCACCCGACTGAGCGACTTTGCGCACCAGAGTCATGACTCCGGCAAAGATGCCTTCGCGGCGCTGACCGGTGACGGCTTCATCAATGTCGGGCAGGTAGTTATAGACCGACCACGGCACGAAATTAAGCGTTCCGCGACCTAAGCCCGCCAGCAGGATCGGCACGAACAGCCAGAAGATCAGGCTGAGATTTCCCTGACCAAAGGCGTCAAAGATATTGCCGCCCAAAGCCGTCAAGCCGGTGCTGAAACCCGCGGGCGTAAGCAGGTAAAAGGCCAGATAAAGCAGAAGCGCGCCTGAGAAAAAGCCAATGGCAATACGGTACGCCATGACGGGACCGGTGCGGATCACGATATTGATAGCGATCATGACCGAGATCAATTGCGCGACATACATGGCGGTCATGAGCTGAGAGATGATCAGGGTGGCCCCCATCAGCACGGTCGCCACAAAGATCGGGAAGGCGGTATTGAAGATATCCTGAGAGATATAACCGCCCAGATAAACCGACAGGTGCTGACGAAAGGCTTTGATGCGCAGGGTCGAAAACAGGTCGCGGAACATATTGACCGGAATCATCAGGGCCTTTGACGCGTTGAAAGGCTCTGGTTGTATCAGTTTTTCCTCATCGGTGTAAGGGCGCTCCCAGGTCGTTATTACCACGATCAACACCACAAGGCTGAACAGGACGCCGAAAATCGCGGCCATGATGAAGAAGGTGTTGGGCGAATCCTTGCCGCCGAAATTGTTGATGATCAGGGTCGGCAGATAGGATGCCAGAATGGCCGAAGACTGGGCCACAATCATGCGCGCCCCGGCGAACTTGGCTTTTTCTTTGTAATCCTTGGTCATTTCCGCCGCCAGAGTTTCCCATGGGATCAGGAACATGGTGTAAAGGAATTCAAAGAAGATAAAGGTCAGCAGGTAATAATAGAAGTCATGCCCGGTCATGAAGATCAGGGCAAAGCTGGGCAGCAGTGGGATCGTCAGCATCAGGAAGATCTTACGCCGTCCGATCTTGCGGCCGATCCAGGTGTGACGCAGATTATCCGACACATAGCCGATCAGCGGGCAGGTGATGGCCTCAAGCAGGCGCGGCAGACCGAGGATCAAACCGGCTTCAACGGCGCTCAGGCCGCAGAAGGTGGTGAAGAAGTAAAACAACCAGCCGGTGATTACGGCCTGTGCACCGGCCCCCAGCATATCGCCGGAGCCCCAGCCCCAGTGATTGATCCATGTCGTCTTCTTTGCGGCGGTTTCACCTGCCATATCTGAACTCCCTGCGGCCATGTGACGAGGTGCCACTACTTTAAAAAGCAAAAATTTCTGAAGGGCCGCCCCGAAGAAATTTTTTCAAACCAGACCCGCTGAAAACGTATTCTGGCCCCGTAAGGGGCCAGAAACTTTTCCGCGATGACTATATAAATCTGTACATAAACTCGCCCATGGTCAGCAGGGCCATAGCCTGACCGAACGGCATGGAGGTAAGCGGAATGTCTTTATATTCCTGAATGGAGTTGAACACCGGCGTGCCAAACGACACCTGCGTCAGTTCACCCTCAGCATTGATGTGGGCGCGCACGGCCTTGGCCCCACGGATACCCATGGCCTCGTATTCTTTGGAAATGTAACCCTTACGCACCGACTTGAGGATACCGTAGGCAAAACCCGCCGAAGCTGCGGCTTCTTCGTAGGAGGTCTCATCATCCAGAATGGTGCGCCACAGGCCCGACGAGGCCTGATATTGTGCCAGCGCCTTGACTTGCGCTTCGAGGGTTTCAATCAGGAACATGCGGAAGGCATCGTCCTTGGGCAGGTTTAGAAGTTCAATAAATTCCGGGATGACGATGGTGACCCATGAATTGCCGCGACCCCACAGGGCGTTCGCGAAATTATGGCGACCCTCAAACGTCCAGCCGTGGAACCACAGGCCGGTCTTGCGGTCGGTCAGGTATTTGATATGCACCATGAACTGGCGCTTGGCTTCTTCGACATAGTGCGGACGGTTCAGTAACAGGCCGATCTTGGCCAGCGGCAGCACCGACATCATCAGGGTGTCGTCCCACAGTTGCTGGTTGTTGACCGAGTTATAGACGATGTGCTGGAAACCGCCTTCTTCGGTGCGCGGCAGCTCGTTATAGACCCACTCGGCCCAGACATCGAGATAGGGCAGGTAACGGCGGTCGCCGGTGCGCTCAAACAAATAGGCCAGCGTAATGAACGGGGCGACGGTGTTGATGTTGCGCGATGGCGAGCCTTCGGCAAAACGATCCTCAAACCAGTTGATCATGATGTCCCAGGCGCGCTTATCGCCGGTCATTTCCCAGATCTTATACATGCCGTAAAGGCCAACACCTTGCGTCCACTCAAAACCGTGCCAGGCCTTGGTGTCGATCACGCGGCCATCGGTCAGGCGCAGCAAAAACTCGCCCGACGTGTCTTCGATATTGACCAGATTGTTGATCAGCAGGTCGATCGCGTGGCGGTAATCGTCACGGTCGGCATCCAGAGCCGCCGACTGATGTTGCAGCAGCGGGTGGATGTTGAACGGATCGGTCGGCTTTAAGATCTGGTTCTTGGTGTTTACAGGCATGTGCGAAACTTTACGGGGGAGAAGGGTTAGCGTTGTAGATTTTTCGGGGCGGGCATGATCTCAAGCGGCACGCCGCCACGGACGGTACGCAGATTGACCAGCTTGACCGGCTCCAGAGCATTCTCAGCTTTTCCGTCGGTTGTCACGGCAAAGCTGATGGTATTTTCGCCATTGGGGTTGAGGATGCCGGGCGGAATAACGAAGGTGCGCTGCGGGCCGATATTGGCGATGAACTGGCCCATATTCCAGCCGTTGACAAAGATCAGGGCGCGGTTGGTGCGGTCGGAACGCGGCTTGGTTGTGTCGCCAAACGCCAGACCCAGTTGCGCGTCATGATCCTTGGGCAGATCGAGGTTAAAGGTCGTGCTCAGCCAGTAGGTGCCGGGGGCAGGCGGTGCGGTGGTGGGGCTGGCCTTATCCCAGTCGGCTTTTTTGCCGGGCAGATACCAGCCTTCGCGCTCACCATAAAGGCCGCCATTGTTCATCGGGCCGCGCACCAGATCCGCGATCTTTTCACCGCCCTTATTGCCCTGAATGCGCCAGTCGATCGGCACGGCAAAGCGGTTACCGCCTTTTGACGTAAGTGACGCCGAAATCAGGCCGCGGGCTTCGCGGTGCTGATCGTCGGCCATTAAATCCCAGTTGTGCGAATTGTTGCGTACCATGACGGAAATGACATGCTTGCCCGGTGTCAGATCACCGAGCGACAGCTTGAGGCTGTCGGTGGTTTCGGGGAACTGACGGCCGGTATCCATTTCATCTTGACCGATATATTTGCCGTCGATCCAGACCTGAATCATGCCGGCACCGCCCGCGCCGTAAAACAGTTCAAGCTGATTGGTCTTGGTGTCGGTGATGTCGATGTGGCCGCGATACCAGACATCGCCGTGGTGGAAGCCGTAGTCGCTCATGCTGAGTGTCGGCTGGCCGCGCTCCGGCGTCGTCCAGGTCTGGGCGGCTGAGGGGCGGCTATCGGCTTTGATCCAAGTGCTGTCGTCGAAACCGGGTTGGGCTTCGGGGCTATCGGCACGGCGCGTCCATTCCAGCGTAGCCAGATCGGGCAGGGTGATGGTTTCAGGGCCACGCACGCTTGAGGTCTTATAGCTGCCGTCAGCTTGCGCCGTCAGGGTCAGGGCCTCACCATTAAAGGTGACGGCCGTGAAGCCTGCGCCCCAGATGTCAAACGCACTGTCCGCCGAGGTGTCGCCGGTCAGGTTGAGCGTGCCGCCGTCGATTTTCGCCGTGCGCACCAAGGCTGGTGTCAGTTGCAACACGGCGCCCTGATCGGTGTCCTGACGCCACATATTGAAGCTGGTCGTCTCATCGGCAATCAGCAGCAGCAGCGGGGCGCGACCGCCGCCGGAAATGCGCACACGCGTCAGGTCATCATGCTGATAGCTTAGTTTCAGGTCGCCCTTTTTGGCATCAAACTTTGAGGTGACCTTCCCCGACAGAACCTCAACCTTGGGCGCAGATGAATAGCGCAGGACGGTTTCGCCGTCCTCAAGGTTACGGCCATGCAGCAGGGCGATGTCCTGCACACCGTTCTGGAAATGAGTCTGGATTTCCGAGTTGGAATAGACGAGGTGTTGACGCTCCATCGCATAAGAGGCCAGCAACATTTTGGCATCCTGACCATTGACGCGCACCGGAATTTTGTAGGTGCCGTCCTTGGTGGTCACGTCAAATGTGCCGCGATCATCGGTGATGGCATCCGACGGATTGTGCACGGCAAACAGGATATGCGTCTTCAGCGTCGGATTGACGTTGTGATAGACCTTGAGCTTGTCGTTCGAGACCTTAAGTGCGGGCCCCTTGTCCATTTCGGCCATCACGGCTTCGGCGGCCTGCACGAACATGCCCTGTTGCTTCAGGGCGTAGGCCTTTTCACGCAGGCCGCGGTCTTCGGAAATAGCCGCGCCATAGTCATAGGACGTATAGACCACCGGCCCGGCCAGCCAGCCCCATGACGTGCCGCCGAACGTCATATAGACGTTGTGGATCGATATGCCGTTGATCAGGTTGGTGCCGTAGAACACCCGCTGATAGCCCTTGCCCTGGCGCTGCGCCGTGCAGTCATAGGTGCCGTTGGAGCCCCAGTAGTCGAACCAGCCGCCGCCCAGTTCGGCAGCAAAACCCGGCGTCTTGGGCGACGACAGCGCGCCGATCTTGGGCGGGGTCGTGCCATACATACCCCAGTCCGGGGCCTTGTTGGGGCCGGACGCGTCAGCATGGACATTACAGGTGCCGCCGGGATAGCCGTCAAAGGCGTAGATATCCGTCGGCCCCGGATTGGCCCACGGTGCGGTCGAATCCTTGGGCGTCCAGTCAGGCAAACGACCGGCGGAGTTGTGGAAGAACGGCACGGTAATGCCATCGGCGCGCGCCTTTTTGGCCAGATGCTCCATCTGACGGACGTGCTTCGGCTCGACCTTACCCAGTTCGTTCTCCAGCTGATAGGCGATGACCGTGCCGCCGCCGGTGGTGAGCTGATGGCGGGCGATGATGGCGTTAATCTGGGTCATCCACTCATCGGTGGCGGCCAGATAGAGCGGGTCATCGGTGCGGGCTTCGGCGCGCTGCCGCAGCATCCAGCCGGGATAGCCGCCGCCGGTCAGTTCAGCGTTCACATAGGGGCCGGTGCGGGCGATGACGTACATGCCCTCTTCCTTGGCGATCTCAAGTGCGCGCTCGACATTGCGCACGTTCGAGAAATCATAGACGCCCGGTGACGGCGAGTGGTAGCCCCAGTCGAAGTAGAAGGCGACGCCGTTAAAGCCTGACGCCTTCATCTTTTGAATGACATCGCGCCACAGGGACGGGTTCGGCAGGCGGAACGGATGGATTTCGCCCGACCAGACCATGATCCGCTCGCCATCGACCATCAGGGAGTTCTTATCCCAGGTGATTTTCTTAGGCGTACCCTTGGGCTGGGTGGCCTCGGCAAAGACCTTGGGGTCTTCGGCCAGGACGGTAAAGTGGCGCACCACGCCCGACACGCCGCCGATTTCTTTTTTCGGTGTCCAGGTCTTGAAGCCGTCAAGGCTGTCGGAATACCAATAGTGCTTGGTCATGTAGTCGTCGAAATAGATGCGGTAACCACCATTTGGCAGCTTCACCAGCGCCTGACCTTCGCGCCAGCTACCCCACCCGGCCCAGTCACCGGTTTTTTCCAGCTTCCACGGCCCCAGCAGGGATTTGGCGGTCGCCAGTTCGATAAACTTGGTCGTTTCGTTCTTAACAAAGGCCGTGTAGCCGCCGTCGGTCGAGACCACAAAGGTGTCGATAAAATTGCCTTGCAGGCCTGCCATCGGCTTAGGGGCCGACCACTGGCTGAAATCGCCATTGGGTTCGATCACATAGGCCCCGAACGGGCCTTTGGTGCCGCCTTTTGACAGGGAGACGACGACTTTCAGCGATCCGTCTTTGTCGCGGAACCATTCCGGGGCCCAGGTATTGGTGGTGCCCGGCAGAGTGATTTTTACCTCGCGCACCAGTTGCCAGTCGCGCAGGTCTTTCGAGCGGGCGATCCCAAAATCCGAGCCGTTCCAGTCGGTGGTATAGACAATATAGTAATAGCCGTCCGAATGACGGATGATCGACGGGTCGCGCAGCAGGCGCTTTTCCGGCGTATAAACTTCGGACGCCAGAGTGTTGAAGGTAATGCCGTCGGGCGAGGTAAACAGGCTGAGCGTGTTCTGCGACGTCGCCATGAAGCTCGACATTATAAAGACAGGCGCGTCTTTTACGGCATTTTGGGCGGCATTCTGAGCCGCAGCTTTTTGGGCGTCAGACGCCTGTGGGATGCCCAGTTCCTGCGCAAATGACCCAAAGGCCAGCGTTCCCATAAGCGCCGTCAGCAGGCCGATTTGCGAAACACGCGAAAGGGCTGCACGTTTGCGCAGCGACTTAGGGTAGGGCATTTAAAGTCCTCTGTAACTTAAGTTTCCTCAACCAAAGTCCGGCGACGGTAAAAACCGCTGGGTCTTAAACGCCCATGCCCGTCCGGCCGGTCAACATTCGTTCATTAAGATGACATTGACTAATGATCATATCAATGAAAAAATATCATAAACGAGCATCTTAGTGCTGGAATAAGGGCGGAATTTCATAATTATGATCAAAAATAATCAAAAAAATGGGACTAAGGTGCTGTGGGCGGCGCTGATGATGAGTGCCGGGATTATGGCCATATCCTATGACGCGGTATTAGCTCAAGGTGCCACGACCCCTGTGAACGTCTCCGCCGTCAGCTATAGATTCACTCTCGATCCGGCCGTTAAAGGTGGCGCTGATGCGGTTAGTCTGACCCCGGCGCAGGCCTATGACGAGGCCAAAGGCTATGGCTTCACCAATACCAAGGACGGCAATGAGCAGGCGTTGGCGGTCAAGGTCGCCCCCGGTGATTATCGTGTTCGTGTGACGCTGGGCAATAAAAAGGCCGTTAGCCGGACCTCGATCTGGGCCGAAGATCGCCGCCTGATGATGGCGCCAGTTTCCTTAAAAAAAGGCGAGATGAAAACCGTCGAGTTTATCGTCAATGTCCGCAATGCCTCGCTGGCGACCTCTGAGCAGGACGCGGCTAAGGCCCCGCGCGTGGGTCTTCGCGGTGATGAAGCCACCGAGAGCCGCACCTGGGACGACAAGCTGACCGTGGCGTTTTCAGGTGAAACACCCGCCGTGCAGTTGGTTGAGATTGCGCCTGTGACCGCACGGCGCGTCTTTATGGCGGGGGATTCCACCGTCACCGATCAGGGCGGAACGGACTATGCGTCGTGGGGGCAAATGCTGCCGCGCTTTCTGACAAGCGACGTGTCGGTGGCCAACCATGCCCGATCCGGCGAGACGATGAAATCGTTCGTCACAAGCCTCCGCTGGGATAAACTGCTGAGTGAGGCGCGGGCAGGGGATGTGCTGCTGATCCAGTTCGGCCATAACGACCAAAAAAAGCAATGGCCGCGCACCTATGTCAGCGCTGAGCAATCCTATCCGGCGTGGTTGAAAGCTTTCGCATCCGATGCGCAGGCTCACGGCATGAAGGTCGTGCTGATCTCGCCGGTCTCGCGCCGCACGTTCAAAGACGGCAAGATCACCAATACGCTGGCCGGTTATGATGACGCTGTCCGTAAGGTGGCGGCCGAATTGAATGTGCCGTTTATCGATTTGACCGCCAAAACGGCGATGCTTTATGAAGCGCTAGGGCCGCAGGTCAGTCCGCAGGCGTTCGGTAATGGCGGCAAGGACGGCACGCACCACAATGCTTATGGGGCGTTTGTGATAGCAAACTTAGTTGCGCAGACGATCACCGACCCACAGAGCGGACTTGACCTCAAGGCTGCGTCCGATTTTGTCGCTTTTGATCCGGCCAAACCGGCTGATCCGAAAAATTTTGAACTTAAACCCACCGACTGGCCCGTCATGCGCGACGTCGTCACTAAGATATCAGGGAACTAAATCATGACCCAAATTCACGGCTTTAAAATGCAGCTTAAGCCCGGCTTTGAAGCCGAGTACCAAAAGCGTCACGATGAAATCTGGCCGGAACTGTCGGATCTTTTGCATCAGGCCGGCGTGTCTGACTATTCGATATTTCTCGATCCGGAGACGCTGACGCTGTTTGGGGTTCTAAAGCGCACCGATGATCACACTATGGATGATCTGCCCAGTCTGCCGATTATGAAAAAATGGTGGGCTTATATGGCCGATATTATGGACAGCAATCCGGATAATTCGCCGGTGGCTAAGGATCTCAAGCACGTTTTCTATATGGCATAAGTTAAAAACCCCGGCTTTCACCGGGGTTTTTGCTTATTGATCTTCTGGAAGTACGTCAACGACACGGACGTCGATACCGGCATCCTCCAGCCACAGTTTATCGCGGGTGCTGAGGCCGGAATCGGTGATCAGAATGTCGATCTCGGTCAGCGGGCACACCGACAATGACGCGGGTGCATTGATCTTTGACGAGTCGGCCAGCACGACGACCTGCTGGGCGCGTTCAATCAGGCGGCGTTCGGATTGCACCAACAAGGTATCGGTCTGCATCAGGCCGTTGGGTGTGATCGCCTGCGCGCCGATAAACATGCGCTGGGCGGCGAAATTTTGCAGCATACCATCCTCATACGGATTGAGGATGATGCGCTGCTCACGGAACAGTTCCCCACCGGGCAGGGTAACCCGGATGCGGGTGCGATCCAGCAGGCTTTGCAGGATCGGGATCGAGGTCGTCAGCACATTATAGCTGTCGTTCGGCATGATCGACGCCAGCATATAGGTGGTCGTACCGCCGTCGATGATCATCGACATGCCGGGTTTGAGCAGGTCAAGCGCGGCGCGGGCAATGGCCTTTTTCGCGGGCGCATAATGGATGACGCTCTCGAAAAACGGCGCCTGACCGGTCAGGCTGTTGCGGCGGTCGTCGCTGGTGACTTTAAGGCCAATATGGGCACCTTCGATACGCATGGCGCCGCCACGAACGCGCAGCAAATGACCCAGTTCATGCAGTTCGTTCAGGTCGCGACGGATGGTGGCGGGAGAAGCCCCCAGCTTGGCCGTCAGTTCATCGACCGAGGTGACCCGGTCATGATTAAGTTCATCAATGATCAGTTTCCAGCGATCCTGAAAATGCATGTACGGTCCGTCCCCTTGGTTTTTATTGTCCCGAACGGCCACGCAAAGCCTGTGTGTCCAGACACGGACGGGAATCATGATTAAAGATGATTGTTTATATTAAACAGGTTTTTCGCGCTTGTCGAATGTCTGTTCACAATATGAGACTTACGCGGCTTTTCCCGTCTCCAGCAGGGCCTGCGACCAGACCGAGCGGTACTTCAGAACCTCGTCCTTAAGCAGCGGGTCAATGCGCCGGTAATTGGGCGCGGGCGGGGTCGCCTCATGGTAATAGGCAATGGCTCCGGCCCCCAGTGTCACCCCGTTTGAGGTATCATTGACATAGACTGGCGTATTCCTGACAGAGGCGATCAGGGCGCACAGATGGGGATGACGGGCCGCCACCCCTTCGATCAGCAACGGGCCATCGGCATGGATCAGGTTCAGGCAGGTGTCGCTGACCATGGCCAGATAAAGCTGGCCCAGAGCCGCACGATGGGCCGGGGTATCAACCTTGAGGCCGCGGATTTCGCCGCGCCGACCCTGATACGGCCCGCCGGCATCATCGAAACTGGGCAGGGCCAGAGCGCCGTCGCGCATAACGGCCTGAGTGATCGCCGGGTCGACATCAGTTGCGGTCATGCCGTGGGTTATCAGATCATAGGCCCGGCCACCCATAAAGCGGGAACAGGCGACCGGATTGCCGAACACATCGACCTTAGCCAGACAATCGCGCTCAGCCTTAAGATCGCTGACCGAGGTTTCGGGTGCCAGCGCAATGAACCATGTGCCGGTCGACAACATGGCGGGCGGAATGAATGACGGATCGCGGTGCTGGCGCACAATCACCGAAGCCAGAGCCGCATTGGTATCATGCAGCCCGACCAGAACCTTGCAGTCACGGCTTAAGCCCGTGGCATCGGCGATGTCGGGGCGCAGCGGGCCAGCTTCGTCCCAGGCGTTTTTAAGCTCAGGGAAGCGCTCAACCCAGCCCTGGCGGATAGCCATGGACGAGTAGGTTTTTTGCAGCGGCGCCCACAGGTCAGTGTGGCACCCCATGGACGTGACTTCGGTGGTAAGCGCTCCGCTTAAGCGCCAGGTCCAGTATTGTGGATAGCTTAAGATCCAGCGCACCCGCTCGAAAAACTTCGGGTCTCTGCGGGCATGCCAATAGATCTGGCAGCCCATATTCAACCCGTTGGGCAGGCTGGGCGACAGGGTGTGCGAAAAATGCGGCCGGATGGCATTATAGGCTTCTCGGTAAAGCTGCGGGATGGCGGCTTCATAGTCCTGAATCGGTTGCAGCAACTGGCCGTCTTCGCTCAGGAAAGCGCAGGTCGCGCCGTGGGTGACCGGCACGATCCTGTCGATGTCGTAACGCACCGACAGTTCGCGCAACTGCCCCAGAAACCAGCTATGGAGGCGATCAACATCATAGGCGGCATAAAGATGCGCGTGCAGGCGCGGCGTCACCACCCGGCGCTCACTAAGGATCTTACCTTCATGATTGATGAGGCTGACCTTGGCAAAGCTCTTGCCGATGTCCAACACGACGCAAACCGTGTCTTTTTGCCGGATGTCTCCCAACCTGTGGCCTCTTATCGTTTCCCGTTACCATCTTTTGTGTCACCGTTCTGCGACGGCTTAAGCCCCTCAGATTATAGCATAGCCGCAAAGGGCGCAATCAACGCTGCGTGTTTATGACAGTGAGGTGTCAATAAGTCGCCTCATGTTATATAAATACCATAGACATGAAAAAAGACTGACAAACCGACCGGTTACCGCCATAAGACGCGTGTAAAAATGCGCCCCCGTATGTGAAGCGGGACCAAAAGATGAGGCCAGGTCATGAGGAACGTAGCGGCGAAGCCTGCCATTACCCCGGATCAGATAGACGCCAGCAATGCCCGTCTGGAGGCTGAGGCCGCCCGCGACTATGCGCATCTGGGTGAGCAGCTTGCGCGCCGAGGGATTGATGTCGAGGCGGTTCTGGCTGACCTTATGGCCTTCAGCGTAGCGGTGCCAAGCTGGGGCCTGGGCACCGGCGGGACGCGCTTTGGCCGTTATCCGATTGCGGGCGGGCCGAATACTCTGTTTGAAAAGATCGAAGACTGCGCCGTCATTCAGCAATTGACCAAGGCCACGCCGCGGGTGTCGCTGCATTTTCCGTGGGACAAGGTTAAGGATTATACCGAGCTGAAAAGCTTTGCAGCGGCGCAGGGCTTAAGCTTTGATGCGGTCAATTCCAACACCTTTCAGGATCAGGCGGGCCAAAGCCATTCCTATAAGTTCGGCTCCCTGACCCATGCCGATGCGGCCACGCGCCAGCAGGCGATCGAGCATAATCTGGAGTGCATTGAGATCGGCCGGAAGCTCGATGCCAAGGCGTTGACCGTCTGGCTGGGTGATGGTTCCAACTTTGCGGGCCAGAGCGATTTCACCCGCGCGCTAGAGCGCTATCTCGACAGTATGACGGTGGTCTATGCCGGTCTGCCCGATGACTGGCGCGTGTTCATGGAGCACAAACTTTATGAGCCAGCCTTTTATTCGACGGTGATTCAGGATTGGGGCACCTCGATTTTGTGCGCACAAAAACTGGGGCCCAAGGCGCAGTGCCTAGTCGATCTGGGGCATCATGCGCCGAATGTGAACATCGAAATGATCGTGGCGCGTCTGTCGCAGTTTGGCAAGCTGGGCGGGTTTCATTTCAACGATTCCAAATATGGCGATGATGATCTGGATGCCGGGTCGGTTAATCCGTTCCAGTTGTTTCTGGTGTTCAACGAGCTGGTGGAAGCTAAAAGCCGCGATCCTCACGGGTTTGATCCGGCCTATATGCTGGATCAGTCACACAATATTACTGACCCGATCGAGAGCCTAATGGTGTCGGTCGGGTCGATCCAACAGGCTTTGACCAAGGCGCTGCTAATAGACCGCCAGGCCCTTCGCGGCTATCAGGACGGAAATGATCCGCTGATGGCCCATGCCACCCTGAAAGAGGCCTATGACACCGATGTGCGGCCGATCCTGAAAATCGCGCGCTTGAGGGTGGGGGCTGCGATTGATCCGGTTGGGGTATATCGGGCGTCCGGTTATCGGGCGCACAAAGCGCAGACGCGTACCGTTCAGGGCGCCAGTGGTGGCGGGATAGTCTAAGGGAGTAAGCTATGATTTCGCGGCGGCAATTGGCAGGCGGTTTAAGCGCTTTGGGTTTGGTCGGGACCGGCACGACCGTGGCGGCGCAGGCGGCCAAGGTGGGCGACATCATCTACCACAACCCCTTGTCCAAACCCGAAGATATCGCGGCGTTTAAACTGGAAGGCGAGGCGAAAATCAGCTTTGAGCGCGGGCGCATGACCTTGCAGAACGCGCGTGATCCGTCCGAGGGGCAGGCATCGAACTTTGTGTTTTGGTGTCCGGAAATCTTCCCGGATAATGTCGAGATTAGCTGGAAATTCTGGCCGGTGGCCGAGCCGGGCCTGTGCATTCTGTTTTTTGCCGCGGGCGGACTGCTGAATGGCAAACGGGTGCATGTACTCGATAAAGGGCTCAAATCGCGCGCCGGTATTTATGATCAATATACCCAGAGCGATGTCGATGCGCTGCAAATCGCCTATTTCCGTCGCCGATGGCCAGAAGAGCGGGCGTTTCATCTGGCCAACTTACGCCGTGCGCCGGGGTTTATTATGCTGGCACAAGGGGCTGACCCTCTGCCGGATGTCGAAGACGCCACCCCGCCCTATGATGTTAAAATTCGCAAGACCCATAAGGCGGTTGATTTCCTGATCAACGACCTGCCGGTGGTGCATTGGGATGTGACGCCCGGCAGTCCGACATCAGGGTCGATAGGGTTCCGGCAGATGGCGCCTTTGATTGCCGATTACGCGGATCTGACGGTGCGCAAAATTGCGTGATTATGATTGATTGTTGTGAAATTCGCGCTAGTGTTCAGGCAAAAGACTGAAAGCCTAATAACACTCAGCAGGGATTATTGATGCAAAAACGCACTTTTCTGACGGGCGCTGCGGCTCTGGCCGCGCTGTCGGCCATGCCCGCACAGGCGCAAACCCCAACGCCAACCAAAGATATTCCCGTCGAATGGGTCGATGCCGACACCGGCCACCGGGTGCGACGGGTCTCGACTGAGGATAATTCCAAGTTCCTCTATTTCCACGACAATGCCTTTACCGGCGACGGCAAGTGGATGGTTTTCAACGGCCCGAACGGCGTCATGAAGGCCGAGATTGGTACCTGGAAAGTTTCCCCGCTGACCAAGGCCAAAAACGCTCACCTGTTCGAAGTGATCATGGTATCGCGCACCAAACCGATCGTCTATGTCCGGCAGGCCAAAGTGCAGGGTCAGGGCAAGGGTGCCCTCGCCCTCGATTACTATGCTATCGATATCAATACGGGTAAGGCGACCGTGATTGCCAAAAACGTCGGTGGCTGGATCGGGTCGGTCAATGCCGATGATACGCTATTGCTGGGCGTATGGGCTGAGCGGCACTATGAACTGCAGCCGGGGCCAAAGATTGCGGGCACCGACGGAGGCTATAACGCCGTAGGGCCAGACGGCAAGCCTCTGTCGTTTGCGGCGGCCAAGGAAGTGCGCATGGCCGACCGGCTGGCGCAAAACATTCCGATGGAAATCTTCACGCTCGATATCAAGACCGGTGAGCGTAAGGTGGTGACGGCCTCGACCGACTGGCTGAACCACATTCAGTTTTCCCCGACTGATCCTCAGCAGATCATGTACTGCCACGAAGGCCCCTGGCACATGGTCGACCGCATCTGGACGATCCGCGCTGACGGCTCAGATAAGCGCGATATCCATAAGCGCACCATGAATATGGAAATCGCCGGCCATGAGTTCTTCTCATTCGATGGCGAGCAGATTCTGTATGACCTGCAAACCCCGCGCGGTGAAGACTTCTGGCTGGCCTCTTATAATCTTAAGACCGGCAAGCGCATCTGGTACCACATGGAGCGCAACGAATGGTCAGTGCATTTCCAGATATCGCGCGATGGCAAGCTGTTCGCCGGTGATGGCGGCGATGAGGAAATGGTCGCTAAGGCCAAGGACGGCAAATGGATTTATCTGTTCGAGCCGGAGATCATTGAGGACTTAGGCGTCTCCGCGCCCAATGCCGCCGATCTGGTGCGACCGGGGGTGCTGAGGTCGAAAAAGATTCTCAACATGGCCAAGCACGATTACCGGGTTGAGCCGAACCTGCAATTCACGCCCGATGGTAAGTGGCTGCTGTTCCGCTCCAGCATGCACGGCCCGATCCATACCTATGCGGTCGAGGTCGCCAAGGCTTAAGACGGTTTGGACAAATTAAAACCCCCGGAGCGAACTCCGGGGGTTATTTTGTTTGACGCGCAATTTTTCCAAAAACCGGTATCCACTTTTTGGATGGCGCTTTTTACCTATTTGCCGATTTTGATATTGGCTTTGGGCGGGGTTTTCATACCTTCACCCAGGTAGTAGCTGACGTGCGGCGGCTGGTTATAGGCCGTGTTCTGCCAGGCGATGCCCGCCCGGTAAACCGGATCGTGCATCAGGGTGGTGAAGCGGTAGGTCGTCGGGATATTGGTCGAATAGATACGTAAGGCCGTATTGTCGGTGGTGCGCATAATGACCTCTTCGCGCCAGTCACCGAGTATGTCGGCCTGCAGCGCCGGATTGGACTTGGTGCCATTGTTGGAGGTGGTGTCCGTCATCTCGAAAATGACGGGCGAGTCGCCTGTCTTCCAGTCCCACTTAAAGATCTTGTTGCCGTCCAGTAGTTCGCGGGTCAGATCGCCGTCCCACCAGATGGCAAAGTTCATCGAACGCGGGCGCTTGTCCGAGATTATCTCGCCCTTGGCATTATATAGGTTGGACGAGTTAGAGGCCCATGATTCTGTCCCAAGGTGACGCGGGTCAATATCTGCGGAGACGCCGCGCCCGGTATCTTTTTCAGCCGGGGTCGACCAGATGATCTCACCCGTTTTGGCGTCCAGCATGGCTGAGCCGCGGTTGCCGCTGTCGCGCATGCTTTCATGCACGCCAAACTTTTCAAGGCCAGGACGAGTCGGATCGAGGTCGGAGACATGCATGGCGTCGCCGTGACCGAGTTTGGCGCTCCACAGGGGCTTACCGTCATCATCCAACGTCATGGAGCCATATATGACTTCATCCTTACCGTCGCCATCGACGTCAGCGACCGAGAACTGGTGGTTGCCCTGATGCGAATAGCCGTCCGGCGCGCCGTCAGCTTCGGAATCAAAGTACCAGCGCTTGTTCAGCTTACCATCGCGGAAATCATAGGCCGACAGGGTTGTGCGGGCGTAATAGCCACGCGCCATAACCACTGACGGATGAACACCGTCAAGCCAGGCCGTGCCCGCCAGATAGCGCTCCGACCGGTTGCCGTAGGCGTCGCCCCAGCGGGCTTTTTGTTCTTCGGGGGTGGCGTCCGGCCCGGTGGTGCCGCGTGTATTAGCAAAATCGACAGTATCGAGCACACGACCGGTGGCGCCCTCGAAGACGCTTAAATATTCCGGCCCCTTAAGGATGCGGCCTTTAAATTGCGCCATCAATTTGCCGTCGGGTGCGACGACGGAGCCGGTGCGATCGTTCTGGGCGACCTCGCCATCACCTTCTACCCAATTGGCATTCGCATCGCCGATGACCTTGCCCTGAGCGTCTTTGGTGCCATCGGCGGTTTTGACGATCAGTTCGGCCTTGCCGTCACCATCATAGTCGGCCACCTGAAACTGGCTGTAATGGGCGCCGGCGCGAATATTGCGCCCCAGATTGATGCGCCAAAGCTGTTTGCCGTCAAGCGTATAGGCATCGATAAAGACATTGCCGGTATAGCCGCCCTGGGAATTGTCCTTGGAATTGCTGGGGTCCCACTTCAGGATGATCTCATAACGGCCATCGCCATCAAGGTCGCCGACCGAAGCGTCATTAGCATTGTAGCTATAGGTTTGGCCATCGGGCGTGGTGCCGTCAGCGGGCTTATTCAGCGGAATGTTGAGGTAGCCCTCTGCCCACACGCGCGCATCAGCTGAGGTGCCGGTTGCCTTGCCACCCGTGATTGCTGCGACTTTATAGATGGATGTCGCGCTACCCTTGGCGTCTGCGAAATTCGTCACGCTGATGGGCTTTGGCGTGATTTTCTTGCCGTCGCGATAGAGATTAAAGGTCGTCTTATCCGCATCATTGCCCAGCAGGCGCCAGCTAACCAGCACACCATTAGTGGCCGGAACAGCGACCACGCCGCGGTCGATTGCTTCCATATGGCGCGGACCGGCTTGCGCTAACGCCGCCGTTGACATGGCGAGTGCGGCGAGTGTCGGCAGAACCGCCCCTGAGCGGCGAAGGTAAAGTTTCAGATCATGCATCTGATTATATCCTTGAGTTTAGTTTCCCCGTGAAAGGCTGGCCCTGCCGGATCGGTTAAACCGGGGTGCCTTTTATTTTATCGGGAGGCTACGCCTTTGTAATGAGCGAGACAAGCGCAATTTGATCGATCGTGCGCGATATCAATCATAGCGTGGCGCGCAAGGCAAAAAAAAACGGTGAGAGCCAAGGGAATGGCTGTCACCGTTGTCAGTCAATAGCTTCGGGACGCGGCCTGAAGCTATTTCGGGAAGGTTGCCTCCGCGATCATGACGGCAAAGCGCGTCATAATCACCTAAAGGCGTGGCCGACAAAACGCTTGAAATGAACACCAAGAGTCATGCTGCGCAAATTAGTACGACAATAATCTGTATTGCGCAATAGTAATCAAAATCGATTTTCCGGGTTCATTTTGTTAGCGCTATCATGTTTCGGACGCTTCAAAATGTCAGATTTTTGCGTCGTGGATATTAGTTTCATATTATTCAATAGTTTGGTTAAGGCGAGTTCGTAATATCGAAGGGGGCGACGATTCAGCGATTTGACCAATATGGTGCACATCTTTGCCTGAGCGGGCATAAATGTGGCGATTTGTTAGAAAAATTGTGTTCTTTTTGTAACGCAGGCTCACTTATCTGACCAATTTGACGGACAATATGGCGCAAATGATCAAAATGTATCTTGACTTGCCACAATCAATCAACAAAGCTTAGATCATCCCATAGGGGTTGATAAATGAGACCGACTAACGGTCCAATAAAAGGGAGATGACACCGGAAACCGTCCGCTTGCGGAAGGGCTTTTAGGAATGCGTCCGCTCGGATAATGCCGAGCTGGGTTTTGCGTTTCAGCCCCATAGGCAGCGACACTTCACGGTCATCAGTAATGAATGTGCGGGCGGCGGCATCGCTGACCTGTGCGGATTACGTTCTCTTTTCAACCTCTGGGGCAGGTGCCGACACATGGCGCCGGGCTTTGAAAAAGCCAGCACCAGGAGGACTATTTTGATGTTAACCCGCAACCGTAACCGGTCATTTTCCAAAGCCCTGCAGCAGGGAACGGCGATGACGCTTATTTCCATGATGGCGTTCTCAGGCACGGCCATGGCTCAGGACGCGATTGTATCGTCCAGCCAGGCCGGCGCTCCGGTCGCCGCCGCTGCCGATGAGGATATCCAGGAAGTCGTCGTCGTCGGCGCCCGCGCCGCCCAGCAATCGGCAAATGACCGTAAGAAGCGCGCCAAGACTATGACGGATTCAATCGTCGCTGACGATGTTGGCGCGTTCCCGGATCGCAACGTAAACGAAGCGATCTCGCGTATCGCTGGTGTGGCGCTTCAGCGTGATGACTTCGGTGAAGGTAGCACGATCAACATTCGCGGTAACGAAATGGACGCTATCCGTATCGAAATGGATGGTTTGGGTGTTGCTGCGGCAGGTATCCCCGGTACGGGACGCGGTGATCAGCGCAGTGCCGACCTTTCGGCTTTGCCGTCTGACCTGATCAAGAGCGTGGATGTTGTTAAAGGCTCCACCGCCGATATGACCGAAGGGTCGCTGGGGGGCAGCGTTCGCATTCAGACCCGCACCGGTCTCGATTTTGCTAAGCCTTACTTACAGCTTCGTATAGGCGGGCGTCGTAACTCTCTGGGTGAGATGTGGAAACCTGACTATAACCTGATCGCGTCACGTAAGTTCTTTGATGGCCGTCTGGGGGTTCTGCTCAACGTAACTGGCTCAGAAGTGCAGAGCAATAACAATGGTCAGGGCGTTCACGGTAACAATGCCGGTTATCAGGGCCGGATCGACTTTGATAACTCCCCGGAAAAGACATTTGAGTTTAATCCGTCTACGTTAACATCTGACCCTGTAGCGGGTGTCGACACGCTCATTGCCAACTCGTCGTTCACACCGCGTCAGCTTGTCGAGCAGTCAGCAGCAGCTCAAACCAAAGCGGCGTGCTATGCGGCATTTCCGTTCATAACAACTGGCGGAACGTCAACGGCAGCGAACAATATTCGTAACCAGCGCGTCTATGAACTTCAAAACTGTCTGAACCAGTGGAATGACCTTGAACCCAACCTGGTTCGCAGCTTTGACAATACCCAGTATGATAAGCGTTTCTCGGCCGATTTGCGCTTTGACTTCCGTGTCAATGACCGTCTGACGGTTTACGCTAAGTTCAATAAAAATACTCGTGAGGTGGATCGTCAATACCGTTGGCGCAGCCTTCAGGGCGGGCAGGAAACACCGCTTAACCCAGGCGCTGTATGGACGGCAACAGGCAATCCCAACGGCGCATGGTATGTTGGCAGCACAGTGGCGGGCGTACAAAATCGCGCTGTAGCACCAGGCAATACACGCTACTTCCTGTATGACGGTGTATGGGGCCCGAATGCTAACCAAGCCGCAACGGGTATCGTTGCAGGTATCGATCCGTCAACCGTTAAGGTTGATGCTAATCACTACGTAACAGAGTATACGCTGACGGATGCTGTGTCCAATATCAACCAAGGCTGGGAGCCATTTGAGGTCGATGCCCAATATATGCAGTTCGGTGGTACATATAACCACGAAGACCTGAAGATCGAATTCATAGCCGGTAAGTCCGAATCGGAATCAAAGCGTCAAAATATCTCAACCAACCGTTCGTTCAACTATGGTGCCGCCCGTTTCTTCGTGCAGCCATCGGGACTTTGGTCGCATGAAATTCTCGGCGCCTATGATGAAACAAACCCTTCCAATTATGTATTCCTGAACCCTCAAGCGGCGTCGGCAGCGGTTGTAGCCAGCGTCAACGGCCCGGCGATTCCGGCCTATACGGTAGCGCAGCGTCCGCGCGTATCCACCAGTTTTGGTTTGAACTATGACCTTTGGCTGTCAGAATGGTCAGAAGAAACTGCCAAGCTCGATGTTACCTATAACATCGAAGCTAAAGTGCCATTCTTTACTCAATTCAAAGCCGGTGTAAGCTATCGTAACCCGCAAAGCACCAACTGGAATAATCCGGGCGGGCGCACTATCAGTTCAGGTTCAGGCACTTTTGGGCAGCCGGGCTTTGTGGCCCCCGTTATCCTGCCTACGACGCGTCTTCGCGGGACTTTCCGCGCCTGTGAGCCGACATCAACCTCGATTGAACCCTGTAACTTCGGCTATGTAGCCAATACAAACCTGTCGACCAGCATGACAGGTGTTATGACCTATACGCCGGCCGAGCTTCTTAATCTGATTGCCTCAACCAGCTTGGCGCCTGATTCCACCTTCTTCAACGATTATGAAGGGGCTGAGGATCTGGAAAACTGGCAAGGCATTGATGTCCGTAAGATCATGAGCCTTGTTCCGGCCGCACAGAACTTCAACATGAACTGCGCCAAGACGTGTGTTGCCAGCGATGGTAATGTCTATGCACAGCCATTTGTCGCCTTTGATGAAAAGTTTACAGCGGCCTACTACATGCTCGACTTTGAGCAAGAGTTGCCATTTAACCTTCTGTTCAACGGAAACTTCGGCTTACGTGTCGTTGAAGCTGATGTAACTGGCGCGGGTGATATGACGATTACGTCAATTAATACTAACGGCGCTTTTGATCCGGCGAACCCGGCGGCGGCGGCTGGTATCACCACTACGACCTATAGCAAAAACGTTGCCTTCACGAAAACAACACGGGATTATATCCCAAGCTATAACGCTAACCTGTGGCTGAAGCCTGACGAATTGGTTCTGCGTTATTACAAGGCCAAGACCGTTGCGCGTCCGCAAGTATCCCAGCTTACGGCCGTAGCTAACTGTACAATTGATGAGCGTCGTACGCTTGGCCTTGATGGTTATGACGATGAATATACATGTTCGGGTCGCGTGGGTAATCCTGGTCTTAAGCCTTATACGGCCTGGAATGAGTCGGCGACCCTAGAATGGTATCCGAACCGAGACACCATGCTGTCATTCGCCGTCCACAAACTGGATGTACGTACAGGTGGCGTCATAAGCATCAGCCGCTCTGAAGCTCTTTTTGCGGGTACGGGTATTGTTGATCCGGTCACAGGCGAGTCTTTGGATAACCTGCAATTTACCTTCCCAAGCTGGGGCAATGCGGGGCCTTATGAACGGACAGGGTGGGAAATTACCTCCAAGACCGCCTTTACCTTCCTGCCGTGGTATCTGCGCTATACCGGTGCTGATTTCAACTATTCGGAACTGGGTAATACGCAAAGCCAAAGCATCATTAACCCGAATACGGGTGAAGCTCTGCCGCCGATCGGTGAATCGAAATACTTCGCTAACCTGTCGCTATGGTATGATGATGGAAAGACTAATGCCCGCGTTTCCTGGCAGGCACGTGCTGAAAGTTTCCGCTGTATTGAAGCCTGCGGCAGCAATACGCGGAATAACTTCCCCAGCGATATTAACGTTGCGGCTCGTCCGGTTCCGTGGCAACCCGGCAACCCGATGTTCACCGACGAGACACTCTATGTCGATGCCAAGATCACACATAAGCTGCGTCCAAATGTTGATATATTTGTCGAAGGTCGTAACCTGACTAAAGAAGCTCAGACGATCTCTGCTAAACGCGGTGAAACATTTGAAAGTGGCGCACCCTACCTGCACAACCTTCAATATGGTGGGCGTTCGTTCTCATTCGGTGTCATTTACCGCATGCAATAGTTCGAATTGAGTAAGCGTACATCGTAACCCGACTGCCGCCGCCTGAGTGATCAGGCGGCGGTTTTTTCGTCTCAGGCGCACAAAAAACCACGGCGTGAGGGGGGTAAGCTCACGCCGCGGATCAATGGTTTCACTCAGGAAGAGACCCTATTTATATGGATGTCAGTTTCCCGGATTTAAAGGTTAGAGACAGGCGTTCATTAGCGTTTAATATTCGGCGCAGATGTGCCCCCTTATAGACAATATGACACGGGCCGCCCTTGGCGCTGGATACGGTCAGATGGGTCAGTTCACCTTCGGCCCATTTCAGATCACAAACAAATCCGCCACGGGCCAATACCCCTTTTAGCTCCCCCTTGGGCCAGGCGGATGGCAAGGCGGGCAAGGGCTCGATCCGGCCTCTGTGCGATTGCAGCAGCATTTCTATAATGCCGGCGGTGCCGCCGAAATTGCCATCGATCTGAAACGGCGGATGGGCGTCAAACAGGTTGGGATATGAGCGCTTGGGGGCCAGCAACAGCTTTACGACCTCATGGGCATGGTCGCCGTCTTTCAGGCGTGCCCACAGGTTAATACGCCAGCCTATGCCCCAGCCGGTGGCGTCATCGCCGCGGATCTCCAGCGATTTTTTTGCGGCGGCGGCCAGCTCTGGCGTGTCCTCGACCGTAATCTGGTCGGACGGGTGCAGAGCATAGAGGTGCGAAACGTGGCGGTGCTTAATATCCGGGGCCTCCATATCCCAGTCATCTTGCCATTCCTGAAGGTAGCCGCCCTTGCCGATCTTTTCAGGCGGCAGATTTTTGCGCATTTCGGTGCATTGGCGGGCAAACGCGGCATCCATGCCCAGAACTTTTGAGGCCTCAGCCACATGGCCGAACAGGTCGCGCAGAAGCTGGTTATCCATGGCGGGACCGGCGGCCAGCGATGAGCCTTTGCCATGGCTGTTTTCCGGCGAATTGGACGGGTTGGTGACCATGTAGCCGGTGTTCGGGTCTTTGACGAGGGTGTCGAGATAGAACTGGGCCGACCCCTTCATCAACGGGTAGAGCCGTTTCAGATAATCCTTATCCAGAGTGTAGGCATAGGTCTCCCACAGGTTTTGCAGTAACCACGGCCCACCCATCGGCCACAGGGCCCACACAGCCCCATCGGGCGGTGACGCGACGCGCCAGACATCCGTATTGTTGAACACGACCCAACCGCGTGCGCCGTACATGTCTTTGGCCAGCTTCGCGCCGGTTTCAGACAGGTCTTCAACCATATCGAACAGGGGTGGCATGGTCTCCGCCAGATTAGCCGGCAAGGCCGGCCAATAGTTCATCTGGGCATTGATGTTCAGCGTCCATTTTGACTGCCAGGACGGGTTGATCTTGTCGTTCCAGATGCCTTGAAGATTGGCGGGTTGGCGCGACCCGCGCGACGACGACAGCAAAAGATAGCGACCATATTGCACATAGAGTGCTGCGAGGTGCGGATCGTGGCCGCTGGCGTAGTTGCGGATGCGCTCATCGGTGGGTTTCAGCGCCGCGTCACTGGTGCCGAGATCAACACTCAGGCGGTTGTAGATGGTCTGATAATCTTTGAGATGATCGGCCTTAAGAGCGGCATAACCTTTGGCCGTGGCCGCTGAAATCATCGCGGCATTTTTAGCGACTGGATCGCCAGAGATGTCATTATAACGCACATACCCGGTCGCCGCGGCGATCAGGATCACGACCTCTTCGGCACCCGCCACATAGACCCCACCTTCGCGGGAGGTCAGGGTGCCGGTGGGGGCGATGACCTTGGCGCGGAACTCGAACGGCAGTTTGCCATCTATGCCCTGTTGCGTCGGGCTGATGCCTTTGATGACTATGGTGTCGCCATCTATGGTCTCTAAGGTCGCGCTTTGCGGGGTGGACAGGCTGATGTCGACGGTAATGGCCTTGCCGCGCTGAGACGACAGGCGAACGACCATGACCTGGTCGACCGCAGAGACAAAGACTTCGCGGCGGTGGCGATTACCGCCGGCATTAAATTCGGTCGCGACGATGGCCTGTTCGAGGTCCAGTTCACGTTCATAGCGGCTGGTGTTATCAAGGCCGGGAAACAACATGATCAGATCGCCTAGCGGCTGATACGACATCTGTTTGTTCGGGGTGGAAATCAGGGTCTCATTAGCCAGCTTTTCAGCTTCGCGGAACTTGCCCTCGAACACCAGTTGACGCACGCGCGGCAGGCCTTCGCCAGATTTCGGGTTGGTCGGGTTATAGGGCGATCCGGCAAAGAAGCTGTCTTCATTAAGCTGGATGCGCTCAAAGGCGACACCCCCAAACACCATGCCACCCAGACGGCCGTTGCCGACCGGCAGGGCCTGTACCCATTCGGTTGCCGGTTGGGTGTACCATAGCCGGTTTGGGGGGGCTAAGGGTTGCGCGGGGGAGGCGGTTTGCGCCTGCGATAAGGCTGGTATCATCAAACCGGCGGCGCCCGCCGTACTCAACAGGCGGCGGCGATCAATGGGTACATATCTGACCCGATGGCGAGGAGGTTTCATAAGATTGTCCCTGTTTTATTTTTATAAGTAAAATTATTTTATTCATATGAAATGCTATTTCCGATGACTTGGCAAGCTGTTGTGATTGATATTGACATGTCTTGCGTAATGGCGTCTTTTTTAATCAAGATCGGCCATTGGTTTGACCAATTTTGCGCCGGAAAAGTACAACGCGTGCGTATAAGCTATAAGTGCGGCAGCAGGGGCCGATAACACGCCAATAAGGTAGGGCATATGTCTTCACAATTTATCTCACGTCGTCACATGTTGCAGTCGGCGGCGGCTTTCGGCGCGGTGGCGTTTGCCGCCGGTAATGCTATGTCGGCCAGTGCGGCCACAGGGCAGGTATCCGGCAAGGGTAAGCCGGTATCGTCCACGCCTTTGTCATGGATGGATAAGGCCGCTCCGGCCCGGTTTGACGGCACGACATTAGGCGTACCTTGGCCACGCGGGACGATAAAGGTAACTCAGGCGCTGAAACTTACCGATGCGAGCGGCCAGGAAGTGGCGTCGCAGTCGTGGCCGCTGGCCTACTGGCCCGACGGGTCGCTGAAATGGTCGGCGCACGCGGTCGCCGGTTCCGAAGGCCTTGCGGGCGCGTCTGTGGTCATGGGTAAGCCTAAAGTACCGGCCAATGCCGTGCGCGTCACCCAGACCCCGGCGCTGATTACGGTTAAATCCGGCGATCTGACCTGGCAGGTGCCAACATCGGGAGAGGCCCTGATTGCCTCGGCCACCAAGGCCGGACGCACGACTTTGCGCGACATGAAGCTGGTGGCTCGGTCGCAGGATCAGGCTGATCTGGAGGCGACGGGTTCTGTCACCCAAGCGCAGTTTACATCAAAAGTTACCAAGGTAACGGTCGAGCAGACCGGGCCGGTGCGGGCTGTGCTTAAGGTCGAAGGCACGCACTCAGGTCAAGCGGGGGGCGGCGGTGGCCGCGACTGGCTGCCGTTTTCGGTGCGGCTCTATTTCTATGCGGGTACGGAAAGTGTGCGCATCGTCCATAGCTTTATCTATGACGGAGATCGGGCCAAAGACTTTATCCGTGGCCTTGGGGTGACGGCGAAGGTCGCCATGTCGGACGAGACCTATAACCGCCATGTCCGCCTGTCGGGCGAAGGTGTCGGTGTGTGGGGTGAGGCGGTCAAGCCGCTGACCGGCCTGCGTCGTGATCCGGGCAAGGCGTTCCGTGACGCGCAGGTCGCGGGTAAGGCGATCCCGCCGATCGCGGGTATGGCTAAGCCCGTTCAGGACGGTCTGAAATGGATTCCGGAATGGGGTGATTTCTCGCTGTCGCAACTGACACCCGATGGCTTTACGCTGAAGAAACGCACCGAAAAAGGTCACGCCTGGATCGATTCCAATGCGGGTGCGCGCACCAAGGGGCTGGGTTATGTCGGTGGGGCTGCGGGCGGCGTGGCGCTGGGCTTCAAGGACTTTTGGCAAAGATCGCCGACGGCCATTGATATCCGCAACGCCCATACCGATCTGGCGGAGATCACGGCCTGGCTGTGGTCGCCGGACGCCCCGGCTATGGATGTGCGCCCCTATCGCTCGGCCGGTGAGATGGACACCCATCCCGAAGAGATCGAGGGGCTGAACATCACCTATGAGGACTATGAAAAAGGCTGGGATACCGCGCACGGCGTGGCGCGTACCTCTGAGCTTAATTTGTGGGTGCTGCCGACGACGCCGAGCCATGAGGTCTTTTCCGGAATGGCCGAACGTGTCGCCAATCCGCCGCGCCTGATGGTCTCACCGGAGCGCATCCATCAGGCCGGTGTGTTTGGTGACTGGGATGTGGTCAATGCCACGACGCCCGCTCGCAAAATCCTCGAAGACCGTCTGACCTATCAGATCGATTATTACATGCAGCAGGTCGAAGCGCATCGCTGGTACGGCTTCTGGACCTACGGCGATGTCATGCACACCTATGATGCCGACCGGCACATGTGGCGCTATGATATCGGCGGTTATGCCTGGGACAATTCCGAGCTGTCGACCGATCTGTGGATCTGGTACACATTCCTCAGAACCGGTCGGGCCGATGTGTTCCGCTTCGGTGAGGCCATGACGCGGCAGACCGGCGAAGTCGATGTCTACCACCTTGGCCGCTTCAAAGGCTTTGGCACCCGCCATGGCGTTCAGCCGTGGTCGGATTCGTCCAAGCAGCCGCGGGTGTCCAACGCTGCCTACCGCCGCATCTATTATTTCCTGACCGCCGATGAGCGGGTGGGCGATCTGATGCGCGACCTCAACGAATCTGACTTCTCGCTCAAGAATGTCGATATTTCGCGCAAATTGCCGCCGTCGGCAGAACGCGCAACCCCCGAAGGCATCGTCAATTCGTCGTTCGGCACCTCATGGGGATCGTTCATTTCGGCCTGGCTGACCGAGTGGGAGCGCACAGGTGATACCAAATGGCGCGACCGCATCATCAATGGTATGGTCACCATCGGCGGCTTAAAGCGTCGCTGGTTTGCGTCATCGGCGCCCTATGATCTCAAGACCGGCAAGTTCCTGGGCGAAGGTGACTATATCGCCATTTCGCACCTCAACGGCGTGTTCGGCGTGGTTGAGATGAGTTCTGAACTGTTGTCGCTGATTGATGAGCCGCTCTACCGTAAGGCCTGGCTGGAATATTGCCGCTATTACAATGCACCGAACGATGAGCTTCAGGCCCTGCTTGGCACCGTGCCGCGTGGGCGTAACCTGCGCGATTCCCATTCGCGCCTGACGGCCTATGCCGCCTATCATGAAAACGACAGAGTGCTGGCCATGCGGGCGTGGAGCGAGTTCTTTGGCACTGAAGGGCGCGAATCCGACGGCGGCTTGGGCCGTCGCACCACCCGCATTGACGGGGTGAAAACCTTGCGGCCACTGGATGAGGATAACAGTCTGTCGACCAATGGCACCGCACAATGGGGACTGGCGGCGATCCAGAACATGGCCCTGATTGGTGACAGCCTTGACGAGGCCGCCAAAATCGCCGGAGTGGTAAAATGAACCGGCGTGATCTGATTAAGGCCAGCGTCGCCGTCGCGGCCCTGCTGCCGGTCGCGTCCGCATGGGCGCAAGGTGTCGCGTCATCTGTTGCTAAGCCTGCTATCGTGATGGCTAATGCCTTTGCACGCACAAAGCTTGACCTGTCCGGTGAATGGCATGTGTCGATTGATCCGTACCGTGCCGGTCTGGTTGATGCGGTCGGTGATCCGTCAAAGCCGCGCCACTGGCGCTATGCTGATGTCCATGTTGAGGACGCCGAGGTCAAAAACCCCGGAACCTTCTTTGAGCAGGACATGCGGCGTTCAGATACCGTGACCCTGCCCGGATCATGGAACGCGCAAAGGCCGGAGTGGCGCTATTATGATGGGCTGATGTGGTATCAGCGGGCGTTTGAGGCGCAAGCTGAAGTGGGGAAACGGGCGTTTCTTTATTTCGAAGCGTCCAACTACACCACCCATGTCTATCTGAACGGGAAGAAGCTGGGCGTCCATGTCGGCGGGTTCACGCCGTTTGCGTTTGAGGTGACTGAGGTTCTGCGCGACGGTGAAAACCACGTGACGCTGGGTGTTGATTCTGAACATGACGCCAATGCCGTGCCGCCAGTTATCACCGACTGGGATATTTACGGCGGCGTGACCCGTCCGATCCGGTTTATCACCACGCCCCTGACCTATGTCGATGATGCCTTTGTGCGGCTGGGGCGTGATGGGATTATCCGCGCGTCGGTTACGCTTAACGGGGCCGCAGCGGCGAACCAGAAGGTGGTGTTGACCATCAAGGGGCTAAAGGCGCTTACGGCCACAACCGATGCCAACGGCCGTGCCGAGTTAAGTCTCAAGGCGCCGAAATCGCTTAAGCTGTGGACGCCGGAGACGCCGACCCTGCATGAGGTGCGCATCGAAGCGGCGGGTGATGTCTTCACCGACCGGATCGGGTTCCGAACGGTTGAGGTTAAGGGCGAAGACATCCTGCTCAATGGTAAGCCGATTTTCCTGCGTGGTATTTCACACCATGAAGAAGAGATTGGCACCAACCCCGCTCGCGTCATTACCGAAGCGGCGGCGCACACGCTTTTGACTGAGATCAAGACCGGCCTCAACGGCAATTATGTCCGTCTGTCGCACTATCCGCACTCAGAGGTTACGGTGCGACTATGTGATGAGATGGGGCTGTTGGTATGGAGCGAAATTCCGGTCTATTGGGCGGTTAATTTCGGCAATCCTGACACGTTGAAAACCGCGCAAACCATGCTGACCGAAAACATCCTGCGCGACCGTAACCGGGCTTCGGTCATCATCTGGTCGATTGCCAATGAGACGCCGCAGACCGAGGTGCGTAACCAGTTTCTACGGACCTTGGCGCAAACCGCGCGCGATCTGGATGAAACCCGTCTGGTCAGTGCCGCGCTTTTGGTTGAGCGTAAAATCGTCGATGGCCACATCGATATGCATATTGATGATCCGCTCATACCCGCGCTCGATATCATGTCGGTCAATACCTATAATGGCTGGTACGGCGACGATAAGCTTGAGGCCCTGCCGTCGACCGTGTGGCGCGCCGATGTCAAAAAGCCGATGATTTTTTCCGAGTTCGGGGCGGACTCTAAGGCCGGGTTCCATGACCCGCAGCTCAAGCGCAAATTCTCAGAAGAATATCAGGCTGACTATTATCGCTATACGCTGGCGATGGCCGATAAGATCCCGAACCTGCGGGGTCTGTCGCCGTGGATCTTGAAGGATTTTCAGGCCCCGCGCCGTCAGCATCCGGTCTATCAGCAGGGCTGGAACCGCAAGGGTGTGATTTCGGAAACCGGTGAGCGCAAGCAGGCGTTCAATGTTTTGGCGGATTTCTACAAAGCTAAAATGAAGTGATAGAACCTCCCCTGATGCAGGGGAGGAGGGAGGCTCTTTAGAGCCGGAAGGTGGGGTTAAAACCCCGGTTCCATTTTCGCCATCAGATCATCGACCCGTTGTTGATCCAGCGGGCCGGTGACCTTATCAATTATAACGCCATCAGGGCGCACCAGATAGGTTTCCGGTACGCCTGATATCCCCAGATCAAGTCCCATATCGCCCGGTTCATCGCTGATGACCACGGCATAGGGATCGCGATGTTTGACCAAATAATTCAGACTATTGACCGGTGTGTCTTTGTAGGCAATGCCGATGATGACAGCACCTTTTGATTTCATATCGAGCAAAAACGGATGCTCGGCCAGACACGGCGTGCACCAGGACGCGAAGATATTGACCACAACCGGTTTATCGTAAGTCGCGGCAATGGTTTTAAGGTCGCGCAGTTCAGCGGTTTTCAGGTCGGGCAGGGCGCGGATTGGCACCGGCTGTCCGACCAGTTCGCGCGGCTGATACTCGGTTTTTTTGTGGAAATTGAAATAGCCGAATACGCCGACAAGGCCAGCCAGCACGATCAGGGGAATGAAGGCGAGCCAGCGTTTCATGTGTCGGTCTTGATGCTACTATGGGTGTCTTTCAGCGCGTCCTGGAGGGCGTCGAGTTTCTTTTTGTTCGCAGAGCGGGCGCGCAGGGAGGCAATGGCCAGAACCGTCAGCGCCACAAAGGTTGCCCCGTAGCAGCCCCAGACGTAGAACCCGTACTGGCCCATATCTAAGTCCATGAACCCCTCCTATTGGAAGCTCAAACGCGCCCGCAGGGTGCGGTAGCGGCGGGTGATGATCTCAGCATCGATGCGCACCAGCCACAGCCAGACGAACAGGGCCTTGAACGCCAGCGCCATGACCAGCAGCGGCCACAGCATGTCAGGGGCAATGGTCGGGCCGTCCATGCGGACAACCGACGCGCCTTGGTGCAGGGTGTTCCACCAATCGACGGAAAACTTGATAACCGGCAGATTGACCAATCCGACCAGCGCCAGAATGGCCGTTGATTTGGCGGCGCGCACTTCATCGTCGATCGAGGCGTGAAGCGCGATATAGCCGATATAAAATAGAAACAGCACCAGCACCGAGGTCATGCGCCCGTCCCATTCCCACCATGTCCCCCACATGGGCTTACCCCATAAGGAGCCGGTGATCAGGGCCAGAGCGGTAAAGACTGCGCCTATGGGGGCGGCGGCCTTGGCGGCAGCATCGGCCAAAGCATGACGGAAAATCAGCCCAAAGAACGACGCAATACCCATGATCAGGTAAACCATCATCGCCATCCACGCCGCAGGCACATGCAGGTACATGATGCGCACGGTATCGCCCTGCTGATAGTCTTCGGGTGAGGCAAAGCAAAGATAGAGGCCCCAAACGAATAATACGGCCGCCAGCCCGCCAATATAGGGGCGGATCGGGGCGAAGACGCGCGTAAATCGCTCAGGGTTAGCCAGCCAGGTGATCATGGTTTCGACATAGGACTTTTGCGGGATTAAGACAAGATATCAAGACAGCGCGCTTTTGAGGGCGGCCCCCATGGCGATGGGCCCCAGCGCCAGCGCAAACAGGGCGTAGGCGCTCAGCAAACTCAAGGCCTGAACAACCGGCGCGCCGGTAAGATAAGCCTGCATCAGACCCGCACCAAAAATGACGGGCGGCACATAAAATGGCAGCACCAAAAGGGCGATAAGTACGCCGCCTTTGCGGGTGCCGAGGCTCAAAGACGCGCCGACACCGCCGATAATGGCAAAGCTTAAACTGCCAAGGATGGCGGCGATCAGGCTGATGAACGCGGCATCCACCGGTGCGCCCAGAATAATCATGACAAACGGTGTCAGAACGGCCAGCATGAGCCCCGTCCCCATCCATTGCGCCAGACATTTCAGCAGAGCGATGACTTCCATCGGTAACGGCCCTAGGCGCAAAATATCAAATAGGCCGTCTTCGTAGTCGCGCTCAAACAGCCGTTCCAGCGACAATAGCGAGGCCAGCGCCAGACTGAGCCAGGTCAGGCCGGGGGCGACCCGCGACAAAGTGCCGCTGTCGGAACCGAGGCTTAGCGGGATCATGGCCATCAGGGTCAGGTAAAATCCAACCGCCAGAAGCGGCCCGCCGCCGCGGGTTAGGGATAGGCCGAGGTCGCGCTTAAGCAGGGACAGGGCCGCATGGGGTGCCGCATTAATCTTAGTCGACAAGGGCTGCCTCCTGAGCCTTCACGTCAGGCCGTGTCAGGTGGACAATGCGCGTCTCAAACGGCAGCGGGTCATGGACCGCGGCGATAATGATGCCGCCGTCACTTAAATGATCCTGCATCAGGCGCGCCGCCACATCGCGCTGATCGGCATCGAGTGGCGACATCGGCTCATCCAGCAACCAGACGGGGCGTTGCGCAATCAGCAGCCTTGCGAAGGACACTCGGCGTTTCTGACCGGCGGACAGGAGCCGGGTTTCCAGATCAAGCAGAGGCGCCAGATTCAAGTATTGGACTGCAAATTGATAATTATTCTCATTTGCGTTTAAGTATTGCGCCTGAAACCTAAGCTCCTGCTCTGTGGTGCGGGTCGGGCTTAACGCATCCTGGTGGCCGAGATAGTGGATCAATTCTGTGCGAAATCTTACAGGCTCAATCGGCCCGCTATCGTCAGAGGCTGAGATTTTACCCGCAAATGGCGAAAAAAAACCGGCAATGGCCCGCAGGAGCGTGGTTTTGCCGACGCCGTTTTGACCGGTCAGACTTATGGCGTCGCCATTTTTGGCTTCCAGATTCAGATTTGAAATCAGAAGGTTATAGCCTTTTTTCAGGCCGATGTTATCAAGTGTCACGCTCAGCGACATGAAAACGACGTCCCGTTCACCCAAAATAACCCGAAAATATGTTGGGGCCTTAATAGACGAAAAGCCATAACAAGTTTAGAAGGGCAATTGACCGCCTGACTTTGGCATCGCGTCGCGTAAGCGTGGAACCCTGTGAGTTCCCCTTTCATGCGCGCGATCAAGAGACAGAAAATGGCCATCGGGGCTGTTTGTAGGGGCGGTCACATTGAAAAGGAAGCTAAAATGTCTTCACACGACAGCTTTAAGTCGCATGCCACCCTTGAGGTTGGCGATAAATCCTACGATTATTATAGTTTGCCTGCCGCCGAAGCCGAAGGCCTTGGCAATGTGTCGCGCCTGCCGGCGTCGCTGAAGGTGCTGCTTGAGAACCTGCTGCGCAACGAAGACGGCGTATCGGTCACCAAGGCCGACATTCAGGCCATCGCCAACTGGGTCGACAATAAGGGCTCGGTTGAGCACGAAATCTCCTTCCGTCCGGCCCGTGTGCTGATGCAGGACTTCACCGGCGTTCCTGCCGTGGTTGACCTTGCCGCCATGCGCGATGCGATGGTCAAGCTGGGCGCTGATCCGGCCAAGATCAATCCGCTCAACCCCGTTGACCTCGTGATCGACCACTCGGTCATGATCGACTATTTCGGCACCGCCGATGCGGCCACAAAGAATGTCGAGCGCGAATATGAGCGCAATATCGAGCGCTATAACTTCCTGCGCTGGGGGTCGTCGGCCTTCAACAATTTCCGCGTTGTGCCTCCCGGCACCGGCATCTGCCACCAGGTAAACCTTGAATATCTGGCGCAGACCGTATGGACCAATGTGGCTGAGGGCAAGACGATTGCCTATCCCGATACCGTCGTCGGTACGGATTCGCACACCACCATGATCAACGGCCTGAGCGTTCTGGGCTGGGGTGTGGGCGGGATCGAAGCCGAAGCCGCTATGCTGGGCCAGCCGATCCCGATGCTGATCCCCGAAGTGATCGGTTTTAAGGTGACGGGTAAGCTGCCGGAAGGGGCGACCGCCACCGATCTGGTGCTGACTATTACCCAGATGCTGCGTAAAAAAGGCGTGGTCGGCAAGTTCGTTGAATATTTCGGCAACGGCCTGCTGTCGCTGACCCTCGAAGATCAGGCAACGATTGCCAATATGGCCCCGGAATATGGCGCGACCTGCGGCTTCTTCCCGATCAGCCAAGCGACGATTGATTACCTGACCGCCTCGAACCGTGAGCCTGAGCGGGTGGCTCTGGTTGAGGCCTACGCCAAGGCGCAAGGGTTATGGCTTGATCCGGAAAATGATCCGGTGTTCACAGATACGCTGGAGCTTGATCTGTCGACCGTTGTGCCGTCGCTGGCGGGCCCGAAGCGTCCGCAGGACCGCGTCCTGCTGACTGAGGCCGCATCAGAATTTGCCAAGTCCCTGGCCGGTGAATTCGGTAAGGGCGGCGAAGCCTCCAAGGAAGTCGCCGTTGCAGGCACCGACTACAGCATCAACCACGGCGATGTCGTGATTGCCGCCATTACGTCATGCACCAATACCTCTAACCCGTCCGTGCTGATCGCCGCCGGTCTGGTGGCCCGTAAGGCCCGCGCGCTTGGCCTAACCTCAAAGCCGTGGGTTAAGACCTCGCTGGCGCCCGGTTCCAAGGTTGTCACCGATTATCTGGATGCGTCCGGCCTGTCGGCCGATCTGGATGCGCTCGGCTTCAACCTGACCGGCTATGGCTGCACGACCTGTATCGGCAACTCAGGCCCGCTGCCCGAAGCCGTATCGGCGGCCATTACCGAAGGCGATCTGGTGGCGGCATCCGTGCTGTCCGGCAACCGTAACTTTGAAGGCCGCGTCAATCCGGATGTGCGCGCCAACTATCTGGCCTCGCCGCCGCTGGTGGTCGCCTATGCCATCGCCGGTTCGCTCAATGTCGATATTTCGGTTGATCCACTCGGCACCGGCTCAGACGGTGCGCCGGTCTACCTTAAGGACATCTGGCCGTCGAACGCGGAAATCGCGGAAATTCAACGCGCCCACGTCACGCTCGATAAGTTCAAGTCCCGTTATTCGGATGTGTTCTTAGGCGATGAGCACTGGCAGGCCATTAAGGTCTCCGGCGGTCAGACCTATGACTGGGAAGGCTCTTCGACCTACGTCGCCAACCCGCCCTATTTCGAAGGCATGACCATGACCCCTGAAAAGGTCACGGACATTGTCGAAGCCCGCGTGCTCGGCATCTTTGGCGACTCGATCACCACCGACCATATTTCCCCCGCCGGTTCGATCAAGAAGACTTCGCCCGCCGGGGTTTGGCTGACGGAGCACGGCGTTGAGGCGTCGGAGTTCAACTCCTACGGTGCCCGTCGCGGCCACCACGAAGTCATGATGCGCGGCACCTTTGCCAATATCCGCATCCGCAATAAGATCACGCCTGAGATTGAGGGCGGGGTGACCAAGCACTTCCCGTCGGGCGATGTCATGCCGATCTATGACGCCGCTATGCGTTATAAGGGCGAAGGCCGTCCGCTGGTGATCTTTGCTGGTAAGGAATACGGTACCGGCTCGTCGCGGGACTGGGCCGCCAAGGGCACCCGCCTTCAGGGCGTGCGCGCGGTGATCTCGGAATCGTTTGAACGCATCCACCGCTCAAACCTTGTCGGCATGGGTGTGTTGCCGTTGCAGTTCAAGGTCGATGGCTGGGCCAAGCTTGGCCTGACCGGTGAGGAAATCGTTACTATCCGCGGGCTTGAAAACGTCCAGCCGCGTCAGGAACTGATTGTTGAGCTGTTCCGCCCATCGGACGGCAAGATGGCCCGCTTCCCGGTCCGCTGCCGCATTGATACGCCGACCGAGCTGGAATACTACCGCAATGGCGGTGTTATGCCCTATGTGCTGAGAAACCTCGCGCGCGTTTCCGCCGAGTAGGTTTTTGCCCCGCTGGTCACGCACCGGCGGGGTTTTTCCTGTTCAACTTTTCGCATTTGCGATATGGCATGGATGATCCGTGCCCGACATTCATTCAAGGTTTTCTCCCATGCTTGAAGCCTACCGCGCCCATGTAGCTGAACGCGCCGCCATTGGCATTCCCCCCTTACCCCTGACCGCCATTCAAACGGCCGAAGTGATCGAACTGATCAAAAAACCGCCCGCAGGTGAAGCCGAGTTTCTGCTTGACCTGATCACTTACCGCGTCCCCCCCGGCGTGGACGATGCGGCTCAGGTCAAGGCGTCGTTTTTGTCGGCCGTGGCGCATGGTGATTTCCCGGTTGAGCTGATCAGCCGTGAGCGCGCCACGGAACTGCTCGGCACCATGGTCGGCGGCTATAACGTCAAGCCGCTGATTGATCTTTTGACGGATGCTGTGGTGGGCAAGATCGCCGGTGAGGCGCTCAAGAAAACCCTGCTTATGTTCGACTTCTTCCACGATGTCGCCGAACTGGCCAAGGGCGGTAACGCCAATGCCAAAGAGGTCGTGCAGTCGTGGGCCGATGCTGAATGGTTCACTTCGCGCCCCAAGGTGGCCGAACGGATTACGGTCACGGTGTTTAAAGTCACCGGTGAGACCAATACCGACGACCTGTCACCCGCACCGGATGCCTGGTCGCGTCCGGATATCCCGCTGCATTATCTGGCTATGCTGAAAAACACCCGCGACGGCATCACCCCCGAAGAAGACGGCAAGCGCGGCCCGATCAAGTTTATCGACGACCTCAAGATGAAGGGCCATCTGGTCGCCTATGTCGGCGATGTGGTCGGCACCGGCTCGTCGCGCAAATCGGCGACCAATTCGGTGATCTGGGCGACCGGCGAAGACATCCCGTACGTGCCGAATAAGCGTTTTGGCGGCGTGACTCTGGGTGGAAAGATTGCCCCGATCTTCTTTAACACGCAGGAAGATTCCGGCGCCCTGCCGATCGAAGTCGATGTCACTGATTTCCACATGGGCGATGTCATCGACATCTATCCCTATGCCGGCAAGATCGAGAAAAACGACGTCAAGGTGGCGGACTTTGCGCTGAAATCCCATGTTATTCTGGATGAGGTTCAGGCCGGTGGCCGTATTAATCTCATCATTGGCCGCTCCCTGACGGCCAAGGCGCGTGAGTTTCTGGGCCTGCCCGCCTCGACGGAGTTCCGTCTGCCGGTGCCGCCCGCCGGTTCCGATAAGGGTTTTACCCTGGCGCAAAAAATGGTCGGTAAGGCCTGCGGTCTGGGCGAAGGCCAAGGCATCCGCCCCGGCACCTATTGCGAGCCGAAGATGACGACGGTTGGGTCACAGGACACGACCGGCCCGATGACGCGCGATGAGTTGAAAGACCTCGCTTGTCTGGGTTTCTCGGCCGATCTGGTGATGCAATCGTTCTGCCATACCGCCGCCTATCCGAAGCCGGTCGATGTCAAAACCCACCGCGAATTGCCGGCGTTTATCTCGAACCGTGGCGGCGTGGCCTTGCGTCCCGGCGACGGGGTGATCCACTCCTGGCTGAACCGTCTGCTGTTGCCCGATACGGTTGGCACTGGCGGCGATTCGCACACCCGCTTCCCGATCGGGATTTCGTTCCCCGCCGGATCTGGTCTGGTCGCCTTTGGCGCGGCGACCGGCGTCATGCCGCTCGATATGCCGGAGTCCATTCTGGTGCGATTCAAAGGCGCGCTGCAACCGGGTATCACTCTGCGCGATCTGGTCCACGCCATCCCGTACTATGCCATCAAGCAAGGTCTGCTGACGGTCGCCAAGGCCGGTAAGGTCAATGAATTCTCAGGCCGTATTCTGGAAATCGAAGGCTTGCCGAACCTCAAGGTCGAGCAGGCGTTTGAGCTGTCCGATGCGTCGGCAGAACGCTCGGCTGCAGGCTGCACGGTTAAGCTCAACAAAGAGCCGATCATCGAATATATGACCTCGAACATCGTGTTGATGAAGAACATGATTGCTGATGGTTATGCCGATGCCCGCACGCTCAGCCGCCGTATCAAGGCTATGGAAGACTGGATCGCTGATCCGGTGCTGATGGAGCCGGATGCCGACGCTGAATATGCCCACATCATCGACATCGACCTGAATGAGATCGTTGAGCCGATTCTGTGCGCCCCTAACGATCCTGACGATGCGCGCCTGCTGTCCGAAGTGGCGGGTACACACATCGACGAAGTGTTCATCGGCTCGTGCATGACCAATATCGGCCACTTCCGGGCGGCATCGCTGCTGCTTAAGGATAAGAAAGACATCCCGACCCGTCTGTGGGTAGCGCCGCCGACCAAGATGGATGCCGCCGAACTGACCAAGGAAGGCCATTACAATACGCTTGGGACCGCCGGTGCGCGGATGGAAATGCCGGGTTGTTCGCTGTGCATGGGCAATCAGGCCCAGGTGCGTGAAGGGGCGACGGTGGTCTCGACCTCAACCCGCAACTTCCCCAATCGTCTGGGCAAGAACGCCAACGTATTCTTAGCCTCGGCGGAACTGTCGGCCATTGCCTCAAAGCTTGGCCGTCTGCCGAACTTAGAGGAATATCATGCCGATATGGGCGTGGTGAATGCGGCGGGCACAAGCGTCTACCGCTACATGAACTTCGACCAGATCGAAGAGTATGCCGAAGCGGCCAAGGCCTACGTTTAGCCGGGACTTAATCCCTGCACCCAAAACTTAAACTCAAAGCCCCATTGGAAACGGTGGGGCTTTTTCGTTGAACTGAAAACGCAAAAAACGCCTGTGCCAAGGGGATGAAGCACAGGCGCTTTTGATGCGTTTAGTTTAGTTAGTTGCCCTACCGCGTTGCTGCTTGAGGGCTTATGCGTATTAGAGAGGGACTCTAAGATTTATCGGTTGAGCCGCCCCGAACAGGTTCGGGCTGTGGGGGGCTGTTCAGGGGGGAACCCGCTCTTGGCGGCCCAACCGACACACATATATTTACGCCCCATCCGGGCAAATGAACGGCGAAATTAAGGTCATTTATTGTTAGCTTCATTTTGTTTTGAAACGTGGTTTTAGCGCTTCAAATTGCCTGTGAATGTCTTGCCAATCTGAGCGACTTAGGGCGTACTGTTGGGGTCTGTATTGCTTCGACAGGTCTGGTCCAGCATGAGTATTCAGGATTTGGGTGCCGCCCATCCCGCCCCGCGTGGTCCCGTGTTTTTCGAGCGCAAGGAGTTGGAGATGATCCTGCGCCTTTACGGCCAAAAGGTCGCGGCCGGCGACTGGCGCGATTACGGCATTGATACATTTGCCGACGCGGTATCGTTTAATGTGTTCCGCCGCACAAGCGAAGCGCCGCTTTATCGCATTGAAAAGCGCCCGGCCTTAAGCCGAAAACAGGGTGCGTTTGCGGTTTTTAATCAGGCGGGGATAATCCTTAAACGCGGGCGCGAACTCGCGCCGGTTCTTGCGGTGCTTGATAAAACGAAATTGAACCTGCTCTGACTATTCGTGCACCTTGCCTTCGACAATCGGGTGGCCGGTCGCCGGATCACGCGGGGCACGGGCGAACTCATAACCGTAGAATAGCCGGACGTCGCGCAGACGTTTATGGTCGATCGGCACCTGCACCAGACGTGGCTCAGAGGTTCGCGCAAAATCCTGACGCATATCGACGACAAAACGATCCGTCAGATTGGCCAGCAGCACATGCTGCCCCGTCTCTGCCGTCAGCGGCATATGGGTTTCGCTGTGGGAGTGCGGGTTGATTTCGCGCACCCAGTTTTTAAGCGGGATATCCGGATGAGCTTTAAACCAGTCGCGCCCGTAATAGGCCATGGAGTTATATAAGAACCGGTCGTCGACGGCGATGGCGCTTAAGCGTTCACCGCGCGCCAGGGCGGCTTCGGCCTCGGTCAATACGGTTTGCGTCGCCGCCTCCCAGCCGCGGGCGCGCTTCATGCCCGACGCCATGCCCATAGCCTGAGTGGCTTCGGGCGAAGTGATCCCGTACATGAACACGCCCATGACGCAGATCTGAAAGGCCAGCCCGGCCCACAGGGCCACAGCGATTGCCGTTTTCATCAGGCCCTTGCGGCGGTAAGGCAGGGACGTGATCACCCCGTAAAGCCAGGTCGCCGCCAACAGACTGCCCGGCACATAGCTTGAGGCCGCCCAGTTGGCATGGGCGCGCGACAACAGCGCCTGAATAGTGACGAACACCAGCGGTGGCAGGGCAAAACAGATCAGCATCAGATCGCGGTTGCGCGTCCCGCCGCCCAGTTCGGTATCCGGTGACACCGGCGCGCGGTTAAGGGAAAAGGCGATCAGGCCGATGACCAGCATCCCAAACGGCACCGGCCCGAACACGCCGAACTGATGGCTTAAAAATTTAAGCATCGATAGCGGATGGAACAGCGAATCCGCTTGCCAGTTGGCATTGTCGGCGGTGTGGGCCACCGTCTGAAAGCCGTGGGTGGCGTTCCAGATGATATTGGGCGCAATCACGCAGGCGAAGGTCACCGCCCAGATCAACAGGGCTTGCCATGACCAGCGCGACCGGGCGCGCGGATCAAAAGCGGCGTGAATGATCGCCCCCAGCAGGAAATAGAGGCAAGCATATTTGCTCAAAAACGCGCCGCCAAACGCCAGTCCCAGCAGGAACGCCAAAAACAGCGGGCGCTTTGCCCGCCCATGCAAAAACTCGACATAGACGAGCAGGCTGAGCGACAGGAAAAACAGCAGGCAGGCATCGGTGGAAATGACACCCGAAGATAGTACAACGCCCGGCATCAGGCTGTAGATCAGCGCCGCCAGCGCGCCGACTTTTTCATTGTAAAGCCGTTTTCCAGCGAAAAACAAAGCTGTAGCCGATCCGGCATGCAAAAGTGGCGCAAATAACCTGACAAACCCTTCGCCATTGCCGCCGATGGCGGTCGCCAGATGGATGACCCAGGCGATCATTGGCGGTTTGGAATAGTAGCCGGAATCCAGCTCCCGCGACCACAGCCAGTACTGGGCTTCATCCGGATAGAGATCGAGGTAAGTTGTAAACAACAAGGCCACGCGCACGACGGTGAGTGCGGCGATGGCCAACAGGCTTATGTGCGTCAAAGACAGACGGGGGGCGGCGGTATCTGAGGTCATGGCACATCACAAGAAATTGGGGCACATCGCACTATAAAGGCGTGCGTGAGGCGTATCCTAAACCGAGGCCCCTTTCAACGGATAGCTTAAGGCAATCTTGTGGCGCGAATATGTGACAATAAAGGCGCATCTGGTTTCCAACGTCACAAATGTCACAAAACCTTTGCAGATTTCGCTCAAAAAGCGGCTGAAAAGCTACTAAAGGATTAACACGTTTTGCACCTGCGAGGTGGCGTGATCCTTCCCGGTCGCCATCTCCACGCGGGTGCGGTGTAGTTTTTAGTCATTTAAACCTTGGAGAGGGGATACTCCTACCATGAAATTCAATAAAGCACTGATCCTGGCCAGCTCGGCTCTGGCGGGTCTGTTTGTCGCCAACACGGCGACCGCCCAATCGACGGCGTCTCAGGAAATCGATCGCATCACCGAAGTGGTCGTCGCCGGAAACCGTAATGTCGGCGCTAACAAGCGCGAGCGCGGCCCCAAGGCCAAGACCACTATCGGTCAGGATTCGTTGCTGAAGGACGCATCGGGCAACACGTTTGCCGATGCCCTGAACACCATTCCGGGTTACAATTTCACCAGCAATGATGCCTATGGGTCATCGGGTGGTGAAATCATGATGCGTGGCCTGGACAGCGCCCGCGTTTCCATCGCGGTTGATGGTCTCCAGCTTAATGATAGCGGCAACTATGCCGTTTATACCAACCAGATGATCGACTCCGAGCTTCTGTGTTCGGCAAGCGTATCGACAGGCGCTACAGACATCGACTCGATGTCATCTTCGGCCACCGGCGGTACGGTCAACGTGGCAACCTGTATACCAAACGAAGATTTCGGCACTACGCTTAAGCTGGCTTACGGCGAAGAAGAACATAAGTACGGTTTTGTTAAGGTTGACTCCGGTGCTTTTGGCCCGTTCGGCACGCGCGCCTATATTGCCTACACCGGTACGCATACCGATACCTGGGCTAACGAAGTCAATATGAATGACGAAGGTAAGCTGCAAAAGAACCAGTACAACGCTATGGTCTATCAGAACATAGGCGACAAGGGTTCGTTCATCAGCGCTGCTGTTCACTGGAATGAAAACCGTAACAACTTCATGCCGCGTCAGAGCAAGGCTCAGATCTCGACCATGGGTTACGGTAATGACACCTTCCAGAACCGCGCCACGATTAACCCTTCCGATACCGGCAACGTCCGCATCAAGTCGAAGTGGGTTATCAACGACAAACTGACCCTGACCGTTGACCCCAGCTTCCAATATACCATGGCCTTGGGCGGTTCGACCGGTACTATCAACGAAAATAGCGCACAACTTCGTGGTTCACTGTTCTCTACCGTTCCTTATGTGGACGTTGACGGAAATGGTGTTTCTAATGTTGTTCAGCTTTATCGCCCGAACATCACCAATACGATGCGCTATTCGCTGCAATCTGCGGCCATCTATCGCTTCAATGATCTTAACACCTTCCTGCTGAGTGCTTCGTTCGACCGTGCTCGTCACCGTCAATCGGGTGAGCAGGTTCTACGTAACGCTGACGGTTCAGCCCCGAACGTGTTTGCCGGTAAAGTCGATCACGATCTTCGGATTGCAACCGCTGACGGCAGCATCCTGCGCCGTCGTGATCGTCTTTCTTATGCAGACGTTGATGTGATCTCAGGTGAATACCGTGGTCGCTTCTTCGAGGAAAAGCTGTTTGTGTCGGCTGGTATCCGTCACCAGAAGCTTGAGCGCGAGCTTAACCAGAACTGTTATTCGCCGGTTGCCGGTGGTGGTTCAAACAATCCGTATTGTACCACGCAGAACATCGCTACAACGACCCCAACCGCTGACAGCGACGTTAATGTTGTCACCCTGCAGGGGTCTGGCTCTACCCGCTACTTCACGCCTTATCAGCGTACCGTCAGCTTTTCCAAGACCATGCCTAACGTTGGCGTGACCTGGAACTTTGATCACGGTGGCCAGATTTTCGGTACCTTCGCACAGTCCATGTCTGCCCCTCGTACCGACGTTTATTATAACGTCGTTCTGATCGATAACGCTATGCGGGTTAAAAACCCGAACCCGGAAATTTCCGACACATTTGAACTGGGTTATCGTTATGCCCAGTCAAACTTCAACGCTACGGCAACTATCTACTCGGCTACGGACAAGGACCGTATCGTTCAGGCCTATGACGCTGAAACCGACACCTACACCGACACCAACGTCGGTGAAGTTAAGCGTAAGGGTTTCGAAGCCTATACCAACTATTCTCCGGTTGAAAACCTGGTGCTGAACGCTGGCCTGACCTGGACAGACACCGAAATGCAAGGTGATATACCGAACGGTACCACCGCAGTAATTCCGACCAAGGGTAAGTCTCTGACCGGTATGCCTGAGTGGATGTGGACCGTTGGTATGGACTTCGATATTACATCGAACCTGAACCTTAACCTGAATGCCAAGTATGTTGGCGATCGCTTCTACAGCTACGTCAATGACGAAGTGGCTCCAAAATACACGGTTTGGAACGCCAGTATGCGTTATGATCTGCAGCAGTTCCGTAAGGGCACCTACGTGCAGTTGAATGTACAGAACCTCTTCGACGAAAAGTACCTGCATGGCACGGGTTACGTAGATAACCAGAAGCCATATGTTAACAACATCGGTGCTAATGTTGCCGGCGCCAGTGCTGTCTTGTACCAACTGGGTGCACCGCGCACGATCTCTGCGACCCTGCGTACCCAGTTCTAAGAGCAGTCTCTCTTCGACCTAAAATCAGCGGCTCCTGTTTTATGCAGGGGCCGCTTTTTTGTGCAGCCCGGTTTGTGCAACGGAGACACGCACTTGTGTTTTTTTGTGCGCGAGCGCGTCTGGCCATAGGCAAGACCTTTTCTTATGTGTATGAGGCGCTTAAAGAGGATATCATAAGGTCAGACGTATAAATGACCGCACAATTTACCCGCATAGACCGGACGTTTTGAATGACCAAGAATGTGCCAGCCGCCAACGGCTTTTCCGACGACCGCGTTGTGCCGGCGGAGTGGGAACCGCATCAGGCCATGTGGCTGGGCTTTCCCAGCCATGAGAACCTGTGGCAGGAAGACCTGATCCCGGCTCAGGCCGAAGTGGCCGCCTTGGCGCGGGTGCTGGCCGAAGCCGGTGATGAGCAGGTCAAGCTGATGGTCATGGGCGATGCGGCGCGCAAGGCTGCCGAAGATATGCTGGGTGACCTGAAAAAGGTTGAGATTATCGACGGCAGGTTCGGCGATATCTGGTTTCGCGATACCGGCCCGATCTATGTCTCGCTCGATAAGGACGGTAAGGATCATCACGCGGCCCGCCCGATCAGCTTTCTGAATAATGGCTGGGGGGGCAAATATCACCTGAAATATGACGATCAGGTCGCGGCCCAGATTACGACGGCCGATGGTCATGCCACTGAACTCCATGAATTCATCCTTGAGGGCGGCTCGCTGGATCACGATGGCTTTGGCACGGTGCTGACGACGCGTCAGTGTCTGCTCAACCCCAACCGCAACCCGGACTGGACGCAATCTACGGCAGAAAAAGCTCTGGCCGAGGCGCTGGGGGCCAAGAAAGTGATCTGGCTGGGCGATGGTCTGCTCAATGACCATACTGACGGCCATATCGACAATCTGGCGCGCTTTGTGGCCCCCGGTGTCGTGGCCTGCCCGGTCGCTTTTGGCGTGGATGATCCCAATGCCGAAATTTATGACGCTACGGCCAAGTTCCTGAGCCAGCAAACCGATGCGCGCGGCATGCCGCTTCAGGTCGTGCGCATCCCGTCGCCGGGAAAAACGCTGGATGAAGATGGCGAAATCATTCCGGCTTCTCATATGAACTTCCTGATCGCCAATGACTGCGTGGTCGTGCCGATCTATAATGACCGTCCCGGTGAAATGGCGGTGGAAGCGATCCAGAGCCTGTTCCCGGAGCGGACGGTGCTTGGGTTGTCGTCCGAGGCCATCCTGACCGGCGGCGGATCGTTCCACTGCATCAGCCAGCAAGTGCCGTTAATCCGCGCGTAACCTGCGCCTTATCTGAGTTTGCTTATGACCCGCACCCTTACCGTAGCCGCCATCCAGACGTCTTACGGCGATGACATGGCTGCCAATATCAAAAAGACCGAAGCCTTTGTGCGCGAAGCCGCCGCCAAGGGGGCTCAGGTCATACTGCCGTCGGAGCTGTTTCAGGGGCCGTATTTTTGTGTCTCGCAAGAAGAAAAATGGTTCGCAACCGCCTATGAATGGCGCACCCATCCGGCGGTGATCGCTATGGCTGAGCTGGCGCGGGAGCTGAACGTCGCTATTCCGGTTTCAATCTATGAGCGCGAAGGGCCGCATTATTTCAACAGCCTGGTCATGATCGACGCGGGCGGCGAAGCTCTGGGCGTTTATCGGAAAAGCCATATCCCCGACGGGCCGGGATATCAGGAAAAATACTATTTCCGGCCGGGCGATACCGGTTTCAAGGTCTGGGACACCAAGTTCGCCAAGATCGGCGTCGGCATCTGCTGGGATCAGTGGTATCCGGAAACGGCGCGTTCGATGATGCTGATGGGGGCGGAGATTTTGATGTACCCGACCGCGATCGGGTCTGAGCCGCACGATACCTCGCTCGATACCGCCGCCCCATGGCAGCGGGCCATGCAGGGTCATGCCGTGTCGAACATCGTGCCGGTGGTGGCCTCAAACCGCATCGGCCATGAGCGGGTCACCGAGGCCGGTCAGACGTTTTATGGCCACAGCTTTATCGCCAATCATCGCGGTGATCTGGTCGAGCAGTTTGGCGCTAAGGACGAAGGCGTTCTGGTGCACACGTTCGACCTGGATTACCTGAATACGCATCGTGCGGCCTGGGGCTTTTTCCGCGATCGCCGCACCGACCTTTATGGGGCGCTGGCGTCGGGTCGTCCTGCTTAAGTATTTGGCTTAATTTATATTGCTTTCCCGCCAGCCCTGAGAAATGCTCAGTGTATGGATGGCAAAGGCATAAATGATGAACGGTTTTGGCAGGGGCTGTGTGTTCTGGCCAGAACCGTTTTTTGCGTTCTGTTCGTGATCAATGCCCTTCGTGGCGGACTGTGGACCGATGAGCTGTTTACGGTCTGGGCGACAGATCCGTCGATCAGTCCGTGGCAGCTTCAGTTTGACCGGCTGCGCTATGAGACCAATCCCCCGCTTCATTTCTGGTTGTTGTATGGCTTAAGGCAGGTCGTGCCGGAGGCGCGGCTGGCGGGTTTGATCCTGAATTTTACGGTGGTTATGGCCACGGTCGCCGCGATTGTCATGACTATGCGCCGTGATGGTAGGGCGCTTTTGGGATATGGGCTGGCGATCCTGTTTTTGCTCAATGCCGCTACTCTGATCTATGTGCAGGAAGTGCGCGCCTATATGCTGGCCATAGGTTTAAGCGCCGTGCTGGCGGTGCTGGTCATGCGGTTTATCGCGCAGGGGCGCGGGCGGGTTGCGCTGTTGGCGGTACTCGGCGCGGTGACGGGTTTAAGTCATGTCTACGGCGCGCTGTTTGCGGGGGCCTTAGCGGCGGCACTGATGATTGAAGGTCTGGTTTCCCGGCGCGCGCCAGTCTGGCGGGCAGGATTGATGCTTGGGGCGGCCTGCAGTGTGCCATTCCTGATCTGGTTTATGGGCGTGCATCATCAGGAAGGCGGAAACTTGCGCAATATCGGCTGGATCAGCTTTGCGCCTGAGCATATCAAAAGCACGATCGACGGTATTGTGCGGGTCTTAATTGGGCCGGTTTGGGTGGTGATCATCTGGGCGGTGGCGCTGATCGTGGCCTTAAGCTCGCCCGTGTTTCGCCGATCCGCGCTGATGGTGGCTGTGGTGGCGCTGATCTTTCTGATCGGGCCGTTTGTGATTTCGGCCAAGGTGCCGATCCTGCACTATCGTTATTTCGCGGTCGGGTTTCCGGCGCTGATGATGCTGCTGGCGATGGCGGTGTGTGAGGTCTGGCGCACGGAGCCGTCGCGGTTGCGTAAAGGGGCGGCGACCATACTTGTGCTAATCTCGGTGGTGATGAGTCTGCTGGTGTCGTGGGCGGAACTGAGCGCCAAGCCCGTCTGGCGCGGGGCTGAGGTGGTGCGGGCCAATGCGCAGGCCTGTCCCTCACAGACGATACGCGGCCTGACCTATCCCGACGCGCAGGTACAGCCGATTTTTCCGTTTACCTATGAGTACCTGCTGCGCGGCACCGGCCTTAAGGTGGTCGGCTCAGATCAGGTGGCCGATGTCTCTGATATCAATTGCCGGATCGTGGTCTGGGTCGAACATAGCGGCTTTATCAGCGAAACGACGGATGAGGCTTTCTTGCTGGAACGGCTTAACCTGACCAACCGTGAGCGGGTGGCGTTGGTTGTTCACCGTTATCGTAATGGCTTGGTTATTATGAAAGCCAGCCAATGACCCACTGAATTGTCAGTTTGCTCCAAGTATCGGCCGCGGCGCCTCGCCGCCGTCCTTGCTGCATTGTCGTTTGAAATAGAAACGGCCGTCCTTGGGGGGCAAGGACGGCCGCGCATGTCGCCGGTTTCGAGGGGGGGGATGATTCCGGCGACTGACTTGTGGGCTATAATTTCGCTGTTGCGATACATCATAGCCGATGGATGTTACATAAGTCCTAATCCCAAAAAGGAAAGAGGTAAAATGAGAAAATCCTCATTTTTTATGACATTTTTATAAGAACAGCTTGGCCCAGCCGCGAGCTTCGCGTGTCTTCCAGGCACCACGGTGATAGGCGTCCGAGGCGATCAGCGGCACGACCGTTGTCGCTTCTGCGAAGACCATTTGTTCATAGGTGGTATCGACCTTGCCCCACGAAGCGGCTTCCTTAAGCGTTGAGGACGAGCAGGCGCCGTCGCGTACATCAGCGACCGTGATCTGTACGGCATATTTGTGCATGTCAGCTTCGACGCCGAGGATTTCAGCGCAGACGACGGTGTCCTGAGCAAAGTTCTTCGGTACGCCGCCGCCGACCATGAACAGGCCGGTGGTGCCGGCTGCGATCTTGATGTCGGTCAGTTCGCGGAAGTCAGCCACCGCGTCGATCATCAGGTAAGGCTGCTTGGCGGCAATGCGCTCTTTCTGGTGCTTGACAAGGCCGAAACCGGCGGATGAGTCGACAAAGGCCGGACAGAAGATCGGCACATTGTTCTCATAGGCGGTCTGGATCAACGAACCGGGCTTTTTGGCATTGCCTTCCGACAGCCACTTGCCCATTTCCCAGATGAACTCACGCGAGGAATAGCCGCGCGGCTCAAGGCGGTTGCAGATTTCCAGAATCGTGTGATCGCAGGCCTGAAGCTCTTCTTCGTCGATATAGGTGTCGTAGATGCGGTCGATATAGTTTTCGCGGAGGACATTGTCGTCCACCTGACCGGCGGCCTGATAGTGCTTGAAGCCGAGGGCTTCAAAGAAATCCATGTCGACGATCGAGGCGCCGGTGGCGACCACGGCGTCGATCATGCCGAACTTCACCATGTCGCGGTAGACGTGCATGCAGCCGCCCGCCGAGGTCGAACCGGCGAGAATCAGCCAGGGCGAGCAGGCCTTGTCTTCGAGAGCCATGTTGAAGATATCGGCGGCGCGGGCGGTGTCGCGCGACGAGAATGACATTTTGCGCATGGCGTCGATAATCGGGCGCGCGTCGAACGAGGTCATATCGACGTGCTCTACCGTTTCAGCGAGCAGGGCGGCTTTGGTGTTTGATTGGGGGGTATCAGCGTTCATCTCTTGGTCCTTTGAGAGGAGATTAAGGTGGACGCCCGTCATTACATCATGGGGGAAACCAGTTTCCCCCATGCGCCCCCTTCCCCTTGCGGAGAGGGAGTGCCCGTAATCCCCCAGACGGCGCGATGGGGAGGCAAATCTGTGCTCTAAGAGCGGAGTGTTAGCACAACTAAGATAAAAACTGCGGCTCCTATAAACCAAGCGAAAGGCTTTGGCAAATAAGGTTTTGATGACAGTTCTGCGAGGGTTATTTCTCAGATTTTGTTTTTACATTTCTTGCCCATATGCCTAGCGATATCCAGACAATGATAAGCAGACATGAGCATGCCAGCGTAAATATTAGCGCCTTAAGCGCAATGTCCGCGATAGGCAGGGTGTTTCCTTGGCCTAAGAAGAGGCTAAAAAAGCGTAGAACAAATACGGCAATTATTATGCCGATAATTGCTCTAAGGCCTTTCATTTACTTGCTCCGCTTCTTACCGCGTTTACCGCCCTTGGGGCGGTTCAGACGCACAACCTTATTGTCTTCATATGTGTCATAGGCGCTGCGCGGGGTGGAGATATGGCGCGGGCCAAGGCCGAACAGCGACGCCATCGGCGCATCGTCCATAAATACCGTGTCGGTCTGACCATAGCCGTTAAAGCCGGTCGCCATAGCCACACCGTAAGCGCCCAGCATGCCGATTTCGATATAGTCGCCTTCGCGCACATCGGCTGGCAGCCAGAACGGCCCCGGCATGTGGTCTATGGAGTCACAGGTAGGGCCATAGAAGCGGAACGGGCGCAGTTCGCCCTCAGCATCAGTGCCATCGGCGCGCACCAGCTTGACCGGGAACGGCCATTTGGCGTGGGTGGCGTCAAACAAGGTGCCGTAGGAACCATCATTAAGGTACAGCGCATCGCCTTTGCGCAGTTCAACGCGCGTCAGCACCGAGGTCGATTCCGCTACCAGCGAGCGGCCCGGTTCGGCCCACAGTTCTGTGGTTTCGTGGACCTTCATGTCTTCAAAGGCGCGGTCGATGACATCCATATATTCGGCCAGAGCCGGTGGCACCATGCCGGGGTAAACCGACGGGAAGCCGCCGCCGACATCGACGATATCGGCGAACACACCGGCCCGCACCAGTGAGCGCGAGGCGGCGGACATGGCGGCAGCGTAGGCGGTTGGGCGCATACATTGCGAACCGACATGGAACGAAATGCCCATCAGGTCTTGCGTCGCCTGACGGGTGGCCAGCAGCAGGGCCGGGGCTTCGTGCGCCTGAGCGCCAAACTTATTGGTCAGCGGCAGGTTCGAGCCTTCGCCGGAGGTCGCCAGACGCACGATCAGGTTCAGATCCTTGGCATTGCCGGTGGCATCCAGAATCTTGCGCAGTTCGTCATGGGTATCGAGGCTAAAGGTGCGCACGCCGTAATCAAAATAGGCGCGGGTAATGGCCGACCGGCTCTTGACCGGGTGCATGAAAGCCAGGCGCGCTTCGGGCGCTAAGGAGCGCACCAGCTCGACTTCGCCCAGTGAGGCGACATCGAACGACGAAATCCCCGCATCGCGCAGGGTTTCAATCACCCACGCCGACGGATTTGCCTTAACGGCATAAAAGACATCGCCTTTAAAATTAGCCTGAAACCATTGGGCCGCGACGGAAACAGCAGCACGTCGCACCATAGCGACGGGACGTTCCGGAGACTGCTTGCGGACCAGGTCCAGGGCCGTAGGGAAGATTTCCATCCACAGACACCCAAGATAAAGTTTAAACCCAGACCGACGTTAGCAGAGTGTTTCTCTAGTCTCATGCCAGATACCTTATCAACGTATCTGGACCCACATGAGACCGCATGTTTCGGGGTCCGCCGGAAGCGCGGAATATATAGATATAGGCTCTCGTGTAAAGGCCAGAAATGTGAAGTTTCATATAACAAAGTTATTCAATTAACCCTATGATCCGCTTTTGAAAGTTCGCAGGTTTTGGGCCAAGTTCTTAGTTATGTTTGAGTATGACGCGGTGACGCTTTTGGCGGGCCTGACATACCGAAGTGGTTGCCAAAACTACAAAACTTGGGCAAGGGTAGGGACGTTAATCATTTGGTGACGCTGTACAGTGAACGACAGCGTGGTTTTGCGTGGAATTTGGGGGTATAAATATGCCGCAGCCGCTGGTCGAGGTGAGCGCTGTCTCCAAAACCTATACGATCAAGGCCGACGGTGCCAAACCGCGCGGAACGCTTAAGGCCCTCAACAATGTCTCTTTCACCATGGATAAGCCTGAGCGCATTGCCCTGATCGGGCCGTCGGGATCGGGTAAATCAACGCTTTTGCGCTCAATCGGCGGGCTACTGATTGATGATGCCTCCAGCGGTGAGATCAAGGTCATGGGACAGGCCATTCAGTCAAAAGGCCGTCTGGCCGGCAATGTCCGTCAGGCGCGCATGAATCTGGGCATGATCGCCCAGCAGTTTAATCTGGTAGGCCGGTTGTCGTTGTTCACCAATGCCGCTCTTGGGCATCTTGGTAAGGTCAATGGCCTGCGCGGCTTTTTCGGCCTGTGGTCGAAGGATGAGAAAATGGCGGTAATGCGCGCCCTTGATCATGTCGGGGTGGCCTCAAAAGCCAATCAACGCGCCAATACCTTATCCGGCGGGCAGCAGCAGCGCGGCGCGATTGCCCGTGCCATCGTGCAGGACGCCAAGGTCATCCTGGCCGATGAGCCAGTGGCCTCGCTTGATCCGGTGACGGCGCGCAAGGTCATGGAGCTGTTGGTTAAGGTCAATACTGAGGATAAGGTCGGCGTGATCGTCACCCTGCACCAGGTTGACTATGCCAAACGCTATTGTGACCGCATACTGGCGCTAAAAGACGGGGTTATCGTCTATGATGGCCCGGCCGGGGGCCTGAGCGGAGACACACTCAAAGATATCTACGGCGAAGAGATCGAAGACGCCTACTGGGAAGGAGCGGTATCCTGATGCTGAAGCGCAAACATTTTATCTTAAGCGCGATGGCCGCTGTGGCGGGGGCGGGTCTGCTTGGCCTGTCGTCATGCTCAAAGCCCGATGAGGCCGCGGCCAATCCGGAAATCGCGTTCTCGGTGCTGTCGGTCGAAAAGGCGCAGGACCTTGAGAAGCTGTGGACGCCGCTGTTTGAGGATATGCGCAAGGAAACCGGCCTGAATATTCGTCCGTTCTATTCGTCGAACTACACCACCCTGATCGAAGGGATGCGCTTTAATCAGGTGCAGGCGGGCTGGTTCTCCAATGCGGCAGGGCTTGAAGCCATTCGCCGGGCCGAAGGCGAGGTTTTTGCCCATTCGACCTATCCCGACGGGGTCGAAGGCTATACTTCGGTCATCATCGTCCCCGCCAAATCGACGCTTACGGCGGAGCAGGTTCTGGTTTGCGATAAGACGCTGAATTTTGGCATGGGTGATGTTAAATCAACGTCCGGTACGCTGGCGCCGCTGACCTATTTCTTCCTGCCGCAGGGCAAGGAGCCCAATACCTGCTTCAAAAATGTGCGCTCCGCCTCCCATCAGGCTAATATCGAAGCGGTGGCCGCCGGTGTGATCGATGCGGCGACCAATAATTCGACGGCGCTGTGGGAACTGGAAGAAACCAATCCGGAAAAGTTTGCCAAGATCAAGGTGATCTGGAACTCACCGGTTCTGCCCAATGATGTGCTGATCTACCGTAAGGATCTCGATCCGGCGGCTAAGGAAAAGCTGCGCTCATTTTTCCTGACCTATGGCACGGGCGAGGGCGCTGAGGCCGACCGTCAGCGGGCCGTGCTGCGCGCCCTTTATTTCGGGAATTTCAAACCGGACGACAATAACCACTTCATTCCGGTGCGTTTGATGGAGGCTACACAGGCCTTGCAGCAGGCCAAAAATGCCGGGGATGCGGCAGCGATAGACAAGGCTCAGGCCGCCTATGATGCCCTCAAGGTCGAAGAGGCCGCCTATATCAAAAAAGCGCCGCCGGTTCAGGCTAAGGCGGATGCGTCCGCGTCGGCCCAATAAGAGAGCCTCATGTCCAAAACCGCCGCGTCTGACCAAGCCTCTCTGAATATGGCCACCCTGGCCCCGCCTCAAACCTCGTTCATGTCGCGCCTGATTACCTACGGCGGCTGGGCAGTGCTTATTGTCCTGCTGGTGACCAGTTTCAAAGCGGTCGAAATGGGCAATATCGAGCTGTTGTTCACCAACTCGGCCAATACCCAAACGCTGCTCAAGGAATATCTGCACCCGAATTTTTCGGACTGGCGCAACTATGTCGATAAGATGTGGCTGACGATCCAGATCGCCATTTGGGGCACGGTTTTGTCGGTGGTTATGGCTATTCCGCTTAGCCTGCTGTGTGCCTCAAACATTGCGCCGCAGTGGATTGTGCAGATCGCCCGCCGCCTGATGGACATTTTGCGCTCGGTCAATGAACTGGTGATGGGTACGCTGTTTCTGGTGGCGGTAGGGCTTGGGCCGCTGGCCGGGGTGCTGGCGCTGGCGCTGCACAATACCGGCGTGCTGGCCAAGCTATTTTCCGAAGCGGTCGAAGCCATTGATAAGGCCCCGGTCGAGGGCGTGCGCGCCACGGGCGGCAACCGTTTGCATGAAATCGTCTGGGGGGTGTTCCCGCAGGTAGCACCCCTGTGGACCTCGTTTGCGCTTTATAGGTTTGAATCGAGCGCCCGTTCAGCCACCGTGCTGGGTCTTATCGGGGCGGGCGGCATCGGGCAGGTGCTGTTTGATAATCTCAACAGCTTTGACTATGCCCGCACCTCGGCGATTGCGATTGTGATCGTGGTGGCCGTAACCGCCATCGACTTCCTGTCGCAGGCTATCCGTAAGCGGTTGTTGTAAATCCTCCGAAGGCGGACGATACCTTGAGAAATGTGACAGGACTTTCACGGAACTGTCACATAGCGGGAGTAAAAGCGCCGGGCATCAGGAGAGTTTCCATGAAAAAGATCATTTTGGCCGTAGCCGCTGTGGCCGCCTTTGCCATCGCCGGTTCCGCCTCTGCGCAGGCCTCACGCGACTACGTCTGGGCTGCCGGTTCATCGACCGTGTTCCCGTTCACCACTCGCGTCGCGGAAAACTATGGCCGCAAGAGCGGCGCCAAGGCCCCGAAGGTTGAAAGCCTCGGCACTGGTGGCGGTTTCAAAGCCTTCTGCGCCGGTATTGGCGCGGGCACGCCCGATGTTGCTAACGCCTCACGTCCGATGAAGAAATCGGAATTCGACGCCTGTAAGGCCAAGGGCGTCAACGATATTCTGGAAATCAAGATCGGCTATGACGGCATCGTCATAGCCACCGCCAAGACGGGTAAAGACTATGCCTTCCGCGATGTCGATTTTTATCTGGCCCTGTCCAAGGACGTGCTGCGCTACGGCCAGTATGTGAAGAACCCTTATAAGGGCTGGCATCAGATCAATCCGAACCTGCCCAAGAGCAAGATCCTGATGTACGGGCCGCCCACCACCTCCGGCACGCGCGATTCCTGGAACGAACTGGCGCTCGAAGCTGGTGCGGCCAAGTTCCCGGCGCTCAAGGCACTCAAGGCCTCGGACGAAAAGAAGTTCAAGGAAATGGGCTCGGCCATTCGCGAAGACGGCGTGTGGGTCGATTCCGGTGAAAACGATAACGCCATCATCGGTACCCTGACCAAGACACCGGGTGCTCTGGGTGTATTTGGTTACTCATTCTTTGAGGAGAACATGGATAAGGTGAAGGTGGCCACCATCAACGGTGTGGCCCCGACCCCGGAAACCATCGCCACCGGCAAATATCCGGTATCGCGTTCGCTCTATATCTACGTCAAAAAGGCCCATATCGGTGTCACGCCGGGTCTTGACGCCTTCATCAACGAATATGTCTCTGATGCGGCCACAGGTAAGGGCGGCTACCTGCAGCAGCGCGGCCTGATCCCGCTGCCGGCCGCCGAACATGCGGCCATCAAGGGCGGCATCAAGACCTTGAAGCCAATGGCGCGCCCGAAGTCTTAAACGCGACTTGAGCGGATGAAATTAAAGCCGTCCCTGTCTTGTGGTGGGGGCGGCTTTTTTCTGTGACTGGTTTTTGTCACGAAACTGTCATATGAAGCGGCCTCACTCACGGAACCGCTGTCCTATGTATAAGCCGCTTTTGTCTCTCTGCGTTGCCGCTTTGGTCGCTGTGTCGCCGGTTTCAGCCTCGGCGCAGATGCAGCGCGACTATGTGTGGGCGGCAGGGTCTTCGACGGTGTTTCCGTTCGCGACGCGCGTGGCCGAATATTACATGCGCAAATATGGCACCAAGGCCCCTAAGATCGAATCGCTGGGCACCGGCGGCGGTATCAAGCTGTTCTGCTCAGGCTTGGGCGGCAGCACCCCGGACGTTGCCAATGCGTCTCGGCCCATGAAGCCGTCTGAGTATGAGATGTGCCAAAAGAACGGCGTCGGTGAGATTATCGAGCTTCAAATCGGCTATGACGGCGTGGTTATCGCCATGAACAAGCAAAACCCTGACTACGATTTCCGGCTGGATATGCTCTATCTGGCGCTGTCGAAGGACGTGCTGCGCTACGGTGCGTTCGATCCCAATCCCTATGTGCGCTGGAACCAGATTTCGGCGGGGCTGCCGGGCCGTAAAATACTGGTATACGGCCCGCCGTCAACCTCCGGTACGCGCGATGCCTTTGTGGAACTGGGCATGGAAAGTGGTGGGGCGGCCTATCCGCTGCTCAGGGATATCAAGGGCCGCAATGAAAAGCGCTTCAAGCAACTGACCGGCTCGATCCGCGAAGATGGCCGCTACGTTAATGCCGGTGAAAACGACAATGCGACCTTGAGCGTCCTGACCAAGACGCCGGATTCGCTCGGCGTGTTCGGTTATTCCTTTTATGAGGAAAATAAGGACAAGGTGAAAGTCGCCAAAATCGACGGTGTTTTGCCGACACCAACGGACATTGCCTCCGGGCGCTACCCGCTGGCCAGGTCTTTGTTCATCTATGTCAAGAAGGCGCACTTAAAGTTCGTGCCGGGCTTAGAGGGCTATATGAACGAGTTCGTGTCCGATGCGGCGGCGGGTAAGGGTGGTTATCTCAAAGGGCGCGGGCTGATCGCGCTCGATGACAGCCTGCATGATCAGGTCAAGCAGGCCGCCCGCATGCAGGTGGTGATGGCCGCACCCGATGCGCATTAAGACATGAATCTTGTGTAAAGACGATCCAGCGCATTCACATGTAAGATAGCCAGTATTGCTATTATGCTTTCTATTCGGCTTTCTAAAAGCGGTTCTTGTGCGTTTAGGAGATCTCGAACGTGCCCTGAAAGCCTATGAATAGCTTCATTTATCTCACGCATATGTTCAAAAGACTCTAAGCTTTCATAATGATAGCGAGCTGTGATCGTCAATGCGTGAATTGATGCTGCTAAAAAAATCAATAACTTTTGTCGGTCTAGCGTGCTCAACGCTTTCCTAATTTGCTCTAACATTCAAGTGCCTGTAGCTGTCGATACAATCAGGCGTACGCTATAGCCTGTGTTCGGCTTGAGGCTTTTCATAGGCGCTCTAAGCCGTCTTGCGCCGCTTACGGATCGGATTAAGCGCCTTAAGCCGTGTCCAGATGCGGGCTTTTTCCGGCTGAGGCAGGGGCTGGAGATTGCGCACGAACTCTTCGGCGCAGGCCCGCCACGAGAATTTCTCGGCATAGGCGCGCACGTTTTTCGGATCGAGTTTCAGCGCCTCTTCGATGGCGATTTTCAGATCGTCATTGATGACCCCGGCATTTGAGCCTGGAATGATATCGATCGGTCCATGGGCCGGGAAAGCCGCCACCGGCGTGCCGGTCGCCATAGCCTCAAGAATTACCAGACCAAAGGTGTCGGTCAGGGACGGGAACACAAAGACATCGGCATCGGCATAGGACCGCGCCAGTTCGTCGCCAAAACGCGGGCCGGTAAAGACGACCTTTGGGTATTTGACCTTAAGTTCTTCAAGTTGCGGGCCGCCGCCGACGATCACCTTGGTGCCGGGGACATCGAGCGACAAAAAGGCCTCGATATTCTTTTCGACCGCCACACGCCCGACATAGGCCATGATCGGGCGGGGCAGGTCACCATAGATTGGCTCAAGGTCAGGACGGAACATGACCGTATCGACACCGCGCGTCCACGGGGAGACGTTTTTGATGCCGTGGGCTTCAAGATCCTTTTGTAGGGTCGGTGTCGCCACCATGACCCGGCCTGACGGCTTATGGAACCAGCGCATATAGGCATAGCCGACACTGAGCGGCAAGGGCAGGCGGGCGGAGACATATTCCGGGAATTTCGTATGATAGCTGGTGGTAAACGGCAGGCCCCACTCCACGCACACCCGGCGCGCGGCCAGCCCCACCGGGCCTTCGGTGGCGATGTGAACGGCATCGGGGGCGTACATCAGGATGCGCTCGCGCACCTCTTCGTAGCAGCCAAGCGCCAGCTTGACTTCTTTGTAATCAGGCCAAGAAACGGTTTTGAATTCATTATATTGAATGATTTCAAAGTCATGACCCAGAGCGCGACATTCGTCGAGCGTGCGCTTCAATGTGGTCACGACCCCGTTGACCTGGGGTTCCCATGCATCGGTGGCCAGCAAGATACGCAAGGCTTTAAGCTTCCCTCTCACCCGAAATGAACACGACGACGAAGATAGATACAGTTTGTAACATCACGATGTCCCCCGTCGTATAGCTTAAGATGATCCGCTATGTCAGAGTTATTTCTCATATTTACGACATAGGGTAGACTGAAAATGCGCATAAAGCGGCAGTTGCGTGTGAATTTGTTGAAATGCAAGCTTGCCACACCGCGCAAATGCCTTAATTAGAAAGGATAAGCCAAGGTTTGCACTGCACAATATGTAAATTTAGCCGCGCCGTCGGTATAATGTGGTACAAACGCTAAAGAAAGTTGTTTCAAAGACCTGCCATGAGCGATCGCCGTAAAGACATGCCCGTTAAGGACCCGGCTTCGAAGGATGTGACCCCGCGGGACACGCCGAAGTCGCGTCGTACGCGGTTGCAGATTCTCGACACCTCAATGCGGCTGTTTGCCGAACTGGGCTATGACCGCGCCGGCAATGCCGCTATCGCCGAGGCCTGCGGCCTGACGCGCGGGGCGATGCTGTATCATTTTCCGACCCGTGAAGCTCTGGTTGAGGCGGCGGCCTGGCATATTCACGCCGCCCGCGAAGCTATGTTCGAGGCCGAGGCGGCCAAGCTTAAACCGGGGCAAGACGCGCTTGACGGGGCCGTAGATGCCTATTGGCGCCTGCTGTCGTCCGTGCCGTTTTCGGCCTTTCTGGCGCTGGAGCGCGCGGCCCGTCAGGATGCTGATGTGGCCAAGGCCATTCGTCCGGCTCAGGAAGCCTTTGATCAGGGCGCCATGGGTAATGCCACACCGGGCTTTATCACGGCGGGGATCGATGCCCGTTTTCAGGCCAGCCGTGATCTGGCGCGCTTTGCCCTCGATGGCCTGCACCGTGCGGCCCTGACCTATGATCAGCCGGAGCGCGTTGAAAACCTGATCAATGTCATTAAGCGTGCCCTGCATATGCTCAACCGCAAGGGCGATGTGCATGATCTGTGGGTTGATTAAGCCCTCACAGGTTATCGACTTCTGGCGCGAGGCCGGGCCGCAGGCATGGTTTGCCAAAAATGATGACTTCGATGCCCGCTTTACGGCCTTTTGCCACGATCTGCATATGAAGGCTGCCGCGCGCACGTTGGATGGCTGGACGCAGACAGCGGACGGTACACTGGCGCGCACGGTCGCGGACACAGCCATTGCCGCCGGTCAGGATATGGAGGTTGAGTCCCTGCTGCGCGGTTTTGTCTATCTGCCGTTGATGCATTCAGAAGACCTTGCGGATCAGGAACGCAGTGTGCGGCTGAATGAGCCTCTGGGTGGCGACAGTATGGCCTATGCCATAGAACACCGCGATATCATTGTCCGGTTTGGGCGCTTTCCCCATCGCAACGCGGTGCTGGGGCGCGAAACGACGCGCGCGGAAGCGGCGTTTCTGGCTGACGGCGGCTTTGCGGGCTGAGAATCGACTGGCCCCAAAAACGTCTGGCCTCAACGGGGCATAGCTGGTATTTCCGGCCCCTTTCCTAATCAGACCCTGTGGCTCTCATGCGTTTTCTGCTCCGTTCCAAAATCCACAATGCCTATGTGACCGAAGCCAATCTGGCCTATATCGGTTCGATCACCATCGACGAAGACCTGATGGACGCTGTCGGGCTGTGGGAAGGCGAAAAGGTGCTGGTGGTGTCCAACACATCAGGCGCGCGGCTGGAAACCTACGTCATCACGGGTGAGCGCGGATCGGGCAAGATCGCTATGAATGGTGCTGCGGCCCATCTGATCGCCGAATCCGAGCAGATTATCATTATGGGTTTTGAATTGACCTCTGATCCAGTTGTCCCCAGAGTCGTGCTGGTTGACCGTGAAAACAAGCTTGACCGGTATCTGTCGGAAACCCCGTCGACGATTCTTTAAATCCGTACACGTCGCAGGGGAAATTGCCGATCCCATGCCCTGTAAGGCCTTGGATATTCACTCACAGGGTTATGCACGATGTTAGGACTTTTTTAACCAAAAACCGTTTGACGGCAGAGTCCGGTTGTGGCGCTATATGTGGGTAAGAGTATGTCGCTTCCCACTAGATGTAGTTGCTGGCGATCTTCCAAACCGGGTCCGGGGCTGGGCCGTAAAAGTTATCTGGGTGAGTTATATGTCCGTAAATGATGCCGTCAAACGTGAAGCTGTGCCGATGATGAAGTCCTTTATGGAGGTGCGCCCCAAGGTGCGCGCTGAATTCAAGCTTGTAAAACAGGTGGTTACCGATCCGTCGCGTGATGCGGTACTGACTGACTTCGGCAAGAAGACCCTCGATGACCGCTACCTGATGCCGGGGGAATCCTACCAGGATATGTTTGCGCGCGTGGCGACCACCTATGCCGACGACGCCGAACACGCCCAGCGCATCTATGACTATATCTCGCAATTGTGGTTCATGCCGGCCACGCCGGTGCTGTCGAACGGCGGTGCCTCGCGCGGTTTGCCGATCTCGTGCTTTTTGAATTCGGTGCCAGACAGCCTCGAAGGAATTGTCGGCACCTGGAACGAAAACGTCGCTTTGGCCTCGAACGGTGGAGGCATCGGCACCTATTGGGGCGGCGTGCGCTCGATCGGTGAAAAGGTTAAGGGCGCCGGTCAAACATCCGGCATCATCCCCTTCATCCGTGTGATGGATTCGCTGACGCTCGCGATCTCTCAGGGCTCGTTGCGCCGCGGTTCGGCGGCGGTCTATATCGACATCCACCACCCTGAAATCGAAGAATTCCTCGAAATCCGTAAGCCATCGGGCGACTTTAACCGTAAGGCGCTTAACCTGCACCATGGCATTTCGATCACCGACGAATTTATGGAAGCGGTGCGCGATGGCAATCCGTTCGGCCTGCGTTCGCCCAAGAACAATGAAATCATCAAGTTCGTCGATGCCCGCGCCCTGTGGCAAAAGATCCTTGAAATCCGGATGCAGACCGGTGAGCCCTATCTGATCTTTGCGGATACAGTGAACCGCGCCATGCCGCAACATCAGCGTGAGTTGGGCCTGAAGGTACGCCAGTCGAACCTGTGCGCGGAAATCATGCTGCACACCGGCGCGGACCATCTCGGTCGCGACCGCACCGCCGTCTGCTGCCTGTCGTCGGTCAATGCCGAGACCTTCCTGGAATGGCGCGATCATCCACGCTTTGTCGAAGACATCATGCGTTTCCTCGACAACGTGCTTGAAGACTTTATCCAGAGCGCGCCCAATTCTATGGAAGCCGCTATCTATTCCGCCCAGCGCGAACGCTCGGTCGGCCTCGGCTTGATGGGCTTCCACTCTTTCCTTCAGGCGCAGGGCGTCGCGTTTGAATCGGCGATGGCCAAGTCGTGGAACCTGCGCCTGTTTAAGCACCTGCGCCGTGAAGCCGATAAGGCGTCGGTCAAGCTGGCCGAAGAGCGCGGAGCCTGCCTTGATGCTGCCGAGCGCGGCGTCATGGAGCGGTTCTCGCACAAGCTGGCCATCGCGCCGACCGCCTCGATCTCGATCATCTGCGGCGGCACGTCGGCGGGCATCGAGCCGATCCCGGCCAATATCTATACCCATAAGACCCTGTCGGGCTCATTCGCGGTTAAGAACCCGTATCTTAAGGCGCTGCTGGTCGAAAAGGGCCTTGATACGCTCGAAATCTGGGACTCGATCGTTGAGCACGAAGGCTCGATCCAGCATCTGGATGCCTTAAGTGCCGACGAAAAAGATATCTTTAAAACCGCGTTTGAAATCGATCAGCGCTGGGTCGTTGAACTGGCCGCTGACCGCGCGCCGGAAATCTGCCAGTCGCAGTCGCTCAACATCTTTTTGGCCGGCGATGTCGATAAATGGGACCTGCACATGCTGCACTGG
>DDPE01000020.1 GCA_002342035.1 Asticcacaulis sp. UBA2476 | reverse complement strand
GCATAGCCCCCACCCCCCAAGCGCACAGATTGCGCGGCAATCTTATGCCCCACACAATCTCCCCGTTTAGCGACTGAGGATGGGTGATAGCCTCAATGTAATCGGCACCACTTAAAGGGACATCCCCCACAATCAGCAGCGCGCCCATCAACACCAGACCGCTGATCAAAAGCCCCGCCGCAAGGGATAAAGACTTAACTCTCATAACCCCATCCCCTCCTGCATGGCCTGAGCGCTATACCACGCATTACAGGCAATGGCCGGACTTGGCAGCACGATCGTTTCCTGAGCGGCTATTTTTTTGCGCACCAGCGGATGGCGACCAGCGACCCGACGCATGGCGTATTTATCCTCATAAAAACCAAGCGCATAGACATCAGTCGTCAAACTCAGGAACGCTTCGGGCGACAGATAGGCATAGTAATCCTGCTCTGCCCGCACCTTATAATTCATCGTTTTCAGCAATTCCCCTACCCAGGTTTTCGGCCCCGCCGTATAGCCGGAAGGTGTGTAATAAAGCACCGCTCGCCCTCGCCCCTGCTTAGAAATCACCTTAAGCGCCTCATCCATAAGGCGCGCTTCGTGCAACGCCCGTTGAGGCTGCCTCAACAGAGCCCCCACACGCAAAAGCTCTGCGCGAGTCGCCGAAACGTCAGCCGGATCGCTGATTTGAATGACCTCAATCCCATGTGCCTTGAGGCCAGATAATAGGCGCGCATCGCCGCCCCAGGTCCTCAACACCGCCCGCGGCCGCAGTGCCAGCACAGCCTCAAGGCTGGCGCGGCGGCGGGGAAACGCCTCAGCCCGCAGACGGTAAAACGAGTCCGGATGCTGCGCCCGCAAGGACAAACCGGCGATCTCATCCTTTGGCAGCAAGGCCAGAGCGTACTGATCGGCACACATATCCAGCGACACAATGCCCTGATGCGTTCCAGCATTAGCCAAAGGCGCAAAAACCAGAATCGACCCCGATAGCAACCATAAATTCAATTTCTTTAGGCTTGACACCACCCTCGATAAGTTGCCCATAGGTTGAGTTCACCGTTTATTAATCATATTACGCAGTGTAAAATGCCACCGTGGGGGGGGGTATAACATGGTGGGGGCGGAAGCTTTCAAGCAAAAATGGCTCAAAGGCTACATGCCTGTGCGCGAAACCTTGCCTGTCATACGGCGCATACCCAGGCGCAGGCCGGAAGCAACAGCCATGGCGGCACTGCCGGAGACGTTTTCGGCCCGCAGTGGGCCGTCCCCGGTGCAAATCTTTCTGATACTGCTGGCGGTCATCAGCCTCGTCTGGGTCGCCACCCATGCCATGTCCGGTCTAATGTCCGGTATATACTGGTTTTTCTGGCTGAGCTTTTCAACCGGCGCGGGCTTGCGCTTTCTGGCCACACTGACGCCAAAGCACGAAGCCGTGCCCGATACATTTCTGGAAGCGTCCAACGAAAACCTGCCGCGCTACAGCGTTATTGTGGCGCTCTACCGCGAAGCCGCTATTACATCACAGTTAGTTAAGGCCCTGAGCCAACTCGATTATCCACGCGAGAACCTTGAAGTTCTTTATGCGCTCGAAGCCGATGACTTTGAGACCATTGCGGCCTTCAAAGCGCAAGATTTACCCGACTATATGCACATCGTTCTGGTGCCACCGGGTACGCCCCGCACCAAACCGAGAGCGCTGAATTATGCCTTGGCGCGGGCTCAGGGCGATCTGGTCGTTATCTATGATGCCGAAGACCGTCCCGCTCCGGATCAACTGATCGAAGCCGCCCGCACCTTTGCCAAGGCGCAACAGACCGGCGACATGTCGTTGACTTGTCTTCAGGCGCCTTTGCGCCCCCTTGGCGGCGATGGATTTATCGCGCGGCAGTTCGCCGCCGAATATGCGGTACAGTTCGATGTCCTGCTGCCCGCCTTCTGTCGCCTCAAACTGCCGTTTCCGCTGGGGGGTACCAGCAATCATTTCCGTACCAAAGTGCTGAAATCGATCGGCGCGTGGGATGCTTATAATGTCACCGAAGATGCCGATCTGGGCTTAAGGCTGGCGCAATATGGCTATACCAGCGCCATGCTTAAGGCACCGACCATCGAGACGCCGCCATCGAATATCTACACCTGGATACCTCAGCGCACCCGCTGGATCAAAGGCTATATGCAAACCCTGATCGTCCATAGCCGCCTGACTACGGCTCTGCGCCTTAAGGTCTGGATCAGCATGATTTTAGGGGTGGGTTTGAGTACACTGGCGGCCCTTTGTTACGCGCCATTTACATGCTTTGTGCTGTCAGGTCTGATGCTGCAAACCTTATCCGGTCAATTTACCCCCATGGCCTATAGGGACGCCGGATTACTGCTGTTTGGCACCCTAAGCGGGATGCTGGCGCTATATCAGGGCGCAAGGCGCGCCGGTGTACCTTTTGGCCTCAAGGATGTGCTCTCGGCACCCGCTTACTGGAGCCTGCAATCGATCAGTGCCGCCCATGCGATTTATCAACTTATCGTTAAGCCTTTTCACTGGGACAAAACCGATCACAAACCTGCGGCCATCAGTTAGCTAACCTCTGGTGCAACGGCGCCTGATGCGCTAATCAGCGGCCATGATGATTGCTGATCACCCTATTCAACTGCGCACGCTGGCTTGGTCCGACTACGCCCTTATCGACTCAGGTAATGGTAAAAAGCTGGAACGCTACGGCGACTACATGGTTATCCGCCCGGAGCCTCAGTGCTGGTGGACGCCCAAATATCCGGCATTGTGGGACAAGGCTGACGCCATTTTCGACCCCACGGATGAGGATGATGACGGCCGCTGGCAATTCAGCCGCAAACCTGCCGATCAATGGGCGCTTGGTTGGAATCAGGTCAAGTTTTATGGCCGCTTCACGTCGTTTCGCCATCTGGCATTTTTCCCGGAACAGGCCGCCAACTGGACATGGCAAACCGAGTGTATTGAACGCCGCGTCGCCGCAGGGCAGCCACCGCGCGTCCTGAACCTGTTCGGTTACACCGGCGTTGCCTCACTGGCCTGTGCGGCGGCGGGTGCCAAGGTCACTCACGTCGATGCCTCGAAAAAATCCGTGGGTTGGGCGCGGGATAACGCGACCCTGTCGGGCATGGAACAGGCACCCATTCGCTGGATCTGCGAAGACGCCCGCAAATATGTGCAGCGCGAAGTCAAACGTGGCTCAAAATACGAAGGTATTATTCTCGACCCCCCCAAATATGGCCGTGGTCCAACCGGTGAGGTCTGGCGGTTGTTTGAAGACCTGCCGGAACTGATTAATCTGTGCGCGCAGCTTTTGTCGGATGACGCAGCCTTTCTGCTGCTCAATGCCTATGCCGCGCGAGTCTCTGGTCCGGCGCTGGCGCATCTTTTGGCCGAAGCGGTCGGGCCTGATAAGGGCGGACAAATTGACTATGGTGAGCTCACTCTGGTTGAGCAGGATAAGGCCCCCAAAGGCATGGCTTTAAGCCCTGTTCCTCCACGCGAAATCGGACTTTCCTTCTTTGCACGTTGGATGAAGGATAAGGCGTAAGATCATGATAAAAGAGATTACTTCGCTTACTAACCAAACCATAAAAGATATCCGCGCCCTGCATATGCGCAAAACGCGTGAGGAAACGCACCAGTTCCTTGCCGAAGGTCTGAAGATCATTATCGACGCGCTCGATCAGGGGTTTTCACCGCAAATTCTGGTCTATGGCAAGGATGCTGACCGCCATCCGCTTCTGACCCGCGCCATTGACCAGACTCTTAAAGACCGTGGTCAGGTTCTTGAAGTAACCCGCGAAATATTAGAAAAAGTATCCCGCAAAGATAACCCTCAGATGGTTATTGCGGTGTTTGCGCAGCACATCAAGACTCTCCGCGACATCAACCCCAGGGACAATGACGTTTGGGTGGCGCTTGAGCAGGTTCGTGATCCGGGCAATCTCGGTACCATTATACGCACGGCCGACGCCGCAGGCATTGGCGGCGTAATTCTCATTGGTGACTGTGTTGACCCGTTTTCAGTAGAAACAGTGCGCGCCACCATGGGTTCCATCTTTTCCCTGCCGATCGTCAAATGCACCCAAGCCGAATTTATAGCGGATCGTTCGCGTTGGACAGGATCGATCGTGGGCACCCTGCTGACAGCCACCCATGATCATCGCTCCGCCCCCTATCAGCGCCCAACCCTGATCCTCATGGGCACCGAACAATCCGGTCTAAGCGATGACATCGCGGCTATCTGCGATACTCACGTCAAGATCCCGATGCGCGGCCGCGCCGATAGCCTGAATCTGTCGGTGGCGACCGGCATTATGATCTATGCGGCCACCGAAGTTTAAGTACCACGCGGTTTAGCCCGTGCGGTCGCCTGTGCCGATTTTGGGTCTTCGGGCCAGACGTGACGGGGGTAGCGTCCTTTCATTTCAGTGCGCACCTCCGGCCAGGAGCCGTCCCAGAAACCAACGATATCCTTGGTAATCTGGATGGGGCGATGGGCTGGCGACAACAGGGAAAGGGTCAGGGGCGTTTTGTTGACGCCAACCGTCGGATGACGGGCCGTGCCATAAAACTCCGTCACCCGCGCTTCAACCCGCGGGCCGCCTTCGGCACCATAATCGATGCGCGCCCCGTTGCCTGTCGGCAGGCGCAGGCTTTCGGGTGCCAGCGCATCGAGAGTTCGTTGCTGTTCGTAGCTGAGCAAACTGGTTAGCGCTTGCATGACATCATGCGCCGTAAGATTAAGCAGCGGTCGCCCGCCGGCATAGGGCCCAAGCCAGTCCTCAAGGGTTTGCAGCAAGGCCGCATCCGACATATCCGGCCACGCAGGATCATCATTTCGCAAAAACTGCACGCGCTGACGCACACTTTCCGCATGATCCGAAAATTTCAGCGCTTTCAGTCCTTTAGATTTTATCTCCTCAGCTTGAACTTTCACTAATAATTCTGTGGGGACGCGTTCCATAGGTTTGGAGGACAGCACGACCTGCCCCAACCGCACCTGCTCAAAAGCCCGGAAATTACCGCCTGCGCTTTTCTCAATCACCGCCTCGGTCTCCAAACGGTCTGCGAACAGGCGCATAATCTCATCAGCCGTCAGGGGGGCCCCCAGCAATATCCGATCACGCGCACCGCCGCCGCCCAGATCACCAGCCGCCAGATAAGACGATCTCGCTAACGGGTCGGTGTCATCGACATAGGCACCACGGCCATTGGCCATGACGAATTCGCCCGCCTTACCCCGCGCCTTGGCGATGCGTTCCGGAAAGGCTTCAGCTAACAGATAGGTTGAGTTTTTACGCGCATCCGTTTGTTTAATTTCTTTTTTAATCAAACTATCTGCCAGACGCGTCCAGTTCAGCGCCAGATTACGCGCCTGAACCGCTTTGAGCGTCTTGTCACGGCTTAAGCCCTCAAGCCGGGTTTCCAGATCGGTCGATTTCCCGCCCAAGCCATTTTCCGACAACAGCGCGGCCAGAGCCGCACCGGTCGCCGCCTGCCCTTGTTTGGCCGCATGGAGCAACATATTGGCCAGACGCGGCGACATTGGTAACTGCGACATCAAACGCCCGTGTGTCGTCAGATCGCCCTTGTCATCCAGCGCGCCCAACGCCTGCAGCAACCGTGTCGCCTCAGCCATGGCGCCTTCAGGGGGATGATCGAGCAGGCTCAAACCCTCGGTCGAGCGCGCGCCCCACATGCGCAGATCCAGTACCAGCCGTGACAGATCGGTTTCCAAAATTTCCGGTCGCGCAAAGGGAATAAGCGACAAATCCTGCTCTTTATCCCACAACCGGTAACAGTCCCCGGCCTGTGTCCGGCCCGCACGACCGCGACGCTGATCGGCAGACGCCTTGGTCACCCGTTCGGTCACGAACCGCATCGTCCCACGCGCCGGATCATAGCGCCCCAGCCGCGATACACCGCTGTCGATCACCATAGTCACCCGGTCCAGCGTCAACGAGGTTTCAGCAATGGCTGTCGCCAGCACGATTTTCGGTCGCCCCGGTGTGTTTTTGCGCAAAACGGCGGACTGATCGCGGATATCCATTGCGCCATAGAGTTTGCAAAGCTCGATATGGCTGTGAAGCCGGCCCTCTTCCAACCGGCTGGCCACGCGGTGAATCTCACCCTGACCCGGCAGAAAAACCAGCAAGGTTTCAGCCTGTTCGGGCGTCAGCTTAGATTGTAACCTTAAGATATGGCGGGCGATATCATCTTCCAGCCTCAGCCCTTGATCCCGGCCCAGATAGTGGGTCGTGACCGGATAGGCGCGACCTTCGGAATGAAAGGTTTGGGCATCAGACAGCACCTCAGTTACCCGCTGCCCATCCAGTGTTGCCGACATGATCAGAAGCCGGAGATCATCCCGCAATAGGGTCTGGCTATCGCGTGCAAAGGCCAGCCCCAGATCGGCATCCAGACTGCGTTCATGAAACTCATCGAAGATGACGCCGCCCACACCGTCAAGCGCCGGATCATCGACGATGCGGCGCGAAAATATGCCTTCGGTCACCACTTCAATGCGGGTCTTAGGGCCAATCCGGCTTTCACCGCGCACCCGAAACCCTACCGTTTCCCCAACAGATTCGCCCAAAGTTTCGGCCATACGCGCCGCCGCCGCCCGCGCCGCCAGACGCCGCGGCTCCAGCAGAATCAGGGTTTGGCCCCTAAGCCACTCTTCATCCAGCAAGGCCAGAGGTATCCCCGTCGTCTTACCCGCCCCCGGCGGCGCGATAATCAGGGCCGTGGTCCGGGTTTGCAGATACGCCTTAAGCGGCGAATATATCTCTTCGACAGGCAACATAATTCGCCTCCCTAGCAGAATTTTCCGCCAAATGTCACGCGCAGGCTAAATTTCCCATTAAACTTGGCTGTTAGCTGGTGAAATCTTCCCGCAAATAGCTGTTGCTTAGTTGAAAATGTGACATTAACGTCATGCCTTTAGCGTTTTATGCCGCGAGTGAAAATGGCGGCACCATGCGAGGGGTCTCATGTCCAACAACCTTGGTCGGCTGTTCCAGAAAAAGTCGATTGCCAATATCCAAAAAGAAGCGGCCAAAAGTCCGCTCAAGCGCACGCTTGGGCCGATTAATCTGATGTCGCTCGGTGTCGGCGCCATTATTGGCGCCGGCATTTTCGTTCTTACCGGTCAGGTGGCGTCGGCCAATGCCGGTCCGGCGATCATGTTATCCTTCGTTGTGGCAGGGATTGCCTGCGCGCTGGCCGGCCTTTGTTATGCCGAACTGGCGTCAACCATGCCGGTATCGGGTTCGGCCTACACCTACGCCTACGGAACCCTGGGCGAAGTCTTCGCCTGGATCATGGGCTGGCTGCTGGTGTTGGAATACGGGATTGCCGCCTCTACCGTGGCAGTAGGTTGGTCAGGCTATGTGGTCAGTTTGCTTGGCGATTTCGGGGTGCATCTGCCGGTGCTCGCGGGGGGGACTGACCACCCGGCGACCATGTGGGCAACCCCGTTGGTGCGCGCCGTAACCGATGATGGTGGTCACACAACCATGATGCTGTCGGGCACATTCAACCTGATCGCCGCCATCGGCATTGCCGCCGTGACCTGCCTGCTGGTTCTGGGCGTCAGCGAATCGGCCAACGTCAACAACTTCATTGTGGTATTGAAGATCATCGTGCTGCTGACCTTTATCGCGGTCGGCGTAACCTATATCAACCCCGACAACTGGCATCCTTTCATTCCGCCCGCCACCGGCAATCCGGGTGAGTTTGGCGTAGGTGGTATTTTCCGCGGTGCCGCTATCATCTTCTTCGCCTATGTCGGTTTCGAAGCCGTCTCAACGGCTGCGGCCGAAGCCAAGAACCCAAGCCGTGACGTACCCGTCGGTATTCTGGGCGCACTGGTCATCTGTACGGTCATCTATATGGCGGTGGCGGCCGTCATGACCGGCGTTGTCCCCTATCTGGAACTGGCCAGCCCCGCCCCCATCGCGGTGGCTATCGACCGCATGGCGCTGACCTGGGCCAACTTCCCGTGGCCGTTCGTCGAAAGCGGCCAGATGAACGCCATCAGCCTGCTGATCAAGGTCGGTGCGGTTGCAGGTCTCTCATCCGTTATGTTGGTGCTGTGCTTTGGCCAGACCCGCATCTTTTACACCATGTCGCGTGACGGCCTGTTGCCCGCCGTATTCTCGAAAATCCACGATAAGTTCCGCACCCCCTGGCTCGGCACCATACTGCTGGGGATCATGGTTGCGGTGGCCGCCTCGTTCCTGCCGATCAGCCTTCTGGGTGATCTAGTCTCGCTGGGGACTGCGGTTGCCTTCTCGATCGTGTGTTTGTCGGTGATCTATCTGCGCATCAAGCACCCCGAAATGGAGCGTCCCTTCCGCGTACCTGGCGGGATTTTTACGGCGGTCTTAGGCATCCTGTCCTGTCTGTTCCTGGCTTGGCAGAACTTCTCGCCCATGATTGACCATGCCATGAAGGGCAACACTCTGCCGCTGACCATTCTGGTGTGCTACGCCATTGTCGGCGCGATCATCTATGCCGCTTACGGCTTCTGGCACTCGAAGCTGTCTAAGGGCATCGACATCACCGAAGACACCGATCTGTCGTCTCCGGCCGATGCGTTCCGCGGCAATATCGACGATAAGAAATAGGATGTAATCTCCTGTAGAGTTTAAGGCCTCTGTGTTTTAGAACACAGAGGCCTTTTCTTTAGGAGTCCGCCTGTGTCCGATGCCCCTATCCGCCTGTTTGTCGCGCCCGTCACCCCGCTACAGCAAAACTGCACAGTCGTCTGGTGTACGAAGACCAACAAATGCGCGGTGATCGATCCGGGCGGTGACCTTGAGGCTGTGCTGGGGGAAATCAACCGGCGCGGGTTGAGCGTCGATAAGATATGGATCACCCACGGCCATGCCGATCATGCTGGCGGCGCTTCGGAGCTTAAAGAACGCACGGGGGCGACGATCGAAGGCCCTCACCGTGACGATCAGTTCTGGATTGATCGTATCCCCGAAGCCGGTCAGCGCTACGGCGTAGAAGGTATGCGGGTGTTTGAAACCGACCGCTGGCTGGAAAACGGCGATACGGTCACACTGGGCGAAACTGAATGGGAAGTTTATCACTGCCCCGGCCACACACCCGGCCATGTCGTTTTCTTCCACCGGCCGTCGAACTTCGCGCAGGTCGGTGATGTCTTGTTCAAGGGCTCAATCGGGCGGACAGATTTCCCGCGCGGCAATCACGCTGATCTGATCAACGCGATCACCACGCGGTTATGGCCGCTGGGCGACGTCCAGTTCGTGCCCGGACATGGCCCGATGTCGAGCTTTCATGCGGAGCGTCAGTCAAACCCCTATGTGGCGGATCGGGTTATCGCTCATTCTAAAGCCAACACGTCGGGGCCGGGCTAAATCAGCCTTTCAACAGCGGCGCTAATTTCTGCGCCACGCTCATGTCGCCAAGGATTTTCATCTTGCCCTGCATGAAGGCCATCATCGGATCAAGCTGGCCCTTGGCCATAGCCACCAGATCATCCAACCCAATGATGACTGTGGTATCAGCCGCGCCATCGTCATTACTGACCACATTGGGCACCTGAGCGGCGTTGATAAGGATTTTACCGGCATCACCGAAGTCGAGCTTGACGATTTTACCCAAACCGGAGTCCTCTCCGACCGAAGATTTGATTTTTTCTGTGATGGTGGCCAAATCGGACATGGTATCCTCCTGAACAGGCTTATATAGGTGGCTGCGACCTTACGCCGGATTTTCGGCAGAACAAGTATGACGTTGCGTAAGCCAAAGCATTTTAGACGAAGTGGCTGCCGGTTCGTCGTAAAAATGCGACTAAACAAAATTAACGCAATTTTTTGAGATTTCATGTCCTCTTCCCCAAAATACTATGATGCCGCCATCGTCGGCGCCGGTGCCGCAGGCCTTATGTGCGCAATCGAAGCCGCGAAACGTGGAAAAAAAGTCGTCGTGCTGGAGCAGGCTGACGCCCCGGCCGAAAAGATTCGCATCTCCGGCGGCGGGCGCTGTAACTTCACGCACCTGCGCGCCCATTCGCACAACTACCTGTCGCAAAACCCGCGATTCTGTATTTCGGCGCTAAAGCGCTACACACCGCGCGATTTCGTAAGCCTGGTTGAGCGCCACAAAATTGCCTATCACGAAAAAACCGAAGGCCAGTTGTTCTGCGATGAGTCAGCCATGGACATTATCGACATGTTGCTCAATGAACTGCGCGATAATGGCGGCGAACTGTGGCTGCAAACGGCCATCACGGCGATCACTAAAAACGACGCCGGTTTTGATATCACCACGACCAATGAGACCGTCAAAGCCAAAAAGGTGGTCATTGCCACCGGCGGCTTGTCGATCCCAAAACTGGGGTCACCCTTTGCCTATGAGACAGCAAAGCAGTTCGGCCATGTGATCACCCCCATGCGGGCAGGTTTGGTGCCCCTCACCCTCCACCCAGATAAACTTCAAGCGCTGGATCTGGCCGGTGTTTCTATGCAGGCGCGCGTTAAAGTCGGCAAGACCAAGTTTGAAGACGGCTTTTTGTTCACCCACCGCGGCCTGTCCGGACCGGCCATACTGCAAATCTCTAACTACTGGCAGATGGGCCAAACGCTAGAGGTTGACTTAAGGCCCGACATGGATCTGATGGAATGGTTTCGGGCCAAGCGCAAAACCCGCCAATCCCTGCACACGGCCCTGTTTGAAATTCTGCCACGTCGGCTGGCGGAGAAAATCATGGCCGCTCAGGGACTTAGTGCTGAAACGAACGAGACCAAGATCGCCGATATGTCCGACGTAAAGATCAAGGGCATATTGTCCCACATTCAGCCGTGGAGCCTGATCCCAGACGGCACCGAAGGCTATCGCACCGCCGAAGTCACGCTCGGCGGCATCGACACCAAGGATATCTCCTCACAGACCTTTGAAAGCCAGTTGTGTGCGGGACTATACTTCGTTGGCGAAGCCCTCGATGTCACCGGCTGGCTGGGGGGCTATAACTTTCAATGGGCGTGGTCATCGGGCTGGGCGGCCGGTCAGGCTATATAGGCATACCGTGAAAAAGTCCTTCGGCTTTGCTTCGCTTTCGCCTCAGTGTACTTTTTCACGATCAAAGATTTAAGTATCACGACTGTCCCAAAGCGAATGTAAAAGAAACCCCCTGAGTGCGGACACTCAGGGGGTTTTGTTTATTCACGCAACGGTAAGACACACGCTACGTTCCGGGTTAAGGGGGCTTGCCCCCTTATTCGCCAGCCGGGGCTTCGAGCAGGATTTCCGCCGGTAGCGGTTCCATTGTCTCTTCGCGGGTCTGAGCCAGTTGCTCATCACGCTTAAGCGCAATGCGCTGGAGCGAGCGCAGGTAAGCGCCCGTACCGGCCGGGATCAGACGACCGACGATGACGTTTTCTTTCAGACCGTCCAGAGTATCGACCTTGCCGTTGACCGAAGCTTCGGTCAGGACGCGGGTCGTTTCCTGGAACGAAGCCGCCGAAATGAACGACTTCGTTTGCAGAGACGCCTTGGTGATACCGAGCAGGATCGGCTGGGTTACGGCCAGACGGCCACCGCGCTTTTCCGTCTTGGCATTATCAAGATCAACCTCGGTCTTATCCAGATGATCGCCCTTGATCAGGCCGGTATCGCCTGGCTCAAGGATTTCCACCTTTTGCAGCATCTGACGCACGATGACTTCGATGTGCTTGTCGTTGATCGGCACGCCTTGCAGGCGGTAAACGTCCTGCACTTCGTTGACCAGATACTCAGCCAGGGATTCAACGCCCTGAATACGCAGCAGATCGTGCGGATCAGGGTTACCGTCAATGATGTAGTCACCCTTCTGGATGAAGTCACCATCGTGAACCGAGATGTGCTTGCCTTTCGGGATCAGAAACTCGACGGCTTCTGAACCATCTTCAGGCGTGATCTTGATGCGGCGCTTGTTCTTGTAGTCGCGACCAAATTCTACGCGGCCATCCATTTCGGCGATGACAGCACAGTCTTTCGGACGACGCGCTTCGAACAGTTCGGCGACGCGCGGCAGACCACCGGTGATGTCGCGGGTCTTGGCACCTTCGGTTGGGATACGCGCCAGGATTTCACCCGGACGCACCTCATCACCGTTACCGACCGAGAGAATAGCCCCGACCGGCAGGAGGTAACGCGACTCAGTGCCGTTGGCCAGACGCTTATAGGCGCCCGCATCATCGACAATGCCCATGCCCGGACGCAGGTCAGACCCACGCGGAGAGGCACGCCAGTCAGCGACCACGCGGTTGGTGATACCCGTGGCTTCGTCGGTTTCTTCACGCACCGACATACCGTCAGTGAGGTCTTCAAACCGGATTTTACCGCCGACTTCGGTGATGATCGGGGTGGTATAGGGGTCCCACTCCGCCAGACGCTGACCTTTTTTGACCTCGGAGCCGTCCACGATACGCAGACGCGCACCGTAAGGCACCTTATAGGTTTCACGGTCTTTACCATCATGGTGAACCGTGATCATGACGTTACGGCTCATGGCGATCAGGTCACCGTGGGTGCCCTTAACCGTGTTGCCGCCGGTCAGCTTGATCACGCCGTCCGCCGTCGTTTCATAGAACGACTGCTCGGCCACCTGAGCGGTACCGCCGATGTGGAAGGTCCGCATGGTAAGCTGCGTGCCGGGTTCGCCGATCGACTGCGCCGCAATGACGCCGACCGCTTCCCCCATATTGACGCGGGTACCGCGGGCCAGATCGCGACCGTAGCAGGCCGCACAGGCACCGAGTTCTGCTTCACAAGTCAGTACCGAGCGCACCTTAACCGACTGAACGCCCGAAGCTTCGATAAGCTCGACCACTTCTTCGTCGACATAGGTATCCGCTTCGACCACAACTTCCTGCGTTGCCACGTCCTTTATGTCCTCAGCCGTGGTGCGGCCCAGAACGCGTGCGCCCAGCGATACCAGCACGTCACCGCCTTCGACCACGGCGCGGAGCGTAATGCCCTTCGTCGTGCCGCAATCCGGCTCCATGATGATACAGTCCTGAGCGACGTCAACCAGACGACGGGTCAGATAACCGGAGTTCGCCGTCTTCAGCGCGGTATCGGCCAAACCTTTACGGGCGCCGTGGGTGGAGTTGAAGTACTCCATAACCGACAGGCCTTCTTTAAAGTTCGAAATGATCGGCGTTTCGATGATTTCACCCGATGGCTTGGCCATAAGGCCGCGCATACCACCAAGCTGTTTCATCTGGGCCTGCGAACCACGAGCACCGGAGTTGGCCATCATGTAGATCGAGTTGATCTCTTTTTCAGTACCATCAGCATTGAGGTGCTTACGGCTGATTTCCTTCATCATTTCGTCAGACACGCGGTCAGTCGCTTTCGACCAGGCGTCAACGACCTTATTGTACTTTTCGCCCTTGGTGATCAGACCATCAGCATATTGCTGCTCGTATTCCTCAACCAGGTTACGGGTTTCTTCGACGATACCCTTCTTGGAATCCGGAATAACGATGTCGTCCTTACCGAACGAGATACCGGCACGGGCCGCTTCTTTGAAACCCAGCGCCATCATCTGGTCAGCGAAAATCACCGTCGCCTTCTGGCCGCAGTGGCGATAAACCACGTCGATCAGGTTGCCGATTTCCTTCTTGGTCAGGTTCTTTTCCAGAACCCGGATACCGATCGAGGCGTGACGCGGCAGCAGAGCGGCGATCTTCATGCGGCCCGGTGTCGTGTCGATGACACGGGTACGGGTTTCGCCGTCAGGATCAACTTCGGTGAAGCGACACTTGACCTTGGCGTGCATGGAGACAACACCAGCATCAAGGGCGGCCTGAATTTCGTTCAGGTCGGCAAAGATCATGCCTTCGCCCTGCTCTTTTTCCTTCACGAGTGAAAGATAATAGAGACCCAGCACGATATCCTGCGACGGCACGATGATCGGCTTACCGTTGGCTGGCGACAGGATGTTGTTGGTCGACATCATCAGGACGCGGGCTTCCAACTGCGCTTCAAGCGACAGCGGGACGTGAACAGCCATCTGGTCACCATCGAAGTCGGCGTTAAAGGCCGAACAAACCAGCGGGTGCAGACGGATCGCCTTGCCTTCGATCAGCTTGGGCTCAAACGCCTGAATGCCAAGACGGTGAAGCGTCGGCGCGCGGTTCAGCATGACCGGATGTTCGCGGATAACCTCTTCGAGAATATCCCATACCTGCGGTTGCTCACGCTCGACCATACGCTTGGATTGCTTGACGGTGCCGGACAGGCCTTTGGCATCCAGACGCGCATAGATGAACGGCTTGAACAGTTCCAGCGCCATCTTCTTGGGCAGGCCACACTCGTGCAGCTTCAACTCAGGGCCCACGGTGATAACCGAACGACCTGAATAGTCGACGCGCTTACCCAGCAGGTTCTGACGGAAGCGGCCTTGCTTACCCTTCAGCATGTCGGCCAAGGATTTCAGAGGACGCTTGTTGGCACCGGTGATGACACGACCACGGCGGCCGTTGTCGAACAGGGCGTCAACCGATTCCTGCAACATACGCTTTTCGTTGCGGATGATGATGTCAGGCGCGCGCAGTTCCATCAGGCGCTTCAAACGGTTGTTCCGGTTGATCACGCGGCGATAGAGGTCGTTCAGGTCGGAGGTCGCGAAACGGCCACCATCCAGCGGCACCAGCGGGCGCAGCTCAGGCGGAATGACCGGCACAACCGTCAGGATCATCCATTCAGGCTTGTTGCCCGATTCCATGAATGCTTCGATCAGCTTAAGGCGCTTGGAAGCTTTCTTGGCCTTCATTTCTGAAGGATTGTCGGCCAGATCCGAACGCAGCTTATCGGCAATTTCGCTGAGGTTCATCGACATCAGCATATTGCGGATAGCTTCGGCACCGATTTCAGCCGTGAAGCTGTCGTCGCCGAATTCTTCCTGACAGCGATAATATTCGTCTTCGGTCAGAAGCTGGTTAAGCTTAAGCGCAGTTAGACCCGGTTCCGTGACGATGTAGTTTTCAAAGTACAGAACCCGCTCAACGTCCTTAAGCGCCATGTCGAGGAACATGGAAATACGCGACGGCAGCGACTTCAGGAACCAGATGTGGGCAACCGGCGAGGCCAGTTCGATGTGGCCCATGCGCTCACGGCGAACGCGCGACAGAGTGACTTCCACGCCGCACTTTTCGCAGATAATGCCCTTGTACTTCATGCGCTTATACTTACCGCACAAGCACTCATAGTCCTTGGTCGGGCCAAATATACGCGCACAGAACAGACCATCACGCTCAGGCTTGAACGTGCGATAGTTGATGGTTTCCGGCTTCTTGATCTCACCGAACGACCACGAAAGGATCTTTTCAGGCGATGCCAGAGTGATGCGGATCTGGTCGAAGGTCGGGGCGACCTGTACCGGATTGAAAATATTGAGGACTTCCTGGTTCATCCAGTTGCTCCATGTGGGTGCCTCGGGCACCCCTAAAATTAAAGGTCGATCAGGCGATGGCGGGGCAGGTTTCCCTGCCCCTTTTGAGAATTACCCTTGTAAGGGCTACCCTTGGCCATTCTCCAATTCGACATTTAGACCTAAAGATCGCATTTCCTTGATCAGGACGTTGAAGCTTTCCGGGATACCGGCCTCGAAGCTGTCATCGCCACGGACAATGGCTTCATAGACCTTGGTACGACCCGCGACGTCATCCGACTTAACGGTCAGCATTTCCTGCAGGGTATAGGCGGCACCATAAGCTTCCAGAGCCCAGACCTCCATTTCCCCGAAGCGCTGACCGCCGAACTGCGCCTTACCACCCAACGGCTGCTGAGTGACGAGCGAGTATGGCCCGATAGAACGTGCGTGGATCTTGTCGTCGACCAGGTGGTGCAGTTTCAGCATGTAGATGATGCCAACCGTGACCGGACGCTTGAACTGCTCTCCCGTCAGACCGTCGAACAGGATCGACTGACCGGAACGATCAAGACCGGCAAACTCCAGCATGTCTTCAATGTCGTCAATGTGAGCGCCATCAAAGACCGGGGTTGCAATCGGCACACCGCGCGACAGGTTCTTAGCCAGTTCGATCAGGCCTTCTTCCGTATCCGGAAGCTCCTGTTCCTGACCGTAAACACCACGCAGGTGATCGATGAGCGCCTGCTTCTGACCGCCATTCTGCCAGTCTTCGAGCAGGTTGGCGATTTGCTTGCCGACGTTAGCACAGGCCCAACCGAGGTGGGTTTCAAAGATCTGACCGACGTTCATACGCGACGGCACGCCCAGCGGGTTCAGCACGATATCAACGTGTTCACCATCGGCGAGGAACGGCATGTCTTCGACCGGGAGAATCTTGGAGATAACCCCCTTGTTGCCGTGACGGCCGGCCATCTTGTCGCCCGGTTGTAACTTGCGCTTCACGGCCACGAAGACCTTGACCATCTTCATCACGCCTGGCGGCAGTTCGTCACCGCGTTGCAGCTTTTCAACCTTGTCTTCGAAACGACGGTCCAGACGCTTGCGCGCCTCAGTGAACTGACGGTTCATGGCCTCAAGCTCGCCCATGATTTTTTCGTCTTCGAGGGCGATTTGCCACCACAGGCCTTTAGAGACTTCGGACAGCTTCTCTTCGGTGATTTCACCACGCCCCATGCCCTTCGGCCCGGAAATGGCGACCTTACCGAGGACGATGTCCTTCAGACGGCCATAGATGTTGCGCTCAAGGATCGACAGTTCGTCGTCGCGGTCCTTACCCAGACGTTCGATCTCGTGACGTTCAATCGCCAGCGCGCGCTCGTCTTTTTCAACGCCGTGACGGTTGAACACACGCACTTCAACGATCGTACCGGCAACACCCGGCGGCAGACGAAGCGAGGTATCGCGCACGTCAGACGCCTTTTCACCAAAGATAGCGCGCAGAAGCTTTTCTTCCGGCGTCATCGGGCTTTCGCCCTTTGGCGTGACCTTACCGACCAGAATGTCGCCTGGCTGAACTTCGGCGCCAATGGCCACAATACCGGCCTCGTCGAGGTTACGCAGGGCTTCTTCACCGACGTTTGGAATGTCGCGGGTGATTTCTTCTGGCCCAAGCTTGGTATCGCGGGCCATGACTTCAAACTCTTCCAGGTGGATAGAAGTGAAGATGTCATCACGCACGATGCGCTCGGAAATCAGGATCGAGTCTTCGAAGTTGTAACCGTTCCACGGCATGAAGGCCACGAGCACGTTACGGCCCAAAGCCAGATCACCGAGGTCGGTCGACGGACCGTCAGCGATGATGTCATGAGCGACCACCTTGTCGCCGACCTTTACGATCGGGCGCTGGTTGATACAGGTGTTCTGGTTCGAGCGCTGGAACTTCGACAGGCGATAGATGTCAACGCCCGGCTTGGTCGGATCGGTTTCTTCGGTAGCGCGGACCACGATACGTGTGGCGTCAACCTGCTCAACCACGCCAGTACGACGGGCAGCAATGGTCGCACCGGAATCGCGGGCCACAACCTCTTCCATGCCGGTGCCGACGAACGGAGCGTCAGCCTTAACCAGAGGCACGGCCTGACGCTGCATGTTCGAGCCCATCAGCGCGCGGTTGGCGTCGTCGTTTTCCAGGAACGGAATGAGCGAGGCCGCGACCGACACGAGCTGCTTGGGGCTGACGTCCATCAGCGTGATCTGCTCGGGCAGCGCCATCAGGAACTCGCCGCCCTGACGGGCCGAGACGAGCTCTTCCGAGAAGCGGTTCTCAGCATCGAGCGCTGCCGACGCCTGTGCGACGGTATGCTTCTGCTCCTCCATCGCCGACAGATAGACGACCTCGTTGGTCACCTTGCCGTCGATGATCTTGCGGTACGGCGTCTCGATGAAGCCGTACTTGTTGACGCGGCTGAACGTGGCGAGCGAGTTGATGAGGCCGATGTTCGGCCCCTCAGGCGTCTCGATCGGGCAGATACGGCCATAGTGCGTCGGGTGAACGTCGCGGACCTCGAAGCCCGCACGCTCACGCGTGAGACCGCCCGGGCCCGAGCGCCGACACGACGGCGCTTGTGCGTGACTTCCGACAGCGGGTTGGTCTGGTCCATGAACTGCGACAGCTGCGACGAGCCGAAGAATTCACGCACGGCGGCAGCGGCGGGCTTTGCGTTAATCAGGTCATGCGGCATGACGGTGTCGATATCGACCGACGACATACGCTCCTTAATGGCGCGCTCCATACGCAGCAGACCGACGCGGTACTGGTTTTCCAGCAATTCACCGACCGAACGGACACGACGGTTACCGAGGTTGTCGATATCGTCGATTTCACCGCGGCCATCGCGCAGACCGACAAGGATCTTAAGGATGCTCAGGATATCATCTTTGCGCAGGACGCGGACATCATCGGCCACCGACTGCTCAAGACGCATGTTCATCTTGACGCGACCGACGCTGGACAGATCGTAACGCTCCATATCGAAGAACAGGCTATTGAACATAGCCTCAGCCGCTTCGATGGTGGGCGGCTCACCCGGACGCATGACGCGGTAAACGTCAAACAGAGCGTCTTCGCGCGACGAGTTCTTATCGACGCGCAGGGTTGAGCGCATGTAAGGCCCAACCGTGACATGGTCGATATCAAGCACGTCCACGGTCGAGAAACCGTTTTCTTCGAGCGTCTTGATGGCAACCGCATCAAGCTCATCACCGGCTTCGGCGTAGATTTCACCGGTCTGGAAGTTGACGGCGTCACGCGCCAGATAACGACCGTTCAGGGCATTTTCAGACAGCAGCAACGATTTCACACCACCGTCAGCCAGCTTCTTAGCCGTCCGAGCCGAAATCTTGGTGCCCGCCTGAGCGATCACTTCGCCGGTATCAGCATCAACCAGGTCAAACTCCGGCTTCACACCGCGCCAGCGCTCAGCCTTATAAGGCGTGACAAAACCGGTATCTTTTTTCTCATAGGGCACGACATCGTAAAAGGTCGTGAGGATTTCTTCACCATCAAGGCCAAGCGCCTGCAGGAAGGTGGTCGCCGGCAGCTTACGGCGTCGATCGATACGGACATAGACAACGTCCTTGGCATCGAATTCAAAGTCGAGCCACGAACCGCGGTAAGGGATGATACGCGCACCGAACAGCAGCTTACCCGAAGAGTGGGTCTTGCCCTTGTCGTGGTCGAAGAACACGCCGGGAGAGCGGTGCATCTGGGAGACGATAACGCGCTCAGTGCCGTTGACGACAAAAGTGCCCTTATCGGTCATGAGCGGGATATCGCCCATGTAAACGTCCTGCTCCTTGATGTCTTTAACGGAGCGGGCGCCGGTGTCTTCGTCGGTTTCAAACACGATCAGACGCAGCTTGACCTTCAGAGGCGCCGCATAAGTGATATCGCGCTGGATACACTCTTCAACGTCGTACTTGGGCTCTTCGAACTCATAGGACACATATTCCAGCGTCGCGCGTTCGTTAAAATCCTTAACCGGGAACACACTTTTGAAAACAGCCTCCAGGCCGTCATCAATGCGCTCGACCGGGCGGACGAAGCGTTGCAGAAATTGTTCATAAGATGAGCGCTGAACCTCGATCAGGTTCGGCATACGAATAGCTTCAGGGATACGGCCGAAAGATTTCCGAATCCGCTTCTTTTCAGTAAAAGACTGCGCCATTTTTGTCCTTGCGTGGAAACGCTGTGTTTCGGATGCAGAACATCCGGGGGTTCAAGGTGTCGTCACATCCCAAAGGATGTAAAAGTTGCCTTGCGTCCGCTCTTTATGAAGCGATAAATCGCCTCAGACGCCTTGTTTTTATGGCTTTGCGATCTAAGCCAAACCCTTCGCCGACGAAAAGAGCATAATGTCAGCCATCAGGTAAATTCGCAGGATGCGCGAAACGCAAAGCGAGTCGCAATCCAAGAGAGCACGCCATAGCGCACTTATCCCCGCATGTGAAGAGGGCATCATCAATATTTTTTGAAAATGTCAAGAAATAAAATTTCAGGTCGTCAAAGCCGCTCTGAAATCATGTGCAGTCCTCATGAACCTCGACAAAGCGGGTCTGAACCTGACAGACCGCGACCCCTTCGAAGCCACAGACCACCCCACGTCCGCGCGCCGAACAACTCCAGTGCTCAGGCCGGACATCTGATTTTCTGAGCCGGTACTGACCCGCCTCGTAATTCCGGCACATGACCGCCGCATCGGTTTTCCCCGACGCGATGGCGATATCCTTGGCCGCCACTTGCGAAACCGAAGGCACTAAGGCCGTCATAACCATCAGGGGCAGGGTTTTTTCCTCACCGTCCCAGTTCTCACGCTCGACACGGCGGCAGGTTTGCAGGCGCAGGGCGGCTTCACGGGCAAACTCACCATCCGGGTAAATCCGCAGATACTGGCGCAACCCCTCCCCGTCCACGCGCGATGAAGCCGCCACCCAGAACCGTTCTTCGGTAGGTGAAGCCACCCCCGCCAACCCACCATAGGCGCAAATGGTGCGAAACCACCCCTGCCCGCAAAAAACCGTCGCCGCCCCTAAAGCGTTGCTGGATAAGGCAATCCACGCCCCAAACATAAAGATAAGCACCCCCAGGAAATAGGGTGTGGCCACAAACCGCTTAATCGCTGACTTTACTTGCTTTTTAAAAGTTATCACGGCCCGCCTCCCACATGGCGATCCCGACAGCCTTATCAACCCCTCACAGGTCGTTGCCGCCACCCGAATTATCCACAGAGTAGCGGATGAAAACGCCCTGTCAATATGGTTAAAAATCATCCACAGGACGAGTCACTCAAGAAAACCTGAACCGTCTCAATCCGTTGTAAATCCTTCGGTCGGCCAAACTGACGCAAAATAGTCATCTGCTCATGCAGGTCAGGCACGAAAACTCCGCCCACCGAAACACAACTTTCAAAATGCAAGCATCTCCATTCGCCACTGAAAACTTCCAGATCGCCCATGAAATCAATCACAACCCCGCCATCAGGCTTATACTGAAAAAACGGATGAGAACGAAAGCGGTCATCAGGTCTGGACGCATCCGGCAATGAAACCTTTAAAGCTTTGCGCACGCTTTCAATCACCTCAAACGATGCCACTACATCGACATCTGCGGGATCAGGCACAACCGGGACACCGCTCAGCCACAGGGCCGCAGACCCTATGACCCGCCATGACGGCTCGCGCGGCATGACCTCACACAGGAAATCAAACGTGCGCAAAAGCGCCTGTGTCATGTCTCACTCCGTTTATTACGAAAACAGGCCCGAAGGTTTCCCTTCGAGCCTGAATTTTAAAGCAATATGGCCAAGGCCGTAATTACTTAACTTCAACCTTGGCGCCAGCAGCTTCAAGCTTTGCCTTGATTTCGGCGGCTTCTTGCTTGGAGATATTTTCTTTAACGTTCTGAGGCGCGCCTTCGACCAGATCCTTGGCTTCTTTCAGACCGAGGTCCGAACGGATGCCACGGATTTCCTTGATCACGTTGATCTTCTTGTCGCCGCCGTCAACGATGACAACGGTGAACTCGGTTTGCTCTTCAGCAGCTTCGGCCGGAGCGGCAGCAGCGCCACCAGCAGCAGCAACGGCAACCGGAGCAGCGGCAGAAACGCCCCATGCTTCTTCAAGAGCCTTCGACAGTTCAGCAGCTTCGAGAACGGTCAGGGTGGACAGGTCGGCGACCAATTGTTCAATCTTAGACATTGTATTTCCTTTAAAGGGTATAGGTTTGTGAGTGGTATGAGCTGATTAAGCGGCGTCTTTGGTCGCGTACGCGTTGAAAACGCGCGCCAATTGACCCGCCGGTGCTTGCAGAACGCCAGCGATACGGGTCGCAGGCGCCTGAATAAGACCGATAAGCTTGCCGCGAAGTTCGTCGAGCGACGGCAGTGTGGCCAGAGCCTTCACGCCGGATTCGTTCAGAACATCGTTGCCCATGATGGCGCCAATGAGCTTGAGCTTGTCATTCTCTTTGGCGTATTGAGCGGCGATCTTAGCGGCGGTCACAGGGTCGGGACCATAGGCCAGAGCGACAGGGCCTTTGAAAAGGGCTTCAGCCTTTTCACCAGCGCCATCGGCCAGAGCTTTTTGAGCCAGACGGTTCTTAAACACCTTAAGCACAGCGCCTTCTTTACGAAGACGGTTGCGCAGTTCAGCCATTTCCACAAAGGTCAGACCCGAATACTGGGTCACAACCACGACGCCTGAGTCAGCGAAGATGCCCTTAAGCTCTTCGATCGAACTGGCTTTTTGTGCGCGGTCCATTTGCGGCCTCCAATTGAGGTGATGCTTTTCAGGGGAATTCCCGAAAAACGTAACAAACGACAAACTCGCGTTGGGTTACCCCAATGCGATTTGTCACTGTCCATGATGAGAAGCTAATCACCCAAGGGCCGCACGCGCTTCCTTTAATGCAGGAAATCGTGCAATCTTGATGGCGTGTCGCGTCCCGTCTATTTTCGGTCTCCGGGGGCTCCCGGAAGTTTATGGAACAGGTGGCCCCTGCTCCCCGAAGGTCTCGGACAGAACGGAGTGGAAACGAATTTCCACGCCGGAGCGCTGCCTTTACAAGCAACGCACTGAAAATGCAAGCCTGTATCCGGTCTTTTTAACGACGGAACAGTTCAAGGATAAGTTGGGAGCTTCGGTTCGCCATCGACAACGCCATAATCCCCAACTGCATTTTGGTCTGGAGCGCCTGTAACTTGACGCTTTCCTTGGCCATATCAGCATCGACGAGGTTACCGACACCGGCTTCCATGGCATCCTGAATTTTATAGAGCATGGTCGATTGCCGATCCAGCATCTTTGAATCCGTGCCCATTTTCGCCAGACTAAGGCTCGTGGTCTTAATCGCAAAATTGGTGGCGTCTATGAACTTTTGCGCATCGGCCGCCGATGTGATCGGCCCAAGCGTTACCGCCCCATGCCCCGGAACACTGCCCCATAATCCCGCCAGAGACATATCCTGAGCACGAATGGTCATGGTGTCACCACTTAAACCCGCAAGGACGCTGATGTTCTGATTACCGGCGCCGATAAGGCTGGTCCCATTAAACGAAGACGTTTTGGATATGCGATCCACCTGTTTGGCCAGGGTCATGAACTCTTCTGACAGGGCCGCCCGCGCGGTCGTATCAATCGACGTATCCGATGCCGCCAGTGCTTTCTCTTTCATCAGGGTGAAAATGTCTGAGATCGACTCGCCCGCGGCCATCGCCACATCGATGACCGACTTACCGCGATTGAGCGAGGTTTGCAGAACATCAATCGATGAAATCTGGGAGCGCTGATAATTGGCTATGGCCCAGACCGCACCATTATCCTTGGCGCTGGAAACCTTAAGTCCGGTCGATATACGGTTTTGGGTCGCCGCAAGCTGGGCCGCCGTCGCATTTAAATTTTGCAACGCCGTCATGGCGGCTCTATTGGTCCGGATCGACATGCCTGCCACAGGATGCGCTCCTTTCCATTTTAGAGATAAAGCATTTTGCCACGCGCGTTGCGGGTAGTTTATGACATCGCCATGAACAGCCGGTTAAGGTCTATGCTTAAGCGGCCTGAAACAGGGCCAGCACCATGTTCGGTGCCCGGTTGGCGATTGACAGAGACTGCTGCCCCAGGGATTGCCGCGTCTGCAAGGACACCATGCGAGCACTTTCTTTGGCCATATCAGCATCGACCAGATTGCCAACGCCCTCCGTCATGGCGTCCTGAAGCTTATAAAGGAACTGGGACTGACCTTCTATGGCCTTAGCCGCCGTCCCCAGAGCGGACAATCGCAATCCTATGCGCTCAATGGCGATATCCATGGCGGGTATGAAAGCCGCGGCTTCGGTCGCGGTTGTAAACGGCAGGGTCGCGGACGCAATCGGCATGTTCCACCACAACCCATCCACACCCAGCGACAGGTTTTGCGCCTGAACCGTAATCGTATCCAGACTAAGACTGGCCGGCACGACCATGTCATCAGCGCCTTCGTCGATCAGGTTGGTGCCATCGAATTCCGCGTTTTTAACGGCATGCCAGATCTGGCGGATCAGATCCAGAAAGTCGTCAGACATAGCGGTGCGCGACGTCGTATCCAGCGAGGTGTCGGCTGCCGATATTACGCGCGTTTTCATTTCATTAAGGACATCGGCGACCGTCTCACCGGCGCCCATGGCGACATCGATAACCGAGGTCGCCCGCTCAAGTGAGCGCTGCAAAACATCGAGTGAGGAAATTTCCGAGCGCTGCATAACGGCGATGGCATAGACGGCGCCATTATCCTTAGCGCTCGATACCTTAAGGCCAGTGGTTATGCGGTCTTCGACTTCCCGGAACTGGCGCGAAGTCCGGTTCAGCGACTGCAAAGCCGCCATAGCCCCGACATTAGTATTGACGGTCACGTTCGACACGATGTGCCCCTACCATTCTGGTTCAGGATTAACGGGCATTTTGCCCATAAGCCGTAATTGACATTACGGATACACTTACGCGGTCACTTAAATTTCGGAACTAAACCCTTAGAGTTTGCGCCTTATAATACCACTTATCATGAAGTTTGGTTAATTTAGTCTTACCGCACTTGCGTCGATTTGACCCTTGATAAATCAACGCCCAGCCCGACCTTGACCAGATCCAGCGCGACCAGAGATCGGAACACTTTGACGTTGGTATTCTCGTAAAACAGCTTGCGCGCCAGCGCCTCATATTCGTCCATGGTCGCCACCGTCACCACCAGAACGAAATCAACGTCGCCGGTCACATAGTAACACTGCTGCACCTCCGGCACCGACAGCCGTTTGCGCATCGCATCCAGCTCACTGATGTGAGTGCGCTCCAGAGTGACCTCGACCAATGATAGTGATGGGTTGGAGCAGCCTGTCGTTCGATTGCAAGGTTGGCATCAAGAACGATTTTTACGAGTATGTTCCGGCGGAAATTCGGAAGGCGAGTTTAACCCTGATGATTTTGAAGTGAGATGATGGAGCAATCAATTATTGATTGCATTTCGAGAATCTGCAATCAAGGTTTATGATAAATGATCGCTTTCATTCAGTTAAATTGAAAATTGAACGTGCCCGGCAGCTTCGTAATGATCTGGCAGCGATTAGCGATGTTTTTTTGCAGAGGCGACCTTACAATATTTGTCTCAGTTATGATGCATTTGCTTGTAAAGCATCGCTGTATATAGTTCAGCGTGAAGTAATTCCTGACCAGATATCATTGTTACTCGGCGATATCGTGCACAATTTGCGAGCATCACTGGATCATTTAATTTTTGAGTTAGTGAAGGGCGCTATTTCAGAGGCTAAGCATAAATCAATACAATTCCCATTTGCAAAGGGACAGCATCACTTTGAAGAGATACTAAATTCGACCGGCGCTATTAAAGCGGGGCGCGAGGTTGTAACTATATTGCGTGCCATGAAGCCATATCCTAATGGCAATCATTGGTTGGTGGCATTACATGAGCTTGATATTCTAGATAAACATAGGCTTGTCTTGCCATCTGCATGTGCGGCCAAAACTACTGCTGGGTATTTAGGCAATACATTCGGGATAAATTTTTTCAATAACTCACCTGCTGATGTGGAAATAAGATTGAGTGTAGGTATGCGCTTGAATTTCACGAATGTCATTTTTTCGGGATTGAAATTTCAGGCTGGTGAGGTCGAATACACCCCTGATGAGCAGCCCGAATTTAGATTGATATTTCAGGAGAACGGTCCGCTGAGTTCATATGAAATGATCGAAAAAGTGACAGCAATGATTGAAGCAATTTCTGAGTTATCCGATAAAATTATTGCCGTAGCCAAAGCTTAAAAAGCCCCGGTGTGATCCAGGGTTTTAGTTATTTCAAAAGATAGGTCACGCGGTCAATAAGGCTCCCCCATCTGATCAAAATATATTCCCACCTCTGCCCCTCTACAGAGTCAATGTCATGCGTTCCCCGACTACCCAAGGATATATTCTGGCCCTGACCGTTGCCTTCGCCGTCTTTTAATTCAACCGTTGAAACTCATGCACCACCACCCCGCCCCGATCATTCTGGACTGGGCCATGCTGATCGGCGGGATACTGTTCAGCTTTGTGCATGCGCCTTTGGGATGTCGTCGGCATCTGGGACGCTCAAACCTTAATCTCCTCAGCCTTCGCAATGATGCGCGCTCCAGACTTGTATTTTGCCGCGGCCTTTGGCACATCAGCATCGTTCAAAAGAGAGTCCGCGCATGCTGCCCGCCATCCATGATTTCCTGCAAAGCGAAACACCCCGCCCCTGGGTCGACGCAGCACTTGCCAATCAGGACATTCTGCTGCTCGACCACAAGAACTGCGAATATAAGGCGGCTACCAACGCGCTGAACCTGATGGCCAAGTATTGCACGCGTGAGGTACTGATGAACGCGATGTCGCGGCTGGCGCGCGAAGAACTGGTGCATCACGAGCAGGTCATGAAACTGATGAAAAAGCGCGGCGTGGCTTTGCGTACGCTTTCGGCGTCGCGCTACGCCGCTGGCCTGCGGCAGATGGTGCGCCGGACTGAGCCTGGCATGCTGACTGATATACTGGTGATCTCAGCCTTTATTGAGGCCCGGTCGTGCGAACGCTTTCATGCGCTTTATCCACATCTGGATGACGAGTTGGGTAAATTCTACAAAGGCTTGCTGGAAAGTGAAGGCCGTCACTTCACCGGCTATCTGAAACTGGCCCATCTTTATGGTGACGCCGATGATATTGCTGCCCGCATCACAGCCATCCGCCCGGTGGAACAAGCGCTGATTGCCGATCCGGACACAGAGTTCCGCTTTCACAGCGGCACACCTGAAAAGGTAGGTAATTAAACCAACGCAAATTGCTCACAAAAAGCAAAAATCAGCGAAGAACCGCTTCAAGCTGATTTTTCCATTTAGCTCCATGACAAAGTACACTGAACGTAGCGAAGGACTTTGGTCATGAATAAGATTTTGGTGGGCGATGACGGGATCGAACCGCCGACCTACTCGGTGTAAACGAGCCGCTCTGCCAGCTGAGCTAATCGCCCCCTTAAAGCCGCATGACATCGTATATCTGTGCGGTCTCTGAAGTGGAGGTGAGCCTTTGCCCGCCCCCGCTTCAGAAGTCAAGTCATTGAAGAGGTCTGGTGCGCATTTATCCCCATCCGAGGTGTGCGCAGCCAAAACCGTCCCACATAAGTCTTAGCTGTTAAGCGCAGACTTCAGGCCTTCACCAACGCGGAAACGCGCGGTCGTGCTGGCCGGACGGGCAACCGTTTCACCGGTGCGCGGATTACGGGCCGTGCCAGCTTCGCGCTTGACAGCCAGGAAGGTGCCAAAGCCCACGAGACGGACTTCTTCGCCTTTTTTGAGAGCATCCGAAACGCTGTCGGTAAATGCGTCGAGTGCCTTTTTGGCTTGCTCTTTGGTCAGGCCGGCCTGTTCGGCAATCGATGCCACGAGTTCAGCTTTCGTCGTCATATATCTTCTCCCTACCATCAGTATAGGTTTGCTAAAACTAACCCTTGATCACCGCGACTCATATTCAAAGGGTCGCTCAAAGGTGAACCCGATAGAGACTACAAAAAAACCGTCAGGTCAAAACCCAAATTGCAGTTTGTGCACCGCAAACCGTGTTTTTTTAAGGGTTTCAGGCGATTTTATCGTCTTTTTATACCTCACGGCCATTTTCTTATCGTTACACTTCCGTGATGCAGCGCACAAAAAAGCCGGTCTGATTCGTGAGAAACAGACCGGCCTGTCTTTAACGGGACGCGCTTTTAATGTGCGGTGAGTGCGTCCGGATCATCAATGGCGGCAACCGCAGCGCCTGCGACCACCACCGGCTCCACCCACTCAATAGATTCGAGCGGCTTGGTCAGGGCGTGTTTCAGGACATCTTCAACCAGAGACACTGGGATGATCTCCAGCCCGGACCTCACATTGGCCGGCAGATCAATCAGGTCTTTCTCATTCTCTTTCGGGATGAGCACGGTCTTGATGCCAGAGCGTAATGCCGCCAGCAGCTTTTCTTTCAGGCCGCCGATCGCCAGCACCCGCCCACGCAGGGTAATTTCACCCGTCATCGCCAGATCTTTGCGCACAGGAATACCCGTCAGCACGGACACCATAGCGGTGACCATAGCCACACCGGCCGAGGGGCCGTCTTTAGGCGTTGCCCCTTCCGGGACGTGGACGTGGACGTCGGTTTTATCAAACACCGGCGGCAGGATACCGAACTTCGGCGCCAGGGCCTTCACGTAGGAATTGGCCGCAGAGACCGATTCCTTCATGACCTCTTTCAGGTTGCCGGTCACCTTCATGCCGCCCTTGCCGGGCATTTTGATGGCTTCGATGGTGAGGATATCACCGCCGAATTCCGTCCACGCCAGACCCGTAACCATACCGATGAGGTCTTCTTCATCGGTGGCACCGTAATGATATTTACGCACGCCAGCATATTTGGCCACACGGTCATCATCGACCGTAATCGATGTGACCTTCTCCTTGGCCAGATCGCGGATGGTCTTACGCGCCAGATTGCCGAGTTCACGCTCTAATGAGCGCACGCCCGCTTCACGCGTATAATAGCGGATCAGATCACGAATGGCCTGCTCCGGCACGATCCATTCCTCAGCCGACAAGCCATGATCTTTGGCCAGTACCGGCAGGATATGACGCTTGGCGATCTCAACCTTTTCATCCTCGGTATAGCCGGGGATGCGGATGATTTCCATCCGGTCGAGTAAGGGCTGCGGCATGTTGAGCGAGTTGGCCGTCGTCACGAACATGATCTTCGACAGGTCATAATCAACTTCAAGATAATGGTCGTTGAAGGTCGAGTTCTGCGCCGGATCCAGCACCTCAAGCAAGGCCGACGCCGGATCACCGCGCCAGTCAGCGCCCATCTTATCGATCTCATCCAGCAGGAAGAAGGCGTTGGTGGTCTTAGCCTTTTTCATCGACTGGATGATCTTGCCCGGCATGGAGCCAATATAGGTGCGGCGGTGACCACGGATTTCGGATTCGTCACGCACCCCGCCTAATGAGATGCGTACAAATTCACGCCCTGTCGCCTTGGCGATTGATTTGCCGAGCGACGTCTTACCGACACCCGGAGGCCCAACCAGGCACAAGATCGGCCCTTTAAGCGTGCCCATGCGCGCCTGCACGGCCAGATGCTCAAGGATGCGCTCCTTGACCTTTTCCAAGCCATAGTGGTCGGCATCGAGGATTTCCTCGGCCTTATCAAGCTTAATCGGCTTGGTCTTGGCGGCACCCCAGGGAATGGCCAACAGCCAGTCGAGGTAGTTGCGCACCACCGTCGATTCCGCCGACATGGGCGACATATGGCGTAGCTTATTCAGCTCAGCCATCGCCTTGTCGCGGGCCTCTTTGGACAGTTTGGTCGCCTTGATCTTCTTCTCAAGCTCGACCAATTCGTCCTTGCCCTCGTCCTGCTCACCCAGTTCGCGCTGAATGGCCTTCATCTGCTCATTCAGGTAATATTCGCGCTGTGTCTTCTCCATCTGGCGCTTGACACGCGAGCGGATTTTCTTCTCGACCTGAAGGACGGAGATTTCGCCTTCCATCAGGGCATAGATCTTCTCAAGGCGCTTGGTGACCGAAAGCTGCTCCAGCAGGTTCTGCTTATCGGCAATCTTGATCACCAGATGGGCGGCGATAGAATCGGCCAGCACATCGGGCTCGGAAATTTCAGCCAGAGTCGCCACAGCTTCGGCAGGGATTTTCTTGTTCAGCTTGATATAGTTTTCAAACTGCTCAGAAACTGCGCGCACCAATGCCTCAAGATCCGGGCCTTCCGACAGGCTGGGCTCCAGAGCATAGGACTCAGCCTCATAATAGCTGTCGGTCTTGGTAAAGCGCTTGATCTTCACGCGCGACTTACCCTCGACCAGCACTTTTACCGTGCCGTCCGGCAGTTTCAGCAATTGCAGCACGTTGGCCAAAACGCCGATATCGTAGATGGCGTCGGCTTCAGGATCATCATCGGAGGAATTTTTTTGCGTCGCCAGCAGGATCTGCTTATCGCCCTTCATGACCTCATCAAGGGCACGCACTGACTTATCCCGGCCGACAAACAGCGGCACAACCATGTGCGGAAAAACCACAATGTCGCGCAGCGGCAGAACCGGAATTGTCAAAACATCAAACATTACATACTCCTAATCAGGAAACCTGAGCCGGAAAATTACTTCTGATCTGCGCTCAAGAAGCACTGCGTTAGCGCAAACTTATATAGACAGTAAAGCCCGATATCCCTAGCCCTGCAAGGTTAGAGTGATTCAGCACCCATCCGATAGACATTTGTCCGAACACGCTGTGGATGAGCCTGAACTTCTATGTGGGATAGATCGGATAATAATCAAGGGACGCCAAAAGCCTGGTCTGGTATGAGGTCTTCATGACCCTGACGATCTACATAGATGCCGACGCCTGCCCGGTAAAAGATGAAACCTACAAAGTCGCCGCGCGTTACACCCTGCCGACCTTTGTGGTCTCCAACAGCTTCATCCAGATTCCGCAGTCACCGCGAATCAAGCGGATGATCGTCGATGCGGGCCCCGACATTGCCGATGACTGGATCGCCGATCAGGCTGTGGCCGGGGATATCGTCATCACCAACGACATCCCTTTAGCGGCCAGAGTTCTGGCCAAAGACGCCTATGCCATTGCCCCCAATGGCCGCGCCTTTACTAAGGATTCAATAGGCGCCGCCCTGGCCCAACGCTCTATCATGGAACATATCCGCTCGACTGGCGAGATTACCGGCGGTCCGCCGCCGTTCTCAAACGCTAACCGGTCGCAGTTTTTGCAAACTCTGGATCAGACCATAAACCGCTCTCAAAAATTGCGGCGCTAAATACCGTCTGATTTGACCTTTTCTGAAACAATGGTAACGCTAACGTCCAACGAAAATAATCACGCTAAACTTATCAGGGAAGCAGATCATGAGCGGATTTGAAATCGACCGTCGCCGTTTATTGCTGGGGGCAAGCGTAGCCCCCCTCGCCGCGTCAGTAGCGGGTGCCGCTCAGGCGGAGGTGGTCGCCAAGGGTCAGCCCCTGCGCGGCAATCCTCAGATGCCGGAACCACCTGCCAAGCGCATGGGCTATGCGGTCGTGGGGCTTGGGTCTTTTGCGATTGGGCAGGTATTGCCGGGCCTGCAAGCTGCGTCTCAGTCCTCCGTGACAGCATTGGTGTCCGGTAACCCTGAAAAAGCCCGCGATATCGGGGCGCGTTACGGCGTCAACCGCATTTATGACTACAAAAACTTCGACAAGATCGCCGATGATAAAGACATCGATTGCGTTTACATCGCCTTGCCGGTCGGCCTGCATGCTGAATACACCATCCGCGCGCTCAAGGCCGGCAAGCATGTGTTGTGCGAAAAGCCGATGGCCTCAACCGTTGCGGAATGTGAAGCGATGGTCGCCGCCGCCAAAGCCGCCAACCGGCAATTGGGCGTGGCGTACCGCGTGCATTTCGAGCCCAACAATGTGGAAGCCCTTCGCCGTCTGCGCGCCGGTGAAATCGGGGATATCCGCTATTTCTCCGGCGAAACCGGCTTTCCGGCCAATCCGGCCTACCCGCCGGTCAAATGGCGGTTGGAAAAGGCGCTGGGCGGCGGCGGGTCGATGTATGATATCGGCATCTATGCGCTTAACGGCTGTCTGATGTATGTCGATGAACCACCGATTGCCGTCTCGGCCGTCTATACCACCCCGGCAGGTGATCCACGCTTTACTGAGGTCGAAGGCGGCGTTGACTGGCGGCTGATGTTTGCATCGGGCATCACCGCGCAAGGGTCATCGTCCTATACCTTTGCCTATACCAGCCAGCAGCGCATACTCGGTACCAAGGGCTATATCGCGCTTAATCCCGCCACCGATTACAGCAGCGTTGGCGGCGTGATCCATACCGACGCCACCCGCCCGATCCGTGCCGGTGATTCTCTGGTACAGTTTGCCGCTCAGCTCGATGGCTTCTCGACCGCCGCCCGTACGGGTCAACCACACCGCACTCCCGGCGAAATGGGCCTGCGCGACATGCGTATCATTCAGGCCATGTACAAAAGCGCCGATAACGGTGGCGCGACGGTTAAGCTTTAAACGGATATAAATGCGCGCTCTTAAAATAGAGCCATTTGCGGATCACCGCCGCGGAACTGACTGTAATCGAGATTACTTGGTTTCCAGTTCAGTCCGTGGCGCTTGGCCGCCAGCGCGAACCTTTGGGCGATCAGATCAGCATAAGGCCCCTGCCCCGTCATGCGACTGCCGAATTGCGGGTCATTCAGTTTGCCATCCCGGCATTGGCGGATATGGTTCAATACCTTATTGGCCCGATCCGGAAAATTAAGCCTCAGCCATTCCTCAAACAGGATTTTGATTTCATAAGGCAGACGCACCAGATTATAGCCCGCCTTTATAGCCCCCGCGTCCGCCGCCGCCTTCACAAGAATTTCAATCTCATGGCAAGTCAGGCCGGGAATGATGGGCGCCACCATAACCCCCACAGGTACGCCTGCTTCATGTAAAGCGCGCACAGTCTCCAGCCGCCGCTGTGGTGTAGCCGCCCTTGGTTCCATAATCCGTGCCAAATGCCGGTCCAGGGTCGTGATCGACAACATTACCGTCACCAGCCGCAGCGCCGCCATCGGCTCCAGAATATCAATGTCCCGCTGGATTAGGGCAGATTTGGTAATCAGATGAACCGGATGACGAAACTCAAACAGAACCTCCAACAGACCACGGGTAATGCGTTCTGTGCGCTCGGTCGGCTGGTAGGCATCGGTATTGATCCCCAGCATTAACGGTGCGGGTTTGTAACGCGTATCCGACAGTTCCTGTCGTAACAATCTGGCGGCATCAGGTTTACGGAAAATCTGTGTCTCGAAATCTATTCCCGGCGACAGATCAAGATAGGCGTGACTGGGCCGCGCAAAACAATAGATGCAGCCATGCTCACAGCCTTTGTACGGATTGATCGACCGGTCAAAACCGATATCGGGAGATGTATTGCGCGTGATAATTCGTCGCGCTGTATCAACGCCCAGAATGGTTTTAAGCTGCTCAAGTCCTGCCCGCTCCTCATGCGTCCAGCCATCGTCAATTTCATAAAGATCGGGCGCATTAAACCGCCCGCTGGGTCGATTAGACACAGAGCCCCGCCCTTTACGCAACCGATTAGGCAGTGCGTTTTCGTCATCAATGGGATCAGTCCTGAGCGTTGAGATGGGCATACATCATGCTAACACCCCACTAGAACAAATCAAGAACATTTAATGCAAAAAAAACGACCCCATTTCCGGGGCCGCTTTTATTCAATATAAATTCTCTATGAGGCAGCTATTCGCAGCCTCTCAAAGTAGAATTAAGCCGCGCCGCCGCCACGCTTTTCGGCATAGATCAACAACGGCTGTGAGCGTTCTTCAACGACCTCACCATTGATGACCACCTCTTCGACGCCTTGCATGTTCGGCAGTTCGTACATGGTATCGAGCAGAATGGCCTCAAGGATCGAGCGCAAACCGCGCGCACCGGTCTTGCGAACAATCGCCTTCTTCGCGACAGCAAACAGCGCCTCTTCCGTGAAGGTAAGAGTCACATTTTCCATCTCGAACAGCCGCGCATATTGCTTGATCAGCGCGTTCTTAGGCTCGGTCAAAATCTTGACGAGGGTTGCCTCATCAAGATCCTCGAGGGTCGCCAGAACCGGCAGACGACCGATAAATTCCGGGATCAGGCCGAATTTCATCAGGTCATCGGGCTCTACCTGGTGCAGAACCTCGCCCAGACGACGCTCTTCCGGGTCTTTAACCGTAGCACCAAACCCGATCGACGTGCCCTTGCCACGGCTGGAGATAATCTTTTCCAGACCCGCAAACGCGCCACCACAGATGAACAGGATGTTGGTCGTGTCCACTTGCAGGAATTCCTGCTGCGGATGCTTGCGGCCACCTTGCGGCGGAACGCTGGCAACCGTGCCTTCCATGATTTTCAGAAGCGCCTGCTGCACGCCCTCACCCGACACATCGCGGGTGATCGACGGGTTGTCAGACTTGCGCGAAATCTTATCAACTTCGTCGATATAGACGATGCCGCGTTGCGCGCGTTCGACATTATAATCTGCCGATTGCAGCAGCTTTAAGATAATGTTTTCAACGTCTTCACCGACATAACCAGCCTCAGTAAGTGTCGTGGCGTCGGCCATAGTGAACGGCACATCAATGATGCGCGCCAAGGTCTGCGCCAACAGGGTCTTACCCGAACCGGTCGGCCCGATCAGCATGATGTTGGACTTGGCCAGTTCAACATCATTGCCTTTAGCGGCATGATTCAGGCGCTTATAGTGGTTGTGAACCGCGACCGACAAAACCTTCTTGGCCTGAGACTGGCCAATCACATAGTCGTCGAGGACTTCACGAATCTCTTTAGGGGTCGGCACGCCGTCCTTGGACTTCACGAAAGCGATCTTGTGCTCTTCACGAATGATGTCCATGCACAGCTCAACGCATTCATCACAGATGAAGACGGTCGGCCCCGCTATTAGTTTACGCACCTCATGCTGGCTCTTTCCGCAGAAGGAGCAGTAAAGGGTACTTTTGCTATCGCCACTGGCGGCTTTCGTCATAAGCGCTTTCTCACCTCATGCGCGGCCCGTGGGTCCAAGTACGACACACGTTCCCGCTTCAAACCGACACTATGCCTTCTTAGGGATTAAAAAAAGGCTATTTTCGCTACATATCCGCGTAACATACGGGTCTAATGGCGATCTATGCACAGTTTAGACCACGCCTCAACCGCATCCTTTGGGGTTTTAGTGTCCCCGACCACAATTAGCGGGATGAATTTCTATATAGGATGGAATATGAGGAATAAAAGCCACACTCATAAACGGCCCTGTTGATGCCTTGCGCAAATGAAGCCCCCGCCCCTCAAATTGCCGCCTTCGATTTTGACGGCACCCTGACCTATAAGGACAGTTTCACGGCCTTTCTGGTCTGGCATTGCGGTTATTTGAGGCTGGCGTGGGCGTTTATCTCCACACCGTCGCTTATCGGCCACTATATAAAAACCAAAGACCGCGGGGCGTTGAAGGCCCGGCTGATCCATAAATTACTAGGCGGCATAAGGCGCTCAGAACTTGACGCCCTGATTGCGGCATTCGCGGATAGCCATAAGGATAAGCTGTTCAGGCCCGACGCTCTGATCGCATGGGCGGAGCAGAATCAGCCGGATCGTCTGCGGGTGATCGTAACGGCCTCGCCAGACATTCTGGTTGGCGCGTTCGGGGCATATCTGGGGGCGGACCTTGTGATCGGCACTAAACTCGGATTTTCTGCCGATGACCGGCTGTTGCCGGATCTCGACGGACTGAACTGCCGGGGACCAGAAAAGGTTGCGCGCCTCAAAGCCGTTTACGGCGAATCACTTTGTCTCATGGCGGCGTTCGGAGACACAAGCGGCGACTTTGAGATGATCAAAGCCGCCGGCAAGGGGTATTACAGGGTGTTTACGGGCAAGCCTACTTAACGACTTCGACCGTATCAGTACGCTTTTCGTAAACGTGGTCGACCAGACCAAAGTCCTTAGCTTCCAAGGCGGTCATATAGCGGTCACGATCCAGCGTACGCTCGATCGTTTCATAGCTTTGGCCAGTGTGCTTGACGTAGATTTCGTTGAGCAGCTTTTTGGTCTTGCGGATATCTTCGGCCTGAATTTCGATGTCCGAAGCCATACCGCGCGCGCCACCCGAAGGTTGGTGCACCATGATCTTGGAATTGGGCAGGGAGAAGCGCTGACCGGCTTCACCGGCTTGCAGGATCAGCGATCCGGCCGATGCCGCCATACCGATACACACCGTTGATACCGGCGATTTGATGTACTGCATGACGTCATAGATCGCCAGGGCCGAGGTTACCTGACCGCCGGGCGAGTTGATGTACATCGCGATTTCCTTCTTCGGATTTTCCGACTCAAGGAAAAGAAGCTGCGCGCAGATCAGGCTGGCCATACCGTCTTCAAACGGGCCGGTCAGGAAGATGATGCGTTCTTTCAGCATACGCGAGAAGATATCGTAGGCGCGCTCACCGCGGCTGGATTGCTCCACCACCATAGGCACCAGATTCATAGTCAGATTGTCGATAGGATCGCGCATAATTGCCCCTGATCAAAATTGGCTTGTGGATTCGTATATAGGGTTAAAACTCTTAAACGAAAGTGGACACCCCGCGAACCCCTTTTACAAACTGGCAATTTACCCACAGTTTTTCAAGCGCAAAAAAAGATGCAGGGAAGACATTCAAGTTGCGCTAACGCTAGCGCTTCTTGAGCGCAGTCCCTGCACCCTAATAATTTCAACACTTAACACCGGCTGTGAAGCTTACTCCAAGTTCCGGGTCGTAGGGCCTGTGGCCCTACTCGTCTTCGGCCAGAAGCTCTTCCTTGGTGATCGGCGCTTCCGACACCTTGGCCAGTTCAAAGATCGCATCAACGACCTTTTCTTCATAGAGCGGCGCACGAAGCTGGGCGGACGCGGCGGGGTTCGAACGGAAATATTCAAAAACTTGGCGCTCCTGGCCCGGATAGTTGCGGGCTTCCTGAGCGATGGCCTGAGCCAGTTCCTGATCCGATACGGTCACGTTCTGACGGGTACCGATTTCAGCCAGCACGAGGCCAAGACGCACGCGGCGCTCAGCGATCTTGCGATATTCGGCCTTCAGATCGTCCTCAGACTTGCCGACATCTTCTTCGGACAGTTGGCCCGCAGCCTTGTCCTGCTCAACCTGCTGCCAGATACCGGCAAACTCAGCGTCCAGCATCTTTTGCGGCAGATCGAACGAGTGCTTTTCATCAAGGATGTCAAGCAGAGCGCGCTTCATCTTGAAACGGGCAGCAGTCTTGTACTGCTGCTCGATCTGGGTCTTCAACAGGCCCTTGAGCGCGTCCAGACCTTCTAGGCCGAGGCCCTTGGCGAAGTCATCATCCGCAACGGCATCTTTCGGCGCGGAAATTTCGTTGACCTTAGTCTCGAAAGTCGCCTCTTTGCCGGCCAGATTGGCGGCACCGTAATCAGCCGGGAAGGTCACGTTCAATACGCGCTCTTCGCCCTTTTTGGCACCGATCAATTGCTCTTCAAAGCCTGGAATGAACTGGCCGGAACCGATGACCAGATCAGCGCCTTCCATTGAGCCTCCGTCAAATACTTCGCCGTCAACCTTACCGACAAAGTCGATATTCAGCTTGTCGCCGTCAGCGGCCTTCGGGGCTTTGCCACCCTTGGGCTCATACTGCTTTTGCTGGGCGACGATGCCGTTCAGGGCTTCATTGATTTCGTCTTCGGTCGGCTCATAGACCGGGCGGGTTAGTTCCAGACCTGTCACATCAACCGGCTCGAAGTCCGGCATTTGCTCAACCGCGATCTGATAAGCGAAATCGGATTCGCCCTTGATGACCGCTTCGATATCGCCGAGCGGGGTCAGTTCCGGCTGGCTGGCCGGACGCACTTTATTTTGATCCAGCGCCGACTGGGTCGTTTCAGTGAGCGTTTCCTGAAGGATTTCGCTCATCAATTCCTTGCCGTAAAGCTTTCTGACGTGGGCCGGCGGCACCTTGCCGGGACGGAAGCCCTTGA
>DDPE01000030.1 GCA_002342035.1 Asticcacaulis sp. UBA2476 | reverse complement strand
CTGTGTTGGCGGTGGCACTGATTCTGTTCAGTGATGATATCAAGCGGCACAATCTCGATCCTAAAGTGCCATTCCAGACTTATAGACGCCCTGCTGCACCCGATTATAGTAAGTCATCATCGTGGTACATGAATCCGGCTTTATCGGGGGGAATGTCCTCACGCAAAGCCGATGTCTTTTTTGTGCACGCCACAAGCTATACAGGCGGAAAAGAATGGCTGGGGGCGATTGATGATCGCGCCACAACGATTGAAATCGAACAAGCGCAATTACCAAACTATGCGGCGCCTTTTGCCACGGAGGGTAATGTCTACGCACCGCGTTACCGGCAGGCCAGCCTTTACAGCATGCTCACCCGCCGCGAGGATGCCCGCGAAGCCCGTCAATTTGCCTATGGGGACGTTGAAAAAGCGTTCGAGGCCTTCTTGAGTCAGCGACGCAGCCCGCGCGGATTCGTAGTTGTTGGCGTGGAGCAGGGTGGTGTATTGCTGGATCGCCTCATCAAAACTAAAATCATGCCTGACGCGCAACTGTCATCGCAAATGATAGCTGCTTATATGATTGAAACCCTTGTGCCTGTATCAGATTATAATGGCGCAAAAGGCATAAAGGCGTGCCAAAATCGCAATGAAACCGGGTGCATACTGGCTTATCTGAGCGTCGATGACGGACGCCCTGATCAGGCGCTTCAGGCTGAGCGTCGCGCGCTTATCTGGAATGAAAACCATAATCTTGTGGTTTTGGGTAAGGAAGAGACTCTTTGTGTCAATCCGCTAATAGGGGGCGTTTCCGAAGCGGATACAGACGAACGCCAAAGCCTTGGGGCCGCTAATGCAACGGGGCTGGAGTGGGACACTCCGCCGGCCTTGGTGTCACGTAAGGTCAGTGCCCGTTGCCGGGGAGGCATCCTTTATGTCGTGCGCCCTAATTCGCCAACATTTCGTGATGACGGCACCTGGACCGCACGCGTGAAGGTCAATAGTTACAATCTCTTTTACGGCGATCTTAAAACCGATTTTCGTGATCGGCTCTATAATTTCCCCTATAATCAAAAAGTTCGGGCCATGACTAATAAACAGGGTAATTAGTCATTTTTATCAGAGGCTTCTATTCTCCAGTCAAAAAGATACTTTAAGATATTCAAGGCTTGTTGTCGCGCCTGTGGCAAGCTTTTTTCTCGCTGAAGAATGTAGACGGCATCTCTGGCGGCCATAGCGACCAAATCGCCATGCTTTTCCGAATCAACAAACCTGTAGTCCGGAAAGCCCGATTGTTTTGCGCCCAGAACATCACCTTCGCCGCGCAGTTTCCAGTCGGCTTCTGCGATCGCAAAGCCATCTTCGGTATCACGTAGAAGTTCAAGTCTTGCCTGAGCCGATTTGCTTAAAGGTGCGTCATATAACAGAATACATACACTTTTGGCTGACCCGCGACCTACACGCCCACGTAACTGATGCAGTTGCGCCAGACCAAATCGCTCGGCTTGTTCGATGATGATTATGGTGGCGTTTGGCACATCAATGCCAACTTCAACTACCGTCGTCGCACAGAGCAGCTTGAGTTCATTGCGCGCAAATCGACTGACCACAGTGTCTTTATCGATTGATGGCATGCGCCCATGAACCAGACCAATCTCAGTGCCGAAAACTTCGGTAAGTGCGCGGTGACGGGCCTCCACCGCAATCATATCGCTTTCGGCAGTCTCTTCGACCAGTGGGCAAATCCAGTAAGCCTGAGCGCCTTCTGCCAGTACGGTTTTAAGCCGGTTAAACACATCGCCAAGACGGGCGCGTGGAATGACGGCGGTTTGAATAGGCTGACGCCCGGCGGGTTTCTCATCAAGGATGCTGAGGTCGGCTTCGCCATAGGCTATGAGGGCCAGGGTGCGCGGAATCGGCGTCGCTGACATTGATAAATAATGCACACTGTCGCCCTTCAGGAACAGCTTCTGGCGCTGCCCTACGCCGAAGCGATGCTGTTCATCAATGACCGCCAGTTGCAGCCCTTTGAAGTCTACGCCTTCCTGAAATACAGCATGGGTGCCAAAAATGATGGCGGCCTCGCCAGAGGCCACTAAGGCGCGTTTTTGCTCCCTGATAGTGCCCTTATCACGCCCCGTCATCAAGACGGAGGCCAGTCCAAGTGCGTCAAGAGCCGGCACTGCTTTTTCGTAATGCTGCCGCGCCAGAATTTCTGTAGGTGCCATCATGACGCTCTGAAAGCCGCTTTCCGCTACATCGATCATGGCCATGAGGGCCACTAAGGTTTTTCCGGAGCCGACATCGCCTTGGATCAGACGGTTCATCCGATAGCCTGACCGCAGGTCGTTACGGATATCTCCCAGTGCCCGCTGCTGGGCGCTGGTTAATGCGAAGGGTAGCCCTGCCTGAGCTTTGTCGGCGAGGCTGTGACGGGGCATTTTCTGAGCTGGGCTGGCCTGACGTGTGGCCTTCCGCGCTTTCAGGGCCAGTTGGTGCGCAAGCGCTTCGTCATAGGCCAGACGACGACGGCAGGAATGGTCTGAGTTTATATCACCTACTGACTGAGGTGCATGAGCCCTGTGCAAGGCATCACTAAATCCTGACCAGCCTTCTTTACGTATAATTTCCGGGTCAAGCCATTCCGGAAGGTCGGGCAGGATCGATAAAGCCGCGCTCACGAAACGGCGCATCATTCGTGAACTTACGGCCTGAGTCGCCGGATAAACCGTTTCATAACGCGGAATGTCTGAAACACTGTCTTCATCAACCACATAATCGGGGTGAGTGATCTGTAGTGACCCGTTGAAGCTTTCGACCCGACCGCTCACCCAGCGCTTACAGCCTATGGGATGTTTTTGTTCAAAGCCTCTGATTTTGTGAAAGTAAACGATTTGCAGTGCGCCCTCTGAATCTGAGGTCATTATCCGTTGGGGGCCGCGCAAATTGGCAGGGTAGCCATCAATTGTGACCAATATGGTCTGAACCTGACCGACTATGGCCTGTTTGAGCGTGGTAATTGGGCGTTCCACAATATTAGAAGGCAGGGTGAACACCAGATCACGTATAAAGGCTCCGACATGCTTGATCAAAAGCGGCGCAATTTTAGGTCCGACCCCTTTCAGGGCGGCTAAAGACGTGTAATAGGGGAACAGAATCTCCGGTCTCATCAGAATGGATCATGCCGTATGGTCAGGTGTATGAATAGTCACCGGCGACCCATTATGTTCGTATTATCCCCCTCTATTGGAGGGCTGGAGTCACAAAGTCATGACTGAACCCCGTAACGATACCCGTCTGGCACGCGAACGTAAGTTGTCATTTCGCGCCTGGCGTCGTGGTTTCAAGGAAGCCGATATCATATTGGGCAATTATGCCGATGATCGCCTCAGTACAATGACAGACGCCGAACTAGATATATTCGAGGTTCTGATTGAAGTGCCTGATCAGGATCTTTACGGTTGGATTATTGAGCGCGACCCGACGCCGGTTGAGTTTCAATCTGTAATCATGAATGAACTCAATAACTATTACAAAAAAACTTATACGAAAATTTAATATAGTATGACTGATTTAGCCGCGATTTCAGGTAATGCCCGCCAATTAACGCTTTCCGGGTGCCCCTCAGGATTCGACAGCCTGATCCTGTCCGACATGGTGCGTTCCGAAGGGTTTGGCGTATTCATAGCGCGTGACTATGGCCGCATGAACGCTGTCGCCGAAGAATTGGGTTTTTATGCGCCGGATCTGGAGGTCGTTAAGCTTCCGGCGTGGGATTGCCTGCCTTATGATCGCGTAAGTCCCAGTGGCGGGTTGGTGGCCCAGCGTATGGCCAGCCTGACACGGCTTCAGGCGGTCGCAGGTGCAGATCAGGATAAGAGGACTGCCCCCTTATTGCTGCTGACAACGGCTGCGGCCATCAGCCAGAAAGTAGCACCCAGACAGGTTACTAAGGACAGCTTTCTGTCTCTGCGCCCTGGGCAGACAATCGATATAGCGAAACTAGAAAGCTACTTTGCGCGCAACGGTTATAACCGGGTGTCGACCGTATCGGAAAAGGGCGAGTTTGCCGTCAGGGGCGGGATTGTCGATGTGTTCTCACCAAGTCAGGATGAACCCGTTCGGCTCGATTTTTTCGGTGACACACTGGAATCTCTGCGCACGTTCGATCCGGAGACGCAACGCTCGTTAAAAACCGTACACGGTCTGGACTTCATGGCGGTAAGTGAGGTCTTGCTTGATGAGAGCAGCATCAAACGCTTCCGGCAGGGGTATCTGGAAGCCTTTGGTGCTGCCGGAGATGATCCCTTATATGCCGCGGTGTCCAACGGTATTCGGCGTCAGGGCATGGAGCATATGCTGCCGCTGTTTTACGAAAATCTCAGCAGCGTATTTGATTATGTGCCAGCCGACAGCCTGATCTTTCTCGATCCTTTGGCAGAAGCGGCATTTGAAGAGCGTCAGGTTAGCATTGAAGACGCCTATCAGGCCCGCAAACAGGCGTCGGAGCAAAAAGGTGGTGCGTCTTACCGGGCTTTACCGCCGGGACGGCTTTATTTAACGGCTGCTGAGTGGAATGCGGCGCTGACGCGATGCCGCATGCGACGATTTGAGGTTGCGCCCGGAGAAGGCAACGGGGTGATTGATCTGGGCGCACGGCCCGGACGAAGCTTTGCAGCCGAAAGGCTTCAGGACAGCGTTAACCTGTTCACGGCGGTTGCCAATCACGCCAAAGCGCTATCCAAAGCCGGTAAGCGCGTTATCTTTGCATCGTGGACCGACGGATCATCTGAGCGGCTCTCTGCTCTATTAGGTGATCATGGTCTGGGAACCGTCAGACAGGCGACGACATGGACTGATGCCATGACGTTTGGCATTGCGGGGACGAAAGCCAAGCCCGTACAACGCGCCGTTTTGCCGCTGGATCAGGGTTTCGAAACCGAAACACTGGCCATAATCGCTGAAACGGACATCTTAGGTGATAGATTAGCAAGACCGCGTAAACGACGCAGAGCTAATAACTTTCTGGCCGAAGCTTCCGCCTTGTCTCAAGGTGATCTGGTCGTCCACATTGAACATGGCATAGGCCGCTATGATGGTTTGAAAACGCTGACCGTAGATCAGGCACCGCATGATTGCCTTGAGTTGCAATATGCTGGCGATGCTAAACTTTATCTGCCGGTTGAAAATATCGATCTTCTGACCCGTTATGGGGCGGATAGTGACAGCGCTCAACTGGATCGTCTGGGGTCAGCCAGTTGGCAGGCCCGTAAGGCTAAGGCTAAAGACCGTCTGCGTGAGATGGCGGACGGGCTCATTCAATTGGCGGCGGCCAGAGCGCTCAAGATTGGGGTTCAGATTGATCCGCCATCGGGGCTTTATGATGAGTTTTGCGCTCAGTTTCCGTATGAGGAAACCGAAGATCAGCTAAATGCCATTGCCGATGTGCTCGAAGATCTGTCTAAGGGCCACCCTATGGACAGGCTCATCTGCGGTGATGTCGGCTTTGGTAAAACCGAAGTGGCGCTGCGGGCCGCATTTGTCGTCGCTATGTCAGGGCAGCAGGTGGCCATAGTCTGCCCGACGACATTGCTGGCGCGGCAGCACTACAAGACCTTCAGTCAGCGTTTTCAGGGCTGGCCTGTACGCGTCCGCCACTTATCGCGTATGGTCACTCGGAAAGAGGCTGACGAAACACGTGAGGGCTTGAAAAACGGCGGAATTGAAATCGTTATCGGCACGCATGCTATCCTGTCAGAACAGATTAATTTTAAGAATTTAGGCATTGTAATTGTTGATGAAGAGCAACATTTTGGAGTTAAGCACAAAGAGAAACTGAAATCGTTGCGGGCGGATGTTAATATGCTGTCGCTGTCGGCGACGCCTATCCCGCGCACCCTGCAAATGGCCTTGTCCGGTATCCGGGAAATGTCAATTATCGCCACACCACCTGTTGATAGGCTGGCGGTACGCACCTATGTCCTGCCGTTTGACCAGGTGTCTGTGCGTGAAGCCTTGTTGCGGGAAAAATACCGCGGAGGGCAGGCCTATTACGTGGTGCCACGCCTAAGCGATTTACCGGATATAGAGGCGTTTTTACGCGAGCAAGTACCTGAGATCAAATTTATCGTAGGCCACGGCCAGTTATCACCCACACAGTTAGAAGATGTCATGACGGCCTTTTATGAGGGCCAGTATGATGTGCTTGTGTCAACGACTATCGTTGAATCAGGGCTTGATGTGCCCACGGCCAATACCCTCATCGTCCATCGGGCTGATATGTTCGGACTATCGCAGCTTTATCAGATCCGTGGACGGGTGGGGCGCTCTAAGACCCGTGCGTTTGCCTATCTGACAACGCCGCCGAATAAAACCTTAAGTGTCGCCTCAGAAAAAAGGCTTAGGGTATTGCAATCCCTGGATAATCTTGGGGCAGGGTTCCAGCTTGCCAGCCATGATCTAGATATTCGTGGCGGGGGTAATCTGCTGGGTAATGAACAGTCCGGTCACATTCGTGAAATTGGCGTGGAGCTGTATCAGCAAATGCTCGAAGATGCCGTTGCAGAGCTAAGAGCTAAAGGTGAAACCGTTATCGATGACCGCGGGTGGTCACCGCAAATCAATGCCGGTGCTGCGGTTATGATCCCGGAAGAGTATATTCAGGACCTAAATATTCGTTTATCACTTTATCGCCGTGTGTCCGAGGCTGAAAAACTGGAAGATCGCGAAGCGCTGGCGGCTGAGTTAATCGATCGCTTTGGGCCCATACCTGATGAAGCTCAGCAATTGCTCAAGGTGGTCGGGATTAAAGGACTTTGCCGTCAGGCCAATGTCGCAAAGATTGATGTGGGGCCAAAAGGCACCGTTATCACGTTCCGTAATGATCATTTTGCCAATCCCGGCAGCCTTATAGGGCTAATTCAGGCACGACCCGGTGACTGGCGCCTGCGTCCCGATCAGAAGCTTCTGGTTAAGGGGGAATGGGAAAGCGGCGCTGAGCGTCTTCAGGCGGCGGAGAAAATAATGAAAGATCTGGCGGCTTTGGTGGTTTAAGGCCGCCAGACTAAACCGCTTCCTGGCGACGGTTTACGCACTCAGCGGCTCGCATCAGGGCTGAAGCGGCGGGCTCGTTAGGCATAAGCTCCGCTACGCCTACATCGAATTCAACGATGAAGGGCGATTTGCCGGAGCCTGCCTCGAAGGCTGTGCACCCGATAACCGCCGCGATTCGTTCACCAACATTCTGGGCCGCTGCGTAAGGGGTGGCGGGCAGGGCCAGTACGAAGACTTCAGGGGATAGCCGTCCAGCCGTATCTTCGGCGCGAACCAGACGTGAAATCATAGACCCGATTTGCGGCATAGCGCGTTCCAGCGCCTTACGGGAGCGGGCAGCAGCAATATCCGGCGTTTCACTAATTTTAAGAACGCAGACACTTAGGGGGCGATTGCGTTCTGCGGCTGTGCGGGACAACCGGGCCAGATGGGATGCGAAAATGTCGCGGCTGAATAACCCGGTCCCTTTGTCCATCTTAGGGCCATTACGCAGGCTTTCCAGAGCTTTGCGGATGGTGAATTGACGGCGATAGGATCTGGCTAATCGCAATATACGGTCGGCAATTTCCGGCTCAGATGTATCAGGATAAGATATATCGCTCACCCCGCGTAAATAGGCCTCACCGACATCGATCTCCACGGCTTTTTGTAACCGTAAGAATACAGGCGTGTGATAGAGGCGGGTGTTGCGACGC
>DDPE01000046.1 GCA_002342035.1 Asticcacaulis sp. UBA2476 | reverse complement strand
CAACACCGCCGTCGTTCTTGGTGATGACAACCGTGGCCGAGCGCGGACGACCCGCCGCCGTACCCGACTGGCTGTAGGGCCAGTTGGAAGTCGGTGTGTTCGGTGAGCCCAACTCGCCCGGATGCTGGATGTTGACGAACAGGGTGCGGCCATCCGGCGTCGAGTCGATGCCGGTGATTTCACATTCCTTCGGGCCGACCAGGAAGCGGCGAAGCTGCATGCCCGGTGCCTTGCCGACAAAGGTTGCCTGCGTGGCGGTGGCCCCACCGGTGCCGGTATTGGTGATGGTGCGCGCCGCCCCATCGCCGACCGTACCGGGCATAGCCGCCAGCATCATGCAGTTCGTCACGTCCGTATAAGCACCGTCGTCGGTTTGGATCCACAGCAGCGGATTGACCAGACCGGCGGCATTGGATGGGCGCGAGAACCACAGGCCGTCAGGACTTGAGAAATCGTTGCTGGCATCAAGGCCTGAGATATTGATGTTGGTAGCATCCAGATCGGCGCCGGCCCCGAACAGATAGATATCCCACTGGAAGGTGGTCGATTCCGGGTTGTTGGCGGATTCCTTAAGGCGGACCACGTGGCCGTTCGGGTTGCCGTAGTTGTTTGAGTTGCCGACCGGATCGTTATAGTGACGCGGGTTGGCGGCATTGGTGCCAGCCAGCGGACGGTTCGACGCATTGTTGTTGGTCAGGGTCAGGTAAACCTCGCCATTGGCGGGGTTTACGGCGGCCCATTCCGGACGGTCCATCTTAGTGGCCCCGACGACATCGGCGGCCAGACGGGTGTTGATCAGCACATCGGCCTGATTGGCGAAAGCATAGGTCGGGTTGGCGGCGGTCAGCACGCCAGTGCCGAAGACCAGCGGCAGCCATATGCCCTGACCCGTGGCATCGAAGCGGGCGACATAGAGCGTGCCGTTATCGAGGTATTTGTCACCGACCGCCAGACGATCGGTAGCATTGGCATCGGCGGCGTTCCAAGGGGTGTTTGACACGAACTTATAGAAATATTCACCGCGCGAATCGTCGCCCATGTAGAAGACCGGCTTGCGACCGGCGACGAAGTTGGCAGGCCACGCACCTTCGTGGCCCATGCGGCCGAGCGCGGTGCGCTTACGCGGGGTGGCGCTGGCATTATACGGATCGATTTCGACCACCCAGCCGTACTGGTTGGCTTCATTACGGTAGTCGCCTGAGCCATCAGCGGCCTTGGAGGTGTCGACTGTGACATTCCACTTTGAGAAATTGGCCTGATCAGCGGCATTGGCGGCGGTGACGCTGGCCCAGTTATTGGCCCCGGCAGCGCCTTGCGTCACGCCGTAACGGTTAAAGGCCACAACTTGCTTGGCGGTGCGGTTGGCGTTGTCACCGGCGGCGCGGCGGAAGTAACCGGCCCAGTTTTCTTCGCAGGTCAGATAGGTGCCCCAGGCATTGACGCCGTTGGCGCAGTTGTTGATCGTGCCGCGACCGGCGGTGCCGCCCGTCGAATAAACGGTCTTGATTTGATCGTCGCCGCGTACCGGGCCGTTGAACACCATCGGCGTCAGCGGTGTAACACGTCGGTTGAGCGCGCCACCCTGAACATAGCTCCAGCCACCCGTTGTCGCGCGGGTCACTTCGACCACAGCGACGCCGTGACATTCGATTTCCTTGATGGCCTCGGATTCCAGACGTGTGGCCCCGGCGGTAACGCCGTTCACGTGCAGGTACGGTGCCGTGATATTTTCATGGTTCATGACCAAAAGCCCGCGGGTCGAGCTGTTGTCATCGCGGACCGCGCCGGTGGCGGCCAGACCGAAATAGGCCATGCCGTCGTGGTGATCGCCGGCGCGACCGGCAAAATTGGTGTCAGTGCCGTTATTGGCATAGGCGGCGACGCCGGCAAGGATCGGGTCACCCAGACGATAGAGCACAGATACCGTATAGCCTTCGGGGACGGTGACGATATCGTTCTTATTCTTGGCCACAGCCGTGAAGCCGAGGGCGGCGGGGCTGACGGTAACAGTGGCGTTGGCTGAAGACGGAAAGCCTGCTGCGTTCTTAGCCGTAAAGCTGAACACCAGCGGGGTGGCAGCCGTGACGCTGGGGGCCATGAAGGTGGCAGTGGCGGTGTCAGCACCGGTCAGGGTGGCCGCCGGGCCCGATACTTGCGTCCAGGCGACGCTGGAGGAGCCGGATGCCGTGCCGGTGAGGGTGACCATGCGGCCGGAGGTGGTGGCGCCTGCGCCGCCCGCCGATACTACGGCCAGCGGTGCCTTGTCGTCGTCATCGCTGCCGCAGGCGCTCAGGCCGAACAGGGCGGCGACCGAGGCCATACCGCCCAGGATTTGACGGCGGGAATTACGCTGCTCGATAACATCGTTCAGGCTTGGGTTGTTCGATGTATTTAACTGAAAATTGCCGTCATCGTGACGACCGGTAAGTTTGATATCGGACACAGCGCCCCTCCATAAAGATATGAAAGGTAATTAATGGCCCTGTTGTGTGTAGGTCTTTTACCAGGTCTGTATTTGTTTTGTGACAGATGGCGGTGATTTAGGATTCAGGGCTTAACGCCGGTGCGTGAAACCGCAATTATTGGAATTGGTTGAATTTGGGATGATGGATAGCAGCGGCGTCAATAGCCGGACGCAGTTCCGCTTTCGCGAGCGACAGATCGAGATCGGAATGTTTGTCCATAGTAAATATACGTTCGCAATAAGTATAAAGCGTATCTACATCAATCTTTGAAAAATCAAAGGTCATAGCCGTCATTCCTTATTCAAATAACGTATCAAATATAACGAAATTAAAATAAGGTTTCTATGCAAAATTGTATTATTATTAAATTCAATTTTTACGAATTAATTTTGAAGTCTTGTGTTAATTACATAAAAAGAGCGGGTCTTGCAGCCCGCTCTTTCCATATAAGCTGTGAGATTTTTCGAAGGGCCGTCCCGAGAAAAAGCTCTCGAAACGACCACACCGAAAAAGTACACTGAGCGTAGCGAAGGACTTTGAGGTGAAGCCCTAAAAATCCATACCGCCCATACCGCCCATGCCGCCGCCGCCCATTTGAGGCGCTGCCGATTCCTTCTTAGGGGACTCGACCACAGCCGCTTCGGTGGTGATCAGCAGGCCCGACACGGACGCCGCGTCTTGCAGAGCTGTACGCACAACCTTGGCCGGGTCGATCACGCCGTCAGCGACGAGGTCAACATACTGCTCGGTCTGAGCGTTGAAGCCGAAGGTTGGCGAAGCATTGTCCAGAACCTTACCGACAACGATCGAGCCTTCGACGCCAGCATTTTCCACGATCTGACGGATCGGGGCCTGCAGGGCGCGACGGACGATGTTGATGCCGGCGGTCTGGTCATCATTGTCACCCTTAAGGTCGGTCAGGGCCAGAGATGCCTTCAGCAGCGCCGTACCACCACCGGGGACGATACCTTCGTCAACGGCAGCGCGGGTTGCGTTCAGCGCGTCGTCGACGCGATCCTTCTTTTCCTTAACTTCGACTTCGGTCGAACCGCCAACGCGGATCACGGCAACACCACCGGCCAGCTTGGCCAGACGCTCTTGCAGCTTTTCTTTGTCGTAGTCAGAGGTGGTTTCTTCGATCTGGGTCTTGATCTGAGCGACGCGGCCTTCGATCTCGGACTTTTCACCGGCGCCATCAACAATGGTGGTGTTGTCCTTGGTGATCGTGACCTTCTTGGCCTTGCCGAGCATGTCGAGCGTGACCGACTCAAGCTTGATACCAATGTCTTCGGAAATGACCTGACCGGCGGTCAGGATGGCGATGTCTTCCAGCATGGCCTTACGGCGATCGCCGAAGCCAGGGGCCTTAACGGCTGCTACGCGCAGGCCGCCACGCAGACGGTTGACCACCAGGGTTGCCAAAGCTTCGCCTTCAACGTCTTCGGCAACGATCAGCAAAGGCTTGCCCGATTGGACAACCGCTTCGAGGACCGGCAGGATCGGTTGCAGCGACGAGATCTTCTTGTCAAAGATCAGGATGTAAGGGTCTTCGAGGACCGCTTCCATCTTGTCAGGGTTGGTGATGAAGTACGGCGACAGATAGCCGCGGTCGAATTGCATGCCTTCAACGACATCCAGCTCGGTTTCAGCGGTCTTGGCTTCTTCAACGGTGATGACGCCTTCGTTGCCGACTTTTTCCATCGCCTTAGCGATCATTTCGCCGACTTCTTTGTCGCCGTTGGCCGAAATGGTGCCGACCTGAGCGATCTCAGCGTTAGTGGTGACCTTCTTCGACGATGCCTTGATCTGGGCGACGGCGATGATGACGGCCTTATCGATGCCGCGCTTCAGGTCCATCGGGTTACGGCCCGAAGCGACGGATTTCAGGCCTTCGACGGCAATGGCTTGCGCCAGAACGGTCGCGGTCGTGGTGCCGTCACCGGCCTTGTCGTTGGTCTTGGAAGCGACTTCGCGGATCAACTGAGCGCCGAGGTTCTCGAAACGGTCAGCCAGTTCGATTTCCTTGGCGACCGAAACGCCGTCCTTGGTCGAACGCGGGGCACCGAACGACTTTTCGAGGATGACATTACGACCCTTGGGGCCGAGCGTTACCTTCACAGCGTTGGCGAGGATGTTGACGCCGCGCAAAATCTTATCGCGCGCGTCGGAAGCAAATAATACGTCTTTAGCAGCCATTTTAGTGTTCCTAGGTTGGTTGCGTGAATTATCTCCTCCCCTGTTTACGGGGGAGGTGGCCAGCTTGTCTGGCCGGAGGGGGCAAGGGGTTCGCTAAAACTAGCGGTTCACAATGCCCAAGATGTCGGATTCTTTCAGGATCAGCAGGTCTTCGCCGTCGATCTTGACTTCGGTACCGCCCCACTTACCGAACAGGACGCGGTCGCCGGCCTTAACTTCCAGAGCGACGATATCGCCCTTGTCGTTACGGGCACCGGGGCCGACTGAGACGACTTCGCCTTCTTGCGGCTTTTCCTTAGCGGTATCGGGGATGATGATCCCACCCTTGGTCTTGGCTTCTTCTTCTACTCTTTTGACCACAACGCGGTCGCCCAGCGGACGAAAGCTCATGAGATGTCTCCGATTCAATATGGAAAGGTTGTTAGCACTCGACACATGTGAGTGCTAACGCGCCCTTGAGTTAGGGTTGCCGACGGGCAGAGTCAAGGCGCGATGTCGTGATTTCGTGTGAATTTTTTTGTTTAAGCTTAAAGCGCCGGTTCGGTGATTTCCAGACCCTGCAATTTTAGTTTTTGCAAGGCACCGCCCTGACTGAGAAGCGCGCTAAGCGGCAGGACGATGACCGATTTTCCGGGTGTCTCAAGGGCCTTATTGATCGATCCCACGGTCTGATCTATGGTGCGCCCCAGCATGGCCGAGGTCGAGGGCGCGCCTTCAAGACAGGCCAAAAGGGCCGAGTCCGGCGATAAGCGCTGCACGGTTTTCAGGTCGCCGCGTCCCCACGCCTCAGTCGCCGCGCGGGCATTTTTCGTGGAAAATTCAATCTCATCCAGCGTGGCGCGCACGCAGGACATTTCCTGTGCCTTAGAAAACTGACCGACGCGGGAGATGATCTTGGCCGCACTATAGGAACCGGTCGGGCGGGTTTTGAGCCGGTCTTCTTTGGCAAACCGTTTCAGAGTTTTCTCAGGATCAAGCGTGGCGATCTGCGCTTTTTCATAGATGTCCGCGCGCAGGGCCGCCGCCGCCCACAACGGCGTGGCCTTCTTATACTTGTCGCGATCAAGACCATAAGCATCGGCCAGCGCATAGAACCGCTGCGACACATCGGCGGGCAGAACCTCGTCCAGCTTTTTCCCCATCGGCAGGCGCTTGTTCATCTGAAGCTTGGTCAAACCGATCAGCCCGACTTCGGCTTCGGGGGCGGTCAACAGGACGTTGGACTGTTTCAGCACCCGGCGGATGCGAGCATCATCCCACGGGATGCGCTTAACCATCACGGGCATAGCCCCAAGAATATAGACCTCTGAGTCGCCTTTTTTGACACGCCACATGGCCGGTCCCGGCAGGTTGGCAGTCACGGTGACCTCGGTAATCCATTCGGTGCCATCTTGCGCAACTTCGGGCGCTGATACGGTTTCCTGCGCAGGGGCAGTAAGCGGTAGCGCCATAAGGGCGGCGGTGATGAGCAGGGCTTTGATCATGGCTACAATATAGTCGCCAAAACCGTGACCGGAATAGGGCGTCACTCTATGCCGGTGGTTAAATCACTTTCACGAGCATCATATTCCAGTATGTCGCCGGGCTGACATCCCAGCAGCAGGCAAATCTTCGACAGGGTATCAAACCGCATGCCCTTGACCTTGCCCGTACGTAGCAAGGACATCTGAGTTTCCGATATGCCGACCTGCGCGGCCAGATCCTTGGCGCGCATCTTTCGGCGTGCCAGCATGACATCAAGCGTTACACGGACGGGCATCAGACAAAATTACTCAGTTCATTGGAAAGGGTTTCACGTTTGACCTGCATCAGGCGGATGCGCTCTGCCAAGCCATAAAGAATCAGGCCGATAAACAAGGTTGTGGTGGCATGGAAAAAGTCTATCGAATGGCCCTGTGGCGGGGGGATATCATTGCCATAAATGGTCTGCCAGGCCCAAAGGCTGGATTCAACATAAAGCGCAAATGACCCTGCCCCAAGACATAATCCGCTACGTTTCAGCCCCTTGATCAATAGGGGTTCCAGCACCGTATCGAGCCTAACCCGCGCAATCATGTCCGCCCCAAACCAAACCGCCAGCGCATAAAACATAAACGGTAACACCGGCAGGCCGCCCTGCAAAACGGCCAGTCCAAGACGGTAGGGATCGCCGCCCAGCAGGCTCCATACCTTCGGCAGCTGAACCACGGTCGCGATGGCAAATATCGCCAGCGGCAAACCCACCATCAGTTTAAGCGGCCAGTAAGCAAAACTGGATAGTTTTTTCATCTCTTCTCTCCTGTGTGCCGTGTTTTTTATCAGGCAAAACTGTCCATTTCCGATTTCAGCGCCTGCCCCTGCTGTGACATAAGGAACAGACCGGTCCGGCAGAAAATATTTATCTTGCATGTATATAAATTTATATAAAACTTAAAGTCAAGGGCTTTGCAGAAGCTTATTATGAACGCGTCTTGGCCTTTGGCGGGGCTGATTTTAGAATAACCCCGATGCAAAGAATAAAGACGCGTTAATTCCTCAGGTTATGCGCCGGGGCGTTGACGACCTGTGGATTGCAAAAATACAGTAGGGAGAAGTGGTGGTTGGAGGCGGGATCGAACCGCCGACCTGTGGGTTATGAATCCACCGCTCTAACCATCTGAGCTACCCAACCACGGGTTCTGTCCTTGCCCTTCACGGCGGAGTAGTCAACGCCTTTAGGGAAGGGCCACGCCTATAACCAATAAGGCCGGTGGCATCAAGTCGATTTTGGCCGATTTTCGCAAAGGGCCGTAATATTTATCAAAGCGACGATAATATCTGTGAAAGACGTGCCGCCCCCGCGTCCTGACCATAGGTTTCAAGCGCCGCCATGCGCGCCGTTTCAGCGCGGGCAAGGGTGGCAGGCCAGTCATTCATGGTGGCGGTGATGGCTTCAGCCAAAGCATGAGAGTCCTGTGGTACACACAGCACGCCAAGCGGGGCAGAGCCCGCAGGCTGCAAAATCTCACGCGGGCCGTCGATATCGAATGAGACGACAGGCACGCCCGCGGCCATGGCTTCGGTCACCACAAGGCCGAACGGTTCGACCCTTGATGACAGCACAAACAGATCAAGCCCCGACAGATAATCGGCAGGGCTGTCTACCCAGCCGCAAAATTCAACGCGATCATTAAGGCCCATGGCGGCGGTTTGGGCCTCAAGGGCGGCTTTTTCCGGCCCGTCGCCGGCGATACGCAGCCGTACCTCACGTCCGCCGCGCACCAGCTCAGCTGCCGCCTCAAGCAGGATATCAAAGCCCTTATTGACATGCAGCCGCCCCAGCGCGCCGATAACCGGCACGTCTGTGGGGGCGGGCTTAACGGCACGGGCCTCCAGCGGCGCGAAGTTAGGCATGTCGAAAATGGTAAGAGACGGGTGCGCTGTGTGCAGGGCATCACGCACGGCGCGGCTGACGGTCAGGGCGGCACGGGCCCTGGCGATATCGCGTTTGAAGCGAAAATTATGGACCACGGCTAGGGTCTTACCGGCCCCACCGCATATGGGGTGAACAGCGGTGGCGATGGCGCGGTTGCCGTGACACAGGATCAGGTCAGGCTGAAACCGCGAGATATGACGGCGCACGGCAAGGGCCGCCAGCGGGTCATGGCTGAAATGCGAGACAATGGGCGCAAAGGGTGTGGTCAGGCGCGCCAGTTCGCCCTGCGGGTGGCCAAGGCTCATGACCTCATGACCGCCAGCCGACAGAGCCTGATGGTAGCGCACGGCCATGGTCTCCAGACCGCCACGGCCTTTGGCCAGCATGAGATTAAGTATGCGCATATTGTCTTCCGTTTCTAATCGCTGGTGATAGGACGGTTTTCTTCGGAAATCCATATTTTTGCGCATTAACCGTTTTTCATGACTTGGCGCGGCTTTAGGGATGTACTAGGTAGATATTAGCAAAAACGCCCCCGTTTCGGGAAAACTTTATCGGTTTTTGCCCCTGGGAGAAAATAAGTTGTCCGATAATATTGACGAGCTGGATGCCAGAATTCTTGATCTCATTCAGGAAGACGCCAGTCTGTCGGTGGCTGAAATCGCCGAAAAGGTCGGATTGTCACCGTCGCCGTGCTGGCGGCGCATCAAACGGCTGGAAGACATCGGCGTGATCAAAAAGCGCGTCACCGTGCTTGATCCGGAAAAGCTGGGGCTGGGGTTCGAGGTCTATGCCGGCATTAAGCTGTCGGTGCCGTCGCGCGAGAACCTTGAGGCGTTTGAGGCCAACCTCGACAAATGGCCGGAAGTGGTGTCATGCGCCACGGTCACGGGCCGCGAAGACTATATGCTGCGGATCATGACGCGTGACATGCATGCCTATGACGACTTCCTGCGCGATCAGTTGCTTGCCTCCGATTTGGTGTCTTCGGTTGAAAGCCGGATCATTGTCAGGTCCATTAAAACCACTACGGCGGTACCGCTCAAGCTGGTGATCGGCGACCGTATGACGAATTCGTAAAACTAGAGTGGAATGATTTTTCTCTTGAATCATTCCACTCAGCCGCCATTGCGGCGGCGGCCAAGGCGGCGGATGCTGCCGCCCGGCGAGGGCAAAAGAAAGGATGGATATGAGGCGGCTTTGGGGGCGATTGAGGGCTGTTTTGGCCGCAGGCGTCATGGCGTGCGCGGTCTTGCCGGTTTCCGCCCAGACGGTTGACCCTGACTCTGATCTTGGCCGGTTCCGGGCTTTACGAATTGAAGCCGCCCGCGCCGTGCAGGCCAAGGAATGGGATAAGGCGGTCGCCGCCAGCGACGAAGCCCTGATCATCATGCCGTCATCAGGTGCCGTGCTGCTTTTGTCAGCTCAGGCCCGGGCCGGGGCGGGCAAGACGGCGGAAGCGAAAGCCAGCCTGCGCGATTATCTGGCGCGCGGCATGGTCGTCAGTAAATCCAGCTATCCGCAACTGTCGCCCCTGTGGGACGCCAAGCTCGATCAGCAACTGATGGCCAATAGTGAACCGATCGGCACGTTCAAGCCGGTGCAGCGTCATGCGGCCTTAAGCGTCGCCGAAGGGCTGGCGATTGAGCCGAAGTCCGGCAAGACCTATCTCAGCGCCCTGAGCCGAGGGGCGGTTAATGTCGTCAATAACGGCGTGCTGAACCCACTCTATAGCTTGCCAGACGGTGTGGGCGCCTACGGCCTAGCCTTGCGCGGTGATGACCTGTGGGTGGCGACGTCATCGGGGGCGGTTACCAAAGGCTATGATCCGGCCAAACCGGCGGTGGCGGAAGTGCTGCAAATCGACCGCCTGAGCGGGCAGGTCAAGGCGCGCTTTACGGACGAGACGGCACCGCGCCGGTTCGGCGATATCTTTGCGGGCAAGACCGATCTTTATGTAAGCGATGGCCAAAAGGGCGAGGTGCTGCGGCTAAATAACTATAGCGGTGCCTTTGAAGTGCTTATCCCCGAAGGCTATATGGGCTCGCCGCAAGGGTTGGTCGAAAACGAAGCGGGCAATGTGCTGATTGTCTCTGATTACAGTTCCGGGCTTTACCGGATCAATCTCGACAGCGGCGATATGGACCGGCTGGAAGCCCCCGCTAACATAACCCTGCTGGGCATTGATGGTCTGGCCCGTCATGGCAATGACCTTATCGCGGTTCAGAACGGTATCAAGCCTGACCGGATCTTGCGCCTGCGGATGTCGGCGGACTGGAAAACTATTAGCCGCGCCGAAACCTTGGTGCGCGGCGGGGAAGGGCTGCGCGAACCGACCGGGCTTCAGGTGGTCGGCAATAAACTGATCTTCATCGCCCGCAGTCAGTGGTCGGATGTCGGGGCGGATGGTGCTCCGCTCAGTGTCACCCCCGGTCCCGCGATCGTGGGCGAAATTGATCTCAGGCCGTAGAAAATGAAGCCCCGCCTGAAACTCGATATCGGTTTTAGAGACCTGTTGTCAGTGTTCATGCCGGTGGCCGAGGATGAGGCGTCACTAAGATTAAAGATTGCCCATGGCTTTGGGGGTGACCGGCCCGTAGTGGCGGGATTATCGGTGCGTACCCTGTTTGATGCGGCACTAACCACCCTGATCCCCGAACTGGGGGCCGGATCGATTGTCATGAGCGCGGTCAATATCGAAACCATGCGCATGATCGCCGAGAGCCACGGCCTTGATGTCCATGCCGTTGATATCGTTTCGGAAACCCTGCTGCCGACGCCGCAAGCCCTTGAGCAGGCCCTAAAAGACAGTGGGGCGCGCATTGTGGTCATCGCCCAGCTTTATGGCGCGGTGTCGGACTTAAAGCCGCTGGCCGAGGTATGCCGCCGTCATGAGGCCGTGCTGATCGAAGATGCCGCTCAGGCCTTTTGCGGCGACTTCCACCGCGGCGACCCGGCGGTTGATCTCAGCCTGTTTTCGTTCGGGCCGGTCAAGCGGGCCACGGCGCTGGGTGGCGCCGTGGCGGTGGTCAGCTCACCTGAGCGGGCCGAGGCCATGAGCGCGATCCTCAACCACTGGCCCATGCGCGGCGATGGCTGGCTGCGGGCGCGGGCCGTAAAGATTGCGGGGCTTAAGCTGGCGTCGTCGCCGCTGATCTATGGACTGATCATTCGGGTGCTGGAGGGGATGGGTAAGGACCCGGACGCGACGATCGGAAAGCTGGCGCGCGGCTTTTCGGTCGGCAATATCCTTACCCAGATCCGCTACCGCCCACCGCGCGCCTTGCTCAGGCTGTTGGCGCGGCGGCTGGGACAGGTCCATGACCTGAGAAAACGCCGTAACCGCGCCATAGAGGTGGCGATCGGCCTGCCCAAGGGGGCGACCCTGCTGGCCACTGAGGCCGCAAAGAACGCCTACTGGGTTATGCCGGTGGTGTGTGGCGACCCGGATGAGGTTGTGGTGCGCGCACGGCGTCAGGGCATTGATGCGACCCGTGGCGCGACCTCTTTGCGGGCGTTTGGCAGCCCCCGTCAGGCCCCGGCGGCGCATAACCTGATCCGGCGGGTGGTGTATTGGCCGCTATAGTTTAGCTCAATCGCCGCATGGCTTTCCTCGCAGGCTCGGGCGGCCGCTTGGCCTTGCCAGGTTGCGAGCGGCAACCTGGAGGTATCACAACGGATTGATCAAAAAAGACTTGCCAGAATTTAAAAATGCGACTTATTCTCAATTTATCGCGTCGCCATCCGCCGGGAGTAAGTCCGATGATTCTGTTAAGCCTGGGGGCCGTTACCTTGTCGCAGCTCATAAGCGAAAACGATCGCGTGCCGTTTAGGCCACCGTTACCGCAAGCCTCCCATCTGTCGCGGGCTCATATAACGCCTGTCAATGTCCTGTGGCCGTTTGAACCGGGGCTGGAAGATGGTGACTCTGCATCCGATTTGACGTAACTGCGATATATGAAATCTTCGGCATTTCAAAATGCTGTATGGTTAACAGTTTTACTTTACCTGCGTTAAACCTTGTGTCAGTCTGATGACAAGCTCGGCCGTAATGGCTGGCATCAAACCTGCTTAACAAAAGCTTAAGGGCATCGAAACTGGTTCAAACCGGCACGATGACCCGGATAAAAGGTAAACGGTAACAGGGTATAGTGATGGAAACGAAGGCTTTTAAAGTCATTGCAGGTCTGTTTGCGGCGTCGGTTGTTCTGTGCGGGGCGCAGATGGCCACGGCCAAGACGATATTGCCCGTTATGACCACTGAGTCGTTGTCTCCGGTTTCCGGTGCCGCTCTGGGCGGTGATTTTGATGGTGATGGCCGCCGTGATGAGGTCATGGTGGTGCGGGATCAGGCTCGTGACCGTCTCGATATCCGTGTCCGTTTGAATCGTTTAGACGGCGTTCAGGACATTAAGGTCACGTCGGTATCGGCCAGAGAAGGCTATAACCTGCGGGTTACGGGCGATGAAGCCTTCCGTCGTGACTGCGGCGATGGCGCGGCCTGTGAGGCCGACAGCTTCCGTGCGCCCCACGACAGCGTTCTGGTCAGCCTTGATGCCGGTATGGACGTTCTGGTCTACTGGAACGGTAAGACCTTTGAGCAGGATTTTGTGTCGAGTGACGAAGTGCTGATGCGGCGGGCGCTGTCGGCGCTCTATGCCTTCGACCGGTAAGCCTAAACCGAAGTTTGGTTAATAAAAAATCTTTTAAATTTAAGAGTTTAATAAGGAAATTCTTAAGCCTGTTGCCTGTAGACGATGACTTTCAATGCCATCGTAAGCTCAGGGGAGGGCATAACGATCATGGGCCGGTCTGCGGACTATTCATCACAAAATTGCGCCGTGGCGGCAGCACTGGACGTCGTCGGCGATCCGTGGACTCTGCTGATCATCCGCGACGCCTTTCGCGGGATTTCCCGCTTTGATCAATTTCAGGAAAAGCTGGGACTGGCGCGTAATGTCCTGGCGTCGCGGCTTAAGATGCTGGTGGCAGAGGAACTGCTGGCGGCACGCGTCTATAATGAGCGGCCACGTCGCTACGAATATATCCTGACCGCCAAAGGGGCCGATCTGGCCCTGACCATCACCGGGCTCTATGTCTGGGGTAAGAAATATGTCTACGGTGAGCATAAATCAAGGGTCGAGATATTCCACAAAACCTGCGGGCATCCGCTGGTTGAGCCGATCTGCCACTGCGCCCACTGCGGTGAGGCGATGGAGCGCAAGGATCTGGTGTTTGATCGCGACGAAGAGGCGATCACTATCGGCGAACTCAAGGCGCTTAAGGGCAAGGTTGATTAGAGTGCACCTGCCCGGCGAGGGACTAAAGTAAGCCGCCACCCGCGGCGCGGCCAAGGTGGCGTAGCCACCGCCCGGCGAGGGACTAAAGTAAGCCGCCATTGCGGCGGCGGCCAAGGTGGCGTAGCCGCCGCCCGGCGAGGGACTAAATAAGAGCCACTGTGCGCGCGATAAAGCCGCCGCCCAGAACGCGGTCGGTATCTTCCGGGTCATAAAGCACGCAGGCCTGACCCGGCGCCACACCTTCTTCACCGGCCATGAAGCGCATGATCGGCTGACCGGCATCGTCTAAATCAAGCTGTGCTGGCACCGGGGGGCGGGTCGAGCGCACCCGCGCCAGAACCTCCAGCTTTTTGCCGGCAGCCGCCGCAAAGCTGTCGTCATCGCCCAGCCAGTTCAGTTCCTTCAGCGCCAGAGCCCCGGTCAGCAGGGCTTCACGCGGGCCAACGATGACGTGCTTTTTCACCGGATCAAGACGCACGACAAACAGGGGCTCACCCACCGCGACGTTGAGGCCGCGGCGTTGCCCGATGGTATAGCTGATGATGCCGTCATGCTGGCCCAGAACGCGACCATCGATATGGACGATATCACCTGCGTCGCGGCCTGAACCCTTAGCGTGTCCGGCGGGGCGCAGGCGGTCGATCAGGTTGGTGTATTTGCCTTCCGGCACAAAACAGATGTCCTGACTATCAGGTTTATGGGCGATTTTCAGGCCCAGTTGGCGGGCCAGATCCCGCACCTGCGGCTTTGGGATGCGCGCCAGCGGAAAGCGCAGGTAGTCAAGCTGCTCCTGGGTGGTGGCAAACAGGAAATAGCTCTGGTCGCGGGCCTTATCGGCGGCGCGACGCATCTGTACCTGATTGCCGCGCAACTCACGCTCGACATAGTGGCCGGTCGCCATCGCCTCGGCCCCCAGATCGCGGGCGACATCCAATAGGTCGCGGAATTTGACCGTCTGATTGCAGCGGATGCACGGCACAGGGGTTTCCCCGCGCAGGTAAGAGTCCGCAAATTCCTCGATCACGCTGTCTTTGAAGCGGCTTTCGTAATCCAGCACATAGTGCGGGATGCCAATTTTCTCAGCCGCTACGCGGGCGTCGTGAATATCCTGACCGGCACAGCAGGCACCGCTTTTCTTGAGCGCCGCACCGTGGTCATAGAGTTGTAGGGTCACGCCAATGACCTCATAGCCCGCCTGATGCAGCAGGGCGGCGACCACGGTCGAATCGACCCCGCCCGACATGGCCGCAACGATGCGGCTGCCCACGGGCAAGCCCACGCTATCGCGCACGGCAGCGATGGCGGCGGCCATATCGGCATCTTCGATTACGGGTACAGGACACGGTGTCATCGGCTCCATATAATTCAAGTGATACTAAAATTACAGGGGGTGGTTACTTTAAGCTGCAAACTTATGGCGGCCGCTTGACAGGCGGGGTCGCAGGTGGCCTAGTTGTGATCACAAATTCAAGCTCTTACTGAGTGGTGCGATCTCCATGAGCCTGACGTCCCCCCTGATCCCGATAACCGCTGTGGCTGACACTAAAGCCAGCGTTATCGCCGCCCTGAAAACCGTGTTTAAACCTGATCAGGGCTTTGTCGACGGGCAGTGGAGGTCGGCAGCGTCGGGGGCTACCTTTGACAATATCGCTCCGCGCGATGGGACCCTGACCAATCAGATTGCTGCCTTTGATGGCGCCGATGTCGATGGGGCGGTGATGTCGGCACGGGCTGCCTTTGAGGATGGCCGCTGGAACGGCATGGCCCCGAAAGCGAAAAAGACAATCCTGCATAAACTGGCCGACCTGATGGCCGCACATGCTGAAAATCTGGCGCTTTTGGAAGCGCTCGATACCGGCAAGCCGATCCGTGATGCCCGCGGGGTTGATATCCCGCTGGCTATCAATTCGGTGCGCTATTATGCCGAAGCGCTCGATAAGATTTATGGCGAAGTGGCCCCGTCGCCGGATACGCGCCTGTCCTATGCGATCCATGAGCCTTTGGGGGTGATCGGTGCGATCGTGCCATGGAATTTCCCGCTGCATATGGCCATGTGGAAGGTCGCCCCGGCGCTAGCAATGGGCAATTCGATCGTCCTGAAACCGGCGGAAAATTCGTCGATGACCGCGCTTTATACGGCGGCACTTGCCATTGAAGCGGGTGTTCCGGCGGGGGTTTTCAACGTCATTCCGGGCCTTGGTCATGTGGCGGGTGAGGCCTTAGCGCGGCACATGGAGGTGGATATGATCGCCTTCACCGGCTCCGGCCCGGTCGGTAGGCGGCTGATGGTGGCGTCGGCGGAATCCAACCTCAAGCGCGTATCACTCGAACTGGGCGGTAAGTCGCCGCAGATCGTGTTTGCCGATTGCCCTGATCTGGAGGCCGCCGCGCAAAACGCCGCCTGGGGCGTGTTTTACAATCAGGGGCAGGTCTGTACCGCCGCCTCACGTCTGCTGGTCGAAGAGAGCATCCGGGATGAGTTTGTCGCTAAGGTCATGGCGGTGGCGAAATCTATCCGCGTCGGCGACCCCTATGATCCGGACACCCAGTTCGGGGCCATGGTTTCTGAGCGCCAGATGAACACCGCGCTTGATTACATCGCCAAGGGTCAGGCCGGCGGCGGGCAGGTGCTGATGGGCGGCGGTCGTGTGCAATCAGATACGGGTGGGTTTTATGTCGAGCCGACCCTGATCGACAATATCACCCCTGACAATATTCTGGCGCGCGAAGAAGTTTTTGGCCCCGTTCTGTCGGTGCTGACGTTTAAGGATGAGGCGGAGGCCTTCCGCATCGCTAATGACACCATCTATGGGCTGGCATCGGGCGTGTGGACCGCCGATATTGGTAGGGCAATGCGGTCTGCCAAGAGCTTAAAAGCCGGTCTGGTGTGGATCAATGGCTGGGATGCCTGCGATATCACCCTGCCATTCGGGGGCTTTAAGCAGTCGGGCTTTGGCCGCGATCGCAGTCTTCATGCGCTCTATAAATATGCCGATTTTAAGTCCGTCTCGATCAGTTTTTAGGGGAGTTGCACCATGTCCCTCACCGCCGCCCATAAGGCCCTGCTGGGTAAGCGCATCCTGACAAATGCCAATCACGATAGTTTTTCGGTCACCAATCCGGCCAACGGCGAAATCTTATGCCACGTCCATAATGCGGGCTCAAAAGAAACGCTGAAAGCCATTGACGCCGCCCATGCCGCCTTTACGGACTGGGGCCAGAAACCGCAAAAGGTGCGCTCGGATATCCTGAAAAAATGGTTCGCCCTGATCCTTGAGCACACCGAAGATCTGGCCCAGATCGTGACGCTTGAGCAGGGGCGGGCGATCAAGGAAACCCGCGGCGAAGTCGCTTATGGCGCGGGCTTTGTCGAGTGGTTCGCCGAAGAGGGCCGCAGGGCTTATGGCCGCACCATCCCCGCCAATGTGCCGGGTAAGCAACTGGTGACCATCCAGCAGCCGGTCGGGGTGGTTGCCGCCATCACGCCATGGAACTTTCCGATTTCGATGATTACGCGCAAGGTCGCACCGGCGCTTTCGGCGGGTTGCACGGTGGTGTTAAAACCGTCCGAGGAAACGCCGTTGTCGGCGCTGGCGCTGGCGGAATTGGCCAGACAGGCGGGCTTGCCAGACGGGGTGTTGCACATCATCTGCACCACCAAGGCGGCGGAGGTCGGCGAAATCCTGACGTCCGACCCGCTGGTCAAGAAGTTCTCCTTCACCGGATCGACGCCGGTCGGTAAAAAACTTTATGCCCAGTGTGCTTCGACCATCAAAAAGATATCGCTCGAACTGGGCGGCAATGCGCCGGTTCTGGTGTTCGACGATGCCGACCTGGATGTGGCGGTGGCGGGTGCCATGTTGTCCAAGTACCGTAATGCCGGTCAGACCTGCGTCTGCGCCAACCGGATACTGGTGCAGGCGGGGATTTATGAGGCCTTTGCCGCTAAACTGGCCGAAGCGGTGCGGGCGCTGAAACTGGCCGACGGCATGGATGAATCGACGCAGATCGGGCCGCTGATCAACCAAAAAGCTGTCGATAAGGTCGATGCACTGGTCAAGGACGCGACCGCCAAGGGGGCAAAACTGACCGTTGGCGGCGGTGTCGATGCGGATCAGGGGCCGCTGTTTTATAAGCCCACTGTGCTGACGGGTGTGACCCACGACATGCGCATCTTTAATGAGGAAATCTTTGGACCGGTGGCATCGTTGATCAAATTCAAGGATGAGGCCGAAGGGATCAAGCTGGCTAATGACACGCCGTTTGGTCTGGCGTCCTATGCCTTCACCAAGGACGTGTCGCGCGCCTGGCGGGTGGGTAAGGCGCTCAATTACGGCATGGTCGGCCTGAACGACGGCGTGATGTCCACCGAGGTTGCACCCTTTGGCGGCGTCAAGGAATCCGGCATTGGCCGCGAAGGCGCCATGGAGGGACTTGAAGAATATATGGAAACCAAGTTCCTGAGCTTTGGGGCCCTGTGATGATGCCGTTGCCGGCTGGGGCGTCTGCCCTTAACACACCGCTGATGGATTTTATCCTGTCGGAAACGGCGCGGTTTCTGGGCGTGCGCCCCAAGACGAAGGCTTTGGCCGAAAGATCAGGCCATGTGTGGCGGGGCGGGGCGCCGATGCACTGGATGAGCGACTGGGCCTCACCCATTCCCATATACGCGGCCCGCGCCGAAGGGGCCAAGCTATGGGATGTCGATGGCTTTGAATATGATGATTTTTGCCTGGGCGATACGCCGTCGATGTTTGGCCATGCCCGCCCGGAAATCGCCCGCGCCATAGCTGAGCAGGCGAAAAACGGTATGGGCTTTATGCTGCCGACCGAGACCGCGGTTGAGGTCGGTGAATTGCTGACCCAGCGCTTCGGGCTCAGCAAATGGCAGGTGTCGACGACGGCGTCTGATGCCAACCGCGCCGTCATCCGCTGGGCGCGCGCGATCACCCACCGACCGAAAATCCTGATCTTTGACGGCTGTTATCACGGCATGGTCGATGACGCCTTTGTGGTGCTTGAGGACGGCACACCCGTCATGAAAAAAGGCCTGATCGGGCAGGTGGCGGATTTCACAGACACAACGACCGTCATTCCGTTCAATGATCTGGGTGCCCTCGAAGACGCCCTCAAATACTGTGATATCGCGTGCGTCTTGTGTGAGCCGGTGATGACCAACTGTGGCATGATCGCGCCCCATGATGGGTTTCATGAGGCCCTGCGCGCCCTGACCCGAAAATACGGCACCCTGCTGGCGATCGATGAGACCCATACCCTGTCGTCGGGCTATGGTGGCTATACTCGCGCCCAGGGCTTAGAGCCGGATATGTTTGTGGTCGGCAAAGCCATCGCCGGGGGCGTGCCTGCTGCGGTGTGGGGTGTGACCGAAGAGGTTTGCTCCCGCATGGATGCTGCACAGGTGGCCATTGGCGCAGGCTCCAGCGGTATCGGCACGACTCTGTCCGGCAATGCGCTGGCCATGTCTGCCATGAAGGTCATGCTGACCGAGGTCATGACCGAAGATGCCTTTGCCTATATGATCAAAGGTGCTGAAAACCTTGTGGCGCACCTGCGCGCCGTGATCGCTGAACAGGCGCTGAATTGGAGCGTCGTTCATGTCGGCGCACGGGTGGAACTGGTATTTTGTCAAAAGGTGCCTGAAAATGCCGCGCAGATGCGTGGCGCCATGAACGCTTTGGAACTTAAGGCGTTTCATCTTTATCTGATCAATCAGGGCCTGCTGATTGCGCCCTTTCACAATATGATGCTGATATCCCCGTTGACATCGCCAGACGCTGTAGCCCGTCTGGTCGCGGCGATCTCCGCATTTAGCCGCATCATCCGGCCAAATTAAAAAATGTGATCACATTGCGAATATCGCGTGACGGCGGTGCGGGTTCGATCTTAAGGTGTAGCTTGTAACCGCGCCAGCCGAGGGGCTGGCCGAATAGATGAGCATAGCATGACCGAACCCTATTTGCCGTCGCACCCGATGGTCGCCACCGCCGATGAAGCCAAGGCCTTTCTCGACGCCCATCCGCATATCAACTATTTCGAGATCCTGTTTACCTCAATGACTGGGGTGCCGCGTGGCAAGCGTCTGCGCCGCCATGAACTACTGCCGATCTTTGAATATGGCCGTTTTTTGCCAGGGTCGATTCTGGTGGTCGATACGCTTGGGGCCGACTGCGAAGAGACCGGCCTTGTCTGGGAAGACGGTGATGCCGACCGGATTGCGCGTCCTGTGCCGGGGACGCTGACAGAGGCGCCGTGGCTGGGTGATGATGTCGGTCAGGTCATGCTGTCGCTCTATGAACTCGACGGCACGCCCAATGATCTTGATCCGCGCCATGTGCTGCAACGGGTGCTGGATCGCTATGCCGCCGATGGCCTGACGCCGGTGGTGGCGTGCGAACTGGAATATTATCTGGTCGACATTGAGCGCGGCCATGACGGTCAGCTTATGCCGGCCAAGGGCTTTAACACCGGTGAGACCCCGCGCGGCATTCAGGTCTACGGTCTGCCCGAAGTCGAGGCCCACGGCGAGTTTTTCCGCACCCTTTGGGAAACCGCCGATGTCATGAATATTCCGCTCGAAGGCGCAATTTCAGAATTTGCTCCGGGGCAGGTCGAACTGACCCTGAAGCACAAACCCGATGCCTTACGCGCCTGCGACGATGCCGTGCTTTATAAGCGCATGGCTAAGGGCGTGGCTTTGTCGCTGGGTATCGAGGCGACCTTTATGGCCAAGCCGTGGGCTGATCGCGCTGGGTCGGGCTTCCATGTCCATATCTCGGTGGCCGACAACGGTGGCAAAAACCTGTGCGCGTCCGATGATCCGCAGGGGTCTGATTTGCTCAAGACCATGATCGGCGGGATGAAAGACCATCTGGCCGATTGTATGGGTATTCTGGCCCCCGGTGCCAACAGCTTTAAGCGTTTTAAGGCCAATTCATACGCGCCGGTCGGCCTGACCTGGGGGGTGAATAACCGCACCGTATCCCTGCGCGTGACGGCCGGGCCCTCGCACACCCGCCATGTCGAACACCGCGTCGCAGGCGCCGATGCCAATCCGTATCTGGTTATGGCCGCCATTCTGGCCTGCGCCCACCATGGCCTGACCCATAAAACCAATCCCGGGCCTGCGGTAATTGGCAATGGTTATGAGGTCGCCGCCAAGACGGGGGCCAACCTGCCGACCAACTGGTATGCGGCGGTCGATTATCTCGACAAATCCGCCACCTTGCGCGACTATCTGGGTGATCGGTTCGTCGATATGTATGTGAAGGTCAAGCGCACCGAGCAGGCGCGTTTCTATGAGGAAGTTACGTCGCTCGATTACGACTGGTATTTGCGAAACGCATAGGTTTTGTGCGCTGCGGGCGCTGTGATCACACTTAAGAGTTGACAGAGGGTTAATCCCGTATTCTGTTACGATTATTACGGTTTCATGAAGGGGGTTTCATGATGAGGCCCGCGAATATCAAGGAGATCAGGATATGAGTTCACCTCGCCATCTGGCCAATCGTCGTTCCTTACTCGCGGGGCTGGGGGCTGCGGCTGTCGGCATAAGCTTCTCAGCCTGTTCCAAGCCCGCCGAAAAGGCCGCCACTGACGGTGCCGAAGAGCCCAAGCTGAACTTCTATAACTGGGACACCTATATTGGTGAAACGACTCTGGCGGACTTTAAGACCGCCACGGGCATCGACGTCAACATGCAGTTGTTCGCTACCAATGACGAGCTGTTCGCCAAGCTCAAGGCGGGCAATTCCGGCTTTGACGTGATCGTGCCGTCGAACGAGTTTGTCACCCGCATGGGGCAGGCCGGTCTGCTGAAAGCGCTGGATCACGCCAAGGTCCCGAACATGAAGAATATCGACCCGCAGTATCTGAACCCCAGCTTCGATCCGGGCAATAAGTTCTCGGTGCCCTATACTTGGCTGGTTTTGGGTCTCGGTTACCGTAAATCCAAGTTCAAGACGGTGCCGGATAGCTGGAAGTACGTCTTCGACAGCGCCGAATATAAGGGCAAGATCGCCCTCCTGTCGGAATCCGCGGATCTGATCCGTCTGGCCGCGAAATATAAGGGCGTCAGTCTCAATAATATCTCGCCTGAGATGCTAACCCAGATCGAAGCCATGCTGGTCAAGCAAAAGCCCAATATCCGCGCCTTCCACGAAGATAACGGTCAGGACATGCTGCAAGGCGGCGACGTCGATATCGTGATCGAATATAACGGCGATATCGCGCAAGTTATGGCCGAAGACGACGACATCGGCTTTGTGGTGCCCAAAGAAGGCAGCCTGCTGAATTCCGATACCCTGTGTGTCCCGGTCGATGCGCCGCGTCCGAACAACGCCCATGCTTTCATCAACTATATCCTTGATGCTCGGGTTGGGGCCGAAATCTATAAGACCATTCTCTATCCGTCGCCCAACGCCGCCGCCAAGGCGCTGATGCCGGAAGATTATAAGAACAATCCGGTCATCTTCCCGCCGGCGGATATTCTGGCCAAGTGCGAATACGGTGCCTTTGAAGGGGCCGAAAAAGCGTCGCAGTTTGAGGAAATCATTACGCGGGTCAGAGCATCTTAGAATTAAACTCCTCCCCTGATTTCAGGGGAGATCCCGCTTTAAGCGGGGGTGGGGTTAAGGTCAGCGGCCATAGTTAACCCCCTCTCCCGCTGCGCGGTATCTCCCCCTGAAATCAGGGGGAGTATTTGAGTAGGGGCAAGGCGATGGAACAAAGCTGGCGGCAGGCGAAGTCAATTTTCGGGCTGCTGCTGAGTGCGCCCCTGTTTTGGCTGGCCTTTTTCTTCATCGTGCCTATGGGCATTGTCTGGCTTTATTCGTTCGGGGAAAACCGCGGGCTGGTCGATATTGCCTTTACCGGCACCTGGAAAAACTACGCGCGCGCGCTGGAGCCGCTGTACTTAGGCATCTTTGTTAAATCGCTCTATGTCGCCGCCCTCACGACCTTCCTGTGTCTGGTCGTGGGCTTTCCGGTGGCGTTGGCCATCACTTTTGCCGCCGATAAGTGGAAGCCGTGGCTGCTGCTGCTGATCATGCTGCCGTTCTGGACCAACCTTTTGATCCGCACCTATGCGCTGATTGCCGTGTTGCGCACCGAAGGCTATGTCAATCAAACCTATGAGTTTTTATGGACGAACGCAGGTGGATTAATGACGCTGGTGGGCTTAGCACCGCTGGGCGAGTTTCAGCCGCTTGATCTGCTGCATAATAATTTCGCAGTCATTTTTGGACTCGTTTACGTCCACCTGCCGTTCATGATCCTGCCGCTCTATTCGACCCTTGACCGCATGGACCGCTCGCTGCTGGAGGCGTCGCTTGATCTAGGGGCTGGCCATTTTCGGACCCTGTGGTCGATCGTGGTGCCGATGTCAGCGGCAGGGATCGCATCGGGTATTTTGATCACCTTCATTCCCGCACTGGGCGCGTATCTGACACCGGATCTGCTGGGCGGGCCAGAATCTCAGATGATCGCCAATGTCATTGAACGTCAGTTCAAACGCGCCAATGACTGGCCGTTCGGGGCGGCGCTGTCGTTCCTGCTGGTCTATCTGACCTTCATCGGCATCGCCATTCAGGGCATGCTCGACAAACAAAACCGGGGGAGGGCGGCCTGATGACGCAGTCTGTTGCCAAGGTTAAAAAAACACCCCCCGGCCCGCTCGAATATATGCGCCGCTGGCCGATGCAGGCCTGGCTGGTCGGGGTGACGGTTTTCCTGTATGCGCCGCTGATCACCCTGATGATCTTTTCGTTCAACGATAGCAAACGTAACATCGTCTGGCAGGGTTTTACCCTGAAATACTATGTCAAGGCCTTGACCAACGAGAGCCTGATCCAAGCCTTCACCAATTCGCTGGTGATTGCGTTTTTCTCGACCATCATCAGTGTGGTCGTGGGGGCTATGGCCGCGATCCTGTTGTGGCGGTTCCGCTTTCCGGGCAAGACGGCGCTGGACGGCGCCATGTCGATCCCGATCGTTGTGCCGGAAATCTGCATGGGCGTGGGGATGCTGGTGTTTTTCGCCAAGGTCTTTCCGTGGCCGCAAGGCATGATCTGGCCGCTCAATCTGGGGGCCATCATCATCGCCCACGTCTCGTTCTCCTTCCCGTTCGTGGCGGTGGTGGTACGGGCACGACTGGCGTCATTTAACCGCGAACTGGAAGAGGCGGCCAAGGATCTGGGGGCGTCAGAAGTCCGCACCCTGCTGGATGTGCTGGTGCCTCATATTAAGCCATCTTTGTTGGCGGGTGGGCTTCTGGCCTTTACCCTGTCGCTCGATGATTTTGTGATTACCTTCTTCACCGCCGGGCCCGATACGGTCACCTTCCCGGTCAAGGTCTATTCGATGGTGCGGTTCTCGGTCACCCCCGAAGTCAACGCCGCCTCGACCATACTGATCGTGGTGACGGTGATCCTGACCTTCTTTGCGCTGAAATTCCAAGGTTCTGACGCCCTGACCGCCGGTCACGGTGCGGCTGACAAAAAGTGAGGCTGAACAATGTTTGATCAAGATCCCAAACCTGCCGAAGCTCAGGGCAAGACCATCATCAGCTTTAAAAATGTCTCCAAACGCTTCGGTAAAAACGTCGCGGTCGATAATGTCTCGCTCGACATCAAGGAGGGCGAGTTCTTCTCGCTGTTGGGGCCGTCGGGCTGCGGCAAGACGACCTTACTGCGCATGCTGGCCGGGTTTGAAATGCCGTCGGACGGACAGATTTTGATCGACGGTAATGACGTCTCGCAGGTCTCACCCAATAAGCGGCCGGTCAATATGGTGTTTCAGTCCTATGCCGTGTTTCCGCACATGACCGTGCTCGATAACGTCGCTTACGGCCTGAAAATGGATGGGGTGCCCAAGGGCGAGCGTCTGGCGCGCGCTCAGGAAGCGCTAGAGTTGGTCAAGCTCGGCGGGTTCGGGGAGCGCAAGCCCGATCAGATGTCGGGCGGCCAGCGTCAGCGGGTGGCGCTGGCGCGGGCCTTGGTCAAAAAACCGCGCGTTCTGCTGCTGGATGAGCCGCTATCGGCGCTCGATGCCAAGCTGCGCGATGCCATGCGCACGGAACTGACCCTGCTGCAGGAAAAGGTCGGCATCACCTTTATCATGGTCACCCACGATCAGGATGAGGCGCTGGCGATGGCGACGCGCTGCGCGGTCATGAACCGTGGCCTGCTGCAACAGGTGGCGACACCGTTTGACCTTTATGAGTTCCCCAATTCGCGTTTTGTGGCCGACTTTATCGGCAGCGTGAATCTGTTTGAAGGCACGCTTGATGTTGATGAACCGGATCATGCCATCATAAACACGACCGATATCGGGCCGATCTATCTTGACCACGGCGTGACCGGTGCGACCGGTGCGACGGTGTGGGCGGCGGTGCGGCCGGAAAAGATTGAGATCGACAAATGGGATGCCAAGCCGCTTAAAATGGAAGACGCGCCCGAAGGCTACAACATCATCGCCGGTGAGATTAAGCATCTGGTCTATCTGGGATCAGAGACTGTCTATGAGGTCGAGGTGGCGGGCGGACGCATCATCAAGGTCTTGCGCTCAAATCTGACCCGCTGGGATCAGGAAGACTTCACCTGGGACGAAAAAGTGTGGCTGTCGTTCAACGCCTGCGCCCCGGCGGCGCTCCTAAGTTAAATGAAACCCCTGATCGGTATTTCCTGCTGTAACCGTGATGTCGGCGGTGAAAACGCCCAGACCGTCAAGGATCGCTACGTCAAGGGCGTGATCGAATATGCCGACTGTCTGGCAGTTCTGATCCCGGCGATTACGACCGGATTTGAAGCTAAAACTCTGGCCGGTAAACTTGATGGCCTGATGCTGACCGGCTCAACCTCCAACATCGACACCCGGTTTTACGATCCTGACACCCCCGCCGGAGAGGGGCCATTCGACGTGGACAGGGATAGCGTGTCCTTTGCCATGATCGAAGCCATGATCGACGCGCAAAAGCCGGTGTTTGGCATTTGTCGCGGCTTTCAGGAAATCAATGTCGCCTTGGGTGGGACACTGCGGCGCGATCTGGGGCCTAAACACCATGCGCCTGATACGGCCACTTTCAACGACATGTTCGAGTTTGGTCATGATGTCACCTTGATCGACGGCGGTTTTTTTGAGGAACAGTTAGGCGGCAACCTCTGGGTCAACTCCGTCCATTTTCAGGGCGTGGCGCGGCTGGCCGATGGCCTGACGATGGAGGCCGTAGCCCCCGATGGGATTGTTGAGGCGTTCAGCGCCAACCTCGGCGGATCGCAGGTCGTGGCCGTGCAGTGGCACCCTGAATGGCGGCCCGCGGACTATCCCGACCGGCAGGCCTTTTTCCAATGGCTAGGTCAGGCGGCCCGCGGTGAGTTGGTAGTTTAATGGTCGATCGCCGCACATTGCATATCGTGTTCAGTTTATCGGCGACCGTTGATTTGCGCCGAGCCCTGCAAACTGTGGGCAAGCATGAAGAGGTTATTGGTTTAGATGATGACTGGTCATTTGGCCCCCCTGCTGACGCAGAATTGCGTAGAGCTTATGTTGAGGCTGCGTGGGGCTATGCGGATGAAGACTGGGATGACCAGATCAAAGGCTTTTGGGAAAGAGCACTGAAGTTCGATGGTCGTCGGGTCGTTTGGTTTTCACGCCGTCAACCCAGGGAATATTGTAATTTTCTGGAATGGCTGCGCCGAAACGGCGACCAATCGTTTGAATTTGTCGATCTGAGCGATAGCTATGTGACGACCCCTTCGGGGCGAAGGGCACGAGTCGGGTGTGTATCCTTGGTCAGGGAAAGTGAGTTTGTATCAGAAGCCTTTTGGGATCAGGCCCGGCCCGCGACTAAAGAGGAACTGCACACGTGGTTGAGTCTATGGGAAAGGCTGCGTGAGGAGAATGCCCCGATGCGGGTTGTAACCTCTGAAGGTCTGATTTCCGCCGCGCTCGATTATTTTGATAATGAACTTATGAGTCACATTAACTTTCGATGGGTGCAGGCGCGTCGCGTCGTCGGGAATGTTATGTCCGACATGTTGCGCAACGATGGTGTTTTTCAAGCAAATGACCTGGTGCTGCTTTACAGCCTTCAGGAATTGCTCGATGCGGGTACCATCGAGACCAAAGGCGTTAGCAATATTTCCGCACGCACATGGCTTAGGCGACCACGGCATCATACTCAATAAAATTGTGATCACAATTTTATTGGCGCGGGCGTAAATTTCTGGCAGACCTGTGCAACCTGATTTCTTCCGGGCGCGACAGCGACCGGCAAGGCCGACTGGCCGTCCGAGCTTGTTGCGAGGAGCCATGCGGCGCTTGAGCTTAAAAGACGGAGTAAATCCATGAACCGGCCGCTTAAAAACTATGATATTGCCGAACTGAAACGCCTTGATCTGGCGCATCACCTGCCGGCGCAGGCGGACTATAAGCTGCTGGAAGATATCGGCGGATCGCGCATTATCACTCGCGCCGAAGGTTCCACCATCTATGACGGCGAAGGCCATAGCCTGCTGGATGGCATGGCAGGGCTATGGTGCGTCAATGTCGGTTACGGCCGCGATGAACTGGCGCGCGCGGCCTATGAGCAGATGCTGGAACTGCCCTATTACAACACGTTTTTTAAGACCGTGACACCGCCGCCGGTCCGGCTGGCGACCAAGATCGCGGAGAAAATGTCGGTCGGCAATCCTGACCTTCAGCATGTGTTTTTCAATTCGTCCGGGTCTGAGGCCAATGACACGGTGCTGCGGCTGGTGCGCTATTACTGGCAACTCAAAGGCGAGCCTGAGCGCAATATCATCATCAGCCGTCGCAATGCCTATCATGGCTCGACGGTGGCCGGAATGTCTCTCGGCGGCATGACTTTCATGCACGCGCAAGGGGGGCCGATGGTGCCGGGCATTGAGCATGTCCGCCAGCCCTATGCGTTTAACGAAGGCTTCGGGCAAGACCCGGCGGCGTTCGCGCAGGCCTGCGTTGATGATATCGAAGCCCGTATTCTGGCCGTGGGGCCTGACAAGGTTGCGGCCTTTATCGGTGAGCCGGTGCAAGGGGCAGGCGGGGTGATTATTCCGCCGGAAGGCTACTGGCCCAAGGTTGAAGCACTGTGCCGCAAGTACGGTATTTTGCTGATCTGCGATGAGGTCATCTGTGGCTTTGGCCGATTGGGCCAATGGTTCGGCCATCAGCATTATGGCATCAAACCGGATGTGATTGCGATGGCCAAGGGGTTGTCGTCGGGCTATTTGCCCATTTCGGCGGTCGGGGTGTCGTCAAAGATCGTCGACGTGCTGAAAACCGGTGGAGATTTCGTCCACGGCTATACCTATTCCGGTCATCCGGCAGCCGCCGCCGTGGCTTTAGCCAATATCGAGATTATCGAACGCGAGGGTCTGGTTGAGCGCACCCGTAACGACACCGGCCCTTATCTGGTCAAGGCGTTGGCGCGTTTGAACGACCATCCATTGGTCGGCGAAGCTCGCTCGCTCGGCCTGATCGGGGCGGTCGAGATCGTTGCTGAAAAAGGCACCAATAAGCGCTTTAACGGCGCTGAGGGCACGGCGGGGCCGTTGGTGCGCGACCTGTGCATCAAGAACGGTTTGATGGTGCGCGGTATCCGCGACAGCATCGTCATGTGCCCGCCTCTGATCATCACTCATGAGGAAATCGACCGGATCATCGACATCATCGAACAGTCGCTGAATGAGGCCGAGCCACAACTAAGAGCGCTTTAAGCGTTTAAGGGCCCCCACCACCATCTACGTTCACAAGCGAACTTGATGGTCCCCCTCCCCAACAAGTTGGGGAGGTATAAAAGTAAAAATCCCCGCGAGGCCGCCCCTTAAAGCATTTTGGGAGGGGATTTTTTCACTACTGATGCGGATAAAAGTACACTGAGCGACGCGAAGGACTTTTATCCGATTTAATCCAGCGGCGGCTTGGCCACCGGCAGGCGCTGAAACACCGAACGCGTCAGGCACGAAAACACCAGCCGTCCGGCCTCATCCAGCAAGTCGTGCTGGGCAATGACCACGCCCTTGGTGTCGCCGACCGCGTCCTTACCCATCACGGTCAGGCGTCCGCGCAGCAGTTCCCCCGGTGGTGGATTGCGTGACCAGCGCAAGGCATCGACCGCCAGTCGCTTGGTTTGCGGCCAGCCCTGCGAGGCTTCGGTTTCAAGCCGCGACCACAGCGTAAAGATCAGGGCGTCAGGTATGCCGTCCTTAGTGTCCCAGGTCGGCGCGTAGGTCTTACAGAACGCCGCAAGATCCTCCTGACTGATGACGCCAGCACCGATAGAGGCGACCTGACCGATCCATAAGTCATCAAAGGCTGCAGGCATTGGGTAGAACTCCGTTTATAAGGCTTTTGATTGTCTTTAAGCTGAGTTTCACCGGTCGGCAATGGCTGTTATGCACAGGCTTGGCGCTGAGTGCCTGTACGCAAAGGGTACGCACCCGATTGTCACAAATGTGGGCTATGGGTGGCGTGCAACTTGAAGCCTTTACACTAAATGCCGCCAATGCCAAAAAACCTGTATCAATCAGGCACAATCATGGCATCGTCGGCGCGGTTGTATTGATTCTCAAAACGGGCTGTGTTTCAGTCCGGCATCGGCGAGCGTAATGCACGCCCTGTACGGTTGCCGTTGTGGGCATGATCTATTGACAGTAAGAGCTGATCTGACGGGAGTATCGGAAGATGAAAGCGCGGTCTTTGAAAGCGGGCAGTTTCGATCAGGGTGCCGTAGGTTCGGCAGACCATGATCTCTCGCCGCTTGGCCGTGAGCCTTCGGTCGTCATGACGCACGATCAGGGCCAAAATCAGTTAAACGACTATGATGAGGTCGAAGCCGCCGCGCGTGCCGATACGCTGGCGGGGGAGCCGCTGGCCTCTGACTTGAACATAAGTGCCCATGCCGACCCGCATTACGGGGTGGTGCTGGGGGACATCCTGCGCTCAGCGCGCGAAGCGTCTAACCTGACGTTGGATCATGTGGCCGACATTACCCGCGTCCGGCGCAGCTATCTTGAAGCGTTTGAAACCGGCGCGCTGGATCTGATGCCTGCGCGGCCGTTTGCCATCGGCTATGTCAAGGCCTATGCCAAGGCGCTGAGGCTTGACGAAGAAACCATGGCCGATTTGCTCAAGCGCGATCTGGCCGACCCGGCCCCGACCTTGCGCGCACCGATTGGGGCGGCGATGGACGAGGTGCAGCCATCGTACGGGCGCTATGTTGCCGGGGCTATCGTTGTGGTCGGGGCCGTCATTATCTGGAATGTATTGCAGCGCCAGCCGGAGCTTTTCAAGGCCCGTGACGAGACGCCGACCGTGACCACGCAGGGCTGGTCTCAGGGCGTGCCGATCGTGCGCGACGGCGTGGTCTATGTGTCTAAGCCTGGTGCGCCGCCCATGGATCAGGATGTTCCGGTGCCCTATGTCACGCCGGGGCTGGAGGTCGGTTTTGCCGAGATTGAGGCCGAAAAGGCCCGCAACGGAACGGGAGCCGCATCGCCTTCGGACAGTCTTCAGATGCGCAAAGCTTTCAACCCCAAGGGCGCAGTGTTTGGCGCCCCGCCAGAGCAATCCAGCGTGATTATTCAAGCCAGACGCTCAGTCAATCTGGTACTGCGATCTAACGAAGGTCAGGTCTATTTTGCCCGTCAGTTAGGGGCCGGGGAATCTTATCGCGTTCCCAATGCCACGGCGGTGCCGATGCTGGTCGATGTCTCGGATGCCACTGCGTTTGAAGTCTATTACGACGGCGAATATGCCGGTGGGCTGGAGGGCACCAGTACGCCCACCGCCCGTATCAATGCCCGCGCGCAGCAGACGGCCAAGCTGATGGACGCCCAGCAGGCTGAGGCCCGTCCGGTAGCCCCCCCGCGGCCCAAGATCGAAAAGCCAAGGGCGCGACCGATGCCGACCGAGCCGATCCCCTATCAGCCCGCCCAGCCCGTACAGGCTCCACCGGCGCAACAACCGGCAGATCAGACCATACCTTATTAAGCCTCAGCCCCCTTTTATTGCGGGGCGAAAAGCCTTAAGTAGGGGGCAGGTTTCAGAGGTGGTCTATGAGTTCTCACCAACATGTTCGTCCGTGGCGCATGATCGAGCGCCGCAAAAGCCGTAAAATCCGGGTCGGTTCGGTTGAAGTCGGTGGCGACGCCCCGATCACGGTGCAGTCCATGACCAATACCCTGACCTCGGATGCGCAAGCGACCCTGCGTCAGATCGCGGCCCTGGAAGAAGCGGGTGCCGATATTGTGCGGGTGTCGTGCCCCGACGTGGAATCAACGCAGGCGCTTAAGACGATTGTCGACAACACCGCTATCCCCATCGTGGCGGATATCCATTTCCATTATAAGCGCGCCATCGAGGCCGCTAAGGCCGGGGCGGCGTGCCTGAGGATCAATCCCGGCAATATCGGTTCTGCCGACCGGGTGCGTGAAGTGGTGCAGGCGGCCAAGGACTATGGCTGCTCCATGCGTATCGGCGTCAATGCCGGATCGCTGGAGAAAGAACTGCTGGAACGCTACGGCGAGCCATGCCCCGAAGCCATGGTCGAAAGCGCTTTGTTCCATGCCAATATCCTGCGCGACCACGATTTCCATGAGTTCAAGATTTCGGTCAAGGCGTCGGATGTGTTCCTGACCGTGGCGGCCTATCAGGCCTTGGCGGATGCCATTGACTGCCCGCTGCATATCGGGGTGACTGAGGCGGGGCCGCTGCGCACCGGCACGATCAAGTCATCGATCGGCTTGGGCAATCTCCTGTGGGCAGGTATTGGCGATACCATCCGCGTCTCGCTGGCCGCCGATCCGGTAGAAGAAATCAAGGTCGGCTTTGATATCCTGAAAAGCCTGGGCCTGCGTCACCGCGGTATCAATATCATCGCCTGCCCGTCGTGCGCGCGGCAGGGTTTCAATGTCATTGATACGGTCGCCAAACTCGAAGAACGGTTGGCGCACATCTCAACGCCTATGTCGTTGTCGATCATCGGGTGCGTCGTCAACGGGCCGGGTGAGGCGCTGTTTACCGATGTCGGCTTTACCGGCGGCGGGGCGGGGGCTGGTATGGTCTATATGGCCGGTAAGCCTGATCATAAATTAGCCAATGTTGATATGATCGAACATATCGTTGAACTCGTAGAACGTAAGGCTGAGGAACTGAAGGCGCAGCAGGATGCCCTGATGCCGGTTGCCGCCGCAGAGTAATTCAAAACAGAACTTCCCTTGTT
>DDPE01000028.1 GCA_002342035.1 Asticcacaulis sp. UBA2476 | reverse complement strand
CGCCGCCAAGGGCCCTTGGCCCTGAGCGCCAGAAAAAAAGAATTTCTGAATTTTCGGAGAAAATGAGGAAATGGTGGACCCGACAGGGATTGAACCTGTGACCCTTCGCGTGTGAAGCGAATGCTCTCCCGCTGAGCTACGAGTCCGAACCAATTGCGAGGAGCGGTGCTTTAACCGCTCAAAACGCCGGTGACAAGTCTTTTATGTCAGGCAGGCGGCGACCGCGTCAGGCAGTTCGCGGAAATGGTGGATAAGCCGGTCGGGCTTAAGATCTGCCACCGGCGTGTCGTTATAGCCAAAGCTGACCAGGATCGACGGCACGCCAGCATTGCGGGCGGTTAGAAAATCGGTCTCTGAATCCCCGATCAGCATGGATTGGATAAGGTTTAAGCCCACAAAATCGGTGCAGGCCTTAAGGTGTTCCGGATCGGGTTTCTTGTTAGCCACGCTGTCGGCACCGACCACGGTTTTGAAATGCTCAATCATCCCAAGACGCGTCAACAGCAGCACTGATAGATCATAGGGCTTATTGGTGCAGACCGCCAGATGCGCACCCGCCGTGCGAAGTATGTCCAGCGCCTCGAAAACGCCTTCAAACGGCTGGCTTTCATGGTCGATGCGTTCGCGGTAAAGCGCCAGAAAATGCGGCACCATCGCGTCTTCCTGTTCTGGCGTCAGCGACAGGCCCGCCGCGGCAAAACCCCGCTGTATCAATGAGCGCGCGCCCTTACCGACCAGTGCGCGGGCAGCGCTGTGTGGGAACGGCTCCGCTCCATGTTCTTTCAGGATATCATTCAAGGTGCCTATGATATCCGGGGCGGTATCGACCAGGGTTCCGTCCAGATCGAAGGCCAGACAATAATCGCGCAAATCGGGCAGGGCAGGCATATAATGACTCGTGAGGTAATAGCGTTTAGTCCTGCTTTGAGCTAAATCCGGTAAGGCTGCAACAGATGAGTCGCGATATGAGCTTAGATTCCACCATCAAACGGGCTGCGGTGATTTTGGCGGCGGGTCAGGGGACGCGCATGAAATCGCCTCTGCCCAAGGTTTTACATAAGGTTGGCGGACGTACCATGCTGGACCGCGCCATTGATGCGGCTTTTGATCTGGGCTGTGACCGCGTGGTTGTGGTGGTCGGTAACCACAGCCCGACGGTAGGCGTAGCCGCCCGTGCGCGGGTTGGCGATCAAAATGTGGTCATTCAGGATCCGCCTTTGGGTACCGGCCATGCCGTTCTCGCAGCGCGGGATGCGCTGGCTGATTTCGACGGGCAAGTCATTGTCACCTATGCCGACTGCCCGCTGATGTCGGCTGAGGTACTTATGCCGGTGTTTGAAATGGCCCAAACTACTGAGATGGTTGTGCTGGGTTTTGAGGCGGCCGATCCCGGTGCCTATGGGCGGTTGGTGATCTCTCAAAACCATAATCTATACGCCATCGTCGAAGCCAAGGAGGCCAATAAGGAGCAGTTGTCCATAACCGCCTGCAATTCGGGCGTGCTGGCCTGCGATCGTGAGTTACTGTTTTCGCTGCTGGCTGAGGTCACCAATGACAACGCCAAGGGCGAGTATTACCTGACCGATGTGGTAGCGCTGGCCCGCAAGCGCGATCTGATGCCGCAGGTGACGTTTGCGTCCGAGCAGGATGTCGGCGGCGTCAATGCTCAGGGCGAACTGGCGATGATGGAGGCCGTTTGGCAGACCCGGACGCGGCAGGCGTTTCTGCGCGATGGCGTGACCATGACCGCACCCGATACGGTCTGGTTTTCATGGGATACTAAGATTGCTCCGGGGGGGACGATTGAACCGAATGTCATCTTTGGTGAGGGTGTGACGGTCGGGAGCGGCGCGGTCATTCGCGCCTTTAGTCACCTCGAAGGGGCGGTCGTGGGTGAGGGGGCTCTGATTGGGCCCTATGCGCGTTTGCGGCCGGGGGCCGTGCTGGGCAAGGACGTGCATATCGGCAACTTCGTTGAGGTCAAAAACGTCACCGTCGGCGACGGAGCCAAGGCTAACCATCTCGCCTATCTGGGCGATGGTGCGGTTGGCGCCAAGGTCAATATTGGGGCAGGCACGATTTTTTGTAATTATGATGGTTTCTTCAAACATAAGACCATCATTGGTGACGGCGCGTTTATCGGTTCCAATTCGTCGCTGGTCGCCCCTGTGGCCATTGGAGCGGGCGCTCTGATCGGGTCAGGATCGGTGATCACCGAAGACGTCAGTGCCGATGCACTGGCCTTTGCCCGCTCGCGTCAGTCTGAAAAACCGGGCTGGGCCGCCAATTTTCGAGCCGTCAAATCCGCTGAAAAAGCCAGCAAAAAGTAGGAACGCATGTCAGCCGAAACGCAAAAAGAACAATCGGGTCTCGCCGCCATAGAATACGTCAAGGACGGCATGAAGGTGGGTTTGGGCACGGGCTCTACTGCGGCTCATTTCGTCAAGGCGATTGCCGATAAGGTCAAGGCCGGTATGAAGTTGACGCTGGTCTCGACATCAGTGCAGACGACCAATTTGGCGACATCACTTGGCCTGACTATTCTTGATATCAACGATGTCGGGTCGCTGGATCTGTGTGTCGATGGGGCCGACGAGATCGGGCCGGGTCTGGCGCTGATCAAGGGCGGCGGTGGAGCGCTCCTGCGCGAAAAGCTGATCTGGGAGCAGGCCAGGACCTGTATCGTCATCGCCGATGCTGCCAAGCACGTCAAAACCCTGGGCGCGTTTGCCCTGCCGATCGAGGTTGAACCCTTTGCCTATAAGGGCACGGTCAACCGGATTTGTGATGTGCTGGCGGAATTTGAGATCCAGAAAGTGCCGACATTACGTAAAAAAGACGGACAGCCCTTTATAACTGACGGGGCGAACCTTATTTTTGACGTCTCCTGTGGGCAGATTTCTGACCCTACAGGCCTTGCTGCCGCGTTGAAAGCCACGACCGGCGTGGTCGATCACGGCTTGTTCCTTGATCTGGCCGAATTTGCGCTGCTGGGGACTGATGATGGCGTGAAGGTCTTGGAACCATAATTTGTTGCGCATTTTTGTCCAAAAACCGAATACACTTTTTGGAATGCGCATTTTAGGAGAAAGTCTTGTCTTTGTTCTCGAAATACAAAATCGTCTGTGACGGCGATCTGACGGTGTTTGAGGGCAAACAGGCGCGCTTTCATGTCTCGAAAGGCGGGCTGGAGAAATGCGTGCTGATGCACGACACCGCCAAGGCCCCGAAACTGCTTGAAAAGACGTTTCTGAAAGCATTTTTCACTGCCAAAGACGCGGTGCATTTACGCAGCATCATGCTGTTTTCCGGTGAAGGGGAGATTGCCCTAAGCGCGTCTGAGCGCGGTTTTGGTGACGCGATCGACTGGCTGCGTGCCAATGGCTGGCAGATTGATGAGGCGCTGGCTCAGTCGGTAGGTTCGCCGGGCGTGCGCACTTTTGTGAGAAAAAAATGACTTACGACTATGATTTATTTGTGATCGGCGCAGGCTCCGGTGGTGTCCGCGCCGCCCGCCTGTCGGCCAATCTGGGCCTTAAGGTGGCGATTGCCGAAGAAGACCGTCCGGGCGGAACCTGCGTCCTGCGCGGCTGTGTGCCCAAAAAATTCATGGTCTACGCCTCAGAAGTGCCGGAGCAACTTAAATATGCGCGCGGGTTTGGTTGGGACATTGGTGAGGCGACCTTCGATTGGAACGCCTTCAAAGCGTCTAATGAAAAAGAACTGACCCGCTTGTCGCAGGCCTACGCCGGAAACCTTACGCGCAACGGTGTCGAAATTATCGCCGCCCATGCCGCCTTCAAAGACCCGCATACCCTGACCCTGACCCCCAGTGACGGCTCTGCCCCCTATGAGGTGACGGCGAAAACCATTCTGATCGCCGTCGGTGGCTGGCCATTCCTGCCGCGCCATATTGAGGGCGTTCAGGAATATGCGATTTCGTCCAACGAAGTGTTCAATCTTGCCGAAATGCCCAAATCGGTGGTCATTGTCGGTGGAGGCTATATTTCGGTTGAATTTGCCGGCGTGCTGAACGGCCTTGGCGTAGATGTCACCCTGGTCTATCGCGGCGAGCAAATTCTGCGCGGCTTTGATGATGAGGTGCGCGATCATCTGGCGATGGAAATGCAGGCGCGCGGTATCAAAATTCTGACTCGCGCCGATCCGGTAAAGCTTGAGAAAACACCAGATCGCATTCGTGTGCATCTGAATACTGGCATAGAACTGATGGCGGATCAGGTGCTCTATGCGTCCGGTCGCAAGCCCAAGACCGAAGGGCTAAATCTAGAGATGGCCGGGTGCGAGATCGAACTGCATGGTGCCATCAAGGTCGATGACTATTCGCGCACCTGCGTCGATCATATCTGGGCGGTGGGGGATGTCACTAACCGCATGAACCTGACGCCGGTGGCGATCCGAGAGGCAGTGGCCTTCGTCGAGACAGCCTTCAAAAATAATCCGACCACCTATGATTACGAAAATATCCCGACCGCGGTATTTTCCCAGCCCCAGATCGGCACGGTCGGCTTAAGTGAGCAGCAGGCCATTGAGGCGGGTATCAAATTCGACGTCTACACCACCCGTTTCAGAGCGATGAAAACGACCTTCATTGGCGGGGAAACCCGTGTCCTGATGAAACTGATCGTTGAGCAGGGTTCAGATGTGGTGTTAGGGTGCCACATGGTCGGCGTCGATTCTGCCGAAATCATTCAGATGGCCGGTATTGCTGTCAAGGCGCGCCTGACCAAGGCGCAGTGGGATGCGACCTGCGCGGTGCATCCAACGGCTGCGGAGGAATTTGTGACCTTAAAGGACAAACGGGTCTGACCGGATGAAGTTACAGGCCCTGACCCCCATTGATATGGAACTGCGCCAGCCAAGCGCAGAGGCGGTCGCACCGGCGGCAGCCGTGACGGGCCTGAAAGCCAGCCTTTATATGCGCATTGTGCTCGGCGGGATGTTGGCGCTATTTCTGTTATTCACCTTTGCGTCGCCTTTGGGCTATATCCTGCCGGCGACCTTTGCGGGATTGCTGTGTATCGGGATGTGGCGGCATGCCGGGGTGATCCATGGGCCGGTGATCGCCTTGGGTCTGGCCCTGATGTGGATATTATACCGTGCGTCCGTGCCTGAAGGGGCCGACTTTTCGGACTATGAAACCTATGAAAAGCTGGTCTGGCTTAAGGCGTGTTTGCAGGCCGTCTGTTATGTGCCAGTGGTGATTGCCGGGTTTCGCCTGTCCCTGCCGGATGCTCAAAGTCTGATGAAGGGGTTCACATGGGGGGCGTTGTTTCTGGCGGGCCTTGCCCTGTTTGAAGCGCTAACGCAGGCGCGGGTTTATATGGCGCTGGCCGAAGCCTTGGGCATGCCGATCCGGCCTGATCTGGCGGTCGTCAAGATATCGCTGATGAGCTATGGCCTGATGATGATTTACTGGCCGATGATGCTCTATTTCAACCAGACGGGTGCCAATCTACCGCGCATTTTATTGACGGCCTCGGTGGCGATTGCCCCGTTTTTTACCGGAGCCAATGCGCCGACCCTGGCGCTGATAGCCTCAGCCATTGTGTTTTTCATCACCCGCCGGTGGTCAACCCTGCGCGCTGTCGGCATCGAAAAGTACATCGCTATTACGGTCTATGGTTTGATTTTGGGCTTTCCATTGCTGATTAAGTTTGCCCATGAGCAGGGCTGGCTCATCGTATTAAAAGGTAATTTGCCACCGTCGTGGCTGGCGCGGGTTGAAATCTGGGAATATGCCGCCAACCGACTGTTTGAAAAGCCGCTGATGGGCTGGGGCTTTGACACCAGCCGGATGTTTAGCCCGCACATTCCGCTGCACCCCCATAATATGCCGGTTCAGGCAGCACTTGAACTAGGCTATGTCGGGCTGGTACTGGTCGCGGTTCTGTGGCTGGTCAGCATCCGCCGTGTGGGTAAGGCGCCCGATGCGCAAATAATCAGCCCTGACCACCTGTTATGGACCGACCCTAAGCCCTATATGCTGGCCACGATGACGGCGTTTTTTGTCTTTGCTTTTCTAAGCTTTGGCCTGTGGCAGGAATGGTTTCTGGCGCTGGCGGCTATGTCGGTATTTATTGCCCTGATGGCGCAAAAAGCGTCGTTACAGGTGATAATGTATCAAAATAAACTATAAACATTTGACTTTACTGAACATTTGCTTCGCTAAAGTTCGGATGTTATACATAAAGACGGATACGGCAATTCTCACACAACATCCGGCATGACGCCGGATATTTTTTCTTTAAGCGTAATACAAATGAAAAGGTTCGCCGCGAGGGGCGCATTTTCATGAAAGTGTTGGATATGGTAAAGAACTGGTCTCCCCAAAGCTGGCGGTCGCATCCCGCCCTTCACATTCCGGACGATTACCCGGATCAGGCGGCTCTGTCGGCGGTTGAAGCTGAACTCAGCACCCTGCCGCCGTTGGTGTTTGCCGGTGAGGCACGCAGGCTAACGTCGCATCTGGGTAAGGTCGCGGCCGGTGAGGCCTTCCTGCTGCAAGGGGGCGATTGCGCCGAAAGCTTTAAGGAATTTTCCGCTGATAATATCCGCGACACTTTCCGGTTGATCCTGCAGATGGCGGTCGTGCTGACCTTTGCCGGCGGCAAGCCGGTAGTTAAGCTTGGGCGTATCGCCGGTCAGTTTGGTAAGCCGCGCTCGTCGTCGATTGAAACCATCGGCGGTGTGACCTTGCCGTCTTACCGTGGCGACAACATCAATGGCATGGAATTTACCCCCGAAGCCCGTCTGCCCGATCCACAAAGATTGTTAAAGGCATACCATCAGTCGTCAGCGACCCTCAACCTGCTGCGTGCCTTTGCAACGGGCGGCTATGCTGACCTCTACAATATTCACAAGTGGACGCTTGGCTTTGTTTCGGGGTCTCCGCAGGGTGAGCGTTACCGCGAACTGGCCGACAAGATCAGTGAAACCCTGTCGTTCATGTCGGCTATTGGTATCACGTCGGAAAAGGCGCAGGAAATCCGTCAGGTTGATTTCTTCACCTCGCATGAAGCGCTGTTGCTGAACTATGAGCAGGCGATGACGCGGGTGGATTCGACCTCCGGCGACTGGTACGATACCTCGGCCCATATGCTGTGGATCGGTGAGCGCACCCGTCAGTTGGACGGTGCTCACGTCCACTACATGAAGGGCATCAAAAACCCGATCGGTGTCAAATGCGGCCCGACGATGGAACCTGATGATCTTAAGCGTTTGATCGATGCGCTCAACCCCGAAGCCATTCCGGGCCGTCTGACCCTGATTGGCCGCTTTGGTTCGGATAAGGTCGGCGATCGTCTGCCGCGCCTGATGGCAGCCACGAAAGCTCACGGTGTGCCGGTGGTCTGGTCGATTGACCCGATGCACGGCAATGTCGTGAAGGCCAATAATGGCTATAAGACCCGTCCGTTTGATCGCATCCTGTCGGAAGTCCGCTCCTTCATTGACGTGGCGGCGGCTGAGGGCGTTCACCCCGGCGGTCTGCATCTGGAAATGACGGGTCAGAACGTCACCGAGTGTACCGGTGGTGCTTTTGCACTGTCGGAAGAAGATTTGGGCGACCGCTACCACACGCACTGCGATCCGCGTCTCAATGCTGATCAGGCGCTGGAACTGTCGTTCCTGGTGGCCGAGCGTATGCACAGCCTCAAGCAAAAAGCCTCTAAGGCTGCCTAAGCAAGGGGGCTAGCCCCCTTGACCCATTACGTTCAACGGTTAACCGGATCAAATCTGGATGTGCCTTAAATTTTGGGTGCAGGGGCCTTGGCCCCTGCTTCCTGACTTTTACTTGCTGCCAAACTCGGCTATGAGCGCGGCATGAAACCGTTTCTGCCGACACCAATCTTCCATTCCTATAAAGCGGCCTTCACTGAGCTTTACACCCTGGCGTGGCCGGTGGTGATTTCGCGCCTGTCGATCATGCTGATGGGGTTGGCCGATACGGTGATTGTTGGCCATTATTCCTCTAAGGAGCTGGGTTACCATTCGATGGCCTGGGCGCCGACCAGCATATTTCTGGTGACCTCGATTGGGCTTTTGGTCGGGTTGCAGGTCAAGACATCCCACTATCTGGGCGCGGGCGAAACCGGCCGCATAGGTGCTGTCTTTCAGCGTGGGATGAGCTATGCACTGGCGCTGGGGCTGGGATCGATGATCCTGCTGCTGCTGGCCGGGCCATATCTGCTCGATCATACGGTCACGCAATCTCTGGCAGAAGGTGCTCGCAATCCGCTGATTTTGTTTGCCATTTCGATGCCGTTTTACATGGTTTCCATCGGCTGTTCGGAATTTTTGGAGGCCTTGGGCAAGACGCGCCAGACCATGTACATGAACATGGCAGGCAACGTGCTCAATGTGGCGCTGCTGATCCTGCTGGTGCCGGGACAGGTTGCCGGGCTTGAGGCTTTTGACGGCGCGATGGGGGCGGCGGTCTCGACCTTTATCGCGCGCATATTCATCATGGTTCTGATGCTGATCTATGTTTTGCGTCTGCCGCAGGCCCGCGACTATGGCATCTTACGCAAACACGCCCCCGATCCGGCGGCGGCTAAGGAACAGCGCCATGTCGGCTATGCGGCGGGCGCGTCATACTTCATCGAAGTCTCAGCCTTTGCGGGCATGACCTTTTTCGCCGGTCGCATATCCGAAGTCGCCGTCGCCCAGTGGGCCATAGTGCTCAACTTCGCGTCACTGGTGTTCATGGTGCCCATGGGACTGGCGGTCGGCTGTTCGGTATTGGTGGGGCGGGCTTTCGGCGCGCGCGACCGGGACGCTATCCGCCGTATGGGCCGCGTCAGCTTTACCGCGGCGGGCGCATTCATGGTGCTGGTCGTCGTCGGCGTTTTACTGTTCTCAGGGGCTATGGCGCGGGGGTACACGTCTGATCCGGCCCTGATTGCGGGCGTTCAGGTCTGTCTGCTGCTGGCGTGCGGGTTCTTCATCCCCGATGGGGTTCAGGTCGTGGCGGCGCAGGCCCTGCGGGCGCGGCGTGACGTGGTTACGCCGACGGTACTGCACTACATATCCTATGGTGCGGTCATGCTACCGCTGGGTTATCTTTTTTCGCAAGTTATGGGCTTAGGCGTGCCGGGCCTGATCTATGCCGTCATTATTGCCAGCCTGATGTCCGGCAGTTTTCTGGTCGGGCGGTTTATATGGCTGGACCACCGGCAGGTCGCCCTGCCAGCGGTCTGAACCTGAATTAAACCTTGATCAGCCCGAACATCCAGCCTTCTTCGGTGGCGGCGATGGCCTGATCGGCCTCGCTTAAGTCCGCCGGAGCCGCAAACCAAGACCCCAGATCGCCCTTATCATCAACCTCGGCAATAGCCTGCGCGGTCAGGCGCGTGGCGGTGGCGTCCTTGACTTCAGCCGGTTCCGCCTCACCCTTGAACAGGGGCGGGTAGACCTCGGCAATGACGGTCGATACGCCGTCAAGATCGCTCTCGCTCAGTTTGCTAAAGCCGGTCTCCAGCGGCCACAATTTCGCGCTGTCGCCCAAGCTTTCCACCAGCGCTTTAAGGGCAGGAACCCCAAGGAAGGTCTGGCCGCCGCCGGTGCCCGCGCCATGCATTTGCCACTGGCTTTTGGCGTGCAGGGTCTTGGGTTTCAAGGCGTGGGTCGCGACCTCGGTCAGGCGGTACTCAGGGAAATCGCCAAATGAGTCGGGCTTAAGTGTCGACAGCCACCGTTGCGCGGCTGATTTCGGCGCGCCCCAGAACGGGTAAGCTTCATCCGTCATCAGGCGGTTGATCTTGGCGGCAACGGCAAAGCGGTTGTTGGTGTTGTCGGCCTTATCGACAATGTTTTGCGCCAGAAATTTCCAGATCGCCTGCCAGGGCGTGCCCTCCAGTTTCAGGCGCTCAGACGTGCCGCGCGGCAAGCCTAAGCCGAAATCGACACCTAAGAAAATCCGGTCGCCGCGCTTATGCAGGTCAGCCAGAATGGTCTTGAGCAGTTCAATGGCCGCCTGACGGGTGGCCGGATTGTGGGCCTCATAGGACAGGCGAAAACGCACGTCGCGTTTCATGACGCCGATCCATACCGAGGATTCGCCGGTCTTTTTACCTTCGGCTGCGCTCCAGCTCAAAATCACATAGGCGCCAAACAGTCGGGACACGCGCGTACTCCTGCGGATAGTCTTGGGAAACGGCGCGTCTAGGTGCGCCTTGAATTCAAGGCGAC